>NZ_JBIBST010000002.1:0-861852 GCF_043077765.1 Streptomyces sp. NPDC015661 | reverse complement strand
GTGAAGGCGTTCGGCGCGGTCGACGGGGAGCGGGACGTGAAGGCGTTCGGCGCGGTCGAGGGGAAGCGGGACGTGAAGGCGTTCGGCGCGGTCGACGGGAAGCGGGACGTGAAGGCGTTCGGCGCGGTCCACGGGAAGCGGCACGTGACCCGGCCCGCCGCCCTGTGCCTCGCCCTGCTGCTCTGCGGCGCCCTCCCCGGCTGCACCGCCGGCCCGGCGCTGGAGGACCGGGACGCCGTCACCGGACAGCCGGGCGACGGACAGCGGCTGGTCGTCGGCTCGGCCGGGTTCACCGAGAGCGACCTCCTGGCCCAGATGTACGCACTGCTGCTCCAGGACGCCGGGTACCGCACCAGGATCCTCTCCGTCACCAACCGCGAGCTGTACGCGCCGGCCCTGGAGCAGGGGCAGATCGACGTCGTGCCGGAGTACGCGGCGACCTTCGCCGACTGGCTGAACGCCAAGGCCCACGGGGCGGACGCACCGACCGTCGGCTCGCCCGACCTGCCCAGGACCATGACGGCCCTCCGCGCCCTAGCGGGACCGCGCGGGCTCACGGTCCTCGACCCCGGCCGCGCCGTCGACCAGAACGCCTTCGCCGTCACCGCCGCCTACGCGGCCGAGCACCGCCTGAAGACCCTCAGCGACCTCGGCGCCGCCCGGCTGCCCATCCGCCTCGCGGCCGGCGACGAGTGCGTCCGGCGGCCCTACTGCGCCCCCGGCCTGAAGGAGGTCTACGGCATCGACGTGACGGCCGTCGACCCCAAGGGCGTCGGCACCACCCAGGCCAAACAGGCCGTGCAGAGCGGCCAGGACCAGCTGGTCCTCACCACGACCACCGACGCCACGCTCGACGCGTTCGGGCTCGTGCTGCTCGACGACGACAAGCACCTGCAGAACGCCGACTTCATCGTCCCCGTCGTCAACCGCGCCCGCGCCGGGAACGAGCGCGTCACCCGCGCGCTCGCCCGCCTCAACACGGTCCTCACCACCGCCGACCTCGCGCACCTCAACGAACAGGTCGACAGCTGGCGGCGGCTCCCGGAGGACGTGGCACGCAACCACCTCACGGAGAAGGGACTCCTCCCACGCCGATGAACCCCGCACTCCGTGTGATCCACTGTCCTCGCGGGGGCGTACCGAACAGGAGCAGGAGCAGCGTTGACCACCTACCGCCAGCCGGGCCTCGTCCTCACCGACCACCGGTTCCCCGTCCCCCTCGACCACGCCCGCCCCGACGGCGAGCGCATCGAGGTCTTCGGCCGTGAGGTCGTCGCGAGCGACAAGGACCGGTCGGGCCGCGAGCAGCTCCCCTGGCTGGTCTACCTGGAGGGCGGGCCCGGGTTCGGCGCCCGCCGTTTCATCGGCCCGCAGGCCTGGCTCGGCCGCGCCGTGCAGGAGTTCCGCGTCCTCCTCCTCGACCAGCGCGGCACCGGCCGCTCCACCCCTGCCAACCGCCAGACCCTGCCGCTGCGCGGAGGCCCGGCCGAGCAGGCCGCGTACCTGGCGCACTTCCGCGCCGACTCCATCGTCGGGGACTGCGAGCTGATCCGCCGCCGGCTCACCGGCGGCGCCCCCTGGACCGTCCTGGGCCAGAGCTTCGGCGGCTTCTGCGCCACCCACTACCTCAGCACCGCCCCCGAGGGCCTGGAGCGGGTCCTCGTCACCGGCGGCCTGCCCTCCCTGGACGCCACCGCCGACGAGGTCTACCGCGCCGCGTACCCCCGCATCCGGCGCAAGAACGAGGCCCACTTCGCCCGCTACCCGCAGGACGCCGAACGGGCCCGCGCGATCGCCGCCCACCTCCTCGACCACGAGGTCACCCTCCCCGGCGGCGGCCTCCTGACCGCCGAGGCCTTCCAGTCCCTCGGCATCCTCCTCGGCTCCGGCGACGGCACCCACCAGCTGCATCTGCTCCTGGAGGGCGCCTTCGTGCCCACCCCGGGCGGTCCCGCCCTCGCCGACGCCTTCCTCGAGCAGGTCCAGGCCCATCTCTCGTACGCCGGACACCCGCTGTACGCCGTCCTCCACGAGGCCATCTACGCCCAGGGGCAGGGCCCCACCGACTGGGCCGCCGAACGGGTCCGCGCCGGGCACCCCGAGTTCGACGCCCGCACGGCGCTCGCCGAGGGCGCGCCCCTGCTCTTCACCGGCGAGACCGTCCACCCCTGGCACTTCACCACCGACCCCGCCCTGCGCCCGCTCCGCGAGACCGCCGAACTGCTCGCCGCGCGCGCCGACTGGGCCCCGCTGTACGACCCCGAGCGGCTCGCCGCCAACGAGGTCCCGGTGGCGGCCGCCGTCTACCAGGACGACATGTACGTCGACACCGCGCACTCCCTGGAAACCGCGCGCTCCGTGCGCGGACTGCGGACCTGGGTGACCGACGAGTTCGAGCACGACGGGGTACGGGCCGGCGGACCGCGCGTCCTCGACCGACTGCTCTCCCTCTCCCGAAACGAGATCTGAGGGCACACGTCATAGGATTCGGCGCGCAATCGATCAGCAATGACCCCGGGGCATGGACCCCGGCCTGCGCGAAGGGGCCCGGATGGCGGCACGCGAGACCCCGGCCTCCGGCCGGGAGCTGAAGTTCCGGGCCCTCATGGCCGAGCTGCGGCGCGGCATCCTCGACGGCACCTGGCCCCCCGGCAGCAAGCTCCCCACCGAGCGCGCCCTCGCCACCGAGACGGGCCTGTCCGTCACCACCGTCCGCCGCGCCTACGAGGACCTCGTCGCCCTCGGCCTCGTCGAGCGCCGCCAGGGCGCGGGGACCTTCTCCGCCCACCGGCCCGAGAACGACCGGGCCGACCGGCGGATCGTCGGCGTCCTCGTCCCCGACACCACCTACTACTACCCGCGCGTCCTCCAGGGCATCGAGCGGGAACTCGCGGCGGCCGGCGCCCGGCTCGTCCTCGCCTGCTCGCAGTACGACCCCGCCGAGGAGGACGCCGCCGTCGAGCGGCTCCTCTCCGCCGGGGTCCACGGCCTCCTCCTCGTCCCCAGCCTGCACACCGCCACCGACCCGGGACGGCGCGCCGAGGAGCTCCTCGCCCTGCCCGTCCCCGCCGTCCTCGTCGAACGCCGGCTGGCCGCCCACGGCCCCGGCGACCCCACCGAGCACGTCTGCACCGACCACGAGGGCGGCGCCTACGACGCCGTCCGCCACCTGCGGGCCCTCGGGCACGAACGGCTCGGGCTCGTCGCCCGCACCGACGCGCCGACCACGGCTCCCATCGAGTCCGGCTTCGCCCGCGCCCTCACCGACCTCGGACTGCCCGCCGCTCCGCCGCACGAGCGGGACGTGAGGGACCGCTGGGACCCGGACCGGGCCGACCGGGCGCTCGCCGCGCTGCGCGCCGCCGGCGTCACCGCAGCGCTCTGCTTCGGCGACCGGGAGGCCGCCCTGATGCTCGGAGCGGCCCGCCGCGCCGGGCTGCGGGTGCCCGAGGACCTCGCCCTGATCAGCTACGACAACGAGTTCGCCGATGTCGCGGAGACCCCGCTGACGGCCGTCTCGCCCCCCAAGTACCAGCTGGGCCGTCTCGCCGGGCAGATCCTGCTGCGGCGGCTCGCCGAGGGGGACGCGGCACCGCTCCACCAGGTGCAGCTGAGACCGCGCCTGGTCGTCCGCGCCTCCTGCGGCGGACGGGCGCAGGGCGAGGCGACGGGGAGAGCGGCGAAGGGAGAGGTGTGACGGGAGTGCCGTGACGGGAGTGCCGTGACGGGGGAGTCGTGACGGGAGAGCCGTGACGGGAGTGCCGTGACGGGGGAGTCGTGACGGGAGAGCTGTGACGGGGGAGCCGTGACAGGGGCAGCCGCGCAAAAGTCCAAGCGGTGAGTACGGATTGCTCATGGTGTGCTCTGGTCGCGCACGGATACAACTCGGTCCGGACCCGTGAAGGGCCCCTGTGAGGAGAGGACCCGGACCATGAGCACCCACGTCAGCGCGGAGATCGCCGGCCAGCCCGACTGCTGGCGCCGCGCCGCCGAGATCGCCGACCGCGACTCCGGTCTGCTGCCGGCCCGCGGCGAGCGCGTCGCGGTCGTCGGCTGCGGCACCTCGTACTTCATCGCCCGCGCCTACGCCGCCCTCCGGGAGTCCCTCGGCGCGGGCGAGACCGACGCGTTCCCCGCCTCCGACACGACCCCGCTCGGCCGCGGCTACGACCGGATCGTCGCCCTCACCCGCTCCGGCACCACCACGGAGGTCGTGGACCTGCTGGCCCGCGCCGCCGGCCGCGTCCCGACGCTCGTCGTCACCGGCGTCCCCGACAGCCCCGCCGGACGGCTCGCCGACCGGATCGTGGACCTCGGCTTCGCCGACGAACGCTCGGTCGTCCAGACCCGGTTCGCCACCACGGCCCTCCAACTCCTGCGCGCCGGACTCGGGGTGGACCTCGGACCGGCGATCGCCGACGCCGAACTCGTCCTGTACGAGCAGCTGCCCGCCGCCTGGGAGCGGCGCGGCCAGTTCACCTTCCTCGGCACCGGCTGGACCGTCGGCCTCGCCGACGAGGCGGCGCTCAAGCTGCGCGAAGTGGCCCGCGCCTGGACGGAGTCGTACGCGGCGATGGAGTACCGGCACGGCCCGATCAGCATCAGCGACCGGGCGAGCCTGGTCTGCTGCCTGGGCCCCGCCCCCTCCGGGCTCCGGGAAGAAGTGGAGTCCACGGGCGCCCTGTTCGCCGCCGACGCGATCGACCCGGTCGCGGCGCTGGTCCGCGCGCAGCGGCTCGCGGTCGCCCTCGCGGGCCGGCGCGGCCTCAACCCCGACCGCCCGCGCCACATCTCACGCTCGGTCATCCTCGCCGGAGCCTTCCGCCCGACGGTGTCGGAGGCGACCCGTATCCTGCGCTCATGATCGAGACGGATGCCCAGGACCTCCTGGAGATGCCCGGCGACTGGACGCGCGCGCTCGCCGTCGTCGCCCACCCCGACGACCTGGAGTACGGCTGCGCGGCGGCCGTCGCCGCCTGGACGGACGCGGGGAAGGAGGTCACGTACGTCCTCGCGACCCGCGGCGAGGCCGGCATCGACACCCTCGCCCCCGACGTCTGCGGGCCGCTGCGCGAGCGGGAGCAGCGGGACAGCGCCGCCGTCGTCGGCGTCGGGACCGTCGAGTTCCTCGACCACCGCGACGGCGTGATCGAGTACGGGCTCGGGCTTCGCCGTGACATCGCGGCCGCGATCCGCCGCCACCGTCCGGAACTCGTGATCACCCTCAACCACCGCGACACCTGGGGCGGGGGGCCGGGCGCCCCCTGGAACACCCCGGACCACCTGGCCGTCGGCCGGGCCACCCTCGACGCGGCCGCCGACGCCGGAAACCGCTGGATCTTCCCCGAACTGACCGAGCAGGGCCTGGAGCCCTGGAACGGCGTCCGCTGGGTCGCCGTCGCCGCCTCCAGCACCCCGACCCACGCGATCGACGCGACCCCGGGCCTGGACCGCGCGATCCGCTCCCTCCTCTGCCACCGTGCCTACATCGAGGCCCTGACGGACGAGGACCCGGAGAAGTACGTCCGCGACTTCCTGACCACGGCGACGGCCCGCGCCTCGGGCCGCTTCGGCGGCCGTCCGGCGGTGACGTTCGAACTCTTCGGCCGCTGAGGTCGGTCGGGGCGGTCCTTGTTCCACGGGGGTGGGTGGATGGCGCACAACGGTTCGCGGCAGACGGCCGGGACGACGGCCGACGAGCGGGAGCGGCTGATCCGCCGAAGGACGGTGCGGGGCGCGGTCGGCGGCGGGATCGGCGGAGTGGTGGCGCCGGTGATCTTGACGGCCGCCTATGTCCCGCACGGGGCGGTGAAGTTGCTCCTGGAGTCCGCGTGGTCCTGGTGGCTGGGCGGATGCGCCCTGCTGGCCCTCGGCGTCCTCGGCACCTGGGGCGGCATGCGGAGCGGCCGGGTGACCGGCGTCCGCGAGGTGGCGCTCGCACCGGGCGAGACCGTGCTGAGCACGTACGACGTCCGTCCTCCCGTGGTGGACGGACGTCCGAGCAGGCCGACGGACACCGGCCGTTTCGCGCTGCGCGTGACCAACCGGGGTCTTCAGTTGTGGGACGGGGCCGACCGGCTCTGGAGCCATCCCTGGTCCGAGGTCCTGCTGACGGAGGCCGAGGGCAGCCTGCTCCTCGTCCGGCACGCGGACCGGACGATCGCGGAGCTGCTGCCCATACCCGAGACCATCGGCTGCTGGGACGCCCTGTTGCTCGGCGCTCAGCGGCTGCGCGCGCGCAGCCACTGAGGCGAGGGGCGGCGGATCAGGCCCTCGGGTTCGGCTTCATCACCGCGAAGACCGCGCCGAACGGGTCGGCGAGCCAGGCGATGCGGCCCACGTCGGGGACGTCGGCGGCGGGCATGACGACCGAGCCGCCGCCGCCCTGGGCCGTGCGGCTGACCGCGTCGGGGTCCTCCACCGTGAAGTAGGGGATCCAGGAGGGCGCCATCCCTTCCTGGAGCTCGGCCGCGCCTCCGAAGGAGGCGTCCTCCTGGTCGCCCTCGGCGGTGGAGATCACCCGGTAGGTCATGCCGGGCGCGTCCATCAGCGACCAGCGCCAGTCGAAGAGGGTCCGGTAGAAGCCGAGGGTGGACTCCGGGTCGGGGACGTGCAGTTCGGCCCAGAGGAGGGTGTTGGTGGCGGAGGTGCGGTCCAGGCCCTTCACCTTCCCCGGCTGCCAGACGGCGAACTCGGCGCCGGCCGGGTCCGTGAGGCAGGCCATGCGGCCCGCGTCCATGACGTCGAAGGCATCGACGCGCACGGTGCCGCCCGCCTGCTTGGCGGCCTCCTGGGTCGCGTCCGCGTCCGGGGTCTGGAAGTACACCGTCCAGGCGCTCTTCGCGCCCTCGTCGAGCGGCCCCAGGGCGCCGACCGTGTCGCCGTCCTGCTGGAAGAAGCCGTAGCCTCCGGCGTCCGGGCCCGCCGACCGGAAGTCCCAGCCGAAGACGGCGCCGTAGAACGCGGCGGCGGCTTCGGTGTCGGGGCTGCCGAGGTCGATCCAGTTGGGGGAGCCCTTGGTGAACTGCGTACCGAGCATGGGTGGTGTCCCGTCCTTGCGTCGTCCGTGGCCGAATGTGGTCACCATGGCCGATCGTCACCCGCCGGCCCGCGCGGCGCAGCCCCAAACGGCCTCTTTCATCCGGCCGGCCGACGGGCCGCCGCTTCCAGATCCGCGAACAGCAACTCGTTGCTGATCGTCACGCCCGCCCGGTAGCCCCGGCTCACCGCGTTGACGACCTGCTCCTGCGGGCCCGTGACGTTCCCGGCCGCCCATACGCCGGGCACACTCGTCCGGCCCGTCTCGTCGACCGCGACGAACTCCCCGAACGGGCTCTCGCGCAGCTCCGCGCCCAGCTCCCTCAGTACCCCGTCCCGTGCCGCGAGACGCCGCGCCCCGACGAAGACCACCGAACGCGGGACGATCCGTCCGTCGGTGAGCCGGACGCCGGTCAGCCGGTCGTCCTCGACGGCGAGCCCGGCGATCTCGCCGGCCACGACCTCGACCCCGGCCGCGTCGAGCAGGGCCGCGTCCCGGGCGGACAGCTCGCCCGCCGTGTGCAGGAACAGCATGACGTCCTTGGACCATCGCGAGACCATCAGCGCCTGGTGCGCGGGCATCGTGGGGTGCGCGATCACACCGAAGGGCAGGTCGCGGACCTCCCAGCCGTGGCAGTACGGGCAGTGCACCACGTCCCGGCCCCAGCGCTCGGCCACCCCGTCGATCTCCGGCAGCTCGTCGACGAGTCCGGTCGTCACCACGAGGCGTCGGGCACGCACGCGCGTGCCGTCCGCCAGGGACGCGAGGAAGCCGTCGCCGTCCGGTGTCGCGCCGGTGACCCGGCCGTCCCGGACGCCCACACCGTACGTGGCGAGCTCGCGCCGGCCGGCCGCCAGGTAGTCGGCGGGGCTCATCCCGTCGCGGGAGAGGACCCCGTGCATGTGGGCCGCCGGCGCGTTGCGGGGCTCGCCCGCGTCGACGACCAGGGTGCGCAGCCGCGAGCGGCCCATGATCAGCGCCGCGCTGAGCCCGGCGGCGCCGCCCCCGATCACCAGCGCGTCGTACGTTTCGTCCGTCTGTGCGTTCATGTGCTGAAGCATCGGCCGGATCCAGTCACACCTGCAAAGAACCTTGCCGTTTCTGCAACACTGGACCTATGACCGAAGACGACCGCATCGACGCCGTCCTGACGGAGGTCGGCCCCCGGCTCCGCCGTGTCCGCCGCGACCGCGGGGTGACCCTCGCCGAGCTCTCCGTCGCGACCGGCATCTCCGTGAGCACCCTCTCCCGGCTGGAGTCCGGGCAGCGCAAGCCCAGCCTCGAACTGCTCCTGCCGCTCGCCCGCGCCCATCAGGTGCCCCTCGACGAGCTGGTCGGCGCCCCGCCGGTGGGTGATCCCCGGGTGAAGGCGAAGCCCATCGTGCGCCACGGCCGGACGATGTACCCGCTGACCCGGCAGCCGGGCGGGCTCCAGGCGTACAAGGTGATCCAGGAGAAGGCGCACGAGTCCCCGGAGCCCCGGGTGCACGAGGGGTACGAGTGGCTGTACGTGCTCTCCGGGAAGCTCCGGCTCGTCCTGGGCGAGCACGACGTCGTGCTCGCCGCCGGCGAGGCCGCCGAGTTCGACACGCGCGTCCCGCACTGGTTCGGACCGGCCGGGGACGGGCCGGTGGAGTTCCTGAGCCTGTTCGGCCCGCAGGGGGAGCGGATGCACGTACGGGCACGCCCCAAGAAGTCCGGCTGAGCCGGTTCCGCAAGGAGCAAGCGACCGCTTAGTATGCCACCGACCGCTCGGTACGGAGGAGGCATTCCGGATGCAGGCATGGCGTGTGTACGAGAACGGCGAACCGGGCGCGGTGATGCGCCGCGAGGAGGTGGAACCGCCCACCCCCGGCGAAGGCCAGGTCCTCCTCCGGGTCCGCGCCGCGAACGTCAACTTCCCCGACGCGCTGCTCTGCCGCGGCCACTACCAGGTGCGGCCCCCGCTGCCCTTCACCCCGGGCGTCGAGGTCTGCGCCGAGACCGAGGACGGGCGCCGGGTCATCACCACCGCAGCCCTCCCGCACGGCGGCTTCGCCGAGTACACCCTCGCCGACGCGGCCGGGCTCCTGCCCGCGCCCGACGCGCTCGACGACGCCGAGGCCGCCGCGCTGCACATCGGCTACCAGACCGGCTGGTTCGGCCTGCACCGCCGCGCCGCCCTGAAGGAGGGCGAGACCCTGCTCGTCCACGCGGCGGCCGGCGGCGTCGGCAGCGCCGCCGTCCAGCTCGGCAAGGCCGCCGGCGCCACCGTCATCGGCGTCGTGGGCGGCCCGGAGAAGGCGGCCGTCGCCCGCGCCCTCGGCTGCGACCTGGTGATCGACCGCCGCTCCGAGGACGTCGTCGCCGCCGTCAAGGCCGCCACCGGCGGCCGGGGCGCCGACGTGATCTACGACCCGGTCGGCGGCGAGGCCTACCAGCAGTCCGCCAAGTGCGTCGCCTTCGAGGGCCGGATCGTGATCGTCGGCTTCGCGAGCGGCACCGTCCCCGCCCCCGCCCTCAACCACGCCCTGGTGAAGAACTACTCGGTCCTCGGCCTCCACTGGGGCCTGTACGCGGCGAAGGACCCGGCCTCGATCGGCCGCTGCCACGAGACCCTGACCGCCTACGCGGCGAAGGGCCTCATCAAGCCCCTCATCGGCGAGCGCGTCCCCTTCGCGGGCGCGGCCGACGCCGTCCAGCGCGTTGCCGACGGCACCACCACCGGTCGCCTGGTCGTCCTTCCGGAAGGAGTCCACGCATGACCGACGCCGAGGAACTCCGCTCCCGCACCCGGCAGTTGCTCGCGGAGCATCCGCCCGCCACGACCGACCGCACCGACTTCCTGAAGGCCCGCTTCGACGCCGGACTCGCCTGGGTGCACTACCCCGTGGGCCTCGGCGGACTCGACGCGCCCCGCGCGCTCCAGGCCGTCGTCGACGCCGAACTCGCCGCCGCGGGCGCCCCCGACAACGACCCGCGCCGGATCGGCATCGGCCTCGGCATGGCCGCCCCCACCCTCCTCGCGTACGGCTCCAACGAGGTCAAGTCCCGCTTCCTGCGGCCCCTCTGGGTCGGCGAGGAGGTCTGGTGCCAGCTCTTCAGCGAGCCCGGGGCGGGCTCCGACCTCGCCGCCCTCGGCACCCGCGCCGTCCGTGACGGCGAGGACTGGGTGATCGACGGGCAGAAGGTGTGGACCTCCAGCGCCCACATCGCGCGCTGGGCCATCCTCATCGCCCGCACCGACCCGGACGCGCCGAAGCACCGGGGCATCACCTACTTCGTCTGCGACATGACCGACCCCGGCGTCGAGGTCCGGCCGCTGCGCCAGATCACCGGCGAGGCCGAGTTCAACGAGGTCTTCCTCACCGGAGTCCGCATCCCCGACGCCCACCGCCTCGGCGAGGTCGGCGACGGCTGGCGGGTCGCCCAGACCACCCTCATGAACGAGCGGGTCTCCATCGGCGGCGCCCGCATCCCCCGCGAGGGCGGCATGATCGGAAAGCTCGCCACGACCTGGCGCGAGCGCCCCGAGCTGCGCACGCACGAGCTGCACCGCCGCCTCCTCGACCTCTGGGTCGACGCCGAGGTCGCCCGGCTCACCGGCGAGCGCCTCCGCCAGCAGCTCGTCGCCGGACAGCCCGGCCCCGAGGGCAGCGCGATGAAGCTCGGCTTCGCCCGGCTCAACCAGGCCATCAGCGGCCTGGAGGTCGAACTCCTCGGCGACGAGGGCCTGTTGTACGGGGAGTGGGAGATGCGCCGCCCCGAACTCGTCGACTTCACCGGCCGCGACGCCGGCTACCGCTACCTGCGCTCCAAGGGCAACTCGATCGAGGGCGGGACCAGCGAGGTGCTCCTCAACATCGTCGCCGAGCGGGTCCTCGGCCTGCCCCCGGAGCCCCGCAACGACAAGGACGTCGCCTGGAAGGATCTGGCCCGATGACAGCGCAGACCGATCTGCTGTACTCCGAGACCGAGGACGACCTGCGGGCGGCGGTCCGCGCCCTGCTCGCCGACCGGGCCGGCCACCAGATCCTGCTGGACCGGATCGAGACGGACGACCCGTACGTCCCCGGCCTCTGGAAGTCCCTCGCGGGCGACATCGGCACCGCCGGACTCCTCGTCCCCGAGAAGCTCGGCGGCCAGGGCGCGAGCCACCGCGAGGCCGCCGTGGTCCTGGAGGAGCTGGGCCGCGCGGTGACCCCGCTGCCGTACCTCACGAGCGCGGTGGTGGCCACGGAGACGCTGCTCGGCCTGGCGGGGGAGGGTGAGGGCCCGGCGGTCGAGCTCCTGGCGGAGCTCGCGAGCGGCCGGACGGTCGCGGTGCTCGCCGTGCCCCTGTCGACCGCACCGGACGCGGAACCGCTGCCCGCCCCCACGGTGGCGGGCGTCGCCGACGCCGTCGCGGCCGACGTCCTCCTCGTCCCGCGCGCCGACGGCCTGTACGCCGTTCCGGCCGGAGAGGCGGCGGTCGAGCCGCAGACCCCGCTCGACCTCACCCGTCCGCCGGCCCGCGTCACCCCACGGCCCGGGAGCGGCACCCGCCTCGCCGGTGCGGACGAGGCCCGCGCGGCCGTCCGGCGAGGCCTACTCGCCGGGGCCGGACTGCTCGCCTCCGAGCAGCTCGGTCTCGCCGAGTGGTGCCTGGAGGAGACGGTCCGTCACACCCGCGAGCGCCACCAGTTCAACCGGCCCGTCGGCTCCTTCCAGGCCCTGAAGCACCGCATGGCCCAGCTCTGGCTGGACGTCGTCGGGGCCAGGGCCGCGGCCCGCGCCGCCGCCGACGCCCTCGCCACCGGCAGCCCGGACGCGGCGCTCACCGTGGCGGTCGCCCAGGCCTACTGCTCGAAGGTCGCCGTCCGCGCAGCGGAGGAGTGCGTGCAGCTGCACGGCGGCATCGGGATGACCTGGGAGCACCCGGCGCACCTGGCGCTGAAGCGGGCCAAGTCGGACCAGATCGCGCTCGGTTCGGCGGGCCGGCACCAGGACGCGATCGCCGCGCTGATGGACCTTCCGGCGCCACGGTAATGGGCCGCCGTGTCCGCACCCTCCAGGGGTGCGGACACGTTGCCGCCCGATCCGTTCGCCCCGCGACCGCCGCGACGCTCACGCGGGCGCTCACCCTCGCGACCGCGGCCTGCCCGAAGCCCGGCTCCCCCGCGGGCGGCTCCGGCGGAGCCTAGGATTCCGTGGTCGTCGGCATCGCCTACGAGCCCGAGACCTCGCACGGCCACGCTGACCCGATCAGCCCACGACACCACAAGCCCGCCACACGATCGAGCTAACCGAATCCACCACCGGGTCGCGGGCGACACCGCCGTCCGCCGCGCGCTCGACCTCGCCGTCGACCGGCGGCACGACGCGGGCGCCGCAAGGTGGCCGAGGACGCCGCCGACCGGGCCGCGTTCCCCGCCGGACACCTCGACCGGTACCCGCACGAACTCTCCGGCGGCTCCGCCCAGCGCGCCGCCACCGCCCTCGCCCTCATCGGCGACGCCCGGCTGCTGCTCGCCGACGAACCCACCACCGGCCTCGACCGCGACCTCGTCGACCACACCGTCGACGCGCTGCGCCGCCACACCGACGACGGCCGCGCCCTGCTCCTCATCACCCACGACCTGGCCGCCGCCGCACGCGTCGCCGACCGCGTCGCCGTCATGTACGCGGGCCGGATCGTCGAAATCGCCCCCGCCCACCGCTTCTTCGGCCCCACCGGGCCCCGCCACCCCTACGCCCGCGGCCTCCTCGCCGCCCTGCCCGACCGGGCCTTCACCCCGATCCCCGGCATGCCGCCCGAGCTGTCCGCCCTGCCCGAGGGCTGCGACCTTCGCCCCGCGCTGCCCCCGAGCCACCACCCGCTGCGCCACCCGCCCCGAAGCCACGGCCGGCGTGGCCTGCCGCCACCCGGAGCAGCCCCGTGCTTGAACTCGACTCCGTCACCGCCGGATACGAGCGCCGCAGCCCCGTCTTCCGGGACGCCTCCCTCACCCTCGCACCCGGCGAGTCCGTCGGCCTGCTCGGCCCCAGCGGCTGCGGCAAATCCACCCTCGCCCGGGTCGCCGCCCTCCTGCACCGCCCCGACGCGGGCCGGCTCGTCCTCGACGGCACCGAGGTACGGGACCGGCGGCACCGCGCCCCGCGCGAGCAGCGCACCGCCGTCGGTGTCGTCTTCCAGCAGCCCCGCGCCGCCGCCGACCCCCGGCTCCCCCTCACCGAACTGATCGCCGAACCCCTGCGCGCCACCGGCCGCCGCGACGAGGCCGCCGAACGGGTCGCCGCCCTCGCCCCGGCCGTCGGCCTCACCCCCGACCTCCTCGGCCGCCGCCCCCCACGAGGTCAGCGACGGCCAGCTCCAACGGGCCTGCCTGGCCCGCGCCCTGACGCTGCGTCCCCGCTGGCTGATCTGCGACGAGATGACCGCCATGCTCGACGCCTCCACCACCGCGGCCCTCGTCGCCGCCGTCGAGACCTACCGCGCCGAGACCGGCGCAGGCCTCCTCGCCGTCGGCCACGACCGCGTCCTGCTGAACCGCTGGTGCGAACGTACGGTCGAATGGAAGGACTGCCTGGCCACCGTGCCCTGACCGGATCTCACCCGAATGGCCGCCCCGCCATACGCCCGGACGGACCGCGCATTCCGCCACACTGTCCGCCGAACGCCGCAATTCCGGTGCGGCGACGGAGGGACGTGAGAACGATGGCCGTTTCCATTTCTGTCGTGGTGCTGCTCCTGGTGCTGGCCGTGATCTTCCTGCGGAACGGCGGCCTGAAGGTCACCCACGCCCTCGTCTGCGCCCTGCTCGGCTTCTTCCTCGCCGGCACCAGCATGGCGCCCACCATCCACAACGGCGTCGCCGCCACCGCCAATGTGGTCTCCAGCCTCAGGCCCTGACCGCCCCGCCGGGGGTTCGGACAACCGAACCCCCGATCCGGGGGAGAGCGCGATCGCCCCGCCCCGGCGAGGCCTGCCGGGACTCGCCGCGACCTCGCCCGCCCCGGTCACCCGCCGTCTCGACCTCGCCGTACGCCCCCACGAGGCGATCGAGCGGGCCATCTACTCCTGCGCCCCCGAGCCGCTCACCGACATGCCGGCGCAGCGCGTCCACGAACTCGGAGGTGCGGGCCACGCGTTCCTTGAGGAGGTGGCCCACGCCGGTCGCCCCACCATGATCGGCCCCGGTCAGGGGCGTCTTTCGGTCCGCTCGTGAACGGCGCATGAAAGCGGGGGCAGTTCCATGTACTTCTCATCCGCTCCCGCCTACCGTCAGCCGCTGGCGCGCACATGTCAGGACCATGAGGAGCTGTTGTGACCACCCCACCGCCCCGCAGACGAGCACGCGCGTTCGCGCTGATCACCGCGCTCGCGGCGACCCTCCTGGCGGGCTCCGCGCCCGTTGCCCAGGCCGAGGAGATACCCCTCGCCCCCGGCTTCCGCCTCGTCGACCATTACGAGGGCGCCCCCGCCATCGCGCGGCCCGTGCCCGGCAAGGGCCCCGCACAGCACCCGTACCTCGCCCCCAACGGCCGCAGCGGCATGCACGCGGACGGCGCGGGCAGCGGCACCTACCCCTGGTCCGGGCCGCTCGGGCGCGACCCGCGGGTCACCAGCGAGAAGATCGCCGCCGTCGGCGGCGAGTGCGCCACCGTCACCTTCGACGCCGGCGGTCGCCTCGTCACCGTCTGCGGCACCTTCAGCGGCTTCCTCCTGAAGCTGCTCGACCCGCGCACCCTGGCCACCCTCGCCGAGTACAAGCTGCCGCAGCGCTCCTCCACCGTCGAGGCCATCACCCGCCTCGACTTCGAGAAGATCTTCAAGGACACCTCCGGCGGCGCCTACTTCTACCTCGACGACCAGGACCGGGTCGTCCTCGCCGACTCCCGGCAGCACGTCCTGCGCATCGCCCACCGTCAGAAGGCCGACGGAGCCTGGGAGTTCACCGTCGAGAACGACTGGGACCTCACCTCGCTCGTCCCGCACGACTGCGTCAGCTGGACCAACCTCTTCCCCAGCGGCGTCTGTGACCCCGTCACCTCCGTCATGCCGGACTGGGACGGCCGCATCTGGTGGGTGACCCGCCTCGGCCGCGTCGGCACCGTCGACCCCGCGACGGGCGCCCTGCGCGTGGTCCGGCTCGACGGCGAGGAGATCCAGAACTCCTTCTCCGTCGCCGAGGACGGCGTCTCCATCGTCACCGACCACGCGCTGTACAGCTTCCGCGCCGACGCCGACGGCGTCCCGCGGGTCCGGTGGCGCGAGACGTACGACCGGGGGACCGGCACCAAGCCCGGCTCGGTGAACCAGGGTTCGGGCACCACCCCCGACCTCTTCGGCACCGAGGACCAGTACGTCGCCATCACCGACAACGCCGACGACCGCATGAACGTCCTCGTCTACCGCCGGGGTGACGGCGTGCCCGCCGCCGAGCGGCTCGTCTGCAAGGTGCCGGTCTTCGGCTCCGGCGCCTCCACCACCGACAACTCCCTGATCAGCTGGGGCAACAGCCTCGTCGTCGAGAACAACTACGGCTACGAGAACCCGAGTACGCTCCTCCTCGGCCGCAGCGTCGTCGGCGGCGCGACCCGGATCGACGTCCGCGCCGACGGCAGCGGCTGCGACACCGTCTGGGAGAGCGACGTCCGCTCGCCCTCCACGGTCCCGAAGCTCTCCACCGCCAACGGACTGCTCTACTTCTACGAGAAGCGCCCCAACTTCTGGGGCATCGACGCCTGGTACCTCACGGCCGTCGACTTCCGCACCGGACAGCGCGCCTTCTCGCGGTTCACCGGCACCGGTCTGTCCTACGACAACAACTGGGCGCCGATCACCATCGGCCCCGACGGCACCGCCTACGTGGGCGTCTTCAACGGCATCGTGGCCGTCCGCGACAGCGCCTGACGCACGGCGGCGCGGCGCCCCGTGGCGCCGCGCCGCACCGCTCACTCGAACTCGGGCATGTCCCCGACGGTCGTCCTCTCGTCGATCACCGCGAAGGCGGCGCCCTGCGGATCCACGATCGCCGCGAACCGGCCGAAGGGGCTGTCCATCGGACCGAACACCTTCCGCCCGCCGAGCGCCTCGGCCCGCTCGACCGCCTTGTCGCAGTTGTCGACCGCGAAGTAGATCTGGATGTACGAGGGGATCTCCGCCGGAAAGTCCTCGTCCGACATCACCATCCGCCCGAGCACCGGCCGGGGACCGCCCAGATCGAAGACCCGGTAGTCCATGTGCTCGTCCTTGATCTTCTTGGAACCGAAGCCGAAGACCTCGGTGAAGAAGGCGTCGGCCTTCGCCGGCTCCCGGGTGAAGACCTCGGCCCAGGCGTACGCACCGGGCTCGCCCTCCCGCTCGAAGCCCTCGTGCGCACCGGCCTGCCAGACACCGAACGTGACGCCCGAGGGATCCTGCGCGAGACACATGGAGCCGAAGTCGCCGACCTGCATCGGCTCCATCAGGACGGTGCCGCCCGCGCCCCGGATCTTCTCCGCCGTCGCCGCGACGTCCGGCGAGGCGAAGTACAGACACCAGGCCGACTGCGGCTCCCCGTCCTGCCCCGGCATCGGCGGCACGACGGCGGCGACCGCCTTCCCGTTCCTGTACGCCTGCGTGTAGTTGCCGAATTCCGAGGAGGACTCGCCGAAGGTCCAGCCGAGCACATCGCCGTAGAACGTCTTCGCGCCCTCGACGTCGGTGAACATCGCGTCGGTCCAGACCGGCGTGCCTTCAGGTCGTGCGGCCATGACGGTGACTCCCACTTCCGATTCGATGACGTGTTCTCTGGCCACGCTAGCCACGCTCGGCGGGGCCCGCGCGGTGACGCACCGCAGGTCCCGGTCTCAGCCGGGAAGCCGGCCCAGGGTGTAGCGGTGGAAGGGGCCGTCCGGGATCGGGAGCCCGGGCCGCCACAGCCGCAGCACCTGCGCCGAGGGCAGGAACATGGCCTCCGGCAGCCGGTCCGGGTCCGTCCATTCCCAGCGCTCGATCTTCTCCGGCTCGGCCACGGCGGGCACGCCCCGGAAGCCGCGCACGGCCGTGGCCGCCGTCATCCGGGTCAGCCGCGCCGAGGTCACGGTGTCCATGAGCAGCCCGAGGACCTCCACGTCGGCGGCGTCCGCGAGGAGCGTCGTCTCCTCGGCCAGCTCGCGCACCGCCGCCTCCTCGATCGACTCGCCCGGCTCGACCATGCCGCCCGGCAGCTCCCACACCCCGGAGCGGTCCAGGCCCATGAGGACCCGGCCGGCCCCGTCGGTCACCACGACCCCCGCTCCGAGCGAGGCGCCGGCGGACGGCGGCCGGACATTGCGGCGGGCGGTGGCGGCGTGATCTGCGGTCGTCATGGGCCCTGTGTACCAGGCGCCACTGACAACGCGGGCCTAGGGAATCCCCGCGTAACAAAAATGAAGAAACCTCTTGAAACGGGTGAAAAAGGGAGGACACTCGTTCTTACACCGGACAACCGGAGAGAGCCGCACCCGCCGACGGAGACGTCCGAAGGCCCGCGTGACCCTGATCTCGGCTCTGGCCAGGCCCCCGGCGGGGCCGGTCGGGCACGGAGCCGTCGGCGACGGCCGACGACCGCGCGAACCGACACGGACCGTCGGGGACTGTCATGTCCGGGGCCGGGTCTCCGCGGGCGGCACCACCGCCACCGGACAGTGCGCGTGATGCAGCACCGCGTGGGCGACGGAACCGATGAGCAGCGCTCCCAAGCGGTGCCGGTGATGCCGCCCCACCACCACCAGGCCCGCCTCCAGCGAACTTTCCACGAGCCGGCCCGCCGCGTCCCCCGGCACCACCACCGGGACCAGCTCCACCCCCGGCCACCGCGCCGCGAACGGCCGCAGCCGCTCGTCCTGCTCCCGCCCCGCCTCCGCCACGAGGTCCTCCGCGTCCTCCGCGAGCGGCAGCGGCGGCGGCACCTGGAGCGCGGGCGAAGGAGCCGCGAGGAGCGCGCCCTGCGGCGGCGGCAGCCGGAGCGCGGTCACCGCCTCCAGCGGTACGCCCCGGTGGTGGGCCGCCTCGAAGGCGAACTCCAGTACCTCGTCCGAGGTCTCCTCCGGGTGCAGCCCGAGCAGCACCCGGCCGGCCTCCGCCCCGTCCTGGAGCGCGGCAGTACGCGCCTCGTGGGGCACGACGACCAGCGGGCAGGGCGCCGTCAGGGCCAGGGTCCGGCTGGTCGAGCCGAGGAGCAGGCTGGCGAAGCCGCCGTGCCCCCGGGAGCCGGTCACCAGCAGCCGTGCGCCGCGCGCCGCCTCCGGCAGGGCGTCCGTCACGGACCCGTCCAGCGACTCGTACCGCACCGGAACGCGGTGCCCCCGCTCCTCGACCACCGTCCGTACGGCCCGCGTGACCGTGTCGGGAAGCTCCGGCGTCTTCCCCAGGGAGGCGATACGGGCGGCGCCCAGCTGGAGGGCCTCCGAGCGCACATGGGCCACCACCAGCGGCGCGCCGAGACCCTCCGCGGCGCTCAGCGCCCACTCAAGGGCCCGGAGACTGTGCTCCGACCCGTCCACGCCGACGACGACCGGCGGCTCGTACGCGGTGCTGGTGTCACTCATGACGGAATGACTCCCGCGCGCGGACGGACGCCACGCCGGTCGCCCGGAGAAACGCCACGCCGGCCGGGTCCGCAGTGCTGCGGACCCGACCGGCGTGGTGCGGGGAAGGTCAGGCGCCCTGCTGCTGCCGGCGCGCCCGCTCCTCGTTGCGCTCCTTGATGCGGACGGTCTCCTTGCGGACCTCCGCCTGGGTGGCCTGCTCCTTCTTGAGCCACTCCGGGGACTCCTCCCGGAGCGCCTGGATCTGCTCGGTGGTCAGCGGCTCGGTGACACCACCGCGCGCGAGACCGGCGATGGAGACGCCCAGCCGCGCCGCGACCACCGGGCGGGGGTGCGGACCGTTCTTGCGCAGCTCCTGGAGCCAGGCGGGCGGGTTGGCCTGGAGCTCGTTCAGCTCGGTGCGCGAGACGACACCCTCCTGGAACTCTGCGGGGGTGGCCTCGAGGTACACACCCAGCTTCTTCGCCGCGGTCGCGGGCTTCATCGTCTGGGTGTTCTGGTGCGACGTCATGGTGTCAAGGGTATCGAGCATGCGGCCGAGCTCCGACCACACCGGCTACCGGTAACCTGGCGGGGTGACAGGCTCGGACGCTTCCCCCTCAGAATCCCCTTCGGATTCCCCTTCTTCCTTCCGGCTCGCCTACGTGCCGGGAGCGACACCCGCGAAGTGGGTGAGGATCTGGAACGAGCGCCTGCCCGACGTGCCCCTGACCCTCCACGCCGTGACCCCGGCCGAGGCCTTCGCCGTGCTCCGGGAGGGCACCGCCGACGCCGGTCTCGTCCGGCTTCCCGTCGACCGGGACGACCTCAGCGCGATCCCGCTCTACACGGAGACGACGGTCGTCGTGATCCCCAAGGACCACCTGTTCGCGGCGGTCGAGGAGGTCTCCGCGGAGGACCTCGCCGAGGAGCTCGTCCTGCACCCGCTCGACGACACCCTGGGCTGGGAGCAGCCGCCCGGCCGCCCCGCGATGGAGCGTCCGGCGACGACCGCCGACGCGATCGAGCTGGTCGCCGCGGGCGTCGGCGTGCTCGCCGTCCCGCAGTCGCTGGCCCGGCTGCACCACCGCAAGGACCTCACGTACCGGACCCTCGTCGGCGTCCCGCAGTCGCGGGTGGCCCTGTCGTGGCTGGCGGCGGACGAGGCGCCGGACCTGGTGGAGGAGTTCATCGGCATCGTCCGCGGCCGCACCGTGAACAGCACCAGGGGCCGCCGGGCCGAGGAGAAGAAGGGCCAGAAGCAGCCGCGGGAGCAGAAGCCGGCGCGGGCGGCGAAGCCCCGTGCCGGAGGGAAGCCGGCCGGCGGGTCCCGTACCGGTGGGAAGCCCGCCGCCTCCCGCAAGGGCGGCGCCGGCTCCGGCCGGAGCGGGAAGCCGCGCCGCGGCCGCGGCTGAACCGTCCGCACGGCGGACGCCCCGCGCCCGGCCCCCGGCGCCTCGGCATACTGACCCCTCCTGATCACCGAGATCATCAAGGAGGAGCTTTGGCCGCCAGTTTCAGGACCGTCGTCGAGGTGGGACCCGACCACCTCGAACAGGCCCGGTCCATCGACCGGGTGTTCCAGGAGGCGATCGCCCCGGCGACCGTCAACTTCGACTTCGAGGCGATCCACCGGGCGGCCTCGGCCGTCCCGGACAGCGACGTGGTGAAGATGGTCCGGGGCTGGGGGCTCCAGGAGCACGCCCCCGTCCTCGTCATGGTCCTCTCCCTCAAGGAGGCCGTCCGCCAGGCGCTGCCGCAGGAGTGCGCGGAGGCCGGCTTCTGGGCCACGGTCGAGCGGGAGCTCGTCCAGGCCTTCACCGGGCTCGCCGCGCAGGAGGGGCAGCCCGGACTCTCCTTCTACGAGGAGTCCGGGGACCGCACCCGCTTCTACCGGGACCTGTTCTTCGCCCTCCAGGACGAGGAGACCGGGGACCACATGTACGCCCTGGCCTTCTGCATCGATGTCACCGTCGAGCTGCCGAAGGACCGGACCGTCGCGCTCGAACTGACCGACATCGTGCCCTTCGCGGTGCGGCTCAACGCGATCGTGGTCCGTCAGGCCCTGAGCGTCTCGGTCTGACCGTACGGACCGACCCGTACCGGCCCGCCGTCCCGGGCCGGATCCCAGCACCGGAAGGGACTCAGCCCGGCAGGCGCAGCCGCCTGCCCCGCGCCGCCGCGACGAGCTCCGGCACCGTGGCGAGCTTGACCCGCGGACGCCCCGCGTCCCGGCCCCGCGCCCGCTCCGCCCGGTCGATGGAGGCCAGTCCGCGCGCGTCGACGAGCCCCCGTCCGCTCCGGCTCCGCGCGAGCCGCCGGAACTCCTGGGACGTGCCCGTCGGCTGCGGCAGCGCCCCGGCGACCGCGTCCGCGAGCAGCGTCCCGACCGTCTCCTCCGCGCACGCCCGGTTGGCCCCGATGCCCCCGGAGGGCCCGCGCTTGATCCAGCCCACGACATAGCTGCCTGCCAGCCCCGCCACCCGGCCCGCCTCGTGCGGCACGGTGCCGGTCGTCTCGTCGAACGGCAGCCCCGCGAGCGGCACTCCGCGGTAGCCGATGGCCCGGACGAGCAGCCCCGCCGCGATCTCCGTGCCCGGCCCCGAACCGTCCTCGGTCACCCGGACCGCGCGCACGCGGCCGTCGCCCAGGGCCTCGACCGGGGCGGAGTGGAACCGCAGCACGATCCGGCGCCGGTCCTGCCCGGGCGCCCGCGTCCAGTCCACCGACTCCCGGGCCACGCCCCGCAGGAGCCCGGCCTTCGTCCCCGGCCCGGCCGCGTCGATCGCCGCGCCGGTGCGCGGATCCCGGTCGTCGACGACGAGGTCGACGCCGGACAGGTGCTTGAGGGCGAGCAGTTCGGAGGTGGTGTACGCAGCGTCCTCGGGTCCGCGGCGGCCGAGCAGCACCACCTCGCGGACCCGCGCGTCGCGCAGGGCGGCGAGCGCGTGGTCGGCGATGTCCGTACGGGCCAGGGAATCGGGGTCCGAGACGAGGACGCGGGCCACGTCGAGCGCCACGTTGCCGTTGCCGACCACGACGACCCGCTCGGCGGGGAGCCGCACGGCGTCCGCGCCGGTCTCCGGGTGCGCGTTGTACCAGGAGACGACGGAGGTCGCCGAGACGCTGCCCGGCAGGTCCTCGCCGGGGATGCCGAGCCGTCGGTCGGAGGGCGCGCCCACCGCGTAGACCACCGCGTCGTGGTGCGCGGCGAGTTCCTCGGGGGTGACGTCCCGGCCGATCTCGACGCCGAGCCGCATGCGGACCCGTGGGTGGGCGTGGAAGCGGGCGAAGGTCTCCCCGGCGCCCTTGGTCGCCGGGTGGTCCGGTGCCACGCCGTACCGGACGAGGCCGCCGGCGACCGGCAGCCGGTCGATCAGCGTCACCTCCGCGTTGGTGTGCAGGAGGAGGTCCTCGGCGGCGTACATGCCGGCCGGGCCCGTGCCGACGACCGCCACGCGGATCGGGGCGAAGTCGGCGGGGATCGAGCGGTCGAAGACCGGCTCGCCCCAGGGGTGGAAGGTCGGCGAGGCGAGGACCGGCGCGGGCTCGCGGTTCGCGTAGTAGGCGGCGTTGATCCCCTCGTACTCCCGCAGCCGCGCGGTGAGCCGGTCGGCCGGGAAGATCGCGTCGACGGGGCAGGCGTCGGCGCAGGCCCCGCAGTCGATGCAGCTCCGCGGGTCGATGTACAGCATCTCCGTGGTGCCGAAGTCGGGTTCGTCCGGCGTCGGGTGGATGCAGTTGACCGGGCAGACGGCGACACAGGTGGCGTCGTTGCAGCAGGTCTGGGTGATGGCGTAGGTCATGTCGTCGGCTCAGCTCGGATCCGGGGGAGGGGGTCAGATGAGGTGCGCGCGCTTGTAGAAGAAGAGCGCGGGCCGGGTCAGCATCCCGACGTCGGCCAGGAACTCCATGAGGCCGGAGCAACTGGACCGCAGCTGCGCCTTGTAGTGCTCGTTGGCGGCCGCCTCGCGGCGGGCGCGCTCGGGGTCGAGTCCGGCCCGCACGTACACCTCCGGGTTCACCAGGCTGGTGATGATGTAGTACGCGGCGATGGCGACGACGAGGGACTGGAAGTGGCGGCGTGGCCTGCTCGCGCGGGCGAGGTGACGGCGCGTCTCGTCCCGGGCGAACTTCATGTGCCGGGACTCCTCGACGACATGGATGTTGTTGATGGTGCGGACGAAGGGGACGACCCGCTCGTCGCGCATCCAGTCGCGCTGCATGACGTCGAGGACCTCCTCGGCGACGAGGATGCCGGCGTACGCGGCCTCGCCGAAGCCGACGGTCTTCATGAAGCGCCCGAGTTCCAGCACGGCCCGCCTGGGCCGGTAGGCGGGGGCGCCGAGCTTCTGGGAGCCCCGGGCGAACATGATCGAGTGCCGGCACTCGTCGGCGATCTCGGTGAGCGCCCACTGGAAGCGGGGGTCGGTGTGGTCCATGAGGTAGATGTCGCGCAGCACCATCTGCTGGAGGATCATCTCGAACCAGATGCCGGTGCTGGCCACCGAGGCCGACTCCTGCCGGGTCAGCTCCTTGCGCTGCTCCTCGGTCATCTCCTGCCAGTAGGCGGTCCCGTAGAGGCTGTTCCACTCCGGGCTCTGGCCGTGGAAGTCCTTGTCGAGGGGGGTGTCCCAGTCGACCTCGGCGGCGGGGTCGTACGAGAGCTTGGCGGCCGACAGGAGCAGCCGCGCGGCGACGTCGTGGTCTTCGTTGTCGGGGCGAACGGTGCTGCTTGCCATGGTGCGGCTCCTCGGGGTCGCGCGGGCGGCTCGGGCGCTTGTTAGACATCGCGTCTAGCAAGCTTGTTAGACGGAACGTATAGCAAGGGCCCCCGGGAGGCCTACCCCTCGGTACGGACTTTCTTCCGCCGGAGTTACCCCGGGTACGCGAACGGGGCCGGAGCCGTGGCGGCTCCGGCCCCGTCCCGGGGTGCGCGGTGTCAGAAGGTCAGGTTCCAGGCGTCGATCCTGCCCGTGTCCTGGTTCGCGTTGTCGTTCACGCGGAGCTTCCAGACGCCGTTCGCGACCTCCGAGGAGGCGTCGACCGTGTACGTCTGGAGGATGTTGTCCGTGCCGCTGCCGGTCCGGTTGTGCAGGGTGTACACGGTGCCGTCCGGGGCCACCAGGTCGACCTTCAGGTCACCGATGTAGGTGTGCTTGATGTCGACGCCCACCTTGAGGGTGGCCGGTGCGTTGCCCGTCACGCCGCTGACCGTGATCGGGCTCTCGACGGTGGTGTTGTCCGCGATCGCGACGTCCGTGAGGTTCTCGAAGTACGCCCCGGCCGGCGGGGTGGAGCCGCCGACGGCCTTCAGGGCGTCCACGCGGCCCTCGCCGAAGAAGCTGTTCTTCGCCGTGGTGCCGGTGCAGCGGGCGTCCGAGGGGCAGGCCAGGTCGGTGGCCTGCTCGCCGAGCTTCGCCCGGATGTCCGCCGGGGTGTACGCCGGGTTGGCGCTCGCGAGCAGGGCCGCGACGCCCGCCACGTGCGGGGAGGCCATCGAGGTGCCGCTCAGGGAGGCGTACTTGCCGCCGGGGACGGTGCTGTAGACGGACTCGCCGGGGGCCGAGACCTCGATGATGTCCTTGCCGTAGTTGGAGAAGGACGCCTTGGAGGTGCCGCTGGTGCCGTTCGCCGCGACCGTGACGACGCCCGGCAGCTCGGCCGGGATGTCGAGGCAGTCGCTGGTGAGGGTCCGGGTGACCGGCGTCGAGTCGTTCGGGCTCGACGAGTCGGTGGTCTTGTTGGCGAGGTCGACATTGGAGTTGCCGGCCGCCGCGACCTGGAGCGAGCCCTTGCTCTCGGCGTAGGCCTGGGCGCGGCCCACGCCCTCCAGGATGGCCGCCTGGTCGACGTTGTTCGGGCAGTTGAACTGCCACGGGTCCGTGTAGTAGCTGTTGTTGGTGACCTTGAAGCCGTGGTCACCGGCCCACACGAGGCCGCAGATGGTGTTCTCCGCGAAGAACAGCGTGGTGCCGGGCTCGGCGATGCGCACCGAGGAGATCTTCACGCCCGGGGCGACACCGATGGCGCCCTTGCCGTTCTTGGCGGCCGCGACCGTGCCGGCGACGTGGGTGCCGTGCTGGTCGACGTCGCGCCAGGCCCCGGCCCGGGTGTCCGTCTTGCCGTAGGCGCAGGAGACCGAGTCGGCGGCGTTGAAGTTCGGCGCGAGGTCCTGGTGCTGGTCGTCGACGCCGGTGTCCAGGATGCCGACCTTGACCGAGGTGGAGCCCGGGTTGACGGCCCAGGCCTGGTCGGCCTTGATCTGGGTCATGTCCGAGCGGACGGGCTCCGTCGTGGGCGCGGCGGCCTGCGACGGGTTGGCCGGGAGCGCCGGGTTGTAGGCGTCGGCGGGGACGTCGGAGGTACGGGTCGCGCCGACCTTCTGGACGCCGGAGACGCCGCGCATCGTGGCGGCGAAGGAGGCGGAGGTCGAGTGCGCGACGATCACGCCGATCGCGTCGTACGAGGCGAAGACCGAGCCGCCGTTGCTCGCGACGGCGGTGCGGACGGCGGTGGTGTCGCCCGGGGTCGTGATGACCAGGTAGGCGCGGGTTCCGGCGGCCCAGGCGGCCGGGGCCGCGGCGTTCGAGGGGGCGCTCGCGGTGAACGCCGCGAGCGGCTCGTTGTCGAGCGGGGCGGCCTGGGCGAGGGAGACGGGTCCCGCGAGCGCCAGGGTCGTACCGAGGGCGGTCGCCGCGAGTCTCATGCGGCCGGATATGTGGGAAAACAATGCGTCCTCCGATGACCCGGTGGCGCGGGTGGCGCCGGCCGGGCCGTGTGATGTGTGGGGTGGACGCAAGATCCCAGACGGGCCGGGCGGAAGGAAGTGTTCTGTCCGAGAAGCCGGTTCGCGTTACACAGTGTTGACCTGTCCACGCCAGGAAGGGGGGTGTATCCCCCGATCTGCCCCTTCGCTCCCGAGGGGCGGAGTCGGGCGCTCGACGAGCTCCGCGGGCGGGCCTGGACCCGGCGCCCGCCAGCTCGGGCATGCCCGATTTCCTGGACAGGTGTCCATGAGCTCGGGCATGCCCGATTTCCTGGACAGGTGTCCATGTATGCTGGACATCTGTCCAGAAAATGTCGAGGCGATGAGGGAGACGGCGATGGAGACCGCGGCGAACGTACTGGTGGGCCTGGTGGCCGCCCTGCACGCGTACATCCTGGTTCTGGAGATGTTCCTGTGGGAGAAGAAGCCGGGGCGCGGACTGTCCGGCTTCGACGCCGACATGGCCAGGGCCACCGCGCCGCTCGCCGCCAACCAGGGCCTCTACAACGGCTTCCTGGCCGCGGGACTCGTCTGGGGCTTGATCGCGGAGGACCCCACGGGGTACCGGGTGAAGATCTTCTTCCTCGGCTGCGTGGTCGTCGCGGGACTGTACGGCGCCGCCACCGCGAACCGCCGCATCCTGTTCGCCCAGGCCCTGCCCGGCGCGCTCGCGCTCGGCGCGGTCCTCCTGGCCGGATGACGGACAAGCAGGGGGACCCCAGGGCCGCCCGCACCCGGGCCAGGCTGCGCCGGGCCCTCCTCGACGAGTGCGCGGAGCACCCGCTGGCCGAGGTGAGCATCGCCGCGCTCGTCCGCAGGGCCGGCGTCGGCCGCGCCACCTTCTATCTGCACTACGGCGACCTGGAGGCGCTCGCCGTCGACGCCTGCGCCGACGTCGTCCGCGAGGCGGTGGACGCCCTGCACGCCTGGCGCGGCACCCCCGATCCGGCGTCCCCGCCGCCCGCGCTCCTCGACTTCTTCGCCGGCCTCACCCCGCACGCGGCCCTCTACCGGGCCCTGTTGCGGCCGGGCGGCGGCGGACCGCTCGGTCTCGTGCTCCACCAGGACCTGCGCGCCCGCAGCCTCGCGGAACGCAGCCTGGTCGGCGCCCCCGAGCCGGCGCTGATCGCCTCGGCCGTGGCCGCGACCTTCGCGGGCGTGCTCGCCGACTGGCTGCACGGCCTCGTGGAGGGCACTTCGGACGACGTGGCCCACCGGATCTGGCGGCTGCTGATCCAGCTGCACCGCACACCGCTCTCCTAGCCGTACGGGGCGGGGGTGCCCGCCCCGTACGGGAACCCCTACTTGAGGTACGGGCCGGCCGCGCCGACCTTGCCGGGGCCGTTCAGGACGTACACCCGGAGGTTGCCCTTGCCGGGGGCGGCGACCGAGAGGGTGCCGTCGGCGACCGTCCGGACGTCGCCGGTGACGGCGTCGGTGTACGTGCCGTTCGGGACGCCCGTGAAGGTCGCGCCGCCCGAGACGGTGACGAGCGCGAAGCTGTCCGTCGAGCCGCTGGTGTAGCGGCGCTTGAACGCCATGCCGCCCGAGACGCCCTCGGTGGAGTACTGGCCCGTCTGGAGCGCCGGGATCGCCCGGCGGATCTGGTTCAGCCGCTGGACGTGCTTGACCAGGGGCTGTTCCAGGGTGGTCGCGACCTGGCCGCTCGCCGAGGAGACCTGGGAGAAGTTGGAGGCCGTGACGGAGCCGGCGACGTGATCGCCGAAGTAGGCACGGCCGGTGGTCGCGAGCGGGCAGGTCGGCCCGCAGTCGATCTTCTTCCCCTTCTGGAACTCGATCTCGGAGCCGTAGTACAGCGTCGGGATGCCGCGGAAGGTCCACATCAGGGACATGTTCTCGGCCCAGGCGTCGGTGCCGCCGGCGTACCGCTCGCTCGACTTGTTGGGGCCGTAGTCGTGGCTGTCGACGTAGACGACGTTGTAGGTGGCGTCGTTGTAACTGTCGTCGGAGTCCTTGCCGTTGGAGAAGGCGTTCTGCGCGTCGCCGAAGTTCATGTGCATGCGCATGTCGATGACGTTCATGCCGGAGAAGCGGCTGTGGTCGGGGGTGTGGTAGCTGTTCCCGGCGAGGAAGGCGTTGGTGGAGGTGGGCTGGTTGCCGGTGCCCTGCTGCTGCTCGTAGTCGTACATCTCGAGGGCGGCCCTGGCGTCGTCGGCGTCGTACTCCTTGCGCTCCTTCCAGGTGTAGAACTGCGCGGAGTGGTTGACCGAGCCGCGGTTCCACTTGTCGTTGACGAAGGCGGCGACCTCGCCGAAGACGAAGAAGTTCTTCGCCGCCTCGGCGCCGTGGCGCTGGGTGACCCGCTCCTGGATGGCGGGCAGGAAGCGGCGGTTCCAGGTGGTGCGGGGAATGTGCACGGCGGTGTCGACGCGGAATCCGTCGACGCCCATGTCGATGTACTTGTCGTAGGCGCCGATCAGGTAGTTCTGCACGGTCGCGTTCTCGGTGTTGAAGTCGGCCAGGTCCTCGTGCAGCCAGCAGGACCGCGCGTCCTCGCCCTCCCAGTTGCCGATCCAGCACTGGTGGTAGAGCTCCTTCGGGAACATGCCCGAAGTGGGGCTCGGCCACTGGCAGTTGTAGACCGTGTACCCCTCGGCGCTCTTCCCGCCGGTCGGCCTGCCCCAGTTCACGCAGGTGTTGCCGGTGGGCTCGGCCGTCGACCACAGGTCGCCGTTGTAGTACGACTTGCCGCTCTTCGCGTCGATCGTCAGGCCGTCGTACTCGAAGCCGGGCTGCTTCTCGTCGTAGTACCAGCTCCACTGGCTGTCCCGCACGCCGTACACGGTCGGGACGAAGAGGCCCTTGGCGCCCCAGCGGGAGGAGTGGTTGTAGACGACGTCCTGGTAGATCTTCATGCCCTTGGCGTGGGCGGCGTCGATCAGGTCCTGATAGGAGGCGCCGGCGGACTCCAGGCGCGGGTCGACCTTGTAGAAGTCCCAGCCGTGGTAACCGTGGTAGTCGTAGTCGGAGCGGTTGAGGACCACCGGGGTCACCCAGATCGCCGAGAACCCGAGGCCCTTGACGTAGTCCAGCTTCTGGATGAGGCCCTTGAAGTCGCCCCGGAACATGGGGTCGTCGTTGGCCGCGTTGCCCGACTTGGTGTGCTGGCTGCCGCCCCGGTTGTTCGACGGGTCGCCGTCGTTGAAGCGGGCGGTGAGGACGAAGTAGATCGGGTCCTTGCGCGGGTCGGTGCCGAGCGGCTTGCCGGTCGCGGGCGTGGCGGGCCTGTCGCCGGTGGTGGCGGTCGCGGCGGCCGAGGCGGCGGAGACGTTCCCGGCGGCGTCCACGGCCCGCACCGTGTAGCTGTAGGCGGTCCGCTCGGCGAGGCCGGTGTCGGAGTACACCGTGGAGCCGACGTCGGTCACGACGGTGCCGCCGCTGCCGCCGGTGCGCGTGACCTGGTACTTCGTGACGCCCCGGTCGTCGGTGGCGGGGTCCCAGCCGAGCAGTACGGAGACGCCGTCCGCGGTCGCCGTCAGACCGGCCGGGGCGGTGGGGGCCCGGGTGTCGGGCGGGGTCGCGGCGCACGGGTCGGCGGCGTTCGCCGTCACCACCCGGTTCCGCACGGTGGAGACGCCCGCGCCGATCGTGTAGTCGGAGCCGCCGTTGTTGTCCCAGGTGCCGTTGCCGTTGTTGAAGGCGGCCTTGAGGGAGGCGGCCGACCCGAGGTCGATCTCCCGCTTCCACCAGCCGGCGCAGGCGGCCTGCATGCCGACGCCCGGGACGGCGGTCCAGGCGCCACCCGCGGGCTGGTAGTGGATGTTGGCGGTGGACCAGCCGAGCGCCTCGGTGGAGTAGTAGACCGTCGCCTTCGCGGCGGGGGTGGGCGTGGTGGCCCCGCAGGGGTCGGAGTGGGCGACGACCCCGTCCTTGACGGTGATGTTCCCCGTCCCCAGGGCGTAATTGGCGCCGCCGTTGTTGTCCCAGGTGCCGCTGCCGTTGTTGAAGGTGGCCTGGAGTCCGGCGGCCGTGCCGAGGCTGACGGTCTTCTTCACCCAGTCCGTGCAGGCGGGCTCCATGGCGACGCCGGGGACCGTGGTCCAGGATCCGCCGTCGGGGGCGTAATGCAGGTTGTACGCGGGCCAGTTCTTCGTCTTCGTCCAGTAGAAGACCGTCGCGGTGTTCTCGGCGCTCGCCGCGACCGGGGCGGTCCTGGGCGAGGGGTCGGCGGGTGGCGCGGCGAGCAGGCCGAGGAGGCCGGCGGCCACGGCCAGGACGGCCACCGGGCGTCCGGGCAGCGGTACGGGGATGCGGCTCATCTGATTCTCCAGGCGGAGGCGCGTTCCGTTCGGGCCGGTTGGGGCGAAGGGGATCGGCGCCGATGGAAACGCTGTCGGAAAGTTTCTGAAACATCTTGCGTCGGGCGGAAGTTACCGCCGCCGGGACCCGGAGGTAAAGACTTCTGACGGAAGCGGCGTTCGGGGTCTACGCTCGGGCCGTCCCGCACGTGTGATCGACGTCGAGAGGTGTCCGATGAAGCTGCCCGCCCCGCTGCACGTCTTCAACGAGGGGCTGGCGTTCCTGCTCGAACTCGCCGCCCTGGCCGTGCTGGCCTGGTGGGGCTGGGAGAGCGTGGAGAACACGGCGCTCCGGCTGCTGTGCGCGATCGCCGCGCCGGCCCTCGCGGCCTTCGTCTGGGGCCTGTTCGCCGCGCCCAGGGCGCGGTTCCGGGTGCCGCTCGCGGCGGTTCTGCTCGTGAAGGTCCTGGTGTTCGGCGCGGCGGCGCTCGCGCTCCACGCCCTGGACCGGTCGGCGTGGGCCGCCGCCTTCGCCGTCGTGGCGCTCGTCAACACCGCCCTGGCGACGGCGGACCGGCAGGCCGCGATGCATCGCGGCGCGTGAACCGGGCTACGGTCGGGGCCAGGGCCGGCCTTCGAGCCGCTCGATGTCCCGGTTGAAGCGTTCGAGGTAGGCGGCGAAGCGGGTCACGTCCTCGGGTGACCAGTCCTCCAACACCCGTTCCAGGCCTTCGACGTTCGAGGTGCGGTCGGCCTCCAGGCGGCGCTCGCCCTCCTCGGTGATGCGGAACTTGCGGGCGATGCCTCCGTCCGGATCCGGGATGCGCTCCACGACCCCGGCGCGCAGCATCGCGGCCGTCTGCCGGTTGAGGGTGGAGGCGTCGAGGCCGAAGGCCTCGCTGAGCTGACCGATGGACATCGGCCCGTGCATACGGATGCGGGTGAGGAGCACGTACGCGCTGCGGTCGAGCTGGCCGCCGGCCGCCCGGGAGCGGGGTCCGTACAGGAGGGCGTGCCGTCCGATCAGCATGCTCTCGAACTCGACCAGGTGGGTGGGCTTGTCCATGAGGGCATTCTCTCCTGTCCCCGAGTCATGTGCATCCTACACGGCTTGTGCATCATGCAATCGATGTGCATGATGCATAAGGCAGTTCCGCACAACCGCAGAAAGCACGAGGGAGAACCCGTGGACGGCTCCAAGCCCGACGCCCGCCCCGGCGGCGTCGTCGGCGTCCTCGCCATGGCCGGCATCGTGGCCGCACTCATGCAGACCCTGGTGGTGCCGCTCATCGGCGACCTCCCCAGGCTGCTCGACACCAGCGCGTCCGACGCCTCCTGGGTGATCACCGCCACCCTCCTCGCCGGAGCCGTGGCCACCCCCGTCGCCGGCCGGCTCGGCGACACCCTCGGCAAGCGGCGCGTCCTGCTCGCCTCCGTCATCCCGCTCGCCGCCGGCTCGGTCGTCTGCGCGCTCGCCTCCTCCCTCGTCCCGATGATCGTCGGACGCGGACTCCAGGGCCTCGGCATGGGCGTCGTACCGCTCGGCATCAGCCTGCTCCGTGACGTCTCCCCGCCCGAGAAGCTCGGCGGGTCCATCGCCCTGATGAGCGCCTCCATGGGCGTCGGCGGCGCCCTCGGCCTGCCCTTCTCCGCCGCAGTCGCCGAGAACGCCAGCTGGCAGGTGCTCTTCTGGGTCGCCGCCGGACTGAGCGTCCTGGTCGGCCTCCTGATCTGGCGCGTCGTCCCCGCCGGCCGCCGCGCCGCAGCCCCCGGCCGCTTCGACGCGCCGGGCGCCCTCGGCCTCGGCGTCGGGCTCGTCGCCCTGCTGCTCGCCGTGTCCAAGGGCGCGACCTGGGGCTGGAGCAGCGCCACCACCCTCGGCCTCTTCGCCGTCGCCGCCGTCGTCCTGCTCGGCTGGGGCGCCTGGGAGCTGCGCACCCCCGACCCGCTCGTCGACCTGCGGCTCACCGCCCGCCCGGTCGTCCTGATGACGAACGCGGCCTCGATCCTGGTCGGCTTCGCCATGTACGCGCAGTCGCTGGTCGTCCCCCAGCTGTTCCAGCTGCCCGAGGCGACCGGGTACGGCCTCGGCCAGTCGATGATGGCCATGGGCCTCTGGATGGCCCCGGCCGGTCTCATGATGATGATCCTGGCGCCCCTCGGCGCCAAGCTGTCGGCCGCCCGCGGTCCCAAGGTCACGCTCTCCGTCGGCGCGCTCGTCATCTCCGCCGGTTACGGCTCCTCCCTCGCCCTGATGGGCTCCACCTGGGGCCTGCTCACCGTGACCCTCATCTGCAACACGGGTGTGGGACTCGCCTACGGGGCCATGCCCGCGCTCATCATGGGCGCGGTGCCGCAGGAGGAGACCGCCTCGGCCAACAGCTTCAACACGCTGATGCGCTCGATCGGCACCTCCGTCTCGGCCGCCGTCATCGGCGTCGTCCTCGCGCAGATGACCACCACCCTCGGCGGCCACGCGCTGCCCTCCGAGGACGGCTTCCGCGCCGCGATGCTCATCGGCTGCGGCGTCGGACTCGTGGCCGCGGTCGTCGCCGCGCTGATCCCCGCGAAGGCGGCGGCACCGGCCTCCGGCGAGGCCCGGGACGCCGGGCCCGGGGCCGGTCCGCGCACGGCGTCGCAGGCCACCACCGCCTGACCTCGACCGGGGCGGGCCGCCGCGGGGTACGTGGGGACGGCCCCGCGGCGGCGCAGCCCCCGCCCGGCGCGCGGAACCGCGGAGGCGCGCGCCGGAACCCGGAGGGCCCCGTCGGACGCGGAGACGCGACCGACGGGGCCCTCGCGGGTGTCCGGGGCCGCGGAGCGGGCCGCTCCTCAGCCCTGGACCGCCGTGAAGCCCGCCCTCTTGTAGGTCCGCATCAGCAGCGCCGTCTCCGTCGACGTCACGCCCTCCAGGCGGGCGAAGACCCGGGCCGTGAACTCCTGGAAGTCCCGGGTGTCGCGATGGCTGGAGTAGCCGAGCAGGCTCGTCCCGCCGCTCGTGACCACCAGGTGCCGCAGGGCCGGCTCCCGTGCGAGCAGCCGGATCGCCGGGTCCAGCTCCCGGTGCGGCACTCCGAGCCGGAACCGCGCCTCCACCGGATAACCGAGAACGGCCGGGTCGGCGTGCAGTCGCAGATGCAGCACGTGCGAGGCCGTCAGCCGGGCCAGGCGCCGCCGGGCCGTCGTCTCGCCGACGCTCAGCTCCCGGGCGAGACGGGTCGTCGACATACGGGCGTCGCGCCGGAGCAGCTCGACGAGCCTCCGGTCGAGCTCGTCCACGACCGGCGGCTCCGGGAGCGCGGTGCCCTCCATGGCGTGCCGCCGTACCTCCGTGGGCTCGTCGTCGTACGGTGCCCAGTCGCTGGCCGTGAGCAGCAGCCGGAGCACCACCGCCGAGTGGAGGTCCACGACCCCGTCGAGCCGGCCGATCACCGTGTCCACGAGGGTGAGCAGCGCGTCATGGCCCGCCGCCTGGAGCTCGACGAACACGTCGAGCGCCCCGGTGGCGACCTCCACGGACCGCGTCTCCTCCAGGGCGGCGAGCGTCAGAGCCACCTCGTGGACGCGGCCCGGAGCGCACCGTACGGCGATCTCCGCCGTCACCCCCTCGTACTGGTACTCGGGGACGAGCGCCGCCACGAACGCGACCCGCCCGTCGGCGGTCATCCGCTCCAGGCGGCGCGCGACGGTCCGCTCGTGCGCCCCGACCGCGGCGGCCACCTCCGCGAACGGCGCCCGGGGATCGCGGTGCAGGACCTTCAGGATCCCGTGGTCCAGCGCGTCGAGGCCGGCGCTCTCGCCCCGGCCGCCTCCGCCGTCGTGCCGCTCCGCCGCCATCAGGCCCCTTCTCCTCCCGGTCGCGTGCCCGCCCGAAGGCGCCCCGCTCGACCTCCTCGTGCCCGAATCCGCCGCGGACCCCCCACCCGCTGCCGCATTCGGCCGTCTTCACCCTCAACTCTTGCCCGAAGTGCCGTTCGCTCGCCACATTGTGGTGCATCTTCCGCCCCGTACCCCCAGTCGGGCGGCCCCCCTTCCCCTGCCCAGCCCCCGCGGCCCTCCCGAAGAGGTAGTACGTATGACGGACGCCGGTACCCGCACCGCCCCCGTACACAGAAGAGCCGTACGACCCGTCCCCGCAGGCGCGGTCATCGCCTCGGTCGCGCTCGTCGAGCTCTCCAGCGGCATCACCCAGGGCTTCCTCTCGCCGCTGCTCAAGGGGCTCACCGACACCCTGAAGGTCACCGCGGCCGACCTGAACTGGATCAGCATCGCGAACCTGCTCGCCAGCGTCGCCTTCACGCCGGTCCTCGCCCGCATGGGCGACCTCTACGGTCACCGCCGCATCCTGCGCTGGAACCTCGCCCTCGTGCTCGCCGGTTCCGTCCTCGTCGGCCTGAGCCGCTCCTTCCCGGTGCTGCTCGCCGGGCAGATCCTCCAGGGCGCCCTCGCCGGGTTCTTCCCGCTCCTCGTCGGCATCCTCCGCAACCGCCCCGACGGCGGCGACGCGGCGGAGAGCCGCCGGGGCATCAGCCACATGGTCGCCGCGCTCATCGGCGGCCTCACACTGGGCCTGCTGACCAGCGGCATCATCGCCGGCTCCGTCGACAGCCCGACGGCGGCCCTCTGGGTGCCCGCCATCGGCGTGACGCTGGCCCTCGTCGTGACCTGGCCGCTGCTCCCCGAGTCCCAGGACCGCCCCGGCGGCTCCGTCGACTGGGCCGGGGGAGCGCTGCTCTCCCTCGGACTCGTCGCCCTGATGCTCGCGCTCGGCCTCGGGGGCACCCCCGGCTGGGAGTGGACGTCCACCCGGACCCTCGCCACCCTGGCCGGCGGCGTCCTCGTCACCGCCCTGTGGGTGCTCGTCGAACTCCGTACCGCGGAGCCCATGATCGACGTGCGGATGTTCCGCCTCCGCAACGTGGTCGTCGTCTCCCTGGTCACCCTCACGTTCAGCTTCAGCTTCTTCGGCCTCCAGGTCGCCCACTCCGTCTTCCTCGGCACCAGCCCCGCCGAGACGGGCTACGGCTTCGGGTACGGACCCGTCGCCATCAGCCTCGCGCTGCTCCCGAACCTGCTCGCCATGGCCGGTGGCGCCCTCCTCGCCCCCGCCGTCGCGGCCCGCATCACCGACCGGCTCACCCTCGTCACCGGCTCCGCCCTCATGGCCGTCGGGTACGGGACCGTGCTCGCCGTCCACACCTCCGCGCCGCTCTTCTTCCTCGGCACCGCCCTCGCCGGTCTCGGCACCGGCTTCCTCCAGCACTCGACGCGCACGCTCGCCGTGGAGTCCGTCCCCCACGACCGGACCTCCGTCGGCTCCGGCATCAACGAGCTGATCATCAACGTCGGCGGCTCGCTCGGCGCCGCGGCCGTCCTGACGGTCTTCGCCGGACACACCCCGGCCGGCCGCGCCCTGCCGGACCTCGGCGCCTACACCACCTCCTGGGTGCTGTGCGTCGCGGTCTGCCTCGTCGGCGCCGCCGCCTCGCTCCTGTACCGCACCCCCACCGAGGACGCCCGATGACGACGACCACCACCGCCCGCGACCACAGCCGGGCAGCCCTGACCCGCCACCAGGACGCGGTGATCGGGCTCAGCCACGCCCTGCACGCCGACCCCGAACTCGCCTACGAGGAGCACCGCGCGGCCCGCCGCATCAGCGACCTCGTCGAGCGCGCCGGCTTCGACGTGACCCGCGAGGCGCACGGACTGCCCACCGCCTTCCGCGCCACCGCCGGCACCGGTGACCTGGTCGTCGCGATCTGCGCGGAGTACGACGCGCTCCCCGGGATCGGCCACGCCTGCGGCCACAACGTCAACGGCTCGGCCTCCGTGGCCGCCGCCCTGGCCCTCGCACCGCTCGCCGACGACCTCGGCCTCACCGTCGCACTCCTCGGCACCCCCGCCGAGGAATCGGGCGGCGGCAAGGTCGACATGCTCCGCGCCGGGGCCTTCGACGACGTGGCCGCCGCCATGATGGTGCACGCCGCGCCGCAGGACGCCGTGGGCCTCTCCACCCTGGCCATCAGCAGCCTCTCCGTCGCGTACTCCGGGGTCCCCGCGCACGCCGCGGCGATGCCGCACCGGGGCGTCAACGCCGCCGACGCGATGATGATCGCCCAGGTCGCGATCGCCGCCCACCGTCAGCAGATGGTCCCCGGGGCCGTCGTCTCCGGCGTCGTCACCTCCGCCGGCGACGCGGCGAACGTCATCCCGGACCGCGCCACCGCGACGTACGACGTCCGCGCCGGCACCAGCGAGGAACTCGCCGCACTCCAGGCTCGGGTGCGGGCCTGCTTCGAGGCCGGAGCGCTCGCCACCGGCGCCGAGCTCCTCCTGGAGACCGTCGGCAACGACTACGCCGACCTCCGCCAGGACCTCGCGATGGGCCGGAGCTACCAGGCGGCCGCCGAGGCCCTGGGCCGCACCGTCCTCCCCAACGACCCCGGTCTGCGCGGGGGCTCGACCGACATGGGGAACGTCTCCCACCTCGTCCCGACCATCCACCCCTCCATCGGGTACGACTGCGGCGACACGATCATGCATCACCCGGACTTCACCCGGTACGGCACCACGGCCGCAGCCGACCGTGCCGTCCTCGACGGCGGCCTGGCGATGGCGTGGACCGCGATCGACCTGGCGACCGACCCGGTCCAGCGCGAGCGGCTCCTCGCCCGCGTCGCCGCCCGCGCCACCGCGAACTGACCGCCGTCCGGCCGCGGTCCGGGCCGTGCCTCAGGCCGCCGTGTCCAGCCAGGGCCGGCGGCCGGGGCCGGTCGGGTGGGTGCCCGTGACGGCCATGACCACCGAGTAGAGGCTGGTCTCTGCGGCGAGGAACAGACGGTTGCGCTTGGCGCCGCCCCAGGAGATGTTGGCGACCGCCTCGGGGACGCGCAGCCGCCCGATCAGGGTGCCGTCGGGGTCGTAGCAGTGCACCCCGTCGTCCATCGCGGCCGCCCAGAGCCGGCCGCCGTCGTCGAAGCGGAGATTGTCGAAGCGGGCCTTCTCGCGGGCCGAAGCGTCGGCGAAGACCTTGCCGTCGGAGAGCGTGCCGTCCTCGCGCACGTCGAAGACGCGGATGAAGCCGGCCCGGGTGTCGGAGACGAACAGCTGCTTCTCGTCGTGGGAGAAGACGAGACCGTTCGGCGCGCCGAACCCGTCGGCGACCAGGCGCACTTCGCCGCTGTCCGGGTCGACGCGGTAGACGTTGTTGGAGCCGATCTCGCTCTCCGCGCGGTAGCCCTCGTAGTCGCTGGTGATGCCGAAGTCCGGGTCGGAGAACCAGATCGAGCCGTCGGACTTCACCGCCGCGTCGTTCGGGCTGTTCAGCCGCCTGCCCTGCCAGCGGTCCGCAAGCACGGTGACGGTGCCGTCGTGCTCGGTGCGCGTCACGCGCCGGTTGCCCTGCTCGCAGGTGACGAGACGGCCCTGCCGGTCGAGGGTGTTGCCGTTGGTGTGCCCGGCCGAGCGGCGGAAGACGGCGACGGAGCCCGTCTCCTCGTCCCAGCGCAGCATCCGGTCGTTGGGGATGTCGCTCCACACCAGCTGCCGCCAGGCCGGCACGTAGACCGGCCCTTCGGCCCAGCGGCAGCCGGTGTGGAGGACCTCCAGCGCCTCGTCGCCGTTCATGCACCGTCCCGTACGGAACCGCTCGTCGAACATCTCGTACAGCCCCGGGCCCTCGCTGCTCATGGGCTCTCCCCTTTCGCCAGTCACCATGTGCCGAACCTGATCCTGTGCAAGATGCAGATTGCAGGATCATCTACGGTCCACACAAGGAACTTTCGAACGGAGAGCTGTGGATCACACGATCCGGATCACCCTTCGTCCTCCGCCTCCACCGCGAACAGCGCCCCCTCCGGATCGCGGACCACCAACCGCCGCTCGTCGTCGCCGCCCGGCGGCCGCATCCCCGCCCACTCGCCGCCCGGCACCACCGAACCCCCGTGCGCCACGACCGCCTCCCGCGCCGCCGCCAGATCCCGCACCCGGAACCGGACCAGCCAGCGCGGCCGCAACTGCGGGCGGGGGGACTCGGATTCGACCGGCCCGCTGTCGAGCCGGGCCACGGCCTCGCCGTTCCGCCGCAACACCACCCCCTCGTGCTCGTACGACACCTCGGTGCCGCCGGCGCTCGCATCCGCCCAGCCGAGGACCCCGCCGTAGAACACGGCCGCGTCGAACGCGTCACGGGTGTGCAGCTCCACCCAGGCCGGCGCCTGCCGCTCGCCGACGTGCCAGCGCGAGACCAGACGCCCCTCCCACACGCCGAAGACCGCACCCTCCAGATCCGTCGCGAGCGCCGCCCGGCCCCGGGGCGGATAGGCCAGCGGCCCCACCCCGACCGTGCCGCCGCGCTCCCGGATCCGCGCCACCGCGGCGTCGGCGTCGTCGACGGCGAAGAACACCGTCCAGGCCACCGGCCCCGCCGGCTCCGCGGCCAGCGCCGCGATCCCCGCCACCGGCACCCCGTCCCGCTCACCCACCATGTACGCGTCGCCGAAGGCGCCCCGCCGGAACGTCCACCCGAGCACCGCCCCGTAGAAGCGCTGCGCCGCCTCCAGATCGTGTGCGGACAGATTCAGCCAGCACGGTGCTCCCACCGCGTCCCCGGTCGTCGGCCCCGACACCGGCACCACCTCCTCGTCGTCCTGAGTCCGTGCGCCCTTTCCCCGCCCCGACGACGACCACACCCCGGGTACGCCGAACGGCTCAGCGGGCCGCGCGGGAGGCGTAGGAGATGACGTCAGGCGGCCGGGCCGTGGACCTGGTCCCCGAGGGCCACCGTGAGGTGGTGGTGGAGGAGGCCGAGGGCCGGCTCGTCCGGGGCGAACAGGCCGGCGGCCAGCTTCCAGTACCGGGGGAGCACCGGGCTGTCGTCCAGGGCGAGCAGCCCGACCAGCCGGCGACGGAAGTCCGGTGTGTCCGGCTCCCCGCGCGCGTGGGCGTAGGCGGAGACGAAACAGTCCAGCGCCCCGCCGTCCTGCGGCGCCCGTCCGGCCAGCACCTCGGCCGAGGCGAGCCCGTAGGCCTCGGCGAGGCCCTCGTAGAGCACGACCGGACGGTACTCGCCGTCCGGAAGCGGCGGCGCGGGCCGGAACTCCGGCCGTTCGAGGCGCGGGTCGGTGACGAGCGCGTGCAGCCGGGCGAACGCGAGGACGTCGTCGGCGCCGGGCTCGTCCGGCGGGCTCGGCACCACCGCGTCGAGGACCGTGGACACCAGCCGCCCCGGCAGCCGAGCCGGCAGGGCCCGGCGCCAGAACCGGACCAGGGCGTCCGTGTCCGGCGGGACGGGCAGGGCGCCGAGCAGCCGCAACCGCTCGGCACGCTCCCCGGCGGCGCAGTCCCGGAGCAGCTTCAGCGAGGCTTCCTTCCAGCGCAGCGCCACCAACTGGGAGCCCACGTACCGTAGTTGCCCGGCCACGGCCTCCTCGAGGGCGTCGTCGGCACCGTCCCGCTCAAGGACCCGCTCCACCTCGGGAACCGGCAGGTCGAGGGAGCGCAGGGAGCGGATGAACCGCAGCCGGTCGAGGGCCTCGGCCCCGTATCGGCGATGCCCCCCGGAACTCCGGGCCGCCTCGGGCAGCAGCCCGCGATCGGAGTAGAACCGTACGGTCTTGACGGTGACACCCGCCCGCGCGGCCAGCTCCCCGATGCTCCACAGACCGTCGGACAACACCGGGCGCACCTCCTTGAGCGGGACCCGGACGACTCCGGGCACCGCCATTCTGACGTCCCGCCGACACCCACCCCGAACAACTCCCTTGAATCTCCCGCAGGGGGAGTTCCTAGCGTGACCGCGAGACATTCCCCGGAAGAGACGAGGAGACGGTCATGACGGCTTTCGTGCTGGTGTCGGACACCTTCACCGGTGGCTGGGTGTGGGAGGAGACCGCCGCCCGGCTGCGGGCCGCGGGAGCGGAGGCGTACCCCGTCAGCCTGACCGGAACGGGGGACCGGCGCGCCGAGGCCGGCCCCGGGACCGGTCTGGAGACGCACATCGAGGAGCTCACCGGGCTCGTCGACGGGATCACGGACGACGAAGTGGTCCTCGTGGGCCACGGATACGGCCTGTACCCGGTGGTCGGCGCCGCGGACCGGAGGGCCGGGCGCGTCGCCCGGATCGTCTCCGTGGACACGGGACCCCCGCAGGGCGGCGACGCCGCCGCCGGCTCCGTACCCGACCCGGAGGTCCGCGAGCTGCTCGCCGCACGGCCCGCCGCCCCCGTCCCGCCGCCGGCGCCCGGCGCGTGGTCGCGGTGGGGCAGCGTCGAGGGGATCCCCGCCCAGGCCCTCGCACGTCTGGAGCGCGAGGCCGCGCCCCAGCCGGCCGGGACCCTCACCGAGCCGCTCCGTCTGACCGGCGCCGCGGCCGCCCTGCCGACCACCGGGATCCTGTGCGCCGCGAACGGGCAGAGCATCGCCATGGTCGAGGTGGCGGTCGCCTCGGGCCCGCCCCAGTTCCGGATGTTCACCGAGGACCGGTTCCGCTTCTTCGAACTCGCCACCGGACACTGGCCGATGCTCTCCGCGCCCGGGGAACTGGCCGAGGTGCTGCTGCGCGCGGCGGCCGGCGAGGGCCACCGGGTGACGGCGCCCGAGGACGGGCACGAGCAGCCGTCCCACCTCCTGCCCTTCCTCCTCGACCTGCCGGAGGGGCCGCGCGAGCGCGTCGGGAGGGTCGACCTCCACCTCCCGGACGGCGAAGGGCCCCGGCCGGCGATCGTCTTCGTCCACGGCGGCCCCATCGCCACCGACCAGCGGCCCACTCCGCGGGACTCGGCGTTCTTCCTGGGATACGGCCGCTACGCGGCGAGCATGGGCGTCGTCGGAGTCACCCTGGACCACCGGCTCCACGCCCTCGGCGACTACCCGCGGGCCGCCCAGGACCTGGCCGAGGCCGTCGAGCTGGTCCGCGCCGACCCGCGCGTGGACGGGGACCGGATCGCGCTCTGGTTCTTCTCCACCGGTGGGCCGCTCGCCGCGGACTGGCTCGCCGCACCCCCGTCGTGGCTGCGGTGCGTGGCGGCGAACTACCCGGCCATGGCGCCGCTGCCCGGCTGGGAGACGGTGGAATCCCGCTTCCGTCCCGTCGACACCGTCGGCACGGCGGACGGGCCGCCGGTCGTCCTCACCCGCGCCGGTCTGGAGCACCCGGTCTTCACGGCGACCGTCGAGGCGTTCCTCACCGCAGCGAAGGAGCGCGGGGCCGACGTCGAGGTCGTCGACGCGCCGCACGGCCACCACGCCTTCGAACTGGTCGATCCCACCGACGAGTCCCGCGCGGTCGTGGAGCGGTCGATGCGCGCGGTCCTCGCACGGCTGGGGGACTGACGCGCGAGGGCCTGTCGTCACCTTCCCGGCGCGGGGCGGACGGGAAGGTGACGACAGGCCCCGGGCCGCGCGCACCGGGACCACCGGAAGCGCGCGGCCCGCACCTCAGGCCGCCGGCCGCCGGCGGCGGGGCACGGAGTCCAGGAGGAGCCGGGTGTACGGGTGTTCCGGCGCGTCCAGGACCTGCGTGGTCGGTCCCGTCTCCACGACCTGGCCGGACTTCAGGACCATGACCTCGTCCGCGATGTGACGGACCACCGCGAGGTCGTGGGTGACGAAGAGATAGCCGATGCCCGACTCGCGGCGGATCGTGCCGAGGAGTTCGAGGATCTGCGCCTGGATCGACACGTCGAGCGCGGCGACCGCCTCGTCGAGGACGAGGACCCGGGGCTTGACCGCGAGGGCGCGGGCGATCGCCACGCGCTGACGCTGACCGCCCGAGAGGCCCCGGGGCAGGGCCGAGGCCTCGCGGGCGCCGAGACCGACCTGGTCGAGGAGCTCGTCGACCCGGGCCCGGCGGCCCGCCCGGTCGAGGTCGGTGTGCAGGCGCAGGACCTCGTCCAGGCAGCCCTCGACGGTGATCCGGGGGTCGAGCGACAGGTACGGGTCCTGGAAGACCATCTGGATGTCCCGGGCCCTGGCGAGCCGTTCGGCCCGGCCGCGGGGCCGGGCGGAGCGGTCCTGGCCGTCCAGGTGGACCGTGCCGCCGTCGGGGCGCTCCAGACCGACGAGCATCCGGACCGTGGTGGTCTTGCCGCTGCCGGACTCCCCGACGAGGGCGAGCGAGGAGCCGGGCGCGAGGGCGAAGGACACGCCGTCGACGGCCGTGTGGTCCCCGTACCGCTTGCGCAGGCCCTCGACGACGAGGCCCTCCTTCGGCGTGGCGGTCACAGCGTGATCCCTTCTTCGGCACGGTGGCAGGCGGCGAGCCCGTCGCCGTGGCGTACGAGCACGGGCGTCTCCTCGGTGCAGCGCGCCAGCGCGTGGGCGCAGCGCGCGGCGAACGAGCAGCCGGGCGGCGCCTCCGCGAGGGAGACGGGGCGTCCCGGGATGGGCCGGGGGGCCGGCGCGTCCGGTTCGAGACGCGGGGTGCAGGCGAGCAGGCCCGCGGTGTACGGGTGGCGGGGCCGGTCGAACAGTTCGTCGGTGGACCGGGTCTCCACGATCCGGCCCGCGTACATGACGTACACCCGGTCGCAGATGGCGGAGGCCAGTTCGAGGTCGTGGGTGACGAACAGCATGCCCGTGCCCCGCTCGGCCCGCAGCCGGGCCAGGATCGAGATGACCTCGGCCTGGGTGGTGACGTCGAGCGCGGTCGTCGGTTCGTCGGCGACGAGGAGGGCCGGCTCGCTCGCGAGGGCCGCCGCGATGACGACCCGCTGGAGCATGCCGCCGGAGAACTGGTGCGGGTGGCGGCGCAGGGCGCCGCGCGGGTCGCGGATGCCGACGGCGTCGAGGAGTTCCTCGGCGCGTGCGGTCGCCTCGGCGGCCGGCGTCCCGGCCGCGCGCAGCCCCTCGGTGAGGAAGTCGCCGACCCGCCGCAGCGGGTTGACGGAGGCGCGCGGGTCCTGGAAGACCATGGAGACCTGCCGGGCCCGCAGTGCGGTGAGCTCGGCGCGGTTCATCGTGAGGACGTCCCGGCCGGCGACCCGGACCTGGCCCTCGGTGCGGGCGCCCCCGGGCAGCAGCCCGAGGACGCTGCGGCAGGCCACGGACTTGCCGGAGCCGGACTCGCCGACCAGGCCGACCGTCTCCCCGGGCCCGACCGTCAGACTGATCCCGTCCAGGATCGGCCGGGCGGCCCGGTCGCCGGCGAGGCGGACGCCGAGGCCCTCGATCTCCAGGACCGGCGCGGTCTTCGGAAGGGGTGCCTTCGACACCGTACTCATCGCGTTCACCGTTCCCGCTTCGCGATCCGGTCGGCGAGCCCCTCGCCGACGATGCCGAACGCCACCACGGCGAGCACGATGCACGCGGAGGGCGCGAGGGCCGGCAGCATCGCCCCCTGCAGGACGGCCGCCTGCCCCTCGTTGATCATGGCGCCCCAGTCGGCGGCCGGCGGCTGCACCCCGAAGCCGAGGAAGGAGAGCGCCGCCAGGTCCATCAGCGCGTACCCGAAGTTCATCGCCGACTGCGCGAAGACCGTCGGGGCGATGTTGGGCAGCAGATGGCGCACGCAGACGGTCCAGCCGGACCAGCCCTGCACCCGGTAGGCCTCGATGTACGGCCGGGCCTTCTCTTGCCGGGCGATGCCCCGGACGAGCCGGCCCACGTACGGGGTGTAGGCGACCGACATGGCGATCACGGGCGCGGTGAGCCCCTCGCCGACGACCGACACCAGAAGGATCGCGAGCAGCAGTCCGGGGATCGCGAAGACGAGGTCCATGGACCGGGAGAGCATCGTGTCCACCCAGCCGCCCCGCCAGGCCGCCACCACGCCGAGGAGCGTGCCCAGCAGCGTGGAGACGCCGACGACGAGCAGCGGCCCGAGCAGCCCGGTGCGGGCGCCGTGGAGCAGCCGGGACAGGATGTCCCGGCCCGACTGGTCGGTGCCGAGCAGATGGTCGCCGGTGGTGCCGACGAGACTCGCCGACAGGTCGAGCGCCTCGGGGTCGTACGGGGCGAGGACGGGCGCGAGCAGGGCGACCAGGACGAGCAGGGCGAGGACCGCGACGGAGACCGCGAAGAGCGGTCCCTGGCCGAACAGGCGCAGGGCGCGCAGCCCCGGCCTGCGGTACGGCACCGCGGAGGTGGTGGAGGTCATGAGGAGCCTTCCCCGAGGGAGAGACGGGGGTCGATGAGCGGGGCGAGCAGGTCCACGACGAGGTTGACGAGGACGAAGGCCGCCACGCTGAGGAGCGTGATCGCCTGCACGACGGCGAAGTCCTTCGCGGTGACCGACTGCACGAGCAGCGAGCCGAGGCCGGGGACGTCGAAGGCGGTCTCGACGATCGAGGTGGAGATGAGCAGACCGGCGAGCATCGTGCCGCCGACGGTGACGACGGGGCCGAGCGCGTTGCGCAGGACGTGCCGGCGGACCACGGACCGGCCCGCCACGCCCCGGGCGCGCGCCACCTCGACGTGCTCGCGCCCGAGTTCGTCGAGCATCGACGAGCGGGTCACCCGGGCGAGGAGTCCCGCGAAGGACAGCGCCAGGGCGAAGGCGGGCAGGGTCAGCTGGTACAGCCGGTCGGAGAGCCCCGCCGGGGTGCCGCCGCCCGGCCCCGGGAACCAGCCGAGCTGCACGGAGAAGAGCGAGACGAGCGCGATGGCCGTCACGAAGGAGGGCGTGGCGGTGGCGACTCCGGTGCCGATGAGCACCACCCGGTCCGGCAGGCCGGGGCGCAGCGCCCCGAGGATGCCGGCCGCGACCCCGAGCACCGCGACGAGCACGGCGGCATAGCCGACGAGCAGGGCGGTGCCGGGCAGCCGGGAACCGATGAGGGAGGCCACGTCCTGGTGGTACTGGGCCGAGCGGCCGAAGTCACCGGTCAGCACGCCGCCGAGCCACTTCGCGTACTGCGTGACCAGCGGGTCGTCGAGGTGGTGCTCCGCCCGCAGGGCCGCCACGGCCGCGGGGGTCGCGGGGCGGCCGTGCAGGAGGAACGACACCGGGTCGCCGGGGGCCAGGTGGACGGAGCCGAAGACCACGAGGGAGGTCACGAACAGCACCGCCGCCAGGCCGAGGAGCCGTCCGACGAGGTAGCGCGTCATCGCTGGGAGGCCCCGATCGTCGCGGCCCACGGGAAGTAGAGCTGGGCGATGCCGGTCGGCGCACCGGTGATCCGCTTGCCGAGGAAGACCGAGTAGGGCGCCTCGTACACGGGGATGACCGGCAGCTCGTCCATGGCGATCTTCTGGAGCTTCGCCGTGAGTTCGGCGCGCTTGGCGGGGTCGGGCTCGGAGTTGGCCTTGTCGAAGGCGACGTCGTACTCGGCCTCGGACCAGTTGCCGTAGTTCCCGAAGTCGCCGGTGCGCAGGTACTGGTAGAACTCCAGCGGGTCGGGCGTGTTGTCGTAGCCGTTGGTGATGACCAGGTCGAGACCCTCGCGCGCGTTCGGGTCGACGAAGATGCTGCTGTACGCGTCGGGCGAGACCGGCTTCAGCACGACGTTGAGACCGATCTGCCGGCCCGCGGCCTGGACGGCGTTGGCGACGACGCTGATCTCGGGCGCCAGGGTGCTGGTGACGAGGGTGATCGTCCGGCCCTTCGCGTGGGCCTCCTCGACGAGCTTCTTCGCGCCCTCGACGTCGTACGCGGGCTCGGGCAGCGTGTCGTAGAGCTCCGCCGTCTTCTCCGGGGCCAGCGCCCAGGCGCCGCGTGCGGCGGGGGCCTTGGCGGGGACGCCGACGCCGCCGGCCGCGGCCTTGATGATGTTCTTCCGGTCGAGGGCCATCGACAGGGCCTTGCGGACCTTGACGTTGGCGAGCGGGCCGTGGAAGTTCAGCACCGCGAGGTTCGCGGCGGCGGTGTTCGGGCCGAAGAGGAGCGAACCCTTGCCACCGGACTTCAGCTGGGCGAAGGAGGAGGACGGGACCAGGTAGCCGCCGTCGGCGCTGCCGGACAGGAAGGCGTTGGAGCGGGCAGCGGCGTCCTCGATGAAGGTGAACTTGACCTTCTCCGACTTGGGCGTGAGCGACTTGTCCCAGTAGGCGGCGTTCTTCTTGAGGGTGATGCTGTCGCCCTGGGCCCAGGAGTCGAGGGCGTACGGGCCGGTGCAGTTCAGCTTGCCCTTGGGCGTGCCGTAGTCCTTGCCCTCCTTGGCGAGGGAGGCGGCGCTCACGACGGTGCCGGGGGAGGCGGCCAGCAGCTCGTGGAAGAGGACGTCCTCCTTGCCGAGCCGGATCGTCACCTCCAGCGGGCCGGTCTTCTCGATGGCGTCGACGCTCTTGAACGCGGAGCCCCAGGGCGAGCCGGTCTTCGGGTCCATCTGGCGCTTGAGGGAGGCGACCACGTCGTCGGCGGTCATCGTGGTGCCGTCGTGGAACTTCACCCCGGGCCGGAGGGTGTAGACGAGGGTGCGCGGGTCGGGCTGCGCCCACTTCACGGCGAGGCCGGGCACGATCTTCATGTCGGGCGTGACCCGCAGGAGCTGCTCGCAGACATTGGCGAGGACCGTGTTCGGCGGGTAGTCGTACGCGAGGGCGTAGTCCAGCGTGTACGGCTCGGCGTAGAGGGACCAGGTGAAGGAGTCCAGCGGCCCCTGCGCGGCCGGCGAGGTGGGGCTGACCTTGAAGTTCGTGCCTCCGCCGGCGGCCGGCGGGTTCGTGGCGCCGGAGCAGGCGCTGGTGGTGGCCGCGAGGGCGGCGGTACAGACGAGAAGCGCGAGGGCTCTGGGCATGCGCATGGGGAGGGACCCACCCCTTTACAGGTGTAGTGACGGGCTCGGGGGGATGGAGCGAGTATTGGTGCGGGAACGTTCCCGCACAAGACCTGCAGCCGACTTTGCGGGAACGGTTTTGCGCAGGTCGCGAGGGTGGCAGCATCACCACCATGACCGAAGCTTCACGGCCCGGCGGGCAGCCCTCGCCGCCCGTCCCGCGCGTCCGCCTGGTCGACGTGGCCCGCGAGGCGGGCCTGTCCAAGACGACCGTCTCGGCGGCGCTCAACGGCACCGGCAGACTCTCCCCCGAGGTACGGGAGAGGGCCCGCGAGACCGCGCGCAGGATGGGCTACCGGCCCAACGCCACCGCACGCCAGCTGCGCGCGGGACGGGCCCGGCTGATCGGATACGTGGTCGGCGAGTTCGCCGCCACTCCCTGGACCTTTCTCGAGTCGCCGTATTTCGCCCGGCTGACCGGGGCCACCGCGGCCACCGCGCTGCGACGCGGCTACGCCGTGGTCCTGCTGCCCGCCGGCTCCTTGCAGAGCGAGTGGGCCGACCTGTCCCTCGACGCGGTGGTCGTCGCCGACCCCGTCGCCGAGGACCCGGTCGTCGAAAGCCTCCTCGCCGCCGGTATCCCCGTCTTCACGGACCGTTCCGTCGAGGGGCTGCCGGGGGGCTACTGGGTGGACGTCGACGCGGGCGGCGCCGTCCGCGAGGCCCTCGACCACCTCCTGGAACAGGGGGCCCGCAGGCCCGTCCTCGTGGTGCCGGACAGCACCACCCGCTTCCACACCGAGGTGTGCGCCGCCCACCGGGAGTGGTGCGCCGCCCACGCCCTGCCGGAGCGCGCGGTACGCGTCGGGGAGGCCGGCAACGGCCCGGTGGTGCGCGCCGTCGAGACCGCCCTGGCCGGCGAGGGGCCGGAGCGGCCCGACGCCCTTCTGGTCGTCGCGGAGGCGAGCCCGCCCCTCGTCCTGGAGGCGGCGCGCCGCCACGGGTACGAGGTCCCGGACGACCTGCTGGTCGTCCTGGTCAGCGAGGACGCCACGGCCCTGCACACCGAGCCGCCCGTGACCACGCTGAGCCTGCGGCCCGAGGCGGTGGCGGAGGCCGGCATCGAGCACCTCGTCGCGGTCCTGGAACACGGCCGGCGGGAGCCGGCCGGGACACTCGTCCCGACGCGCTTGGACGTACGGGGCTCGTCGCTGCGCCGCTGAGGCACGGTCAGACCGAGTGGACCAGCCGGCCGCCGACGTAGGTCCGTTCCACCCGGGCCTCGGCGATCTCCTCCGGCGGGCCCGTGAGGATGTCGCGGTCCAGGACGACCAGGTCGGCGAGGTGGCCGGGCCGCAGGCTGCCGGTGTCGTCGAGACCGTTCACGTGCGCGGTGCCCGCGGTGTAGGCGGCCAGCGCCGTGGTGAGGTCGAGGCGCTGCTCGGCGTAGAAGACCCGGTCGTCGGTGGCCTCGGGGTCGCGGCGGTTCACCGCGACGTGGATGCCCTCGATCGGGTTCGGGCTGCTGACCGGCCAGTCGCTGCCGGCGGCGAGGGTGGCCCCGGCCCGTACGAGATCGCCGAACGGGTACTGCCAGGCGGCCCGCTCGGGACCCAGGAACGGGATGGTCAGCTCGTCCATCTGCGGCTCGTGCGCGGCCCACAGCGGCTGGATGTTCGCGATGGCGCCGAGCTTCGCGAACCGGGCCAGGTCCTCGGGGTGGACGACCTGGAGGTGGGCGAGGTGGTGCCGGTTGCCGCGGCGGCCGTTGGCGGCGATCGCCGCCTCGACGGCGTCCAGGGCCTCACGGACGGCCCGGTCGCCCAGGGCGTGGAAGTGGACCTGGAAGTCCAGGGCGTCGAGCTCGGTCACGTACCCGCGCAGCGCCTCGGGATCGACGAAGCTCAGGCCGCTGTTGGCGGTGGCGCAGCCGCAGCCGTCCAGGTACGGGGTGGTCATCGCGGCGGTGAAGTTCTCCGCGATGCCGTCCTGCATGATCTTCACCGAGCCGGCGCGGAAGCGGCCGGAGGTCAGCTTCTCGCGCCTGGCCACCAGTTCGGGTATCTGCTCGGCGCCCCGCTCCCGGTCCCACCACAGCGCCCCGGTCACCCGGGCCGTCAGCGAACCGTCGCCCGCGGCCGCCATGTACGCCTCGGACGGGTCGGCCATGCCGGCGAAGGAGCCGAGCAGCGCGTCCTGCCAGGCCGTGATGCCGAGCGAGTGCAGCAGCTTCTGGGCCCGCAGCAGTCCGGCGAGCCGGTCCTCGGCGGTGGCCTCCGGCACCAGCCGGCCGACGAGACCGATCGCGCCCTCCTGGAGCATGCCGCTGGGGGAGCCGTCCGCCTCCCGCTCGATCCGGCCGTCGGCCGGGTCCGGGGTGCCGGCGGTGAGACCCGCGAGCTCCAGCGCCCGGGTGTTGGCCCAGGCGCCGTGGTGGTCACGGTTCGACAGGAGGACCGGCCGGTCCGGGACGACGGAGTCGAGCAGCTGCCGGGTGGGCAGGCCGCCCTCGAAGCTCTCCATCGACCAGCCGCCGCCGGTGATCCAGGCCTGCTCGGGGTTCGCGTCGGCGTACTCCCGGATCCGCTCCAGGTACTCGGCGACGCCGACCGTGCCGGTCAGATCGCACTCGGCCAGCTCCTTGCCGCCGCCGACCGCGTGGATGTGGGCGTCCTGGAAGCCGGGGAGCAGCAGCTTCCCCGTCAGGTCGACGACCTCCGTGCCGGGGCCGACGAGCTCCCGCACCTCGTCGTGGCCGACGGCCACGATCCGCTCGCCGACGACGGCGAGCGAGGTCGCCCGGGTGCGGGCCGGGTCCGCCGTGAAGACGGGACCGCGGGTGAAGACCAGATCGGCCGTGGTCATGGGCGCTCCAGAACAAGTGATGTCGGTTGGTGGGCGCCATGGAAGCGGGCGGGCCGTTTACACGTCAATAGTGTTGACGTAAGGTTCCGGCCATGTCCGAACGCGTGGTTCCCGAAGGCAGCCGGCAGCGTCGCCGCCCCACCAAGCAGGGCGCCGTCCTCTCGGAGCGGCTCATCGTCGAGACCGCGCTGCGCCTGATCGCGCAGCACGGCGCGGAAGCCCTGTCGGTACGGAGGCTGGGCGCCGCGCTCGGCGCCGACCCGACGGCCCTCTACCGCTACTTCCGGAACACCGACGCCCTGCTGCTCGCCGTCGCGGACGAGATGATCGGCCGCGCCCAGGAGGGCTGGACGGCCACCGGCGACTGGCGGGCCGACCTCCGTGACCTGGGGCTTCGCATCCACGGCTGCTACATGGCCTACCCGCAGGCGGCGGCCCTCGCGGCCCACCGCACCACCGGGCGGCCGTACGAGACCCGGGCCGTCGAGCGGATCCTCGGCGTCCTGCGCTCCGCCGGCTTCCCGGACGGACTCGCCGTGCGGATCTACCACGCCTTCGTCGACCAGGCCCTCGCCTTCGCCGCCCAGGACGCCGCCGCCCTGGCCCTGCCGCCCGCCGCCCAGGAGAAGGAGGAGCAGGTCTGGCACGCGGTCTACGGCCGGCTGTCCGCCGACACCCACCCGAACATCGCCGCGACCTTCCCCCTCCTGGCCGCCGACATGAGCGACAGCGGCTACCCGTTCGCGCTGGAACTGATGCTGAGCGCGGTGGCGGCGCTACGACCGGAGCCCGGCCCGGAGAGGTGACGCGGGGGGTCTTACGTCAACACCATTGACCTTGTTCCCGCGGCGGAGTCTCATGGGCGGCACTTCGGAGGCTCCCCGCGCTCGGGCGTCTCCGCGACCCCGAAGGAACACCCATGAACCACCTCAGCTCGCTCCGGGACGTCGACCCCACCCCGTTCTGGCTGGACGACCCGCGCCGACCTCAGCCCGCCCCCGCCCTCGTCGGCGGCACCACCTGCGACCTCCTCGTGGTCGGCGGCGGCTACACCGGCCTGTGGACCGCCCTCAACGCCAAGGAACGCAACCCCTCCGCCGACGTCGTGCTCGTCGAGGCGGACGAGGTCGGCGGCGCCGCCTCCGGCCGCAACGGCGGGTTCTGCGAGGCCAGCCTCACCCACGGCCTCGCGAACGGCCTCCAGCGCTGGCCCGAGGAGATCGGCCGCCTGGAACACCTCGGCCGCGAGAACCTCCGGGGCATCGAGGACGCCATCCAGCGGTACGGCATCGACTGCGACTGGGAGCGCACCGGCTCCCTCGCCGTCGCCACCGAGCGCTACCAGCTCGAAGGCCTCGCCGAGGAGGCCGAAGCCGCCACCCGCTACGGAGGCACGCCCCTCCTCCTCGACGCCGACGAGGTCCGCGCCGAGATCGACTCACCCACCTTCCTCGGCGGCGTCTGGAACAAGGACGACGTCGCCATGGTCAACCCCGCCCGGCTCGCCTGGGGCCTCAAGCAGGCATGCCTCGACCTCGGCGTCCGCATCCACGAGCGCACCCCCGCGACATCGCTCGACGAGCACGGTGCCGTCATGGGCGTCGGCACCCCCTACGGCCGGATCACCGCCCGCCGCGTCGCGCTCGCCACCAACGCCTACCCGTCCCTGCTCCGCCGCCACCGCCCGTACACCGTCCCCGTGTACGACTACGCGCTGATGACCGAACCGCTCACCGACGACCAGCTCGCCTCCGTCGGCTGGGCCCGTCGCCAGGGCTTCGCGGACTGCGCCAACCAGTTCCACTACGTCCGGCTCTCCGCCGACAACCGCATCCTCTGGGGCGGTTACGACGCGATCCACCACGGCGGTCCGGTCCGCGCCGAGCACGACCGCAGGCCCGCGACCTACGCGACCCTCGCCTCGCATTTCTTCACGACGTTTCCGCAGCTCGAAGGGGTTCGCTTCAGTCACGCCTGGGGCGGAGCCATTGACACCAGCACCCGTTTCTGCGTTTTCTTTGACACGAGTCACCACGGCAAGGTCGCCTACGCCGCCGGATACACCGGCCTCGGCGTCGGCGCCACGCGCTTCGGTGCCGACGTGCTGCTCGACCTGCTCGCGGGCGAGCACACCGAGCGCACCGAGCTCGAACTCGTACGCCGCAAGCCGCTGCCCTTCCCGCCCGAGCCCGTCCGCTCGATCGGCATCAACATCACCAAGTGGTCCATGGCACGCGCCGACCTGAACGAGGGACGCCGCAACCTCTGGCTGCGCACCCTCGACCGCTTCGGCCTCGGCTTCGACAGCTGACCGGCACCACCCCCGCACCACCCTTCCCGCTCACGCATGACCCGCCGCACAGGACGCCTCCCGGGGCCGCGGCCGAGGAGAACCACATGAACGCATCCGAAGTCCGGCCGGCCGACCCGGCGGAGTCGGAGCCGCAGGCCGCCGGCCCGGTCGCCGGCCGAGGCGCCCTGCTGCGGCTGATGCCCATGCTCACGGTGGCGAACGCCGCCATGTTCATGGTCTACATGGGCATCGGTGTGGTTCTCCTGCCGGTCCAGGTCGAACTCGTCGACCCGGCGAACAAGGTCGCCAACTTCGGTCTCGTCTCCGGCGTCGCCGCCATCTTCGCGACCCTCTTCAACCCGCTGGCCGGACTGCTCTCCGACCGCTCGGGACGGCGCAACCCCTGGATCCTGTGCGGCGGTCTCGCCGCCCTCGGCGCGCTCGCCCTGCTCGGCGCCGCCCGGACGGTGCTCCTCGTCACCATCGGCTGGTGTCTCGTCCAGGCCATGATGAACATCTACCAGGCCGCCCTGACCGCCGTCGTCCCCGACCGCGTCCCCGTCGAACGCCGTGGCCTGGCCTCCGCGATGGTCGGCATCGGCACCCCCATCGGCTCCGCCGTCGGCATCTCCACCGCCGCCCTGTTCGTCCCCGGCGACGTCACCCTCGGCTATCTCGTACTCGGCGCGATCATCGCCGGCGCGGCCGTCCTCTTCACCGGCGCGGTCCGCGAGCGGAAGCGTCCCACGGTCGAGACGGTGCCGCTGCGCAAGCAGCTGGCCGCATTCGCGGACACCCTGAGGTCGGCCGACTTCCGCTGGGTCTTCATCGGCCGCTTCCTGATGATGCTCGGCTTCTTCTCGGTCTCGCTGTTCCAGATGTACATCCTCCAGGACCACATCAGGCTCCCCGAAGGGCTCGACGCCACCGAGGCCGTCGCCTTCATCGCCCCCCTCGACGCCGGCGTCACCCTGCTCGCCACCGTCCTCGGCGGACTGCTCTCCGACCGCATGGGCCGCCGCAAGCCGCTGGTCGGCCTCTCCTGCACCCTCTGCGCCGTCGCGATGCTCGTGCCGGTCGTCAAGCCGGACTGGACCGGCATGCTGATCTTCACCGTCGTCATGGGCCTCGCCTTCGGCTGCTACATGGCCGTGGACACCGCCCTCGTCACCCTGGTCCTGCCCAGCGCCGACGACGCGGCCCGCGACATGGGCGTCCTCAACATCGCGAACGCCGGCCCGCAGATCCTCGCCCCGTTCCTGGCCTCGCTGCTCGTCGGCGCGGTCGGCTACGACGGTCTCTACGTCGCGGCCGCCCTGATCACCCTGGTCGGCGCGGCGGCGGTCATCCCGATCAAGTCGGTCCGCTGACCCCGCACGGATCCACCTCCCCCTGACTCGCGGCCCTCCCGGAGCCGCGACGCCGGGCGGCGCGACCTGACCGAGCGCCGCCCGGCACCCCTCCCCACCGAAGGGAACACGCCCATGTCGCCGATGTCGCCGACCACGCGCAGGATCGGACTCGCGGCCGTGGGGGCCGCACTGATCGCCGCCGCGGGAGTGACCGCGTACGCCACCACTCCCGGCACCGCCGAGAAGGCCCTCCCGCTCGCGGGGATGCGGATCCTGATCTCCAACGACGACTCCATGCAGGCGGCGAAGGCGAGCAACTCCGACGGTCTCGGCCTGTACGAGCTCCGCCGCGCGATGTGTGCCGCCGGGGCCGACGTCGTCGTCATGGCGCCCTGGCAGGTCCAGTCCGGCAAGGGCACCGCCGTCACCAACGGCGGCGTCCTCACCGCCCAGCGCCGCACCGCCCTGCCCGCCGGCTACGAGAACGACTGCGCCCAGGCCCCGTCCCGCGGAGCCGTCTACGGCGTCTGCCTCGCCGACGGCCCCTGCACCAAGGACTCCCCGTCCGCCACCCCCGCCGACACCGTCAAGCTCGCCCTGCGCGCCGGCCTCAAGGCCAAGGCCGGCTGGACCGAGGCACCCGACCTCGTCCTCACCGGCATCAACTCCGGCCCCAACGTCTCCGCGAGCGTGAACGACTCCGGCACCGTGGGCGCTGCCGTCGCCGCGATCGACCAGGGCGTGCCCGCGATCGCGTTCTCCTCCTCCGGCGACGAGAGCAACCTGAACTTCCCCCGCGTCAACTACCGTGCCAACGCCGAGTTCGGGGCCCGTTTCGTCGCGGGCCTCGAGGAACGCGGCCTGCTGACCGGCGACTTCGCGCTCAAGGTCGACTACCCCGACGTCAGCACCGGTCAGCGGGCCGGGACCCCGGCCTGGACGAGCGTCGGCCGCGGCGCCGTCGTCTGGCACGCCTACGAGCAGACCGGGGACGACTCCTTCGAGATCGGCCTGGGCTTCTGCGAGGAGACGCCGGGAGAGCCCTGCACCGAGACCGTGAAGGACGCCGACTCCGCGGCCCTGTTCCGCGACGGCCGCATCGCGATCGCGCCGGTGACCGCCGACCGCACCTACGGCGCGAAGGAAGCGCACCCCGAGACGCTGCGGAAGATCCGCCGGTACGTCGAGCACGACGCCCCGCGCGGCTGATCCCTGCTCCGAGGACCGGGGGTTCTTCTACGACAGGGAGCGCCACGCCCCGACCAGGGCCTCCCTGAGCACATGGATCTCCTCGGCGCTCAGACCGGCGACCATGCGCTCCTCCAGTGCGCGCGCCGGCCCGGCGTACTCGGCGAGCAGTCGCCGTCCCGGGTCGGCGAGCAGGATGAGGCGCTCGCGGCGGTTGGCGGGGTTGGGCTCGCGGCGGATCAGGCCCCGGCTCTCCAGGGCGCGGACCATGTCGGCCATCGACTGGGCGGTGACGAAGGAGTCGCGGGCGAGCTGGGCGGCGGAGATGCCGTCGTGCCGCTCAAGGACGGTCAGGGCGGTGTACTGCAGGGCCGTGATCCCGGCGGGCTTGACCAGTTCCTCCAGGCGGGCCCGCACCGCCAGCTCCGTCCTCTTGAGCAGGTAGAGCAGTGAGGTGCTCACGTTCGTCCTCCCGTGGTGAAGGTGCGCCCGGGGTGGCCGTACCGCTCCCGAACCGGCTGCCGCCGGAGTGGCGGCGCCCCTCACCCTAAAACATTGACAGGAATCCTGTTAATGCCCAGACTGGCGTTCATCAGGATTCCTGTCGATCCCGGCTTGTGCCGGGACCTTCGGCACACCCCCTTCCACCCCCCTTCCACCCCCTTGAGGAGAGGCATCTCTCATGGATCTTCACGGCAAGGTCGCCGTCGTCACCGGCAGCGGACGCGGTCTCGGACTGGCCTACGCCCAGGCTCTCGCCGCGGCCGGCGCCGCCGTCGTCGTCAACGACGTCGACCGGGCCGTCGTCGACGCCGCCGTCGCCGCCATCACGGCCGAGGGGGGCAGGGCGACCGGCGTCGTCGCGGCGGTGGGCGACAGCGCCGCCGCCCAGGAGCTGGTGGACACGGCCGTGCGCGAGTTCGGGAGCCTGGACGTGCTCGTCACGAACGCCGGCATCCTGCGCGACCGCGTGCTGTGGAAGATGACCGACGAGGACTTCGACGACGTGGTCCGCGTCCACCTGCGCGGCACCTTCACCTGCGCCCGCGCCGCCGCCGTCCGCATGCGCGAGCAGGGCACCGGCGGCCGCCTCGTCCTCATCTCCTCCCCGGCCGGCCAGCGCGGCAACTTCGGCCAGACCAACTACGCCGCCGCCAAGGCGGGCATCGTCGCCATGGCCCGCACCTGGGCCATGGAGCTGGGCCGCGCCGGCATCACCGTCAACGCCGTCGTCCCGGTCGCCGCCACCGAGATGACCAAGACCATCCCGGCGTTCGCCCCGGTCATCGAGGAGTCCGAGCGCACGGGCAAGCCGCTGCCGGACTGGCTGCGCAAGGACGAGGGCCTCGGCACGGTCGAGGACGTCGCCGCCCTGATCACCTTCCTGGCCTCGGACGACTCCGACGGAGTGACCGGGCAGGCCATCGGCATCGGCGGCGACCGACTCGCCCTGTGGGCCCACCCCAAGGAGAAGGCCGTCGCCCTCGCCGACGGCGGCTGGACCGCCGACGCCATCGCCGTCGAGTGGCCGGGCGGCGTCGGCGCCGAGCCCGAGACCTACGGCATCCCCGCGCCCCAGGCCCCGGTGGCGTGACATGAGCGACCTCGCCCTCGACCTCGACCGGCTCACGGCCATCGACGTGCACACGCACGCGGAGATCTCCAAGGACGGCCACGGGGCGCTGAGTCCGGAGCTCTTCGGGGCCTCCGAGGAGTACTTCAAGGCCCACGGCCACCGGCAGCCGACCATCGACGAGATGGCCGACCACTACCGGGAGCGCCGCATGGCGGCGGTGGTGTTCACCGTCGACGCCGAGCACGCCACCGGCCACCCGCGGATCTCCAACGAGGAGATCGCGGAGAGCTGCGCCGCCCACGCCGACGCGCTCATCCCCTTCGCGAGCATCGACCCGCACAAGGGACGCGCGGGCGTACGGGAGGCACGGCGCCTGGTCGAGGAGTACGGCGTCCGCGGCTTCAAGTTCCACCCGAGCATCCAGGCGTTCTCGCCGAACGACCGGCTCGCCTACCCGCTGTACGAGGCCATCGAGGAGCTGGGCGTGCCCGCGCTCTTCCACACCGGCCAGACCGGCATCGGCGCCGGCGTCCCGGGCGGCGGCGGCATCCGGCTGAAGTACTCCAACCCGATGCTGATCGACGACGTGGCCGTCGACTTCCCGGAGCTGCGGATCGTCCTGGCCCACCCGTCCTTCCCCTGGCAGGACGAGGCCCTGGCGGTGGCCACGCACAAGCCGCACGTGTACATCGACCTGTCCGGCTGGTCCCCGAAGTACTTCCCGCCGCAGCTCGTCCGGTACGCCAACACCCTGCTCAAGGACAAGGTGCTCTTCGGCTCCGACTACCCCGTCATCACCCCCGACCGCTGGCTCGCCGACTTCGAGAAGCTCGACATCAAGCCCGAGGTCCGGCCGAAGATCCTCAAGGGGAACGCCGCCTACCTGCTGGGTCTGACGGCGGACTGAAGGAGACTCCGTGTTGAACCAAGGCATCGGCTCCTGGCCCGCGCGCCGGGCCCGCAAGACGCCCGGCCGGGTCGCCGTGGTCCACGAGGACCGCACCCTGACCTACGGCGAGCTGCACGAGCGCGTCCTTCGCCTCGCCCACGCGCTGCGCGACCTCGGCGTGGCGCGGGGCGACCGGGTCGCGTACCTCGGCCCCAACCATCCGGCGTTCCTGGAGACCCTGTTCGCCGCCGGGGCGCTGGGCGCGGTCTTCGTCCCGCTCAACACCCGGCTCGCGGCGCCGGAGCTGGCCCACAACCTGGCCGACTCGGGCAGCACCGTCCTCGTCCACGCGCCCGAGCAGGACGGGACGGCCCGTGCCGCGGCGGCCGAGGCGGGCGCACGGCACCGGATCGACCTCGCCGGCCCCGACGAGGACGGAGGTCTCGGCTACGAGGAACTTATCGCCGGCGCCGGGACCGATCCGCTGGACGAGGCGGTGGCACCCGAGGACCCGTGCATGATCATGTACACCTCCGGGACCACGGGCCGCCCCAAGGGCGCCGTCCTCTCCCACGCCAACATCACCTGGAACAGTGTCAACGTCCTGGTCGACACCGATGTTTCCGGCGACGAGGTGACCCTCGTCGTGGCCCCGCTGTTCCACACCGCCGGCCTCAACATGACCTGTCTGCCGACCCTCCTGAAGGGCGGCCGCGTGGTCCTCCTCGGCGCGTTCGACCCCGAACGCGTCCTGGAGATCGTCGAGGTCCAGCGGGTGACGTACATGTTCGGCGTCCCCACCATGTACGACGCGATGGCCGCCCGGCCCCGCTGGGCGACCGCCGACCTGTCGAGCCTGCGCACCCTCAACTGCGGCGGTGCCCCCGTGCCCGCCCGCACCATCGCCACGTACCTCGACCGCGGCCTCGCCTTCAGCCAGGGCTACGGCATGACCGAGGCGTCCCCCGGCGTCCTGTTCCTGGACCGGGAGAAGGCCTCGGAGAAGGCGGGCTCCGCCGGGGTGCCGCACTTCTTCACCGACACCCGTGTCGTCGGGCCCGACGGCCGCGAGGCGGGCCCGGGGGAGCGCGGCGAGGTCCTCGTCCAGGGCCCCAACGTCATGACCGGCTACTGGGGACGGCCCCAGGACACCGAGGCCGTCTTCACCGACGGCCGCTGGCTGCGCACCGGCGATGTCGCCCGCACCGACGACGAGGGCTACGCCTACATCGTCGACCGGGTCAAGGACATGTTCGTCTCGGGCGGGGAGAACGTCTACCCGGCCGAGGTGGAGGACGCGCTCCTCGACCACCCCGCCGTCGCCGAGTGCGCGGTCATCGGCGTGCCGGACCCGGTCTGGGGCGAGGTCGGCCGCGCCGTCGTCGTGCTGCGCCCCGGCGCCCGCGCCGACCAGGACGACATCCTCGGCCACCTCACGGGCCGGCTCGCCAAGTACAAGATCCCCAAGTCGCTCGTCCTGACCGAAGAGCTGCCCCGCACGCCCTCCGGGAAGATCATCAAGCCCGCCGTGCGCGACACCTACGCCACCGGCCCCGCCGAGCGCCCCCATCCGTGACCGAGCCGGGAGCGAACCGCTCCCGCCATCGAAAGGACCCTCCATGTCCACCACCGCCAACGGCCTCGACGAACTCAAGTCCCTCAGCGGAGCCGACCTCGGCCGCACGCGCTGGCTCGAGATCACCCAGGACCGGGTGAACACCTTCGCCGACGCCACCGACGACCACCAGTGGATCCACACCGACCCGGAGAAGGCCAAGGACGGCCCCTTCGGCGGCCCCATCGCCCACGGCTACCTCACCCTCTCCCTCATGATCCCGCTCTTCGGGGAGCTGCTCACCATCACCGGCACCAAGATGAGCGTCAACTACGGCCTGGAGAAGGTCCGTTTCCCCAGCCCCGTCCCCGTCGGCGCGAAGATCCGCCTCCACGGCGTCGTCGGCACGGTGGAGGAGGTCAAGGGCAACGGCGTGCAGATGCCCCTGACGTTCACCGTCGAGGTCGAGGGCAACGAGAAGCCGGCCTGCGTCGCCGAGGCCGTGTACCGCCACTACGCCTGACACGACCACCTGTCGGGCCCGCACGGGGGGAGCCTCCGCCTACCGCACGGGCGGAGGCTTGCCGCGGGCCGCCGCGGCGGGCGGGGCGACGAGGACCCCGCCCGCCGGACGACACACGACGAGGGGCGGTACCGGCCACAAGGCCCGTACCGCCCCTCGTCGTATGCGTCAGCCCGCCCGGCCGCAGCGCTCGGTGTCGATCTCGGCGAGCGTGGACTCGTTGTAGCGGGGCCCGTGGACCGTCGCGGCGTTCAGCACCCGGTCCGCCGCGTCGAGCACCTCGCCCGGTACGTCGAGGTCGAGCACGGACAGGTTCTCCCGCAGATGGGGGACCGACCGGGTGCCGGGGATCGCGACGACGTGGGAGCCCCGGGAGACGACCCACGCCAGGGCCAGCTGCGGGAGACCGAGGCCCGCCTCGCCGGCGATCCGCTCCAGTTCCTGCCGCAGCGCCAGATTGGCGGGGTAGTGGCCGGAGTCGAAGCGGGGCATACCGCGGCGGATGTCCCCGGCGGGAAGACCGCCGAGGTCCGGGGGCGTCGAGGTGAGGAAGCCCCGGGCCAGCGGGCTGAACGCCACCAGGGCGACTCCGAGTTCACGGGCCGCCGCCAGAGTGCCCTGCTCCGGATTGCGCGACCAGAGGCTGTACTCGTTCTGCAGGGCGGCGATCGGATGCACGGCGTGCGCCCGGCGCAGCGTCGCCGCGGAGACCTCCGAGAGCCCGAGCGCGCGTACCTTCCCCGCCGCGACGAGTTCGGCCATCGCCCCGACGCTCTCCTCCACCGGGACCTGCCGGTCGACCCGGTGCAGGTAGTACAGGTCGACGACATCGGTGCGCAGCCGGGCCAGCGCCTCGTCCACGGTGCGCCGGAGGGTCTCCGGCCGCCCGTCGATGACGCGCCGGCCGTCGACCCCGGTCATCCCGCACTTGCTGGCCAGCACGATCCGGTCCCGGTGCGGGGCCAGCACCCGGCCGAGCAGCTCCTCGTTCGCGCCGAAGCCGTAGAGGGCGGCGGTGTCGAAGAGCGTGACGCCCTCCTCCAGCGCCGTCAGCAGCAGCTTCTCGGCGGCCTCCGGGCTCGGCGGGACACCGTACGCATGGCTCAGGTTCATACAGCCCAGGCCGATGGCAGGGACCGCGAACGGACCGAGCCGGCGCGGGGCGAGCCCCGCGCCGGCGGACGACGCGGCGGCGGTCACGAGCCCGCGACCGCGTTCAGCTGCTGCTCCAGCGCCGCCAGGGTCCGGTAGCAGGAAAGCACCTGGGCGATGGAGGAGTTCGGCTCGCGGCCCTCGCGGATGGCGGCGACGAACTCGCGGTCCTGGAGCTCGATGCCGTCCATCGACACGTCGACCCCGCTGACGTCGATGGGCTCCTCCTTTCCGGTGAACAGGTCGTCGTACCGGGCGATGTACGTGCCGGTGTCGCCGATGTAGCGGAAGAACGTGCCGAGCGGCCCGTCGTTGTTGAACGACAGCGACAGGGTGCAGATGGCGCCGTTCTCCGCCCGCAGCTGGATCGACATGTCCATCGCGATCCCCAGCTCGGGGTGGAGGGGGCCCTGCACGGCGTTGGCCTGCACGATCGGAGAACCCGCCTGGTACGCGAACAGGTCGACCGTGTGCGCGGCGTGGTGCCACAGCAGGTGGTCGGTCCAGGAGCGCGGCTCGCCGAGCGCGTTGAGGTTCTTCCGGCGGAAGAAGTACGTCTGCACGTCCATCTGCTGGACGGAGAACTCGCCCGCCTCGATCCGCCGCCGCACCCACTGGTGGCTCGGGTTGAACCGGCGGGTGTGGCCCACCATCGCCACGAGGCCCGTGCGCTCCGCCGCGGCCCGGCACGCCTCGGCGTCGCCGAGCGAGTCGGCGAGCGGGATCTCGACCTGGACGTGCTTGCCCGCTTCGAGGCACGCCAGCGTCTGCGAGGCGTGCAGCTGCGTGGGGGTGGCCAGGATGACGGCGTCGATGTCGTCCATGGCGAGGACCTCGTCCAGGGAGGCGACGGCGCGCCCGACGCCCTGCTCCGCGGCGAACTTCTGGGCGCGTTCGAGGCTGCTGCTCACGACGGCGGCCACCTCGACGCCCTCGATCCGCTTCAGCGCCGCCGCGTGCTTGGCGCCGAAGGCACCGCCGCCGGCCAGGGCGATCCGTACGGTCCGGTCGTCAGTCATGTCACTCCTTCACGGCGGGCTCTTCGGCCCGGGGGTGGTTTTCCAGGATCAGGTGTCCGACGGCCGTGTTGGACGCCGGCACATGGTAGAAGCGGTGCCTGACCTCGACCTCGCCGGAGCCGTCGACGTCGCTCATCGCGCCGCGGGCGATCAGCCACATGACCAGCTCGATGCCCTCCGAGCCCGCCTCCTCGACGTACTCCAGGTGCGGCACCTGTGCGAGGCCGGCGGGATCCTCGACCAGCCGGTCCAGGAAGGCGTTGTCCCACTCCCGGTTGATGAGGCCGGCCCGCGGGCCCTGGAGCTGGTGGCTCATGCCGCCGGTGCCCCACACCTGCACCCTGAGCGGCCGGTCGTACGACTCGATCGCCCGGCGCAGGGCGCGGCCGAGCTCGAAGCAGCGGGCGCCCGAGGGGACGGGGTACTGCACCACGTTGACGTGGAAGGGGATCACCTTGCACGGCCACTTCTCGGTGTCGCCGAACATCAGCGACAGCGGGACGGTGAGGCCGTGGTCGACCGTCAGCTCGTTCGCGAGGGTGAGGTCGAAGTCGTCCCTGATGAGCGAGTGCGCGATGTGCGCGGCCAGATCCGGGTCGCCCTCGACGCCGGGCACGGGGCGGGGCCCGTACCCCTCGTCGGCGGTGGGGAAGGCGGCGCCGGTCCCGAGGACGAAGGTGGGGATCAGGGACTGGTCGAAGGCGGAGGCGTGGTCGTTGTAGACCAGGAAGATCACGTCGGGGAGGTTCTCCCGCTCCCACCGCCTGGAGTACTCGTACCCCTCGAACACCGGTCGCCAGTAAGGCTCTTCGGTCTTCTCGTGATCCATCGCCGCGCCGATGGCCGGCACGTGGGAGGTGAAGACCGCGCCGGTGATCACGGCGTGCTCGGCCGGGGGCGTCGGGTCGGCGTGTGCCGCCTCCAGGACCGCGTGGTCGATGCGGTTCCCGTCGACGGAGCGGCCGCCGCCGACCATCATCGCGCGGTACTCCTCCTCGGTCATGCCGGTCATCGACCCCGCCATCTGCTGGAACGAGAACCCCAGGGTCGCGCCCCACTTGGCGAGGAAGTAGATGTTGCCGCCCTCGCGCATGGCGGCGTTGAGGTCGCGGTCGAGCAGGGCCCGCTTCTGCTCCTCCCGAAGCGGCCAGGCGTCCAGGTAGGCACGCTCGTCGGCGAGGTAGGCCGCGCGGTTCTCCGCGGTCATCAGCGACATGCAGAACTGGTTGAGGTGGTAGCCCTTGGCGGACTGTTCGGCGTCGAAGATCGTGGTCCCCGGCACCAGTTTGTAGGTCTTGTCCAGTGACATGGTGGCCTCCGGTCGTGGGCGGGTCAGTCGGCGTCCGGCCAGTACAGGCGCATCGGGTTGTCGACGAGGAGCTTCTGCCGCAGCGCCGGGGTCGGCGCGATGTGCGGGAGGAAGTCGACGAGCAGGCCGTCGTCGGGCATGTGATCGGTGAGGTTGGGGTGCGGCCAGTCGGTGCCCCACAGGACGCGGTCGGGGAACTCCTCGACGACGCGCCGGGCGAAGGGGACCACGTCACGGTAGGCGTTCCGCTCCCCGTCGAGGGCCGGCGGGCCGGTCAGCGAGAGCCGCTCCGGGCACGTCACCTTGCACCAGATGTCCGGACGGGCCCGCATGAAGTTCAGGAAGGCCTCGAAGTCGGGCCCTTCCGGGTCCTTCGCGGTGTCCGGCCGTCCCATGTGGTCGACGACCAGCGGGACGGGGATCGACAGCAGGAAGTCCCGCAGGTCGGGGAGGTCCGCGGCCTCGAAGTAGACGACGACGTGCCAGCCGTACGGCGCGATCTTCTCGGCGACGTCCCGCAGGTGCTGCTGCGGCGCCGCGTCCACGAGCCGCTTCACGAAGTTGAACCGCACCCCGCGGACGCCCGCCTCGTGCAGCTCCCGCACCTGGGCGTCGGTGACGTCGGGGCGCAGCGTCGCCACGCCCCGGGCCAGCCCGCCGGAGGCCCGCAGGGCGTCGACCATGGCGGTGTTGTCGGCGCCGTGACAGGTCGCCTGCACCACGACGTTCCGGGCGAAGCCGAGGTGGTCGCGGAGCGCGAACAGCTGGTCCTTGGACGCGTCGCACGGCGTGTACTTGCGCTCGGGGGCGTACGGGAACTCGGCGCCCGGTCCGAAGACGTGGCAGTGCGCGTCGACGGCGCCGGAGGGGAGCCGGAACTGCGGCCGGCTCGGACCTGCGTACCAGTCCAGCCAGCCCGGGGTCTTCTCGAAGGTCGTCATCGTCAGTCCTCGTAACGCAGGCCGAGCTCGGCCAGCGGGCCGCGCATGCCGTACAGGTCCAGGCCGAGCCGGCCCGCGCGGAACTGCGCCCGCTTGCCTTCCTCGTTGGCCTCGCGGGCGGCGGAGGCGGCGGCCACCTCGGCGGCCCGCTCGCGCGGCACCACGACGACGCCGTCGGCGTCGGCGACGATCACGTCGCCGGGGCGGACGAGGGCGTTGCCGCAGACCACGGGCACGTTGACGGAGCCGAGGGTGGCCTTGACGGTGCCCTTGGCGTTGATCGCGCGGGAGAAGACGGGGAAGTCCATCCGCTCCAGGTCGGTGACGTCGCGGACGCCTCCGTCGATGATCAGGCCCCGGCAGCCGCGGGCGCGGAACGACGTGGCGAGCAGCTCGCCGAAGAAGCCGTCCTCGCTCTCGGTCGTGCAGGCCGCGACGACGACGTCGCCGTCCTGGATCTGCTCGGCGGCCACGTGGAGCATCCAGTTGTCGCCGGGCTGGAGGAGCGTGGTCACGGCCGTGCCGCACATCCGGGCCTTCGGGTAGGCGGGGCGCAGGTAGGGGCGCATGAGCCCGACCCGGCCCATGGCCTCGTGGATCGTCGCGACGCCGTACTTCGCCAGCTCCGCGACGGCCTCCGGGTCCGCCCGATCGATCTTCGTGTGGACGACGCCGAGTTCGGTGTGTTCCATGGGTGCTTCTCCTGGGGTCAGCGGCCGGCCGCGGCGAGGCGGGCGGCGAGTCGGGGGTAGACGCGCAGGGCGTTGCCGGAGTACACGGCGGCGCGGTCCTCGTCCGTCAGGTGCGGGGTGGCGTCGACGTACCGCTTCGTGTCGTCGAAGTGGTGGCCGGTGTGCGGGTCGATGTCGCGGACCGCGCCGATCATCTCGCTGGCGAAGAGCACGGACCTGCCGGGGACGACCCGCGTGAGCAGGTCGATGCCGGGCTGGTGGTAGACGCAGGTGTCGAAGAAGACGTTGTCGAGCAGGGTCTCGGGGTCCGGCCGGCCGAGCGCCATGGCCAGGCCGCGGAACCGGCCCCAGTGGTACGGGACGGCGCCGCCGCCGTGCGGGATCACGAACCGCAGCGTCGGGAAGTCCTTGAACAGGTCGCCCTGGAGCAGCTGCATGAACGCCGTGGTGTCGGCGTTGAGGTAGTGGGCGCCGGTGGTGTGGAACGCCGGGTTGCACGAGGTGCTGACGTGGATCATCGCGGGGATGTCGTACGCGACCATCGCCTCGTAGACCGGGTACCAGCTCCGGTCGGTGAGCGGCGGCGCGGTCCACCTGCCGCCCGAAGGGTCGGGGTTCAGGTTGACGGTGACCGCGCCGAGCTCCTCGACCGCGCGGCGCAGTTCGGGCAGGCAGGTCGCGGGCTCGACGCCCGGCGACTGCGGCAGCATCGCGCCCATGGCGAAGCGGTCGGGGTGGAGCGTGCTGACGCGGTGGACCAGGTCGTTGCAGATCCGGGCCCACACCGAGGACACCGCGAAGTCACCGATGTGGTGGGCCATGAAACTGGCACGCGGGGAGAAGATCGTCAGGTCGCTGCCGCGCTCGTCCATGAGCCGCAGCTGGTTGCCCTCGATCGCCTGCCGCAGGTCGTCGTCGGTGATGACCAGCTCGTCGGGATCCGGGACGGGGCCGCGGCCCTCGGCCGCCGCGATCTGACGGTCGCGCCACTGCCCCAACTGCGGCGGCGCGGTGGTGAAGTGACCGTGGCAGTCGATGATCATGGATGTGCTCCTGGGAGTCGTCGGTGTCAGCCCTGGGCGCTGACGGGCCAGCCGGTGTACTGCTCGGAGAGGTAGGCGCGTCCGGCGCGCGTTCCCACCACGTTGTCGAGCTCGCCGAGCTGGCGGCGCCGGTCGAACGCCGAGGCGCCCGGCGGCGTGTGCAGCAGCCCGGTCAGCCAGTGGGAGAAGTTCTGCGCCCGCCAGATCCGCTCCAGGGCCCGCGGCTGGTAGTCGTCGAGGGCGGTCTCGCCCTCGTCCCCGAGCGCCCGCAGCAGGACGTCGGCGAGGACCTTCACGTCGTGCAGGGCGAGGTTGAGGCCGCGGGCGCCGGTCGGCGGCACGGTGTGCGCGGCGTCTCCGGCGAGCACCATCGAGCCCCAGCGCATCGGCTCCTGCACGAACGAGCGGAACCGCAGCACCGCCTTCTCCAGGACCGGACCCTCGGCGAGGCGGAAGCCGTCCTCGCCGGCCACCCTGGCCTGGAGCGTCTCCCAGATCCGGTCGTCCGTCCACGCGTCGACGGACTCGTCGGGGTCGCACTGGAAGTACATCCGCTGCACGGTCTCGGTCCGCTGGCTGATCAGCGCGAACCCGTGCTCGGAGTGGGCGTAGACCAGCTCGGGCGCGCTGCGCGGGGCCTCGGCCATGATGCCGAACCAGGCGAAGGGATACTCCTTGCCGTACCGCACCCGCCGGTCCTCGGGGACCAGGTTGCGGCACATGCTGCGGGAGCCGTCGGCGCCGACCACGTACCGGGCGCGGATCTCGTGCCGGGAGCCGTCGGCGGCGGTGTAGCGGACCCGCGGGGCGTCGGTGGTGATGTCCAGGACCTCGGTGTCCTTGACGCCGAAGTGGACCGTGCCGCCGTCCCGGTCCCGCGCGTCGGCCAGGTCGATGAAGACGTCGGTCTGCGGATACAGCCAGACCGACTCGCCCACCAGCGCCTTGAAGTGGATCCGGTGCGCCCGGCCGCCGACACGGATCTCGGTGCCTTCGTGTTCGTGGCCCTCGCGCAGGATCCGGTCGGAGACGCCGGTCTCGACCAGGTCCCGGGCCACGTCGGCCTCCAGGATGCCGGCCCGCTGCGTCGTCTCGATCTCGTGCCGGGTGCGGGTGTCGAGCACGATCGTCCCGACGCCCGCCCGTCCGAGCCGGTGGGCCAGCATCAGGCCGGCGGGGCCGGCGCCGACTACGGCGACGGGCACCGAGGCGACGGTGTCGACGGGGGCATCGGCCATGGCATCTCCTGGGAGGGTGCGAACGTGCGGGATGACCCGAACGTTGACACCCGGAGCGGCGGCCGGTCGCCGGCGTTTCCGTCAGGCGGAAGTGCCCCGGAGATCAGAGCGCCGTGCGGGCCCGCCGGCCGAGCTCGTCGGAGATCCCGTGCACGGCCCTGAGCAGCGGCTCACGCAGGCCCCGCGCGCGGCTCGCGCTGCGCGCCGCGACGACGATCCCCAGAGCCGCGCTGACGGGTCCGGTCCGGCCGATCCGTACGGGAGCGGCCACCGCGACCGTGTCCTCCGAGAGCTGGCGGTCGCTGACGAAGACCTGCTCGCGGCGGATGCGGTCCAGCTGTCTGCGCAGCGTCTTCGGGTCGGTGACGGTGTGCGGGGTCCAGGCCCGCAGCGGTGAGGCGAGGACCTCCTCCTGGATGTCCCGCGGCGCGTGCGCAAGGAGCACCCGGCCCATCCCGGTGGACCCGACGGGGAACCGGGTCCCCACCATCGTCAGGAGCTGCACCGACCGGTGTCCGGCGATCCGCTCGACGAAGACGAGCTCGGTGCCCTCGCGCACCGCGAGCTGGATGTTCTCGTGCGTCACCTCGTAGAGGTCCTGCATGAACGGCAGGGCCACGTCACGCAGGATCTGCGTACGGGGGCAGCCCGAGGCGATCTCCCAGAGCCTCAGCCCGACGTGCCACGACCCGTCCTCCGCACGCTCCAGAGCCCCCCACGCCGCCAGCTCCGCCACCACACGGTGCGCGGTGCTGAGCGCCAACCCCGTGCGCTGGGCGATGTCCGACAGGGTCTGCGACGGGTGCTCGCGGTCGAAGGCCGACAGGACCAGAAGGACCTTTCCCGCCGCGGTGCTCTGGGTTGTGCTCACACGAGCAGTCTCGCAGACCCGCGTTGAGGCATCCGACCGAGCGCCGTACGATCTGCCGCACACCGAGGAGGAGACGAGAAGACGTGGACCGAGAGATCTCTGGGCTGTCCTCGATGGCGACGCGGCCCGTACTCGCCGAACTCACCGAACACATCCGGCTCGCCCACGGGCTCGCGGTGCGCTTCGACTCCGCGGGCGGCGTCGAGATCGCGAGGCGGGTGCGTGACGGCGCCGAGTCCGATGTGCTCGTGCTTGCCGACGGGGCGCTGGCCGGGCTGGCCGAGCAGGGGTACGTCCTCGGCGACACGGTGCGCCCCCTGTGGGTCTCGGAGGTCGTCGCCGCCGTGCCCGAGGGAACACCGCTCCCTCCGCTGGACTCGGAAGCCGACCTGCGGGCCGCACTGCTGTCGGCGAAGCGGATCGCCTACTCCACCGGCCCGAGCGGCACGGCCCTGGTCGATCTGATCGCCCGGCTCGACCTCGCCGACGTCCTGGGGGACCGGCTCGTCCAGGCGCCACCGGGCGTGCCCGCCGGCAGCCTGCTGTCATCCGGCCGGGCGGACCTGGCCTTTCAGCAGCACAGCGAGCTGATGGACCTGCCGGGCGTCGTCATCGTCGGCCCCCTGCCGGGCGACACCGCCATCACCTCGACGTTCGGCGGAGGCGTCCTGGCCGTCTCCTCCCAGCCGGCCCGTGCCCGCGAAGTCCTCGACCTCCTCGGTTCCGACCAGGCGTCGAAGGCCGCCGCTGCCCGGGGCATGCGGGCCGCCGGGTCCCGCTGATCCCCCTGCCACGCGCCACCGCCGTCGTCACGCGTGCGTGAACACCCCGACCATCCGGGTGTCCGGGTTGCTGCTCATCCCGACGATCGCGCCCCCGTCGGCGCGGTTCACGCGCGCGTGCGCGCCCGCGTAGCCGTCGTCGGTGAGGAAGAACCCCAGCGCCGCGATCCAGTCGTCCACGGTCCCGGTCGCCGGGTCGTACACGGGCTCGGGCCGCGGCACGACCCGCTCCTGCGCCACATAGCCGCCGCGCTCGACCGCGAGGGCCAGGGCCTTGCCCCACTCGGCGTCCGTGCACTCCCAGCCGACGAACGTGTCCAGACCGCCGTACCCGGCCCCGGGCTTGAGGATGAGCCGATCCCGCCGCTCCCGGCAGAGGTCGATCAGCTCGGCGGGGCCGGAGGCGCGCAGCGCCCGGCTCCACGGCAGGACCCGCTCGACCAGGGCCCGCTCGGCGGCGTCGAAGACATCGGCCCGGCGCGGGTCGGAGAGGAGGGCGAGGGCGCTCTTGTGGGAGTAGAGGCCGCTCTCCAGGGACGTGAACAGCACGGTCCTGCCCGCCTCGTGGGCGTGGAAGAAGGGTTCCGCCACCTCCGGGCCCGCGGGGTCGTCGAGCAACTGGCTCGCCGCGAAGTTCCGGAGCACGAGGTCGAGCGGCGTGCCGTCCAGGGTGAGTTTTCCGTCGGCACGCGCGCGTACGTCGCCGATCTCCCCGATCCTGAGGTCGAGACCCTGCTCGGCCATCGCCTCCTGGGTGGCGCGCATCAGCGCTCCGTACGGGCCGACACCCCCGCGCCCCTCGATGAGACCGATCACCGGTTCCGCCGAGCCGGACAGCGCGGGACGGGCCCGGTCGCGCAGCACGGCGGCCATCCGCGCGGCGATGTCCACATGGCCCAGGCCGTGCTCGCGCGCGAAGCCGGCGAACTCGGGGACCCGCAGCAGCGCCCGGCCGAAGACGTCCATGTCGAGACCGCCGACCTCGCTGCCGAGGTTGAGCTCCAGGAGCCTGAACCCGGTGCCGTCGTGGTACGCGTCGGCGCGCCCCAGCTTGGCGGGGACGCCCGACCCGGCCCGGCGGAGCAGCGCCACGAGGGACGGCTCGAACCCGAGCTCCGCCGCGTACCGCTCGACGTCCCCGTCGAAGAGCCGCTCCGGCAGCGACAGGAGGAGGTCGAAGAGGCCCTCCAGGTCCCGGGCGAACGCGGCCGTCTCCGCGGCACGGACGAACCAGGGCCGGGGCAGCAGGTGGGAGCGCCAGGCCGCCTCGAAGGCGGGAGGCAGTTCGGCCCGGGCGACGGCCGTCGCGAGCCCGCCGTTCCCGCGCAGGCACTCGTCCACGTATATCCGGCTCAGTTCGGTCATCTGTCTCGCTCGCTTCGCTGGAAGAGATCGGGTCCGTGCTCCGAAGGGCGAGCAGGGTACCTCAGTACCCGATCCGTACTCCCGTGACCGCGTGACGGTCTGTCAAACCGCCGGTGGCTGCGGAGAATCCGACCAGGACGTTCCGGGGGAGCGTCACCGCCACGTCGATGACCCGGGTGCCGTCGACGAGGACGATCAGGCGTCCTGCGGCGGTGACGTCGACGTCGACGACATGGCTTCCGGTACGGAGCGCGGGCACGGCCGTCGAGGTGGCCGCGTACCGGAGCGTGGTCCCCGTGCCCCCGGTGGCGACCCCCACGAAGTTCGACGACGGCTCCCCGGCGTTGCGGTACGTGTCCAGGGCGACCGCCACGCCCGTCAGGCCGCTGAAGCCGAGCCCGCCGCCCCCGCCGCCGAGGGCGGTGGGCGTCGCACGGGTCGCGTCCAGGAGCATCAGCGCGAGCCCGTCGGCGCCGGTGCCGCCGGAGAGGGTGGCGGTGAAACGGGCCCTCAGCCGGGCCGAGGGAACGGCGGTGGCCCGGATCGCCGACCCCTTCAGGTACGGCTGGGCCGGGGTCAGGACGAGGCTGGTGCCCGACGGCGCGGCGCTGCCGTTGTACGTCCAGCCCTTGGGGCCCGGCGGCGGCACGGCGTACGAGGCGGCGGTGATCGACGCGCCCCGCACGGCGTGGATGTCGGTGATGCCGCCGGTCCCGCCGGTGAAGGCGAGGAGGGCGGCCGGGGGGAGCGAGGCGACGGTGGTCCGCAGCCGCTGGGTGCCGTCCACGGAGAGCGTGAGGGTCTTGCCGGCGACCGCGACGGACACCGTGTGGGTGCCCGACCGCAGGTTGGGCACGCTCGACGTCGTCGACGCGTACGTGAGGGCCGAACCGCTGCCCCCGGTGGCGATGCCGACGAAGTTCGCCGAGGGATCGCCCGGGTTCTTGAAGGTGTCGAAGGCGACGGCCACACCCGGGAGCCCGACGTAGCCGAGGCCGCCGCCGACGCCTCCGAGCGCGGAGGGCGTGGTCCTCGCCGGGTCGAGCAGGGAGAACGTGAGGCCGTCGGCGCCGCTGCCGCCGCCGATCACCGTGGTGAACGAGGCCTTCAGACCGTCGGTCAGCACCGGCACGGGCCAGACCGCGGAACCCCGCTGGGAGGCGCTCGCCTGGGTGAGCTGGAGGTCGTTGCCGGAGATCCGCGCGGAGCCGTTCAGTTTCCAGCCGCCGGCGCCGGGCGTGGGAACGGTGACCGTGGTCCCGGCGATGCCGGTCCCGGTCAGCGCCTCGTTGTGCGGACCGGTCCCGTCGTCGGAGGTCAGCTCGTACGCCGCCGTCACGGCGCCGATGGACGTGGGGGAGAAGGTGACGGCCTGGTGGACGACGTCGTCCGGGCCGAGGACCTGGCCCTCGCTGATCGGATTGGTGACCTGGAACGGAGCCGCCGGAGGCTTCGCCCCACCCGATCGGCGGGCCCGGCCGGCAGCCGTTCCCGCCGGTCGCCCGTCCCCGCGCGTTAGCGGAACGTGAGCGAGACGTGAGCGGCGCGGGGCAGGCTGTGCGTGTCGGCAGGCCAGGGAGGGGTGACCGCCCGCCCGGAACGCCCGCCGACGGGTTCCGAGGAGCAGACCGGAACGAGCGGGACCGAGGCGGGCGCCGTGGCGGCCGTCGTCCTGACGGTTGCCGTCGTGGGGGCGGCACCGGGGAGGACGAGCCGACGCCTGCGGGGAGCCGGCGTCCGGAACCGGACCCGACCGGTCGGGACCCGGTGCGGGCCGTGGGGGCCCGCACCGGGGTCCCGGCGGCCCGGCGCCCCGGCGAATCCATGCCACCTGGTCACAGGACACAGACGACGACTCCACCTTCCTCCAGGAGGCATCATGCGACGACGTACCTTCCTCAAGGGCTCGCTGCTCGGCGCGGCCGCAGCCGCCGTCCCCCTCGGCGCCTCGGCCGCCGAGCCGGCACCCGTCACCTCCCTGAGCGCGCTGCAGAGCGCGATCGACCGGGCCGTCCCCGGGGACAGGATCGTCGTCGCCGACGGCACGTACACCGTCCCCTCGGGCGGAGCGATCGACGTCTCGGGACGCAGCGGCATCACGATCGTCTCGCAGACCCGCGGCGGCGCCGTCCTGCGCGGCGCGCGCAGCTTCGTCCTCGACGGCGCGAGCGCCGTCACCATCAGCGGCTTCGCGCTCCGGCAGAGCGGAACCCTGGAGATCCCGGCGGGCAGCACGGGCATCCGGCTGACCCGCAACGACATCCAGTTCGCGGACGTGGACGGCCTCGACTGGGTCCTCGTGGAGGGCGACGGCGCCAAGATCGACCGGAACCACTTCCACGACCGGACCACGCAGGGCATCTTCCTCGTCGTCGACGGGCCCGGCTCGACCGCCGTGGCGCAGGGCCTCCACGTCTTCAAGAACCGCTTCTCCAACCACCTGTACACGGGCGCCAACGGCGGCGAGTCGATCCGGCTCGGCGTCAGCAGCCGGGCCCTGTCCAACGCCGACGCGATCGTGGAGTACAACCTGTTCGAGCGGTGCGACGGAGACCCCGAGGCCATCTCGGTGAAGTCCTCCGGCAACACCATCCGGTACAACACGATCCGCGACAGCCAGGGCGGCATCGTGCTGCGCCACGGCAACGGTTCCACCGTCGAGGGCAACTGGCTGCTGGGCGGCAAGGAGGGCATCCGTCTCTACGGCAACGACCACCTGGTCGTGAACAACCACCTCGCCGGCCTCACCGGCCGGGCCCTCGTGATCGGCAGCGGCACCACCCGCGACCACCACGACGGCGAGACCACCGAGGAGCGGCGCGGCAACGACGCCTGCGACCGCGCGGTGATCGTGCACAACACCCTGCGCGCCAACAAGAGTTCGCTCTCGGGGGAGACCCGCACGTACGAGCCGCAGGACGTGACCGTCGCCGACAACCTCATCGTCGGGGACAGCGGCAGCCTCGTCGCGATGGGCGCGACCACCGGCTTCATCTGGCAGGGCAACATCCTCTGGGGCGCGGCCGCCGACGGCACCCTCCCCAACGCGGGCTACACCCGGGTCGACCCCCGCCTGACGCAGTCCACGGACGGTGTCTTCCGCCTCTCGGCGGCCAGCCCCGCGATCGGCGCGGCGACTCTCGCCGCCGTGTCGGTCCCGGAGGACATCGACGGTCACGCCCGGGGCACGGCGCGGGACATCGGCTCCGACGAGTACTCGACCCTGGCCCCGGTCCGCCGCCCCCTCACCTCCACGGACGTGGGTCCGAACGCCTCCTGACGTCGTCTCACATCCCGGGGCCTGTCCGACCACACGCGTCGGACAGGCCCTACTGCGCGGCGGCGAGGGCCAGGGAGCCGGTGGCCAGGGCCAGGAAGGCCGTCGGGAAGGCGATGTTGTGGAAGACGCGGGCCCGGACGTGGACGGCGACCGCGCCGAGGAAGAAGAGCACGAGCCCGACCCCGGCGGCGACACCGACGGGCCGCGCGCCCAGCAGGCCGAGCAGGAGCCCGGCGGCGCCCGTGGCCTTCAGGGCGGCAAGCCAGGGGATCCAGGCCGCCGGCACGCCCACTTCCGCCGAGTTGGCCAGCACGAAGGGTGCCCGCGCGAGGTCCGCGGCGGCGATCCCGGAGTTGGCCAGGACGGTGACAAGGGTGACCGATAAGTACGTGGGGGACATGGGTTCCAGCCTCGTCGCGTGCCCGCTTGGCGTCCAATACCCGCATCCATAACCTGGCGGCATGGATGTGGACACCCGGCTCCTGAGGTACTTCGTCGCCGTCGCGGAGGAAGGCAGCCTGACGCGCGCGGCGGAGCGGCTCTACGTCTCGCAGCCCGCGCTCACCAAGCAGATCAAGCACCTGGAAGCGCTGCTCGGGGCGCGGCTGTTCACCCGCTCCAAGGCCGGCATGGCCCTCACCGAACCGGGCCGGGTGCTCGCCGAGCGGGCCTCGGAACTGCTCACCTCCTGGAGCCGTACGCTCCGGGAGGTGAAGACCGCCGCGGGCCGGGAGGAACGGGTCCTGCGCGTCGGCTACCTGGCGAGCGCGGCCAACGAGGCCACCCGCCCCATCGTCGAGGAGTTCGCGCGCCGCAGGCCCGACTGGCGGGTGGCGATGCGGCAGGCCGCCTGGTCCGACCCCACCGCCGGACTCGCTGCCGGGGCCGTCGACGTCGCCCTCGTACGGCTCCCGTTCCCCGGTGAGGACGACCTCCGGGTGGACGTCCTCTTCAGCGAGCCCCGCTGGGTCGCTCTCCCCGTCGACCACCGGCTCGCCGGCCGCGCGACGATCCCCTTCACGGAGCTCCTCGACGAGCCGTTCGTCGCCGCCCCCGCCGAGACCGGCGCCTGGCGGGACTTCTGGCTCGCGACCGACGCGCGCGAGGGCCGTCCCGTCCGAGTCGGAGCCGTCGTCGACCAGCCCGACGACTGGCTCGGCGCGATCGACCATGGCCACGGCATCGCCCTCGCCCCGGAGTCGGCCGCACGCTTCTACGCCCGCCCCGGCATCGTCTACCGGCCGGTCAGCGGCATCGCACCGACCCGGGTCGGCGTCGCCCGTACGGCCGAAGCCGACAGCGATCCCGTCGTACGGGACTTCGTTCGCTGCTGCACGTACATCCGCGACCTGCACGTATGACCACCCCGGTCGTGATCAACTTCGCGATGTCCCGGGGGAATGCACGTGAACAGGGTGGGGACCGTCGTCGCCGCGGTCGTACTGGCAGGCGCGCTGGCGGGCTGCGGTTCCGGAACGCCCGCGGACGGCACACGGCCGGCGGACAAGCCGGCCTCCGCGCAGCCCTTCACGGGCGACACCGGCGACTCCGGTCGGGCGCAGGGCGAGAAGCTCGCCGCCCGGCTCACCCAGGACTTCGTCGCCGGCGCCCTGAAGAAGTAGGAGCCGCCGGGCGGTCTCAGGCCTCCCCGAGACCGCCCCGGGCGATCACCTCCGCGTACCAGCGCGCGCTGTCCTTCAGGGTCCGGCGCTGCGTCGCGAAGTCCACGTGGACGATCCCGAACCGCTTGCCGTAGCCGTACGCCCACTCGAAGTTGTCGAGCAGCGACCACAGGAAGTAGCCCCGGACATCGGCGCCGTCCGCGAGCGCCCGGTGCACCGCCGCCAGGTGCGCGTGCAGATACGCCACCCGCTCCGGGTCCTTCACGTTCCCCGACGGATCGGCGTAGTCGTCGTACGCCGCCCCGTTCTCCGTGATGACCAGCGGTACGCCCGGCAGCTCGTCCCGCAGCCGGACCAGGAGCTCGTGCAGCCCGTCCGCGTCCACCGGCCAGTCCATGGCCGTGCGCGGCCCGGCCGCCGGCTCGAACCGCACGTGCCGCTCGGCCCCCGCCCACGGCGAGGGCGACTCCGAGGTGCCCGCCGCGACGACCGCCGGGGAGTAGTAGTTGATCCCCAGGGAGTCGATCGGCGCGGCCGCCGTCGCCAGGTCGCCGTCCCGGACGAACGACCAGTCCGTGACGGACGCCGTGTCCCGGACCAGGTCCTCGGGGAGCCGGCCGTGGAAGACCGGGTCGAGGAAGATCCGGTTGCCGACGGCGTCGATCCGGCGGGCCGCGTCCAGGTCCTCCGGTGCCTGCGAACGAGCCCGTACGGCATGGAGGTTGAGGGTCAGCGACACCTCCGCGGAACCGGGCAGCGCACCGCGCAGGGCCCGGGCCGCGAGGCCGTGCGCCAGGTTCAGATGGTGCGCGGCGCGCAGCGCGGCGAGGTCACTGGTCCGGCCCGGGGCGTGCACGCCCTGGCCGTAGCCGAGGAAGGCCGCGCACCAGGGCTCGTTGAGCGTGGTCCAGGTCGCGACCCGGTCTCCGAGGGCGTCGGCCGTGATCCCCGCGTACTCGGCGAACCGGTACGCGGTCTCCCGGTGCGGCCAGCCGCCCGCGTCCTCCAACTCCTGGGGCAGGTCCCAGTGGTAGAGCGTCGCCACCGGCCGGATGCCCGCCGCCAGGAGCGTGTCGGTGAGCCGCCGGTAGAAGTCCAGGCCCTTGCGGACGGCCGGACCGCGCCCGGTGGGCTGGACCCGCGGCCAGGCGATCGAGAAGCGGTAGTCCGTCACGCCGAGCAGCCGCATCAGGGCCACGTCCTCGTCGACCCGGTGGTAGTGGTCGGCGGCGATGTCGCCGGTGTCGCCGTTGCGCACCTTGCCGGGCGTACGGCTGAAGGTGTCCCAGATGGACGGGGTCCGGCCGTCCTCGGCGGCGGCTCCCTCGATCTGGTAGGCGGCCGTGGCCGTGCCCCAGCGGAAGCCCTCGGGGAAACGGAGGGCGGTCGTGACGTCGGAGTGGGCGTCGAGCGCGGTCATGAGGTGAGAACTCCCTGGAGTGAGAGGTGTGTCGGAAGAGGCAGGAACGACGGACGTCAGCCCTTGACCGCGCCCTGCATGATCCCGCCGACGATCTGCCGGCCGAGGAGGCCGAAGACGAGCAGCACCGGCAGGGTCCCGAGGAGGGTGCCCGCCATGATCACGGACTGGTCGTGGACGTAGCCGCCGCCGAGCTGGCGCAGCGCGACCTGGACGGTGGGCTCGGAGGAGGAGAGCGCGACGACGGGCCAGAAGAAGTCGTTCCACGCGGCCATGAAGGTCAGCAGACCGAGCACGGCCATGCCGGGACGGGCGATCGGCACCACGATCGACCAGAAGATCCTGGCCGTGGACGCGCCGTCGACCCGGGCCGCCTCGATCAGCTCGTCCGGCAGCGACTGCACCAGGTACTGCCGCATGAAGAACACCCCGAACGCCGACACCAGGCCCGGCAGGATCACCGACTGCAGCTGGTTCACCCAGCCGAGCTCGGCGATCAGCATGAACAGGGGGATCACCCCCAGCTGCGGCGGGATCATCATGGTCCCCACCGTGACCGCGAGCAGCGCGCCCCGGCCCCGGAAGCGGAGTTTCGCGAAGGCGAAACCGGCGAGGGTGCAGCACAGGACGGTGCCGAGGGTGATCGATCCGGAGACGAGCAGCGAGTTGAGCAGCGCCTTGCCGATGTCGGCCTCTTCGAGGACGGCCTCGAAGTTCCGCATCAGGTGCGGTCCCGGCAGCAGGGCCAGCGGGACCTTCGCCAGGTCGGCGTTGGAGCGGCTCGCGGCGACGATCGTCCAGTAGAAGGGAAAGGCGGAGAACAGCACGGCGACGATCAGGATCGTGTAGGCGAACGGCCCGGCGTGCAGGGTGCGCCCGGCCCGGGAGGGCCCGGGCCGTGCCGGGCGGACGAGCGTGGTCATCGGCCGGCCTCCTTGCGGGAACGGCGGCGCGCGATCAGGGCGTTGAGCCCGACCAGCACCACGATGAGCAGGAACATCACCCAGGCGATGGCCGCGGCCCGCCCCAGGTGGAAGAAGCCCCAGCCCTGCTCGTACATGTAGAGGCCGAGCGTCTGGTACTGGTGCGAGATGCCGCCCGAGATCGAGCCTTCGAGGAGCAGCGGCTCGCCGAACAGCTGGGTCGCGCCGATCGTGGAGACGATGACGGTGAAGAGGATGGTGGGACGAAGGCCCGGCAGCGTGACATGGAAGAACTGCCGCCACCGCGAGGCCCCGTCCATGGCGGCGGCCTCGTACAGCTCGTCGGGGATGGACTGCATGCCCGCCAGGTAGATCAGCGCGTTGTAGCCGGTCCAGCGCCAGATGACGACCGTGGACAAGGCGATCTGCGAGGCGACCGTGCCGTTCTGCCAGTCGACGGGGTCGATGCCGACGAGCCCGAGCGCGTAGTTGATCAGCCCGAAGTCACGGCCGAAGAGCTGGGCGAAGACGAGGGTGGCGGCGGCCACCGAGGTCGCGTACGGCAGCAGCACCGCCGTCCGCAGGAAGGTGCGCCCGCGCATCCGGTAGTTCAGCAGATGCGCGAGACCGAGGGCCATGACCAGCTGCGGCACGGTGGAGAGGACGCCGATGGTGAAGGTGTTCCGCAGCGCGACCCAGAAGTACTCGTCACCGAGGAGCGCGGTGTAGTTGCCGAGGCCGCGCCACTCCATGTCGCCGGGGGCCTGGAGCTCGACCCGGTAGAGGGAGACGAAGGCCGTGTAGAGCAGCGGGAAGAGGCCGAAGGCGGCGAACAGGGTGAAGAAGGGGGCGAGATAGGCGTACGGAGAGACCGTCCGCCAGGCCCGCCGGGCGCTCCCCGGCCGGGGCGGCGGGGCGGCGGCGTGCGGCGGGGCCGGTGCCTGGGGTGCGGTGAGGGTCACGGTGCGGCCCTTCGGTGAGAGGTCGGGGCGAGGGGGGTACGGGGCGACGCCGGGCGGGCGGGCACGGCGCCTGGCGGGCACGGTGCCGGGCGGGCAGGCGCGGCGGTCGACCTGGTGGTGGGCTCCGCGAGGACGGGTGCCCGCAAACCGCATACGGGCAGGCAGACGCGGCATGGGTGGGCGGGCGCGGCACCGGCGAGCGGGCGCCGGGCGGGCAGGCAGGCGCGGCGCCCGGCGGCTCCACGTCAGCCGATGGTGTTCTCGACGCCCTTCTTCGCGTTCGACCAGGCCTTCTCGGGCGAGGTGCCCTTGCGCTCGACCTCGCTCAGCGCGTTGGTGATCTGCTGCGCGATGTTCTGGTCGTGCACGCCGAGGACCTGGACCGGCGCCGCCTTCGCCGCGTCGCCGAAGATCTTTCCGGTCGGGGCGCCGGAGAAGTACGCGTCCTCGGCGCCGGCGACCTTCTCGATCGCCCCGGTGGCCGAGGGGAAGTTGCCCTGCTTCTCGAAGAGCCGGGTCTGCTGCTCGGGCGCGGTGAGCCACTTGATCAGCTCGTACGCCTCCTTCTTGTGCCGCGCCGCCCTGGGCACGGCCAGGTAGGAGCCGCCCCAGTTGCCGGCGCCGCCGGGGAGCGCGGCGACGTCCCACTTGCCCTTGCCGGTCTCACCGGCCTGGCCCTTGATGTACCCGAGCATCCAGGCGGGGCAGGGGATCGTGGCGAACGACCCGGCGGCGAAGGCCTGGTTCCACTGCGGGGACCACTGGTCGAGCTTGGCGCTCAGACCGCCCTGCGCGGCCTGGACGGCGTGGTCCCAGGCGCTGCGCAAGGCAGGGTTCTCCTCCCAGATCAGCTTTCCGGAGGCGTCGTAGTACCGCTCCTTCTCCTGCCCGATCATGATCGAGTACAGGCTGCCGACACTGTCGATCCACGCGCTCCTGCCCGGGGCCTTGGCCTTGTACTGCTTGCCGAGCTCCAGATAGCCGTCCCAGGTGGCCCACTTCTTCGCCAGTTCCTCGCGGTCGGTCGGCAGTCCGGCCTGCTGGAACAGGTCCGCGCGGTAGCACAGGGCCTCCGGGCCGACGTCCGTGCCGAGCCCGAGGACCTCGCCGCCCCTGCCGGTGGCGGCGGCCCACTTGGCCGGGGCGAACTGGTCCTTGAGGGCGTCCGCCCCGTACTTCCGGAGGTCCTCGAACCGCTCGGCCTGCTGCTGGGTGACGGAGGCGATCCGGCCGACCTCGATGCCCTGCACGTCGGCGAGGCCGCCCCCGCCGGCGAGCCGGGTCTGGAGGGACTTCCAGTAGTCGGCCTCGTCCTCGGTGTCCGTCTGCTTGATCGTGACGCCGGGGTGGAGCTTCTCGTACTCGGCGTACAGCCCGGCCTCCTTGTATCCGAACGAGCCGAACAGGTCCACGGTGATCGTGACCTCGCCCCCGGCTGCGTCCGTGGACGCGCCGTCCGTCGAACTTCCGCAGGCGGCGAGCAGTGCCCCGGTGAGCACGACCGCCCCGAGGCGGGCGGCGGTTCTTCTGGCGGCTCGGGCGATGGGCATGGGAAGCCTCCTTGGCTCCGGAACGAGCGAGAGCGATTGAGAGCGCTCTCAAACCTGCGGGGGGAGCGTGCCCGTGGAGAGGTGCATCCGTCAAGGCTCGAAGGCGTATCGGACGGGAAGACGCGCCAACTCCCGTCTGTGTTCAATCCATTGACACAGTCGTTTCGCGGGTTTTACGTTTCCGGCGATCTGAGAGCGCTCTCACCCTCCTCCCCGCACACCCCCCACCCACCCCGACGACATGAGGTGCTCCTTCATGCCAGCCCCCCGCAGCAGGCCGGCCGCAGTAGTGGTCCTGGTCTCCGCCCTCGCCGCCCTGGGAGTCGGCCCCGCCGCCGGCCCCGCGGCGGCCGCCACCGTCCCGGTGGGCGCCGGAAGTTACTCCGACAGCCGACCCGCCGGCACCTCGGGACCCACCACGAACACCGGCACCCCGGTCACCCCCAAGGTCACCCCCGCCGCCCAGGGCAAGCCGGTCCCCACCAACGACTGGTGGTCCTCCCTCGCCTTCCAGCGGTACGGGGACAACCCGTACTCCACCCCCATGTACGGCCACCCGCTCACCTACCAGGCCGTCGCCGGCGGCCTGGAGATCGGCTACCCGACCAGCCCCGCGATCGTCGGGGACGGGCGCCAGTACGAGTTCGCCCACAAGCGCGACCTCACCCTCGGCCTCACCGGCCTCAACTCGCCCGACACCAGGGCCGACGCCTGGTCCGACTGGACCGTCACCCCCTACTGGTCCGACGGCGCCCGCACCCTGCGCACCACCATCGGCCACGGCCTGCCCTTCGTGTACGCCAAGGGCACCGGCGGCGACGCCCGGATCACCACCGCCGAGGCGCCCACCGTCTTCGCCGACCAGGGCAACGTCCTCGGCATCACGGTCGCGGGCCACCACTACGCCCTCTTCGCGCCCACGGGCACCGACTGGAACGTGTCCGGCTCGACCGTCACCGCGGGCCTCGGCGGCAAGGACTACTTCTCCGTCGCCGTCCTGCCCTCCACCGACGCGCTCGCGACCTACCGGAAGTACGCGTACAGCTTCGTCACCGGCTCCACGGTGAACTGGAGCTACGACGCGGGGACGGTTCGCGCCACGTACACCCTCACCACCGAGGCGAAGGAGGGCACCGAACGGGGCACCCTCCAGGCGCTCTACCGGCACCAGTGGCTGCACACCACCGACCCGCTCACCCCGTACACGTACGTCTCGCCCCGCGGCACCATGAAGGTCCGCGAGTCCGCCTCCTTCACGACCTCGCAGCGGGCCGCCGCCACCCTGCCGGGACTGCCGGGCGCCGGCGTGGACCCCGCCCGGCTGCGCGGCTACCTCAACGAGGTCGCGAACTCCGCCGACCCGTTCTCCGGCGCCGTCGACACGTACTGGACGGGCAAGGCCCTCGGCAAGCTCGCCCAGCTCGTGCCGCTCGCCGACCAGATCGGCGAGGGCGCGATCCGCGACAAGCTCCTCGGCCTCGTCAAGGGCCGTCTCCAGGAATGGTTCACGGCCGGCGGCGCCAACGAGTTCTCGTACGACCAGGCCTGGAAGACCCTGATCGGCTATCCCGCCTCCTACGGCAGCGACACCGAACTCAACGACCACCACTTCCACTACGGCTACTACGTGTACGCGGCCGCGATCGTCGCCCAGTACGACCCGGCCTGGGCCACCGACTCGGCGTGGGGCGCCATGGTCAAGACGCTGGTCAGGGACACCGCCAACCCCAGCCGCACCGACAGCGCCTTCCCCTTCCTGCGCGGCTTCGACGTCTACGCCGGACACAGCTGGGCCAGCGGCCACCAGGGCTTCGCCGCGGGCAACAACCAGGAGTCCTCCTCCGAGTCGACCAACCTCAGCGCCGCCCTCGTCCTCTGGGGCTCGGCAACCGGCGACAACCAGCTCCGCGACCTCGGCACCTATCTGCTGACCACCGAGGGCGAAGCCGTCGCCCAGTACTGGTTCGACGCCGACCAGCAGGTCTTCCCCGCGGCCTTCCAGCACGACACCGCCGGCATGGTGTGGGGCAGCGGCGCCGCCTACGCCACCTGGTGGACCGCGAACCCCGAGGAGATCCACGGCATCAACGTCCTCCCGGTGACCGGCGGTTCGCTCCAGCTCGCCGGACACCAGGACGCCGTCCGGCGCAACGTCGCCGAGATGGAACGCGAGAACGGCGGCCCCGCCGTCGAGTGGCGCGACATCCTCTGGGAGTTCCAGTCCCTCGCCGACCCCGGCGCCGCCAAGGCCAAGTGGGACGCGGGCAACGCCGGTTACACCCCGGAGGCGGGGGAGTCCAAGGCCCACACCTACCACTGGCTGACGGCGCTCGACACGCTCGGCGCTCCCGACGCGACGGTCACCGGATCCCTCCCCACCTCCGCCGTCTTCCTGAAGGGCACCACCCGCACGTACGTGGCCCACAACCACGGCGCGACCGCCCGCACGGTCACCTTCTCCGACGGCGCGTCCCTCTCGGTCCCGGCCCGTTCCACCGCGACCGGCACCGGCACGGGCGGCCCCGGACCCGACCCCGAGCCCTCGACGGGCAACACCTTCCAGCTCCGTACGGGAGGCACCCTCACCACGGCCACCGGCGCCACCGCCGGCAGCGACACCATCGCCTCGGCCCAGGGCGCCAACCACGACGGCACCCCGTACCGGCCGCTCGTCTACGAGGTCAGGAACGTCAACGGCACGCTCAGGAGCGGTGGTTCGACCGCCTTCCGGCTCCAGGTGGACGCCGGCACGGTGGTCGGCCTCGGTCAGCAGGCCCGCATCAGCTACGACCTCACCGGCGACGGCACCTTCGACCGGACGGAGACCTACCGGTACTTCGCGACCGACCCGGTCACCGGCTGGGAGGAGTACGCCCAGACGCGCGGCCTGCAGTCCGCCACCGGAACGCTCGGCGACCTGCGCGGCGGCACGGTCCGCCTGGAGGTCTGGAGCGCGATCGGAAACGGCGACTCGCGGCTCCAGACGGGCACGGACCGGTCCGTCCTCGTCATCCCGTACGACTGACCCTCCGGCGAGGAGGCGGCGGGCCCGGGAACGTCACCGGGACCCGCCGCTCTCCCGTACGGAGTCAGGCGGAGGCGCGGCGGACCAGCGAGGTCGGGGTGATCACGGACGACGGGATCCCGGGCCCGGTCCCGTCGAGCAGCCGCATGAGGAGCTTCACCATCAGCCGGCCCATCCCCTCGATGTCCTGGTGGACGGTGGTCAGGGCGGGGACGGTCCCTTCGGCCACCGACGCCATGTCGTCGAAGCCGACGACCGCCACGTCCTCCGGCACCCGTAGTCCGCGCTCCCGCAGGGTCCGCAACGCCCCCGAGGCCATCAGGTCGTTGGCGACGAACACCCCGTCGACGTCCGGCCGCCGGTCGAGGAGCTCCGCCATCGCGCGCGCCCCGCTCTCCTCCGTGAAGTCGCCCCGGCACAGGAGCTCGGGATCCGCGTCGAGGAGGACGTCCCGATAGCCGTGGATCCGGTCGATCGCGGACGTCTGGTCGGCGGGACCGGAGATGTGCGCGATGCGCTGCCGCCCGAGACCCACCAGATGCCGCACCGCCTCCCGGGCGCCACCGCGGTTGTCGCAGTCGACGAAGGGCACGGCCGGATCGGTACCGGCGGCGGGCCGCCCGCCGAAGACCACCGGAATCCGAGCCCGCTCGATCACGGACGGCAGTGCGTCGTCGCTGTGCAGCGAGAAGGCCAGGGCTCCGTCGACGTGCCCGCCGCCGAGATAGCGCGAGATCCGTTCGTGGTCCCCCGGACCCTCCACCCACAGGAGCACCAACTGGGCGTCGTGAGCCGTCAGTTCCCGGCTGATGCCGCGCACCTGCTGCTCGAAGAAGGGGTCCGAGAAGATTCGGAACTCGGGCTCCGCGATGATCACGGCGACGGCGCCGTTGCGCCGGGTGACCAGGGTGCGGGCCGCGTGGTTCGGCACGTAACCGAGCTCGTCCACGGCCCTGAGCACCTTCTCCACCAGCGGAGCGCGTACCCCCGCACCCCCGTTGACGACCCGGGAGGCCGTGGCACGGGAGACACCCGCGCGCGCGGCGACGCCTTCCAGCGTGGGGCGGGGCCCCGTGGTCTGCTCGGGCAAGGCGTACGCTCCTCTGCTGCGTCGGCTGTACGGGGCGTGCGGTGGGTGTGTCCGACGGGCCCCGCAGGGACCAGGATATCCGGGGACGTCACACGTTGAGAGCGCTCCCAGAACCCGCTTCCAGAACCCGCTTCCAGAACCCGCTCCCAGAACCTGCGGCACCGACGGGGACTCGGGGAGCGGCGGGCGGTGAGCCGGGCGAGCGGCCCCTGTGGCGAGTCCGTCGGCAGGGGAGAGACGTCCTGATGACTGTCCCGTGGACGATCCCCGGGGCGGTGTCAGTGGGGCGTGCGACGATCCAGGACATGATCGTCTCGCTGGATGCCCTGCTGCCCACCACCGGTACGCACGTGTCGACCACCTACACCGACTGGGTCGCCGCCCACGACCCGGGCGCGGCCGAGGCCGCGCGTGGGCTGGTCCAGGACATGGGTACCGAGCTCGGCCGGTCCTGGACCAAGCCCGGTGCGTTCGTCGACGCGATGGCGCGGCGGGCGCGGCAGCTGCCGCCGGCGCATCTGCCGTGGTTCTGGGACACCGTCGGGCATCGGCTGATCGGTTACGGGAGCAGGCCGGGCGGGCGGGCGTACGCGGCGGCCCGGGCGGCCGAGACCCAGCACTGTCTTCCGGTGGACCCCGCCTACCGCCTGGCCAACGGGCTGCTGTTCGCCACGGGCGGGGCCATGCCCGCCAAGGAGTTCGGCGCCCATCAGCGCTTCCTCGCGGACTCCCTCGATCCGGCGGCGGCGCACACCGCCCTGGAGGCGTTCCTGACCGCCTGGGCCGCCTCGCCCGCCGACCTCCCCGCGGATCTGGTGCGCCGGGTACGGGCCTCCGCCAAGAAGGCCGGGCTCGGGGACGTGGAGGTCGCCCGGCTCGTGGGCGCGATCCTGTCGGTCACCCGGAAGAAGAGCGTGCCCGACGCCCTGCTCGCGGCGGCCGAACCGGTCCTGACGGCCCATCCGCCGACGGACGCCGTCGCGGCCGGTCTGGTGGAGGTCTTCCCCGAAGGCGTCACCGACGGAGGCGCGTGGCTGCGGATGCTGATCGGCTGCGGCGCGACCGCGGCCATGGAGGCCGGCCGGATCGTGCCGGAGGGCGGAGCGCACCATTGGCTCGGGAACTTCGTCCGCATGTACCAGTACGCCCTGCAGTCCGGCGGCGGCGTCGCACGACAGCCGCTGCCCGAGGAACTCCTCGACCTGATCGGCAGGTTGGGACCACGCCTGCGGAGCGAGGCCGCGTCCCTGACGCTGCACACCACCCGCCACCACTACCAGGGCTTCGACGCGGACGTCCTCGACGCCTGCCTGGCGGCGGGGGCCACGGTCACCGACCCGGGCGCGGACGTCCGGATGCGCTTCTGGGGCGAGAAGTCCCGGCGCGACCTCGCCGCGCTCGCCGCCGACCCCGTGTTCGGCCCGCGCCTGGAAGGGACCGTGCACGCGAACCTGCTGCCGAGCTGGCCCATGGCGCGCGGGCGGCAGCCCGGCTCCGCGGTGACGCTGCTCCCGGGCAACGAGGGCATCGCCCACGAGGTGGCCGGACGGGTCGGCAAGCTCGTCGACACCGTCGGGGGCGGCGGCATGGCCGGCGCCGAGGAGTCCGTGACCGAACTGGAGACCCTTCTCGACCGGCCGACCGTGACCGCGCTCGGCGGGATCGTCGACGCCCTCGGCGCGGTGAGCGCGGCGGGCGCGCTGCACCGCTCGCTCACGGCCGGGCTTCCGGAGGAACTGGCCTGGCCGGCGCTTGAGTCGGTGTACGCGGAGTTCGCCGCCGAAGCCCAAACCGAAACCCAAACCGAAACCCAAGCCGAAACCCAAGCCGAAGCCGAAGCCGAAGCCGAAGCCGACGGCGATGACGGACCCGTGCCAGGGGTCTCCGGCGTCGCCGGAATGACCTGCACCTGGCCCGTGCTCACCGTGTTCGGGGCCGACCGTGCGGTCGCGGTCGCCCCGGACGGGGTGCGGGCCTCCTGCCGCTTCACGGTGCCGGACGACGCGACGATGCACGCCGTCCACTACGTCGGCGGATCGTTCCTCGTGAGCTGGTCGGTCAAGCAGGATCCGTACTACTGCGACACCGCCTGCTGGGCGGACCGGCCCGAGGAGCCGTTCGCGCCGGACGAGCAGGGCGGCCTCGTGCCGTTCGGCGGGAAGCTGGACGGGGCCTACGGCTTCCAGTTCGAGACCGCCGACGGGGGAGGGCGCCACGGCGGTCTGCGTGCCCTGCGGCCCGGCGGCACGGAAGGCATCGACAGCAACGAGCTGCAGCTCGGCGACGGCTCCCGGATCTGGACCAACGGCGTGTACCGCGATCGCCCTTGGCAGTCGGTGGACCGGGTCACCGGGGAGCCGGCGGGTGGCGTCGGAGTGCCCGCCTTCCCCGGTCGCCCCGCGAGCGCCGACCCGGCGACGGAACCGTCCGAGGCGGGCATGGCCCTGGCCCAGGAGGCCCTGCACCTGGCGCCGCTGCCCGCCGGTCTGACCGAGTCCCCGCTCGGCAGCAGGGACGGTCTCGTCGGAACCCGGATCCTGTTCCGTACCCCGCACCGCGACCCCGCGCCCGACCACTACCTGCTCCAGAGCATCGACGGGCGCACGGCGCGGTTCGGCATCGACCGGCAGGGCCAGAAGCCGTGGGCGCTGTGGGCGCCGCCGGAGGGTGCCGCGGAGGACGTGGTCCTCGCCGACGCCGAGACGTGGACGGGCGTGCGGGCGTACACCGCGGACGGCGTCCTGCTGTGGGAGCTGGACGGCCCCCACTCGCACCGGGAGCCCCGGGTGAAGCCGGCCCGGCGGGTCACGCCGTCCCGGGGCGTGGCTCTTCCCCCGGCCTTCTGGTACCTCCTCCGGACCCGGGACGCCGCCGGGTCCCGGGGGCTGCGCCACATGCGCCGGGAGGCGGCGGAAGCGCTGCTCGCCGCCGCCTCCGAGGGCATGGCCGCCTCCGAGGGCACGGGTGCCTTCGACGGCACGGCCGCTTCCCACGGCGCGGCGGCGCTCCGTGCGGTCGTGGCGCGGGAGCTGCCGGACGTCACGGATCCCGTCCTGGTCGAGGCGGTCGTCGCCGTGGCGGAGCGGGCCGCACGCGTGGAGGAGCGGCGGCGGGCCCTGCACCGGCGTGTCACCCTGCTCGCCGAGGCGCCGCCCGTGCGGCTCGGCCGGTCCGCGCCGGACACCGAACTCGTCCCCGCGCTCTTCGGTCTGGTCGGGACCGGCGAGCCCGACCAGTGGCGTCGGACCCCCGACGTGGCCCTCCCCGCGACGCTGACCGCGCTCGCGGCCGACGGCGCCTGCCTGGACGGGACGATCGTCGAGGAGGTGCGGCGGCTCTCGCCGCCCGCCCCGCCGCACGACTGGTCCCAGCTCCTCGGCACGATCGACGCGGTGGCCTGGCGGGCCGCGGTGGCACCGACCCCGGACGCGGAACGGGCCGCTCTCCTCGCGCTCCTGGACACCTGGGCCGAGCAGCCGTTCGCCCGTGCGGGCAGCCGTTGGTGGGCGGGGAGGACGTCCGGCCCCGGGATCGTGGGCTTCATGCGCGCGCACGGCACGGTCCTCGCGTCCGCCGGGGTCCGGGACGGCGGCGCGGAGCACTGGTTCGTGGCGCCCGTCGCCGAGAACCCGCACGCCGACCCGGTCCCGGGCGTGGCCACGGAGGTGCGGCACGTGCGCGTGGAGCGTGACGACGCCCAGCGGCTGCGGGCCCTCGTGGCCGCGGTGGACGCCCACGGGCCGGTCCCGCTCCCGGAGACGGCGGCCGCGCGCTTCGCCGAACTGACGGGCGTACGAATGTCGGTGGCCCGGCTCGTCGTCGCCGGTCTCGTCGGCCGGACGGACAGGGAGGAGCACCGGGCCCTCGTGCGCAAGGCCCCGTACAAGGCGACCCCGCTGACGGCGGAGTCGTACGAACGGCTGCGCGCCCGGCTCGGCGACGCGGGGCGCAGGGCCGTCCTGGCCGCCGCCCTTCCCGACGACCCGGCCGAGCTGTGGCGGCAGGGCGGCGTCGAGGCGGCCGTGGAGCGGATGGCCGGAGTGTGGCGGGAGCTCCTCGGGGCGCGGCCCGTCGTCGACGACGCGACGGCCGACGCCCTGGAGACCGACCTCGGCCTCGCCGAGGTGTGGGCCCGGCGCCTCGCCGGAGGCTACGACGCCGCCGAGGACGCGACCGTGCCCGCGGCCGGCTGGGAGCTGGCCGGGACCCGGTACGGCACCGGGGTGGAGGTCAGGGCCGTACCGCCGGCCGGCCCCGAACTGCCCTACCGGACCCCGGTGGGGCTCGCCGTGGCGGACGTCGCGAGCGCCCTGGTGTGGGCGTGGACGGACCGGCCCGTCGGCGATCCGGCGCTGGCGGGCGCGCAGGCCCTGTACGAGCGGCTGCGCGCCGAGCTGGACCGCCCGGAACTGCTGCTCGGCCTCGCCGGCGGCCGCATCAAGGACACGTCGGAGCGGATCGCCGAGCGGTTCGGACCCCGGCGGCTGCCGGTCGACTGGCACGAGGACAACCGGTCCGCCCCGGTCGGCGCCTACGACTCGGGACCGCTCGTCGTGTGCGCTCCCGGCGGCGCCGCCTTCCTGCGCCCCGCGGCGGTCGCCGATCCCGAGGCGTGGCGGGAGGTCCGTGAGCTCACCGACCTCGCCGAGGAGCTGGACCGGGTGGCACCGCTCCTCTCCGGCGGCGGACTCGCGCGGATGATGCGCCGGGCGCGCTCCGGAGCCGTACCGGTCGGCGCGTACGAGGCGGATCCGCGCCGGTCCTGCCCGGAGCTCCTCGCCCGGGTGGCGGCGAGGCTCGGCGTGGGCGGGGACGCGGCGGCCCTGTACCTCCAGCTGGCGACCCTGGCCGCGCCCACCGACCGGAACGTACGTCGGTGGAACGGCTGGTCGACGAAGTGCCACGCGGAGGTCCGGGCGGAACTCCTGGCCACCGGCGCGGTCGTGGAGGCCAAGCGGGCACGGGCCGGCCGGACCCTGTTCCTGCCCGGGGACTGGACGGAACTCAAGGCCCCGCACCTGCCGCTGGAGACCGTGAAGCTGACGAGCCACCTGGTGCGGCCGATGTGGGACAACCTGATCCGTTCCCCGTTCGTCCGGGTGCTGCCCACGGCACCCCTCCACGAGATGTTCGAGGAGGCCTGGGAGCGGATCTCCGCCTAGGTCCCGTCAGGGCCCGTGCGGGGGACGCCGGCAGCACGGGCCCATGACGACGCTGCCCCGCCCACCGAGGGGTGGGCGGGGCAGCGTCACGGAGATGTTCGCCGGTCAGCCGGCGGCAGGGGACCCGAGCTGAACCTGCGGGTCGGCGCCGGCCGTTCGGGCCGCCAGCACCTTCTGCGCGAGGACGCCGAAGACGATCCCGAAGACCGCCCACAGCACCGCCTGGATGGCCAGCGACGCGAGCCTGAACTCCCAGAGCAGCGCGGCCGGGAAGCCCGCCGCGACGGCGTCGTCGTTGTCCGGCAGGAACGCGAACGCGACCGCCGTCACGACGATGAACCCGCCGGCCGCCGCCAGGGTCGCGTTCCAGTTCCCCAGACGCGGCGCGAGCCGGCGCCCGGCGATCACGGCGGCGATCCCGAGGAGAACGCTGAGCAGGATCATCAGGAAGAACAGGGTGGTGCGCTGCCCGATGGTGTCCGGATTCCCGACGGCCGGAGGGGTCGCCGGGTACTTGAGGAACGGCACCAGATAGACGGTGGTGAACGCCGCGGCGGCGGTGAGCGCCGCCGTCGCCCGGGGGCTGAACCGGCCGACGCGGCCCAGCACGAACGAGAACGCCAGCGAGGCGATACCGCCGAGCGCGACCCCGTACACGAGGACGCCGGTGGCGAGGCCGAAGGTCGACTGGGTGGAGCGGCTGAACCCCTCCTCCTCTTCCTCGGCGGCCTCCACGGCGACGGTGCCGCCGCCGTGGCCCGCGTGGGACCCGTGGCCGGCCGGGGCTTCCCCGGCGGCCTTGGCCTCCTCCACGGCGATCGCACCGTTCACGGGCGGTTCACCCACGGCGTAGGCCACGGCGAAGGCGAAGAGCCCGGCGATCAGGCCGGCGAGCATGCCGCGGACCAGGAGGGATCTGACAGTTGAGGCGTGCATGGTGCGGTCGCCCCTCAGTGGCACGGGAAACCGAGCAGGTGGCGACCGTCGTGCACCCACTCGTGCACGTCGGAGCCCGCGAACAGGGAGGTGGCACCCTGCTCGGCACCGACGAAGTACAGCGCGATCAGCGCGAGGAGCCCGACGAAGAAGGCCCAGGGCAGTACGGCGCGCACGGGCAGCGGAGCCGGAACGGCGACGGACGGGGTGGAAACAGCAGCGGAGACGAGGGCCTCGGCCATGATGGAACCTCCTGCGGGAACTCGCGTCCCAGACGGTGGTGCAGGACGACGGTCCACGGGTCTGACTCGCCGTGACCTCCCCTAGGGGACGCCTCGGCATACAGTGGCGCGACCGTGCCGGACTCTCACCGGACTTCCGTCTCGCCGTCGTCACGCTGTTCAAATGTCGCCTGACGGTACCGCGCGCGGGGACCGTCGCCAAGACCATGAGGCGCGCATCACCTTGTGCACGCCCCCGGTAGAGTCCCGTCCGCCCCACCTCGCACGCCCGCCGTCCGGCGCAAAGGAGCCCGATGACAGTCCGGTTGACGCTGATTTCGCCCGCGGCGAACGAGGCGCTGCGCGAGGTCCGGTTCGACGACGACGGTCCTCTCGACCCGGCGGGCATCGCCCTCGCCGAGGCCGTCGCGTCCGCCGTCGGCCCGTCCCCGCGCGCGTACTCCTCGCCGTCCCTGCGCTGCCGCGGCACGGCGGAGGCCCTGGGTCTGTCGGCGGAGCCCGTGGAGGCCCTCGCGGGCTGCGCCATGGGGCGGTGGCGCGGGCGGAGTCTGGCGGCCGTCGCGTCCGCCGAGGAGGCCGAGGTGTCCGCCTGGCTGTCCGACCCGACGGCGGCCCCGCACGGCGGGGAGTCGCTGCGCGACCTCCGCGTCCGGGTCGGCACCTGGCTCGACGGTCTCCAGGAGGGGTCCGGGCGCGTGACCGCGGTCGCCGAACCGGACGTGATCCGCGCCGCGATGGTCCACGCCCTCGCGGCACCGGACTCCACGGCCTGGCGCCTGGACGTCCGCCCGTTGACCGCGGTCCACCTCAGCGGCCGCGCCGGCCGCTGGAACCTGCGCGCGGGAGAGCCGCTCGGACGACAGCAGTAAGGGGGGACCGCGGTGCGGTCCCCCCAGGGCCTGTCCGTCGACTCGCGCCGGATCAGGCAGGTCGCTTCCACTCCCGCAGCAGGAGGTAGCCGAGGTACGCGCCTCCGACGGCCATCGTGTACAGGCCGACCGGCAGGTTGTCGAAGAGCGGCAACTGCTGGGCTGTGAGGTCGGCGAGGACCAGGAGCAGCGCGCCCAGCAGCGTCGACATGACCAGGTGCGGACCGCCGCCGCGGGTGACCCGCTTGGCGATCTGCGGTGCCGTCAGGGAGATGAACGCGATCGGTCCGGCGACGCTGACGGCGCCGGCGGACAGGACGATCGACAGCGTGACCGCCGCGGTCGCCGTGCGGGCCGGGCGGGCGCCCAGGCCGGTCGAGAGGTCGTCGCCCATCTCGCCGATGCTCAGGGGCCGCGCGAGGAGCGCCGCGAGCGGCAGGCAGACGAGCAGCACCCCCCAGATCGTCGTCGCGTCCTCCCAGGAGCGGGCGGAGAGGCTGCCGTTGATGTACGCGGTCAGCGCACTGGCCTTGTCCCGCTCGACGGCGTACACCACGTACTGGGTGAGGGCCGTCGACATCGCGGCCACGCCGATGCCGGCCACGACCAGGCGTCCCGGATTGCGGAAGCCGGTCCCCGTGGAGAAGTAGACGACCGCCATGGCGATCACCGCGCCGAGCAGCGCCCCGACGGGCACCGGCACGACGTCCGGGAAGAACAGCGCGGCGGCCGCCGCACCCGCCCCGGAGCCCGCGCCGAGCCCGATCACGTCGGGACTGCCCAGGGGGTTGCGGGTGACCGACTGGAAGAGGGCCCCGGACAGGCCGAAGGCCGCGCCGGTGGCGATGGCGACGACGAGCCGCGGTCCGCGCAACCGGTTCAGGACGAAGGCGTTCTTGCCGGTGGCCTCGCCCATCAGCGCCGACGGAAGGTCCGTCAGGCCGATGCCGAGCCGGCCCAGGGAGAGGGTCGCCACAGCCGCACCGACAAGCAGCAGCAGCGTCACCGCGGCGGCGATCGCCGTGCGGCGCCGCACCGGGACGGCCACCCACGGGCCGATCCGCACGAGGCTCCGACCCGAGGGACGTTCGGGCCGCGGGGCCGTCACGGCCGGGGTGTCGATCAGCTCGGCGGTCTTCATGACGCTCCCCTCATGCGACGGACGGCGAAGAGCAGTGCGGGCGCGCCCACGAAGGCGGTGACGACGCCGACCATCAGCTCCTGCGGGCGGAGCAGTACGCGGCCGATGACGTCGGCGAACAGCAGCAGCGTGGGCCCCGCCAGCGAGGTGAAGAGGATCTGCAGCCGGAAGTCGGCGCCCACGAGCGCCCGGACGAGGTGCGGGACGGCCAGCCCGACGAAGGCGATGGGGCCGACGGCGGCCGTCGCGGCGGCGCTGAGCAGCGTCGCGGCGAGGAGCCCGGCGCCCTTCACGCGCGCGGGGCTGATGCCGAGGGAGGCGGCCTTGTCGTCGCCCATCGCCATGGCGTTGAGCCCCGGCGCGAGGAGCACCGCGAGGACGAAGCCGACGGCGGCGAACGGCAGGACCGCCCAGAAGGCGTCGAAGCCGCGCCCGCCGAGCGCGCCCACCACCCAGTAGCGGTACGTGTCGAAGACCTGCGGCCGGGACAGCGCGACGGCCTGGATGAACGCGGCGAGGACGGCGGAGAGCACGGCGCCGGCGAGCACCAGGCGGACCGGTCCGCTGCCGCCGCCGGCCGTGCCGACGAGGTGGACGACCACACCGGTCGCCAGGGCGCCGGCGAGGGCCCACCAGATGTTCTCGCGCTGCCCGGAGGCGCCGAGGAACGCGGTCGCGGCGACGATCGCGGCGGACGCGCCCGCGTTGATGCCGAGAAGTCCCGGCTCGGCGAGCGGATTACGGGTGATGCCCTGCATCAGGGTGCCCGCGACGCCGAGGCACAGCCCGGCGAGCAGGCCGAGCGCGGTGCGCGGATAGCGGCTCTCGACGACGGTGCGGAGATAGCCGTCGCCGTCACCGGTGACGACCCGGAGCACATCGGACGCGGATGTCGGCTTGCTGCCGAACATCACGCTGGCGAGGACCGCGAGGGCGAGCAGGACCAGGCACAGGGCGGCGGCTGCCAAGTGCCGGGCAGGGCCCCGCCGTACGACGGCGGGGCCCTGGCCGATCCGGGAGAGAGTGGTCACGCCGGGGACCCGCTGCTACTTCCCGGCCTTGGCGACGGCCTTGTCGATCATGGGGAGGTACCGCTCGATGCTGTAGGGCACCGTCAGCGGGTTGATCATCGACGAGGCCGTGACGAAGGGCTGGTCGTTGCTGTAGACGAGCGCGCCCTTCTTGACCGCGGGGATGGCCGCGTACAGCGGCTGCGCCTCGATCTCCTTGCGGGACTTGTCGTCCATGTAGAAGGTGAAGGCGATGTCGCTCTTGGAGAGCTTGTTGGCGTTCTCCAGGCCGATGAGGGCGGAGTCGGTGCCCTCGGTCTCCTTGAAGGTGTTCACGACCGGGTCGACCTTGAGGCCCAGCTTGGAGACCATCGCGACGCGCTGCTCCTCGGGCTTGAAGACGCCGAGGGTGCCGGGGCCGGTGTTGTAGATGTACGAGAACGTGACGTTCTTGTAGTTCGGGCGCGTGGCGGCGGCGTCGGCGAGCTGCTTGTCGATCTTGGAGGTGAGCTCCTTGGCCTTCTCCGGCCGGCCCAGCGCCTTGGCGACGATCTCGATCTGCTGGTCCCAGTCGGTGCTCCACGCCTTGTCGGGGTAGGCGACGGTCGGCGCGATGTCCTTGAGGAGGTCGTACTGCTTCTGCGTGATGCCCGACCAGGGGGCGAGGATGACGTCGGGCTCCAGCTCGGTGATGGCCTCGATGTCGAGCTCCTCGCCGCCGTCGAACTGCTTGGGCAGCGTGGCGCCGGACTTCTTCACGGCGTCGTGGATCCAGGGCAGGTAGCCGGTCTTGTCGCTGCCCCAGGGGTAGCTCTCGATGCCGACGGGAACGTTGCCGAGGGCGATGGCGGTCTCGGCGGAGCCCTGGCCGAGGGTGACGACCCGCTTCGGCTTCTCCTTGATGACGGCCTCGCCGAGGGCGCTCTTGATGGTGACGGGGAACGCGCCCGCCGGAGCCTTGGCCGACGAGTCCTTCGTGTCGTCCTTTTTGCCGTCCGAGCCGCACCCGGTCACCATGAGGCCGAGCGAGACCGCGGCGGCACCCGCCACGAGGACGCGGCGGCGGAGGGGGGTGAACAGTGCAGGCATGGCGGATCCTTGTCTCCGGGCAGAGGTGTGCTGGCGCCCGCCCGACGCCCCTCCAGGCATGGGAATGCCGAGGCAGCGGCCATCGCGAGGCGCTTGTTAGGTGAGCCTAACCTATCTGGCCCCTGCTTGGGTATGCCGGGCTCCGGCCGAGCGCCCGTCACATGAACCGGCGTCAGTCCGACGCCTCCCACGCCGTCGTCAGCCCGTCCAGCCACGCCGGCGGCAGCTCGGCGGCGTCCCACTCCTCGTGCAGGTCCGCCGGTGCGGTGGCGAGCCGTTCCAGAACGGCGACGCTGGTGGGGGAGTGGATGAGCGAGTAACGGCCGTGGATCGCGATCGCGCTGCCCGGCCCGTACTCGGCGTACAGCCGTTCCAGGCGCGCCCGGTGAGCCGAGGTGAACTCCGTCAGCCGCCCCGCGTACCCGGCCCGCTGACGTGAACTCATCGTGCCGAGGAGCGCCCGAAGCACCTGCTCGGTGACCTCCGGGTCGAGCTCGGAGACATCCGTGAAGGAGAGATAGAGCGGGGTCACCGCCACCTTGGTCCGCTCCAGCTCCGTCCGCCCGACGGGAGGACGGTCGTCCGGGGAAGCGGCCGACGGATCCGCCGCGACGGCCTTCCTCAGTGCCCGCTCGGAGACGGCGCCCAGCTCGTCGGTGACGGCCCGCACCCCGTCGAGCCACCCGGCGGCGTACGCCTCGTCCTTCCCCTCGGGCGCGCTCCGCCGGGCCCCGCCGATCTCCTCGTACGCGAGGGCCAGTGCGCCCGCCTCGACGAACCCGATCAGCTCCTCGGCGTCGCCGGACCAGACCCCCGCCCTGGCGAGCAGCTGGAGGAGCGTCCTCTTGGCGTTGAGGACGCTGGCCTCGTCCAGCTGCTGCCGTCCTTCTCCGGCGGTGCTCACAGGGTCCTCCTCGTCGTAGGGACGGCGCGTGCGGGGCTCCGCGGAACGCTCCGTTCGAGCCTACGCAACACCCGTCGCCGCCTGCGGGCGGCCGGGCCCGTCGAGGCGCGGACGGCCGGATCGATCGTCGCCTGTCCCGGCGTCGGAGGGGGTGGTCAGTTCCGGTACACGCGCAGCCGCGCCACCTCGTACGACATCTCCGACGCGTCCGGGTCGGGCGCCGGGTGGTACCGGCCCGCGCAGACGGAGAGGTTCACGATGAGGTGGGCCCGCCAGGAACGCCCCACCCCGCGGCGGTCGTCGAAGACACGCGCTCCGTTGACCCACCACACCACGGAGCGCGCCCCGAACTCGACCCGGAGGTCCACCCAGGCCCCCGGCTGGACCGCCGGGTCCCGGAAGTAGAGGTACCGGCCTCGCACGCGGTTCGACAGCTCCAGGAGGTCCGGGTTGTCGGGGTGGTACTCGAAGACGTCGATCTCCTGGCCGCCGTCGAGCCAGGTCCAGATCGCCGGCCAGGCGCCCGTCTCCACGGGCAGGCGCACCCGGGCCTCCAGGACGTCACCCGTCCGCACCAGGAACCCCTCCGCGCTGCCCTCCGTCGTCAGCAGCCCGGCGTCCCACAGTCCGTCCGTCCTGCGGGTGGCCCGGAACGTCCCCGTCCGGCTGTACGAGGGGTCCTCGACCAGGTAGTCGAGCTTGTTGTCGCCCTCGTTCGTCGGTCCGCCGTCGGGGTACGCCCACGAGCGGCCCGCGACCCACTGCTCGGCGGAGGAGAAGTCGGCGTCGAGGACGAGGTTCGCGGGCGTCGACGCGGGGCCGCGCCCGCCGGCGCCGGCGCCGTTGCCGCCGCGCCGGAGCCGGTCGAAGAAGTCGGACAGCACGGCACCACTCCCTTCGCAGGGGCCTCCAACGGCCCGCGGGCGATCCGCCCCACTTTGCACCGAGCGGCGCGGGGCCGTGGGCCCTTGGCGAGAACTCGTCACGGCCGCCCACCGCGCACGGCCCCGCCGTCCCGGCTCGTCGCCCTCACCGGGACGGCGGCACCCGAACATGTGCCTGAGGGGGTACGTATCGACCTCATGAAGGCACTTCAGTACCGCACCGTGGGCGCCCCGCCCGAGGTCGTCACCGTCCCCGACCCCGAACCCGGGCCGGGACAGGTGCTCCTCGAGGTCACCGCCGCCGGAGTCTGCCACTCCGACATCGCCGTGATGAGCTGGCCCGCCGAGCAGCTGCCGTTCCCGCTTCCCCTGACGCTCGGTCACGAGGGCGTCGGCACCGTCGCCGCGATCGGCCCCGGCGCCGAGGGGTTCGGCATCGGGGACCCCGTCGCCGTGTACGGCCCCTGGGGCTGCGGCACCTGCTTCATGTGCGCCCAGGGCAAGGAGAACTACTGCCTGCGGGCCGCGGAGCTCGGGATCCGTCCGCCCGGGCTCGGCGCGCCCGGCGCCATCGCCGAGTACCTGATCGTCGACAGCCCGCGCCATCTGGTGCCGCTCGGCGACCTCGACCCGGTGCGGGCCGTACCGCTCACGGACGCCGGCCTCACCCCGTACCACGCCGTCAAGCGCTCCCTGCCGAAGCTCGTCCCCGGCAGCACCGCCGTCGTCATCGGCACCGGCGGGCTCGGCCACGTCGCCATCCAGCTGCTGCGCGCCATGACCGCGGCCAGGGTCGTCGCCCTGGACGTCACCGAGGAGAAGCTCGCGCTCGCCCGCACCGTCGGAGCGCACGACACGGTCCTGTCCGACGCGGCGGCCGCCCCCACGGTCCGGGAGCTGACCGGCGGCCGCGGCGCGGAGGTGGTGCTCGACTTCGTGGGGGTCCAGCCCACGGTGACGGCCGCCGGCGCGATGGCCGCGGTGGAGGGCGACGTCACCATCGTCGGCCTCGGTGGCGGCACCCTGCCCGTCGGCTTCGGCGCGCTGCCGTTCGAGGTCTCCGTCGCCTCCCCGTACTGGGGCACCCGTGCCGAGCTGATCGAGGTGCTCGACCTGGCCCGCACCGGCGCCGTCGACGTCCACGTGGAGACGTACGGCCTGGACGAGGCGCCGGAGGCGTACGAGCGGCTGCACGAGGGACGCGTCAACGGCCGGGCGGTGATCCTCCCGAACGGCTGAGGGCCCCGTACGCCTGCCCGGCGGTTCAGGTGAGCCGGTCAGGGGAGTTGGTCGTTCCATCGATAGCGATCCGGGTGGATGTGGACGGTCATGGACGTCTCGCGTTCCCCCCAGCTCATGTCCGTCTCGGCGATCACCCAGGCCATCGCCTGGTACGCACTCGGACGCGTGGTCCTCCGTGGACAGGCGTCGAGCGGCGTGACGGCCGAGCGGCCGGCGGGGACGGTCAGGCGCACGCCGGTTCCCCAGGGCGCGGGGCAGGGCGTCACGACGCGGCTCCGCACCCAGGACAGGCGCGCGCGTACGGTCACGGCACGGCTGCCCGGGTTGTCGATCCGCACGGCGAACCGCATGGTGTCGCCGGCGTCGAGGATCTGGCTGCAGGCGCTCCACGCGGCATGCTCCACGGCCCGCACCTTGCCGCAGCGGTAGTCGCCCGTCATCGGTCCCGGGACCGCCGTCCCGGTGACCGCGGGCGGCCCGACCGGCCCCGGGAGCGCCCCGGCGGGCCCCTCCGGCGCCTTCCCGCCCTCCGCAGCGACCGGCGCCCCACCACCGGTCGGTGAGGAGGGCAGGAGGGCGACGGCCCAGGTCGCGACGACCGCCGCCAGCGCGACGGCGCCCACGAGCGCCCGGCGCCCGGCGGGACGCCGCCCCGGCGTGGGCGCCTGGGCGTGCCGGGGGAGGAGTTCGGCACGGCCGTCCGCGCGCGGAGCCGTTGCCACCGCCGGGCCCGGCGGCGAAACCGGGACGGCGTCCTGCGCCGGGCCCGGCACCGAATCAGGCGCGGCGTCCTGCGCCGGGCCCAGTACCGAATCAGGCGAGGCGTCCGGCGTCGGGCCCAGTACCGAATCAGGCGCGGCGTCCTGCGCCGGGCCCAGTACCGAATCAGGCGCGGCGTCCGCCGCCGGGCCCGGTGCCGGAACACGCGCGGCGTCCGCCGCCGGGCCCGGTGCCGGGACTCGCACGGCGTCCGGCGTCGCGTCCACCTCGGGACCGGACGGCGTGGAAGGGGACGGCTGCCGGGGGGACACCTCCGGCGGGTCGACAGGCGACGCCTCTCCGGCCGCACCCGGCGGCGGCCCCGAGGGCCCCTTCGTCCCCCGGACCGCGGCCCTGCGCCTCCGCGCCTCGGTCCGCGCCTCGTCCAGCAGGCGTCCCCACTGCTGCGCCTCCTCGGCGCCCACCCCGAAGAGCTCGGCGAGCGCCGTCAACACCTCCGCGTCCGGTAACGCCGTGGCCTCCGGGTCCTTGTAGCGGTTGAAGCTGGAATCACTCAGGCCCCGCATGCTCCGGCCGGCGAAACGGGACTTGAGCCGCGCCTCGATCCGCTCCTGCGCCAGACAGCCCGACCTCGTCCACGCCGCACCGATCAGGCGGGCGAGCTCCTCACGGGCCGCACCGCCCCCCGTCGCGCCGAACGCCTCACCCATCGTCATCCCTCCGCCGTCCCACGACCGACCGAAACCCCAGGTCAGACGAGTGAGCCGGTCGCGGGACCGGGATGAAACGACGCCGGGTGAACCGCCCCGGCGAAGGTACTGCCGCCACCGCCCCGCCCCCGGGAGTCTGATCCCGCCGAGCCGCTCGACGGCCCGGCGCTCCCACCCTCTGACAGGAGAAGAACGATCATGCTTCGTTCCAGGACACGCGCCCTCGCCCTCGCCTCGACCGTGCTCGCCCTCGCCCTGGCGGCCCCCGCGGGGACCGCCGCCAACGCCGCGGCCACCGCGCCCCGGGCCCGGGCCGCCGGCGGCCAGGTGACGCTCGTCTTCGACAAGAACCCGAAGAACCCCACGTACTCCAAGCTCACCGCCTACCTCGGCAAGCGCGTGGTCGGACAGTGGCGGGCGGGCTCGGGCACGACCACCAACCCCTGCCAGGTCGGCAAGGGAAGGAGCGGCGGATGGCTGCCGAACGGCACGTACGCCATCCCCTTCCGCACCAAGACCCACAACGGCAAGGCGATCAAGGGGTACGCGATCCGCCTCGCCGACAAGAAGTGCAAGGGTGGCAAGGGCGCCAACCGCGACGAGCTCTTCATCCACAGCCGCATGACCGTGAACGGTGCCTCGCAGTGGCGCGGCGACCGCGACTACAAGTCCCTCGGCTGCGTGAAGCTGCACCCCGACCACATCAAGGCCCTGTTCAAGACCCTCGACAAGTACGGCGAGGCCAGGACCCTCAAGGTCGTCGCCTGACCTGACCCACGGTCACACCGACCCTGCCCGTGTCCCGAGCCGCACGCTCGGGGCACGGGTGTCACGGATCGGAACGGTGCGGCGGACGGCTCGTTGATCACGCCATGAAGAACGTGAACACCGGGCGACGCGCCCGCCTCCTCGCCTCCGCCGCGGCCGCCCTGCTGCTCGCCGTCGTGGACGCGCCCAGCACGTACGCGGGCCAGGACGCGCAGGACTGTCCGGCCGCGGAGATCTTCGCGACCGACAACACCGCGGTCATCACGGACCCCGACGACCCCCGGCTCGACACCCGCCTCACCCGGTTCGGCCACGAGGTACGGCGGATCATCCGTGCCCACGGGGCACGGCCGGGTCCCTCGGAGCTGCTGAACGGCGTCTTCTGGTCCGAGGAGCTGCGGCAGGCGACGTACGAGCGGTCCCGGGAGTTCGACGTCGAGAGGGTGGGCCGCGACGGGCTCCACCACATCGCCGGCGTCATCGCCAAGCAGTACCACCAGGAGGCGGTCCTCACCTTCCGCTGCCTGCCGCGCACCTCGCCGGAGACCGACGCGGTCGAGATCGAGGTCCCCGGCGTCCGCGTGAACAGCCTGCGCGAGGCGCTCGTCGCGGACCCCGAGGCCCGCGACAAGCTCGGCGGCGGTTCCGTCACCCTCGACGGTCGGCTCCTCCTCGTCGCCCCGGTCGACGACCTGCCGCTGGCCCGCAGGTTCACCACCGCACTCGGCGCCGACTGGGACCGGGCTGAGGTGCGGTACGGCGACCGCGAGTTCGTGGGCTGAGCCGGTCCGTCATCCGCCGTTGAGCTCATGACGCTCAGCACGCGGGCGGTCGTTTCCGGTCATTTCCGGTACGGAACCGGACGGCCCGCCTTGTGTCGGTCCGGGGCGGTCGAGTAGCGTCGCCCGTCATGAACACCGGACCGGCGACACGCCACGCACAGACGGGCGATCCGGTGGACGACTGATCGCCGAGCGGGTGCCCGACGGGCACCCCCACGGTTCGGCACGTGGACCACCCCAGTGCGGCAGCACTGCGAACCCCTTCCACATGCCGAATCGACAGCGAGGTCATCCACATGGCAGTCACGTTCAACCACACCGTCATCGCGTCCAAGAACCGCGACGAATCCGCGCGCTTCTTCCGCGAGTTGCTGGAACTCCCCGAGGCGCCGTCCTGGGGTCCCTTCCTCAACATCCAGCTCCACGACGGGGTCCTGCTCCAGTTCGCCGAACCTCCGGTGGACATCCAGATGCAGCACTACGCGTTCATGGTCGACGACGAGCTCTTCGACCGGGCGTACCAGCGCCTGTGCGAGGGCGGCATCGAGCACTGGGCCGACCCGCAGATGCGGCGGCCCGGCGAGACCAACACGGAACACGGCGGCCGCGGGGTCTACTTCAAGGACCCCTCCGGGCACGCGATCGAGCTGATCACGCGGCCGTATCTGTAGAGCGGGGCGTTCGTCCCGGGTGTGCCCCCGACACGGTCGGGGGCACACCCGGGGGCCCGCGCCCCGGTCGCGTCAGGCGAGGAACTCCCCGTCGCGCGCCACGACCACACCGCCGTGGACGACCATGTCCCGGCGCGGCATGTCGACCACGACCTGCGGCACGCACTCGCCGCGCACCAGGACGAAGTCGGCCGGCGCGCCGGGCCGGAAGTCGGCGTGGGCGAGACCCATGACGTCCGCGCCGCCGTGGGTCGCGACCCGGTAGCACTCGTCGAGCTCGTCGTCGAGGCGTACGTCGGTCACCCACCCGAGGATGTGCGCGCGGTGCATCATGTCCGCGTCGCCGAACGGGCTCCAGGAGTCGCGCACGCCGTCGGAGCCGAGCCCGACCCGTACACCGTGCTCGCGCAGCCGGGCGATCGGCAGGACGAGGGAGTCGGAGGGCGCGACCGTCGTGAGCGCGATGTCCTGCTCACCCAGGTCGGTGGCGATCGCACCGAGTTCACTGTCCGTCAGACCTGGCAGACAGAAGACGTGGCTGACGGTGACCTTGCCGGCGAGGGAGAGCGCGCGGGTGCGCTCGACGATGCCGCGCATCGCCCGCATGCCCTTCTCGCCGCGGTCGTGGAGGTGGATGTCCACGCCGACGCCGTGCCGGTCCGCGATGCCGAACACGACGTCGAGCTGCTCGTCGAGGGCCTGGTCGAAGCCGATCGGGTCGATGCCGCCGATCATGTCGATCACGCCCTCGCGCGCCGCCTGCTCCAGGAGGGCCGCCGTGCCGGGGGTGCGGATGACGCCGTGCTGCGGGAAGGCCACGATCTGGACGTCGAGGGCGTGGCGCAGCCGCTCACGGGCCTCCGCGAGGCCCTCGACCCCGGCCAGGCCGTAGGCCGGGGCCACGTCGGCGTGGGCGCGCATGCCGCGGGTGCCGCGGGCGACGGCGTGGCTCATCAGGCCGTGGGCGCGCTCGGCGACGGGGCGGCGCTGGACGCGGAACAGTTCCACGTCCTGCGCGACGTAGTCGGCGATGGCGGAAGCCGGGCGCCGGCTCACCCAGGAGCCGCCCCAAGTCGTCTTGTCGGGGTGGATGTGCGCGTCGACCAGGGACGGGAGCGCGATGCGGCCGCCGCCGTCGACGACCTTCGCGCCGTGCGGCGCGGGGCCGTCCGAGATCCGGCCGTCGACGACCACGAGATCCGTGGGCTTCGCGGCACCGAACGGGCGCACGTTGCGGAACACCACGGTCCTGGATCGGTCCCCGGCGCGGGCGGCGGTCGCCGCCTGGGCCGGGGCGGCGGTGGCGGCCGCCGTGGCCGTGGCACCGGCGAGCGCCGCGGCGCCGGCGAGCATGGTGCGGCGGGAGAGGGCGTGCATGGGGGCTCCTTGGGTGGGTGGGGTCGCGCGGGTGGGTGGGGTCGCACGGGATGGTGGGGCCGCGCGGGTGGGTGGGGTCGCACGGGATGGTGGGGCCCCGCGGGTGGGTGGGGTCGTGCGGGGTGGTGGGGTCGCACGGGGCGGTGGGGTTGGCGGGGCGCCGTCGCGGGTGGGCCCGGCCGCACCGGGTCGGCGCCAGCCATGGGGGGCGCCGTGGCGTGGTCAGAGCGTGAGGCCCGCTCGTACCACGCGGGTCGGCTGCTTCAGGAGCGTCACGTCGGCCAGGGGGTCGCCGGACACCAGGATCGCGTCGCCCGCGAAGCCCCGGGCGAGGCGGCCCACCGTGCGTTCCACGCCGAGGAGGCGCGCCGCGCCGGTGGTCGCGGTGCGGATCGCGTCGAGCGCCGGCAGGCCGGCCGCGCGCATCAGCTCCACCTCGCGGCCGATCGGCCGTACGGTGCCGCCGGACGAGTCGGTGCCCGCGGCGAGCGGGACTCCGCGTTCGTGCGCGGCGAGGACGGCCCGCTGCAGGACCGGGAGGTAGGTGCGGCCGCGTTCGGCGAGGACCGGGTTCGTGGACTCGGCCAGGCCCGCGATGGCCGTGAGGGTCGGGGTGAAGTACGTACCCCTGCGGCGCATCTCGGCCAGCGTGCGCTCGCCGACGAACGCGCCGTGCTCCAGCGAGCGGACGCCGGCCGTGACGGCGTCGTGGCAGCCCCGCTCGCTGTAGCTGTGGCACAGGACGCCCTTGCCGCGCCGCCGGGCGGCGGCGACGATCTCGGCGAGCTGCTCGTACGAGTACACCTGGGCCAGCGGGTCCTGTTCCGGCAGCCCGGCGCGCTCGTTGACGCGGGTCTTGATGACGTCCGCACCGCGATCGAGGTTCACCTCGACGACGCGCCGCAGCGCCTCGGCGGAGCGCACGCCGTCGGTGAGGCGCGCGAGCGGGGTGAGATCGGGGTCGGCGAGGACGGTGTCGCCGAGGTCCGGGGTGACGAAGACGCCGGCGGCCGTCAGTCGGGGTGCGAGGTCCGGGCTGTGCCGGGCGAGTTCGCGGACGGCGATGTCCTGGTAGAAGGTGGTCGATCCGCTGCGTGCGCTGGTGGCGCCCTTGCGGACGGCGTCGCGTGCCTCGGCGGCGGTGCTGAGGTGGATGTGCGCGTCCACCAGACCGGGCAGCACCCAGTGGCCCTCCGCGTCCAGGGTCGCGGTGCCCTGCGGCACGGTGACGGAGCCCTCGCGGCCCGCCGCGCGCACGGTTCCCCCTTCGATCACGACGACGGCGTTCTCCGTGACCTCGCCGGTGGCGGGGTCGAGGAGGGTGCCGCCCCGGATCACCAGGTCGCCTCCGCGCGGAGTCCCGTCGCCCCGGGCGGTACCCGTCGAGGACACCGAGGCCGCCGCCGTGCCCGACGCGGCCACGGTGCCGGCGAGCGCGGCCGCCCCGGCGAGGACGCCGCGGCGGGTCAGCGAGCGGGAGGGCGGCGGGGTGGATTCGAGGCACATGGAAGCTCCTGGGGGAGTGGGCCGACGACTCCGAGTTTTGTATACCAAATAGCGAGGCCCGGACAAGGGTGAAGATCCGAAAGGTGGTGATGGCTGGATGATCTCGGGCTCCACGCTCGCCTTGCTCCCTTTTTTGGTATACGAATGTTCCTTGAGCTGCCCGTCCTCTCCCTGTCCACCGCCTCGGATATTCGCGTGCGCCGCCCCCGCCCCGGTGGTGGAATCGCCCCATGCGACGAGCGACATCCATGACGGTCGACCGCGGGCAGTTCGCGGACGCGGTTACCCCCTGGGAGGAAGAGGCCTGGCGGGCCGACGCCCTCGGCTGGTCCGAGCGCGAGCTCGCCCGGCACGGACTGGAGGAGACCGGGCCCCGTGAGGTCAGGGTCCGGCCCTGGTCGATCCTCGTGCGCTTCCGGACCGGAACCGGAGAGCGCGAGGCCGTGTGGTTCAAGGCCAGCGCCCCCGACGCGGCCTTCGAGGCCGGCCTCGGCGGTGCGCTCGCCGACTGGGTGCCCGAGCACGTCGTGACACCGCTCGCGGTCGACGCCGCCCGCGGCTGGTCGCTCCTCCCCGACGGCGGGCCCCTCTTCCGGCACGTCCTCGACGCCGGCGACGCCGGGCCGGACTCCTGGGCCGAGGCGCTCGGCCAGTACGCGCGGATGCAGCGTGCCCTGACCCCGTACACCGACCGGATGACCGCCCTCGGCGTGCCGGGCGGCCGCACCGGTCAGCTGCCGGACATCTTCGACGGCCTCGTCGAGGGTAACGCCACCCTGACCCCGGACGCCCGCGGCGCCCTCCGTGCCAAGCGTCCCCGGCTCGTCGACTGGTGCGCCGAGCTCGACGCGTACGGGATCCCGGACTCGCTCGACCACTGCGACCTGCACGACGCCCAGCTCCTCGCCCCCGCCGCGGGCCGCTTCACCTTCTTCGACTGGGGGGACGCCAATGTCGCCCACCCCTTCGCGAGCCTGCTCGTCCCCGCCCGCGCCGTCCGCGAGCGCCACGGCCCCGAGCATGTGCACCGGCTGCGCGACGCCTATCTGGAACCCTGGACCGACCTGGGGTACTCCCTCCCGGAGCTGCGCCGCGCCGCGGCACTCGCCGGCCGGCTCGCCGCGCTCGGCCGGGCGGTCTCCTGGTTCCGTCTCTTCCCCGGAACGCCGGACGAGGGGTGCGCCGAGGCGAGCGCCCACTGGGTGAACGAACTCTTCGTCGAATCCGCGGTGTTCTGAGCAGGGCGCAAACGCGGTACCCGACGGCCCCGGCGTCACTCGTCGCCACTGGTGTGGCGGAAGCGCACCCACAGGGGCAGCGCGAACCAGCACAGCAGGTACCACGCGAAGACGGCGGCGACCAGCCAGGGCACGTACGTGTTCCGCGTGGCCACCCGCAGCACGAGCAGGAGGGCCGACGTCAGGGTCGCCAGGAGAAGGACGAGACCGGCGAAGGTCAGGCGGGCGGCCCAGGTGACCGCCCGCGGCTTCATCCGGCGCCCCGACACGACCCGGTGGAAGGCGACGGGGCCGATGAGCGCGCTGGTGGCCAGCGATCCCAGGACGATGGTGATGACGTAGATCGTCTTGTCGGTCCGCTCCAGCCCCTGGAAGATCGGCGTGAAGACCACGGTGAGCAGGAAGCCGAGGAGGATCTGCACACCGGTCTGCGCCACCCGGATCTCCTGCATGAGATCCGTCCAGCGCCGGTCGGCCCGTTGTTCCTCGGTCTCGTCGCGGCCGTGTCGCAGCCCCTCCCGAGGCTTCGGGCCGTCCGCCTCCATGGAGGCCTCCCTTCCGGAGCCCGTGGATCAGGCGCGGCCCGCGGCCTTCTGGCTCCGGCGCGACAGCGAGTCGACGACCACGGCGGCCAGCAGGACCGATCCGGTGATCATGAACTGGACGGCGTTGCTGACGCCCATGATGTTCATGCCCGACTGGATGGAGCCGATCACCAGCGAGCCGAGGAGGGCGGACCAGACGGAACCCCGTCCGCCGAACAGGCTCGTACCGCCGATGACGGCCGCGGCGATGACGTTCATCAGCAGGTTGCCGCCGCCGGAGGTCTGGCTCGCGGACTGGATCTGCCCGGCCAGGAAGATGCCGCCGACCGCCGCCATGAGCCCGGAGATCGAGAAGACGCTCATCCGGACGAACGGCACGCTGATGCCGGCCCTCCGGGCGCCCTCGATGTTGCCGCCGACGGCGAAGATCCGCCGCCCGTACGTCGTACGGCGCAGCACGAAGTCCAGGACCACCAGCAGGATCAGGAAGATGAGGAGCGCGAGCGGAAGCCCCTGGTACTGGTTGAGGATGTACGCCGAGACGAACGCGATCGCGGCGATGACGACCGTACGGAGCACGATCTCGGCGACCGGGCGGAACGGCACCCGGGCGGCCTGGCGGCGTCTGGCGTCGAGGAGCGAGGACGCGAGGAAGAGTCCGACCCCCACGGCCGCGGCCACATAGGCCGTCGCGGGGCTGTGGAAGATCGTCGTGTAGAGCTCGGAGACGATGCTCTCGCTCGGGATGTTGACCGTGCCGCTGGTGCCCAGGATCTGGAGCATCAGGCCGTTCCAGAAGAGGTTGCCCGCCAGGGTGACCACGAACGCCGGCACCCCTACCTTCGCGAAGAAGAAGCCTTGGATGAGCCCGACGGCGGCTCCGCCCACGAGGGCGATGAGGAGCGCCAGCCACTCGTTCATGCCGTTCAGGACGTTGAGCACGGCGAAGATGGCGGCGCACAGGCCGCTGACGGAGCCGACGGACAGGTCGATCTCGCCGAGCAGCAGGACGAAGACGACACCGACGGCGATCATGCCGGTGCCGACGATCTGCTGACTGAGGTCGGAGAGGTTCTGGGCCGAGAGGAACGTGCTGTCCAGGAGGCCGAAGACCGTCCAGATGATGATCACGGCGACGACCACGGGCAGCGACCCCAGCTCTCCGCTGCGCAACTTGCGGCGGAACTCCCCGAGGTATCCCCGGAGGCCCTCCTCGCGGACGAGCAGCCGGGTGTCGACCGCCGGCATGGCCTCGGGCGCAGGTTCCTGGGCGGCGGAGTCGCCGGCGGATCGGTCCCGTCTCATCGCTCCTCCTCCCGCTTGCGGGCCTGGCGGCGGGTGACGGCGCTGTCGGTGGCCCCGGTGATCGCGGAGATGATCTCCTCGGTGGTCGTGGAGCGCTTGTCGAAGAAGCCGTTGTTCCGGCCGAGGCGCATGACGGCGATGCGGTCGGCGACCGCCATCACGTCCACCATGTTGTGGCTGATCAGGATGGTGCCGAGCCCGTGGTCCCGGAGCCGCTCGACCAGGTCGAGGACCTCGGCGGTCTGCTCCACGCCGAGCGCGGCGGTGGGCTCGTCCAGGATGACGACCTTCGGGTCGCCGATCAGGGAGCGGGCGATGGCGACGGTCTGGCGCTGGCCGCCGGAGAGGGAGGCGACCGGGATCCGGACACTGGGGATCCGGATGGAGAGGGTGTTGAGCAGTTCGCGCGAGCGCTGTTCCATCCGGACCTCGTCCAGGACGCCGAAGCGGCGCAGTTCGCGGCCGAGGAAGAGATTGCCGACCACGTCGAGGTTGTCGCACAGGGCGAGGTCCTGGTAGACGGTGGCGATGCCGAGGTTCTGGGCGTCGTGGGGCCGGTTGATGGAGACCGCCCGGCCCTGCCATTCGATGACGCCCTCGTCGGGCGGGTTCACGCCGGCGATCGACTTGACGGCGGTGGACTTGCCGGCGCCGTTGTCACCGACCAGGGCGACGACCTCGCCGGCGTGGACCTCGAGATCGAAGTCCTTCAACGCCTGGACGGCGCCGAACCGTTTGGAGATCCCCCGCAGGGTGAGCACGGGTGGCTCCGGCAAGGGAACCGCCTCCTCCGCTCGCGCGAACCGCTCCGCGGCTTACCCGGACCGGTTGTTCGGGACGGGTTGTTCGGGACCGGCTGTTCGGGACCGGTTATTCGAGACCGGCGTCCTTGCAGGCCGCCGCATAGGTCGGGGTGCAGATCTCCTGGACCGTGTAGAGCCCGTCCTTGACGACGGTGTCCTTGATGTTGTCCTTGTTGACCACGACCGGGTTGAGCAGCTGTGCCGCGACCTTGTGGTCACTGCCGCTGGTGACGGTGGTGGGCACCAGGTCGGACGACAGCTTCTTGCCCTCGGCCAGGTTGACGGCCATCGTGGCGGCGATGTCGGCCTCGGGCTTGTAGGGCTTCTCGATCGTGAAGGTCTGAGTGCCCACCAGGATCCGCTGGATCGCGTCGAGTTGGGCGTCCTGACCGCTCAGCGGCACGTTCATGCCGGCCGCCTTGAGGGCGGTGGCGATACCGGCCGCCAGTCCGTCGTTGGCCGAGTAGACACCGACGATCTTGTCCTTGCCGAGGGCGCTGATGGCGCCGGACATCTGCTGGTTGGCGTTGTTCGGGTCCCAGTTGGGAGTGTCGTACTCCTTGCCGATCGTCACCTTGCCGTCGAGGACGGAGTGGGCGCCGGCCTTGAACTCGCCCGCGTTCGGGTCCGTCGGAGACCCGTTGTGCATCACGATCACGCCGCTCTTGGCCTTGTCGCCGAGCGCGGCGAGGAGCGCCTTGCCCTGCAGCTCGCCCACCTTGTGGTTGTCGTACGAGACATAGGCGTCGACGGGTCCCTGTGCGAGGCGGTCGTACGCGACGACCTTGACGCCCGCGTCGTGGGCCTTCTGCACGGAGGACTGGATGGACTTGGCGTCCACGGCGTCCAGGATGAGCACCTTGTCGCCCTTGGCGAGCGCGGTGTTGACCTGCTGTTGCTGGGTGGTCGCGCTCTCCGCGGCGTTGTAGTAGTCGATCTGGGCGTCGGGGGCCAGTTCCTTGATCTTCTGCTCGATGTAGGGCCGGTCGAACTTCTCGTACCGCGTGGTCTTGCTCTCCGGCAGCAGGAGACCGATCCGGACGTTCTCCTGCTTCTCGCTCCCCGCGCCCAGGGCCGTCGCGCTGGTCGCCACCACTCCCAGGGAGAGGGCCGCGGCTCCGGCCAGGGCTATCGCGCTCCGCAATGTACGGGTCATCGGAGGCTCCTTCCGTACGCCCCCTGTCCCTCACCTCGTGAGCGCGGGAACGAGGATGTACATATGGCCTATATATCGACATTAGCCTCAACCTGAGGACCGGCAAGCGGGTGCACGACCGTGCGCGCTGTCGGGTGGAGGCTGGCGGGGCGTCGCCCGGAGTGGGAGTATTTGTACGAAGCGACAATGAGCCCGCGCCGGCGGAGCGGCTTCCGGCGGGGTCTCCCGTCGAACGAAGAAGGCGACATGCCTGCCATCACGGAAACCATCGACATCGCCCGCAAGCCCGCCGAGGTCTTCTCCTACGTGACCGATCCGACGCATCTGCCCGAGTGGCAGGAGAGTGCGGTCTCGGTCCGCAAGCTCGGCGACGCGCCCTTCGCGGTCGGCTCCAAGGTCGCCGTCACGCGGCGGCTCGGCAAGCGGGAATTCACCGCGACCATGCAGGTCATCGAGCTGGAGCCGCCGAGGCACTGGCATGTGCACGGCATCGACGGCCCGGTACGCGGTGACGTACAGGGCACCATCGAGCCGCTGGACGACGGCGAGCGCTCCCGCCTGACGCTCTCCCTCGACTTCGAGGGGCACGGCATCGGCAAGGCCCTCGTCCCGCTGGTCGTCCGCCCGGCCGTACGGAAGGAGATGCCGAGAGACGAAATGACCCTCAAGGGCATCCTGGAGAGCGGCGCGCACGGCTGACGCGGGACGGACGGGACATCAGTCCGTGGAGACCGGACGCTCGAAGAAGGTCTCCAGGGACACCGTCGCCTGCGTGCCGCTCACTCCCTCGATCGCGTACAACCGGCGCAGCACGTCCTGGAGTTGGACCGTGGTCGCGGTGCGCACCTTCACCAGGACCGAGGCGCTGCCGGCGATGACGTGCGCCTCCTGGATCTCGGGGATCGCGGCGAACTCCGCCGCCGAATCCCCGATCCAGGCGGACGAGTCGACCATGACGAACGCGAGCACGTCCTGTCCGAGCGCCGAGGGATCGACATCCACCGTGGTGCGGCGGATGACGCCGCGCTCCCGCAGCTTCCGCACCCGCTCGTGCGCCGCACCCGCCGACAGGCCCACCGCCTTGCCCAGCACCGTGTACGCCTGTGTGGCGTCCCGCTGGAGTTCGGCGAGCAGTGCCCGGTCGATGGCGTCCACAGTCCCCTCCGTCATTCCCATGCCGTCATTCCCCCACCGTCGGTCTCATGCCGGAAACATACGTCAGTAGTGATTCCGCATCGCCGTGCGCACCTCCGCCAGCGTCTCCTCCGCCAGGGCCCGGGCCCGCTCGTTCCCCTCGCGCAGGATCCCGCGGAGGTACGCGCGGTCGCCGGCGTACGCGGCACGGCGGGCCCGGATCGGCGCCAGGTACTCGTTGACCGACTCCGTCACCGTCCGCTTCAGCGCGGCGGCCCCCGCGGAGCCGATGTCGGCGGCGACCTCCTCGGGAGTGCGACCCTGACAGAGGGCGGCGAGCAGCAGGAGCGAGGACACCCCGGGGCGGCCGACCGGGTCGTAGGCGATGTGACGCTCGGAGTCGGTCCTGGCGCCCTTGATCAGCCGGGCGGTCTCGTCGGCGTCGGCGGCCAGGCTGACGGCGTTGCCCCGGCTCTTGCTCATCTTGGTGCCGTCCGTGCCGAGCAGCAGCGGTGCCTCGGAGAGCAGGGCGTCGGGCTCGGGGAAGACGGCGGCGCCGTCGCCGTAGCGGTCGTTGAACCGGCGGGCGACGGTCCGGGTGATCTCCAGGTGCGGCAGCTGGTCCTGGCCGACGGGGACGAGATTCGCCTTGCAGAAGAGGATGTCGGCGGCCTGGTGGACGGGATAGGTGAACATCAGACCGCTGACGGCGGACTGCCGGGAGTGGGCGATCTCGTCCTTGACGGTGGGATTGCGGCTCAGCTCGGCCACCGACACGAGGCTGAGGAAGGGCAGCAGCAGCTGGTTCAGGGCCGGCACGGCGCTGTGGGTGAAGATCGTGCTGCGCTCGGGGTCGACCCCGATGGCGAGGTGGTCGAGGACCAGATCGTCGACGTGCTCGGTGAGACGGTCCGCGACGTCGCGGTCCGTCAGGACCTGGTAGTCCGCGATGATCACGAACAGCTCCACCCCGAGGTCCTGGAGCCGCACCCGGTTGTGCAGGGTGCCGAAGTAGTGCCCCAGGTGCAGCCGGCCGGTGGGACGGTCCCCGGTCAGCACGCGGAAGCGCCCCGGCTCCTCGAGGATCTGTTCCTCCAGGACCGCACTGCGTGCCCGGGCGGCGGTCGTCCCGAGAGCGTCGGTGGACGGGGCGGCGGAGGCGAAGGTCGTCATGGGGTTCTCCTGGTGTGGGTCGGTGGTGCCGTCGGGACGACAGGACCCATGAGCCAGGGAACGCAAAAGGGCCGTTCGTCCGAACGGCCCGGTCGTGCGCGAGTAGTGGCCGCTCCTAGGAGGAGCGCCACCAGCTGAGGCACGACGACAGATGCATGAGCGGAGCATAGCGCCCCACGGCACGAAGGGCTCGGGACAAAACCCTTTGGCGGACCGGGACGACCCCTGCTACGTTTCCGGAGGCCGTGCGAGAGAACAAGGAGGTGGTACCCGTGAACGCAGTCATGACATGGGTGCTCCCCTCCGGGGTCACGGTCGGGCGATAGGTCGTCCGGGAGCGCCGTTCTCAGAGCTCTCCCGAAAGGCACGACCGTGCACTTCACTTCCGAACAGCACCTCGACGGCGGCGTCCTCGAGCGCGCATTCACCCTCGGCGACGTCCCCGGCATCCTGTGGACGCCCGCAGCCGTGTCCGAGCCGGCTCCCCTCATCCTGATCTGCCCCCCGCCCCTCGGACTGCGCAGGATCCACCCCCGCCTGGCCGGGCGCGCCCGGTACTACGCGGAGGAGTACGGCTTCGCCTCGGCCACCATCGAGCTCCCCGGCAGCGGCGAACGGCCCCGGTGGGACGCCGCCGAGCAGGCCCGCGCCGACCTGCGCAGGGCGATGGAGGCGGGCGAGCCGGTCGGCGACGACATCATCGACGCCCTCGTCCTCCCGCTCGTCGAGAAGTCGGTCCCGGAATGGCGGTCCGCCCTGGACGCCCTCCTGGCACTGCCCGAGATCGGCGGCCCGGTCGGATACGAGGGGGGAGTGATCTCCATCGGCGTGCGCCTCGCGGCGGTCGAGCCGCGGATCAAGGCCGCCGGCTTCTTCGCCGGGAGCCTCGTGCCCGCCGTCATGTTCGAAGAGGCCCGCCGGGTCACCATTCCGCTGCACGTCCTGCTGCAGTGGGACGACGAAGACAACGACCGGCAGGCGGCCCTCGACCTGTTCGACGCCTTCGGCTCCCGGGAGAAGACGCTGCACGCCAACATGGGCGGACACACCGGCGTCCCGCGGTTCGAGTTCGAGAACGGGGCCCGGTTCTTCGCCCGGCACCTGAAGTAGAGCCGGGCCCGCAGGCCGTCGGCGCACGATGGGCGCCGACGGCCTGCGGCAACGAGGCGATCAGCCCGTCGACGTGGACGGGGCGGCGTTCCGCCAGACCGTCAGGTCGAGGGTCATGTAGGTGCTCGGCGAGTCCTCCGGGGAGAAGGCCTTGACGGTGACCAGACCGAGGTGGCCGGTGCCCGTGGTGACGCAGACCTGGCGGCCCGGCGACAGCTTGTTCACGTAGATGTTCTGGGTGAACCGGGTCTCCGCGCGGCACGCTTCGAGCGAACCGACCTGGCCGGGGTCGAGCAGGACCAGGTTGCCGCCGCTGCTCTCGGCGTCGAGGTAGCCGCCGGTGTCGTAGGAGAGCTCGTAGCCGTTGTCCTCCCCGTCCTGGGGGCGTACGTCCTGGTCCCCGAGGGTCAGGTGGTAGCCGGCCGTGAGGTTGATGTTCTTGTACGTGGCGGCCTGCGCGGCCGGGGCCGTCGACGGCTTCGGGGTGGAGCTCCCGGTCCCGGCGCCCCCGTTCCCCGTGCCCCCGCTGCCCTGGGTGCTCGCCGAACCCTTCCCGTTGGGCTTGCCGCCCGCGTTCGAGGCCGCCTGGTCGTCCTTGTCCTTCAGCACGACGTAGGCGGTCGCGCCGCCCGCGACGGCGAAGGCGAGGACGGCGGCGACAGCGATGACCAGACCGCGCCCGCCGCCCTTCCGCTGCTGCTGGGGCGGCTGCTGGGGGTGGTGGCCGGTCGGCGCCGACGGGCCGGACCAGGACTGCTGCGGGTACGTGGGCCCGCCCGGCGCCTGCGCCGGGGCGTACCCGGGACCGCCCGGGCCCTGCGTCGGGGCGTACCCGGAAGTGCCCGGGCCCTGCGTCGGGGCGTACCCGGAAGTGCCCGGGCCCTGCGTCGGCGCGTACGCGTAGCCGGGCGCCGGAGCGGCCGCGGCCGGGGGCGCGGCCGGGGTGGCGGCCGGGCCCGCGGGGGCGACGGGGCCCGTGTTCGGCGGCGGGCCGTACCCGGGCGGCGGGGTCGACGGCGCGGACGGCACCGTCGGCGAGTACCCGGCCGGTGCCGCCGGTGCCCCTGCCGGGGCGGCCGTCGGCGGCGGGGGCGTCTGCGGTGGCGCGGGAGCCGCGGCCCGGGCCGTGATCTCGGCGGAGACCGCGGCCGGCAGCCAGTCCTCGGGCCGCCGCAGCACCGTCGCCGCGTTCGCCGCCTGGCACAGCCGGATGATCTCGGAGAGCGTCGGCCGGGCCTCGGGGTCCTTCGCGAGGCAGCGCGTGACGAGCTCGGTGAGCCGCTCCGGAACGGCGCTCAGGTCCGGCTCCTCGTGCACGATCCGGTAGAGCACCCCGTGCCCGGTCCCCTCGCCGAAGGCCGGGACACCGGTCGCCGCGTACGCCGCGACCTGGCCGAGCGCGAACACGTCCGTGGCGGCCGTGACCTTGCGCCCCGCCGCCTGCTCGGGCGCCATGAACGACGGCGTCCCTATGGTGACTCCACTGCCCGTCAGGGACGTCGCGTCGGCCGCGTGGGCGATGCCGAAGTCGATGACGCGCGGCCCGTCGGCGGCGAGCAGCACATTGGACGGCTTCAGGTCGCGGTGGACGATGCCCGCCCCGTGGATGACGTGCAGGGCCTCGGCCATGCCCGCGACGAGCAGCAGCACCGTCTCCACGGGCAGCGCACCGTGCGCCACGACCGCGTCGGCGAGCGAGGGCCCCGGCACGTACGCGGTGGCCAGCCACGGCTGAGCGCCGTCGGGGTCCGCGTCGATGACGGGGGCGGTGAACAGGCCCTGGACGCGCTGCGCGGAGCGCACCTCCTGGGCGAACCGGCGGCGGAACTCCGCGTCCTCGCCGAACTCGGGACGGATCAGCTTGATGGCCACCGGGCGTCCGCCGGGCGTGTACGACAGATACACCTTGCCCATGCCGCCGGCGCCGAGCCGGGCCGCGAGCCGATAACCGGCCACCGTCGTCGGGTCGTCCGTCGCCAGGGGCTGGAACACCCCGGAGCCGCCCCGGTCCGCTTGCTGACCGCCCATGAGCCCATGTCTCCCCACGCAGAACACTGTTTGCCGGAGGGCACCCTACCGGTGGCCGGCGCCCTCGGCGGAGTCCGTCGTGACCTCCGCTCCCGTGAGCCCGGCGCGCTCCGCGAGCGCGCCGCCCTGGAAGCGGCTCTCCGCCCCCAACTCCTCCAGGAGATCGGCGATGTGACGGCGGCAGGTGCGCAGCGACATCCCCATCCGACGGGCGATCACCTCGTCCTTGGCGCCCTCCGCGAGCAGCCCCACGAGCGCCCGCCGCAGACTCGGACCGACCTCCTTGTACGCGGCCTCGCTGGTGCCGCGGAAGGGGACTGCCCCGGACCAGTGCTGCTCGAACACCCGGCAGAGGTACGCCACCACGTCGGGGTCCCGGACGAGGACCGCGCCCTCGCCCGTACCGCCGTCCGCGCGCCGGGGCAGGAAGGCCACCGAACGGTCGAAGACCACGGCCCGGTCGGGCAGTTCGGCCGCGGTGCGGTACTCGGCACCCGCCTCGGTGAGCCGCTCCACGTACCCCTGGGTGGAGAGGCTGGTCCGCGCCGAGTGCTGGTACAGCGTGCGCATCCGCACCCCCCGGCGGAGCATCGCCACGTCCCGCTCGACGGCGTCCCCGAGGCGGTGCGCCGCCCGGCCGCCGCCCGGCTGGATGCTGAACACCTCCTCCCGGCAGCGGGCCGACTCCTCGGTGAGCATCGCGGAGGCGGACGCCATGTCGGGCAGGACGTCGAAGCCCTCCCGGCGGCCCTGCTCGCGCCGGGCGGCACGGTACCGGGGCATCAGGGAGTGCAGATCGTCGCGGAGGGACTGGGCGTGCGCGGCGGCCCGCGCGAGCTCCGCCTCCATGGGACCGACCACTTCCGCCGCGGCGGCGTCCGGGCTCACCGGGATCAGTTCCTCGCTCCGGCCCGGCGCCGGCCGGAGCAGCCGGAGACGCCGCAGGGTGCGGCAGGCCGCCTCGACCTCCTCGCGGCCGAGCCCGAGGGCCGGAAGCCCGTCCGGCGACGGCGCCGTGAGGCCGCCGTGCTCCAGCGCGTACGCGAAGACGGCGACGGCCCCGGCGTCCAGCCGAGGTATTCCGTCCGCTTCCACCCCAGTAGTCACGCATTTCCCCCGTGATGCGGCCCTGCTACTTCCGTGCCATGCAGGGTATTGCCAGGTCATGGCCCTGGACCAAGCGGGCTCGCCGGGATGAACTGGGGGTGTCCGGCCGAGGGAAACCCCATCAGGCCGACATACGGCGTGAACCCGCCAGACACGGAGCTTCCCGCCCGCCCTCTCCACTCCCGAACCAGGAGCCGCACCATGTCCGTTGCCGTCCGCTGCCTCCTTCTCCTCGCCGTCCTGCTCGCCGGCGGAGCGAGCGTCGCCACCCAGGACGGCGCACCGGAGACGACGCGGACGGTCGCCGCGACCCCCTTGGACACCAGCTGGGGCGACGACTACGAGCGGCCGGTGCAGTAGGCATGTCGTCACCCACCGGGAACCCTTCCCCGACCGCCCCCGGCCCCCGGCGCTCGCGCGCCGAAAGTGCCGTGGACCGGGCCTTGTTGCCCGACATCGTGCGCGCCGCGATCGCCCGGAGCGCACAGGAGCCGTGGAGCGTCGAACCCGGCCCGTTCTGGTGTCACGTCGTGCCCGGCGGGGCCGTGGGACGGGCCCAGGGCTGGAAGCTCCACGTGCCCGCCACCCCGCTCTCCGCGCCCCTGGTCCTCGCCCGGTCCGCCGAGGTCCTCGTGGCCCACCGCGCGGCCTTCAAGTTCGCCGGGAGTCCGGCCAAGATCGCCGCGCTGGTCTCCGGGCGCTTCGCGCGCGGCGGGGGCGGCAAGTTCCTGACCGTCTACCCGGCGGACGACGCGCAGTTCCGGCGGCTCGCCGAGGAACTCCACCGGGCGACCGAGGGACTCCCGGGCCCCGCCGTCCTCTCCGACCGCCGCTACCGGCCCGGAAGCCAGGTCTTCTACCGGTACGGCGTGTTCAAGGGCGTCCGGGAACTGACGGCCGACGGCTCCTTCGCGGCCCGCCTCACCGACCCCGAGGGCCGGCCGGTCGCCGACGAGCGCAACGCCTGGTTCAGCCCGCCGGCCTGGGCCGGCGACCCCTTCCCCGACCGTCCCGCCGCACCGGCCCGCAGCACGGCCACGGCCAGGCCCGTCCTCCTCGGCGACCGCTTCCTCGTACGGGGCGCGATCCAGCACTCCAACAAGGGCGGGGTCTTCCGGGCCGAGGACACCCGCACCGGCGCGCAGGTCGTCGTCAAGCAGGCGCGGCCCCACGTGGGCGCCGGTCTCGAAGGCCTCGACGTCCGGGACCTGTTGCGCCGCGAGGCCGCCCTGCTCGAACGGTTCGGCCGGGCGCGTCCCGACCGGGTCCCGGGCCTCGTCGAGGTGTTCGAACAGCAGGGCAGCGTGTTCCTGGCCACCGAATCGGTCCCCGGGGCGACGCTCCGACGCACCGTCGCCGAGCGCCTCGCCCGGGACGGCAGCGGCTGCCCCGACGACCGTACGGCCGACTCCCTGGTCCGGCAGCTCGTCGAACTCGTCGCCACCGCCCATGAACTCGGCGTCACCCTGCACGACTTCAACCCGAACAACGTCATGGTCACCCCGGACGGGCGGCTCGTCCTGATCGACCTGGAGATGGCGGCCGTCGAGGGGGAGCGGTGGGTCCTCGGCGCCACCCCCGGCTACACCGCCCCCGAGCTGCGCGCCGTCGACCAGGTGGCCCCCGCCCTGCCGCCGGGCGTCGACCTGTACGCCCTCGGCGTCACCGTCCTGCACGCCCTGACCGGAGCGGATCCGGTCTTCGCGGAGGACCTCCCGCGGGACACGGCCCGGCCGGACGAGCGGCGTCTGGCGGACCTCGTGCGTCTCCTGGCCCGCGACGACGCACGCGTACGGCGGTTCACGCCGCTGGTCCTGGGGCTGACGCGGGACGCCCCCGAGGACCGGTGGACCCTGGACCGGGCACGGGAGTTCCTCGACGGAGCCCGGGCTCCGGATGCCGGGCGGCCCCCGAGGAAGGACGAGCACGCGGACGCGGCGGCCACGCGCGCGCGTCTTCTGCACGACGGCATCGCCCACCTCCTGGCCACGATGCGTCCGCACGATCCCGAACGGCTGTGGGCCTCGGACGCGTTCGGCGAGACCTGCGACCCGGTGGCCGTCCAGCACGGCTCGGCCGGCGGCGTCGCCCTGCTCGCCCGGGCCCTCGGCCACGGGGACATCGGGCTCGGTGCCACGGGAACCGGTCCCGTGACCCGCGAGTCGCTCGCCGAAGGCCTCCGCTCCGCCGCCCGGTGGACCGCGGAGCGGCAGGAGACGCTGCCGAGCGACCCGCCGGGCCTGCACTTCGGCCGTTCGGGCACGGCCTGGGCCCTGCTCGACGCCGCCCGCGCCCTGGACGACACCGCCCTCGCGGACCGGGCCCTCGCCCTGGCCCTCGGTCTGCCCGTCCGTGGCCCCAACCCGGACGTCTGCCACGGCGTGGCCGGCTCCGGTCTGACGCAGCTGCACTTCTGGCGCACCACCGGGGACCCGCGGTTCCTGGACCGCGCCGCCGAGGCCGCGGAAGGACTGCTCGACGCGGCGCGGTGCACCCCCGAAGGGGTCTTCTGGCCGGTGCCGGAGGACTTCGGCTCGGCGCTCGCCGGTGCCTGGCACTACGGCTTCGCGCACGGCGTGGCCGGCGTCGGCACCTTCCTGCTGCTCGCGGCGGAGGCCACCGGCGACAAGAGGTTCCTCGACGCGGCCACCGAGGCGGGGGCCACCCTCGCGGCAGCCGCCCGCCGCGGACCGGCGGGGGTGCTCTGGCCCGTGGACCGGGCGCGCCACCTCTCCGACTCCCCGGAGCTCGCCCGCCACTGGTGCAGCGGCTCCTCCGGCGCCGGCACCTTCCTGGTCCGGCTCTGGTCGGCGACCGGCGCGTCCGACACGCTCGTACGCGACCTGGTGGACGGTGCGGCCCGCGCCGTACGGGTGGGCAGGGTGACCGACTCGCCGGCCACCTGTCACGGGCTCGCGGGGAACGCCGAGTTCCTCCTCGACGCCGCCGAGCGGACCGGCGACGAGAGCCACCGCGCCGCCGCCGAACTCCTGGTCGAGCACCTGGCCGCACAGGCCGTACTGCGCGACGGCCGCCTCCTCGTACCCGACGAGAACCGAAGGACCGTCCTCGCCGAGTACGCCACCGGTCTCGCCGGCAGCCTCTCCCTGCTGCTGCGCCTCCGGTGCGGAGGCCCGCGTGCCTGGCTGCCGGAGGACGGCCCGGTCCACCCCTGAGTGTCCGGCGGCCGCAGGCCGCCGGCGTACCACCGAGACATCCGAAGAATCCCAGAAGGAGACCGTCATGACGGAGTACGACATCGATGCCCTGCAGGTCCTGCCGGAGGAGGTCCGCACCGAGGACGCCCGTGGCGAGGAGCACGCCGCCGCTCTGATCACCGCCTGCCGCTGGCTCACGAGCGGCTGCTGACCCGCTCCGCCCACGGAAGGGGGCCGGCGTCCCGGCCGGCCCCCTTCGCGCGCGGCGCGACCCCCGTGGAGGCACGACCGTAGACTCGAAGTGCGGGCCCGTCCCGCTGCCGGGCGCGGGGCGCCGCGTACGGCATGGAGGCGTCGATGACCAGGCTGACGGGCAGGGCCCTGCGGGTGACGGTCTTCGTGGGGGAGACCGATCTGTGGCACCACAAGCCGCTGTACACCCAGATCGTCGGCCGGGCGCGTGAGGCCGGTCTCGCGGGGGCGAGCGTGTTCCGCGGCATCGAGGGCTTCGGGGCCTCGTCGCTGATCCACACCCAGCGTCTTCTGTCGCTGAGCGAGGACCTCCCCGTGGCCGTGGTCGTCGTCGACACCGAGGAGAAGATCCGCGCCTTCCTGCCCCAGCTGGACGAACTGGTCGGCGAGGGCCTGGTGATCCTCGACGACTGCGAGGTCATCCGCTACGTCGGCCGTTCGAAGCCCGCCTGAGGTTCACGAGGGCGTGATCGCCGAGATTCCCTTGCGGAGCTCCTCCGGGTTCATGACGGGGGAGTAGTGGATCCTGGCGTCGAGGCCCATGAAGAACGGCTCCGAGATCTTCGGCATCTGGGACGGGTCGGCCAGGTCGAAGAAGATGTAGCCGGTCCGACAGCCGTCCTCGACGGTGAAGTAGGCGGCTTCCGCGTCGAGTTCCCGGAGCGTGCTCTCCAGGGTGTTCAGCAGCTTGCCCTGTCTGATGGCCTCGTTGGAGGCCGAGGTGTCCATCGTGATCTTCAGCAGCATGCGCATGACGCGGCCTTTCCCGACCGGGCGGGCGCTCCGTTCGGGGCGCCCGGGATCCCGGACGCGCTCAGTTACAGCGTCCCCCTTCGCCTCGGGCGCGACCACTCGACGGGTCGAGGCAGCGGACGGTCGTCCCGTCGGCGTGCGGGGCCAGGAACGCCTCGGTGCCGTCCGCGGGACGGATGACGACCTCGCCGGTGACGTGGTCCAGGTCGAAGGCGCCGGCGGGCAGTCCGTGGCGGACGGAGACGAGGTTGTACGAGTCGACGGCCGGGTTGATGCGCGGCAGGGCGCCTTTCCGCGACGCCGGGGGCCAGGTGGAGGGTGACCACGGGCGAGTTCCGTTCGCGTGGGCGGACGAGAGGGCGGGCGGGGCCGGTCAGGTCAGGGCCAGGAGGCTGACGGCCACCGCCGCCGTTCCCAGACCGACGAGCTGGCCGCGGTGGATGCGTTCGGCGAGGACGGTGCGGGCGAGCAGGACCGTGCCGACCGGGTAGAGGGCGGTGATGACGGCGACGACGGCGAGGTCCCCACTGCGGGCGGCGAGCAGGAAGAGCAGGTTCGCCACCGAGTCGAGAACGCCCGCGGCCGCCGACATGGCGTACGCCGGCCGTTCGGAGCCCAGCCTGCGGTACATCACGGCCGCCGCGGCGAGGATCACGGCCGAGGAGACGGCCCGGCCCACGATCAGCGGCGCCACGCCGCTGTCCGAGGGCGCCTGGTGCAGGAAGATCAGCTGGAGGGCGATCGCGGCGCCCGCCCCCAGGGCGAGCAGCAGCGCGGTACGGGACGGGCGTGCCGTACCGGAGCCGTGCCCGGCGCTGACCAGGACCACCGCGGCCAGGGCGAGCGGCAGCCCCACGAGGCCGGTGACGCCCAGGTGCTCGCCCTGGACCAGCCCCACGCCGACGGGCAGGAGGGCGGACACGAGCGCGGTCACCGGCGAGAGGACGTTCATCGGGCCGATCGCCAGGGTCCGGTAGAGCAGCGCGAAGGCCGCGGCGGAGGCGACACCGGACGCGGCGCCCCAGACCAGCACGTCGGCGTCGAACGAGGCGCCGAGGAAGGGCCAGAGCAGCAGCTCCACGGCGAGCGAGGCCGGGGCCGCGATCATCACGGTCCGCAGCACATGGGCCTTGCGGGCTCCGAGGCCGCCGAAGAAGTCGGCGCATCCGTAGGCGAGGGAGCTGCCCAGGGCCAGCAGCAGAGCGATCATGGTTCGTACATCCCTTACTATTTCAGTGGAACGACTGAACCGTACATCGGAACGACCGCGCTGTGTCAATCAAACGACCGGACGGTGCATTCCACTGGTCCACCTATGCGAACGGTGATCGGATGGCCGAGACAGAGGCAGCCCTGCGGACCCTCGCCCGCAACGTGAGGACGGCCCGCAACCGGGCCGGCCTGTCCCTGGACGAACTCGGCAGACGCGCCCAGGTCAGCAAGGGCGCCCTCGTGGGCCTGGAGAAGGCCCAGGGGAACCCGAACTTCGCCACCCTCGTCCGCCTCGCCGACACCCTCGGCATCTCCGTCTCCGCCCTGATGGAGGGCCCGGCCGAGGGCCGCGTCCGCGTCGTGACCGCCGAGGCCGTCGCGCCGCTCTGGACCGGCCGGCTGGGCAGCGAGGCCCGCCTCATGCTGACGACCTCCGGCCCGGCCCCCGTCGAGGTCTGGCGCTGGACCCTCGAACCGGGCGAGGAGTACCCCAGCCACCCCCACCAGGCGGGAGTCGTGGAGACCGTCAGCGTCACCGCCGGGCGGATGACCCTGGTCGTCGACGGCACGGAACACTCCGTCGAGGCCGGGCAGACCGCCACCTTCGACGGCGACGCCACCCACACCTACCGCGGCGCGGGCGAGACGACCTGTCACCTGATCATGACGGTCCACCTGCCGCCCGGCCCCGCCGCCTGACCCGGAGCCGCACCCAGGGCCTCGCGCGGAGCCGCCCCGCCGCCTCGCGCGGAGTGGCTCTCACCGCTCCCGGGGGAGGAAGGCGGGGCGCAGGGACGTGTCCACCGGGTCGTAGTACCGGTGGAAGACCGGCGTCGTGGAGCCGGACACCGGCGGGACGATCCAGCTCCAGTCGGCCGGCACCGGCCTGCCGTGCCGGCTCTCCTGCGCGATGTGCCGCAGGAACCGCTCGGACTCCGTGTGGTGGTCCGCCATCGTCACCCCGGCCTTCTGGAAGGAGTGCAGCACCGCCACGTTGAGCTCGACGAGCGCCCGGTCCCGCCACAGCGTGCGTTCCGAGGAACGGTCGAGGCCCAGCCGGTCGGCGACGACCGGGAGGAGGTCGTAGCGCTCGGCGTCGGCGAGGTTGCGGGCGCCTATCTCCGTCCCCATGTACCAGCCGTTGAACGGCGCCGCCGGATAGCGCACCCCGCCGATCTCCAGCGTCATGTCGCTGATCGCCGGCACCGCGTACCAGCGCAGTCCGAGCTCCGCGAACCACCCGTGGTCCGGGTGCCGGAGCGGCACCTCCATGACGCAGTCGTCCGGCAGCTCGTACCACTCGGGGCGCACGCCCGGACGCTCCTCGACCATCAACGGCAGGACCTGGAAGGCCTCTTCGTCGCGCTTCCAGCCCAGGGAGCGGGCGCGGGCCGTCGGCTCGGCGGCGCGCGGGTCGCCGAGCCGACGGCCCTCGGGGGTGTTGTGCCCCGCGTAACGCACCAGCTGGTCGTTGACGATCCGCGGCGCCGGACGCTCCGGCCGGTCGGGGGCGAACACCGAGATCACGGGTCGGATCCGCCCGCCGTTCCCGGCGATCCGCAGGTGCTCGAAGCACGCGGCGGCGATGTCGTCGGCCGACGTGACCTGCCGCAGGTCGCGCACCACGAGGCTGCGCCAGTAGAGCCTGCCGATGCAGCGGGCCGCGTTGCGCCAGGCGACACGGGCGCCGAAGGACAGTTCGGCCGGGGTGTGCTCGTACGTCCCGGTCCGGTCGATCTCGGCCAGCACCGCGCGCACCCTGCGCTCCACGTCCCCGGCATCGGGCTGCTCATGATGGAACTGCCGGACGAAGCTCTCCGCCTCCCGGCGGTCCGTCACCCGCGTGACGGGCCTGCGTGGTCGGTCCTGCCACTCGCCGGACGAGGGGGCGGACGTGAACGGACAAGCGCTGACAGTGGCGGCCTTGCGGCGGCGACCCAGACTGAAGACCAAGGTGTTCCCTCCCGCCCCCATGACTACCGTACGCGACCGCCCGGTTGTGGAGAGTAGGGAGAGTTCCGGATACGGAGGGCGCCGGGCTGCTAGGGTGCCCGGCGCCCGGACCCCCGGGGGTTGTCTCAGGGCCGGGCGGCGGGAGAACCCTCCCCGTCACGACGGCGGGAGACATGACCGCGCCACCCGGCCAGGAACACCAGGACGGTCAACACGGCCGAACCGCCGACGAGTCCGTCCCGTCGGCCCGCCGCGTCGACCTCGTCCGCCCGCTCCATCGGCAACTCGCCCCGGGAGTCGCGGACGACGTCGAACCGGTCGCCGACCCTCGGAGCGTCGACGCCGCGGTACACCAGCCGCTCGTCCAGCACATGGCCGTCGGCGCGACGCAGGGTGAGCCGGTGGTTCTTGCCGCCGGCGGGAGCGGCGCTGTCGGCCGTCACGACGACGCTCTCCCGCACGCCGTACCGCTCAAGCGCCAGTTCGGGGGCGTACTGCACGGCGCCGACCAGCACGAACAGCGCCGGCACGGCGGCCAGGAGCACCGACCACACGCCCCGGTGCACCAGATGCAGCAGGATCCCGAACAACAGGAAGAGCACCACGCCGAGACCGATGGCGACCCAGTCCGCGCGCGGCAGGAGAGACGAGACGACGGCGACGGCGCCGGCCGACGCCCAGAGGTACAGCGTCAGCGCGGCGGTGCGGAGCAGCGCCGCGCCCGGCCGGGCCGAGGGGCGGACCGGCGGGGCCGCCGAGGTGTGGACACCGGTGGTCATCCGCTCAGAGCCCCGCGACCTTGGCCGTCGCCGACAGCTCGTACACCAGCGTGACCGTGCGCCGGCCGCCCGGCGGCAGCGGGACGTCCCAGCGGACGATGCCTTCCTCGTCCACGGCGTCGGGCGCCGGGGAACAGGCCCCCTCGCGCAGGCGCACCTCCACCGCCGAGACCTCGGAGACGGGGATCCGCTCCCGCACCACGACCACCCGCTCGTCCTGCTCCCCGGGCGGAGAGAAGCGGGACAGGTGCAGCCGGACCGTGCGGGTGACCACCGTCCGCTGGGTGAGGCCGGTGGTGTCGCGGGACTCCTCGGTGTGCCGGACCACCCGATGGTCGTCGCGGCTGCCGAAGGCGAGCTCGACGGCGGCGCCGGGAGCCGTGAAGTCCAGCGTGCCGCGGCCGGTGAACCCGCTGCCCCGGACCAGGTCCACGGGCCCCGCGAGCAGGGCGTGGCCGGACAGGTTGTCGCACCTCACCACCTGGGTGACCAGCGGGGACAGTTCGGGGGAGCAGGCGTACTCGCTGCTCGCGGCGGTCGTGAACGAGGAGACCGGCACCCGGTGGGCCCGGCCGTCCCCGGGCACGGAGACCGGCGCGGGGGAGTGCAGGACCCGCGCCTCGCCCCCGTCGTCCACGCCCGGCAGACCGAGCACCGGGGCCGGGCCCAGCGTCGCGATCTCCTCCTCGCGCAGTTCGACGTCGATCGTGCGGCGCTCCGCCGCGCTGCGGTCCTTGAGCGTCAGCCGGTCCTCGACGAGCCGCGGCGGCTCGGTGGCGAGCGCGGACCGGGCGGTCGACAGCGTCAGCCGTACGTCCGACCAGTCCTCCCCGGTGCGCTGCCACACCATGGCGTCCGTCTCCAGGCTCAGGGACTTCCCGTCGAACACGGCCCGGTAGGCGGGCCTCCACAGCGCGCACGGGGTCAGATGGCTCAGCCGCAGCCGTACGGGCCCGGCCGCCGCCGCCTCCACCGTCAGCTCGACATGGGCGACGAGCTCGGCGGGCTCCTCCTCGGCGAGCTCCACGGCGCGCCGGATCTCCTTGAGCTCGGCGGTGAGCGCCGTCAGCCGGGCTTCCACGGTACGGAGTTCCTCGCCGTACGTCTCGCGCTCGGCGTCCACGCGGTCCAGCTCGCGGCTCCAGCGGGGACGTTCGGACTCTCCGAACCCGGCACCCTCGCCCATCTCCCGCAGCAGGTCGGCGGCGAGCCGGCCGAGCAGGTCGAGGCGGCCGCGCAGCCGGTCGCGGCGCCGCTCCACGGCGAGCCGCTCCTCTTCGAGGGCGTGCTCGCGGTGACGGAGGGCGGAGTCGTCGTCGCCGGGCGGCACCGGTCCGCGCGGCGTCCACGTGCGGACGATCCGTACGTCGAGCACGGTGGCGGGGTGCTCGGAGGTCAGTTCGGCGTGGAGGGTGCGGTCCACGGCGAGCGCGCTGACCGGTCCGAGGCGCAGGCGCTGGACGCCGGCCGTCAGGTCCAGCACGGCGGTGCGCTCGACGTGGGCGCGGTCCTCCAGGCAGGTCACGGCGGTGACGGGAAGGGCGATCGGCTGCGGGTCCGTGATCATGTGGGTGTCAGCTCCTGCGGTTGCCGTCGACCAGGGCCTTGCCGGCCGGGATGCGGATCTCGAAGCCGCCGTCGAGCGCGGCGGTGCCGCCGGCGGGCAGTTCCACCCGCCAGACGCGGGTGCCCGGGGCGTGTTGCTCCGGCGCGGCACCGTCCTCGGGTGCCGTCCAGTCCGCGCGTTCCTCGATGCGGACGTCCGGCTCGGAGGAGACCGGCACCCGCTCGTGGACCTCGACGGTGACCGGCCCCGCGAGGCGGTTGGCCAGCTCCACGTGGACGCGGTGGTCGAGCACGGTGAGGTGGTTGCGCAGACCCGCCGTGGACTCCTTCAGATGCGTGCGGCGCGTGACGCGGACGCCCTCGGCGGGCCCGAGCCCCAGCCGGCGGACGCCACCGGGCGCGAGCGTGGGCAGCGCGGCGGTCAGCAGGTAGTCGTCATCGACGGTGACCTCCACCGGGCCCGCGAGCAGCGCCTGACGGGTGGTGTTGGAGACCGCGAGGGTCGCGTACACGGTCTGCTCCACGGACGGCACACAGATGTGCTCGGTGTGTACGACGACCGGGATCTCGCCGACGGTGACGGTGTGCCAGGTGCCGTCCGAGGGCACGTCCGCACGGGCCGCGGCGTCGAAGCGGTGGTCGAACGAACCCGCCGACGTGCGGGGGCGCACCGCGTGCCGGGGCAATGGCAGCCCGGCCACGGCCTCGGCGCGGCGTCGGTGTTCCCCCGCCACCGCGTCGAAGGAGGAGCCGGGGAACAGCCGGCCGCGGCGGGCGCCGGGCTCCTCGGGGCCGGACAACACGAGGGCTGCGTAGTCGAGTTCGGCACCGCTGGGCTGCGGCGGACCCGCCGGCGGCGGCGGAGGCGGCGGTGCCGCAGCGCCCGGAGCCATGGGGGCCCGGGGCGGGCGGCCCGCGAAGCCGGCCCCGCCACCGGCACGCGGCCGGCCGCCCGGCCGAGGGGCCGCCGCCCTGGCGACGTCCGGCCCCCCGCCCCCGAGGGCCTCCGGAGCGGCGCCGTACGCGCCACCCGGCTGCGGCGGCGGCCCGGTGAACGCCGGAGGCGCGATGGGTGCCGGTGCCGGTGCCGGTGCCGGGGCCGGTACGGGGGCGGGCGCCGCCACCGGAACCGGTGCCGAGCCGGCCACGCCGCCCCCGACCGCGGAACCGGCGAGGAAGGGCTCCGGCGCCGGGCCGGCCGCCTCGTACCCGGTGAACAGGTCGGCGAGCCCCGCCGGGGGCTCGCGCCAGCCGGACGGAGCGGGCACGGCCTGACGGCGCCCGATCCGGATCGAGCGGAGCGCCGGCAGGTCGGTGCGGCGCCGCAGATCGGCGGTGGCCAGGGCGAGGCGCACCCCGGTCCAGTCCTCGCCGGTGCGCTGGGCCACCGAGGCCCGCAACACGAGGCGGCCGCTGCCGTCGCCCTGACGGTGGGCGAGGCGGTACGTCGGCACCCAGACGGCACCCGGCACGCCGTACTCCAGCTCCAGCTCGACCTCCTCCGCCTCGGCACCGACGAGGGTCAGCACGGCGCAGACCGTCGTCCGCACATGGGCCGGCGGCGCGTCGGTGGAGGCGCGGTGGAGCCTGTCGTGGGCGACCTCGAACTCGTGCTCGGCGCACCGGATCGCCTCGTCGAGCTCGGCCAGCCGGGCGTGCAGGCCCGCCAGCCGCTCGTCGACGAAGTCGGCGAGCCCCAGCCACGCGTCGACCGGGGTGCGGCGGTGCGGGTCCTCGCGCTTACGGGCCGGTGGGATCGGGCGCAGGCCGCCGACCTCCTCGATCAGGGCCCGGTGCCGGTCGCGACGCGCCCGCGCCGCCGCGTACGCCTCGCGCAGCCGCTCGACCTCGCGCCGCAGCTCGTCGGGGGCGGCGTCGGCGCGGGGCTCCGCCTCGACCTCCACCCGCGCCTCGGTGACCCGTGCCCCGGAGTCGCCCAGGACCCGCGCCCGCAGGGAAACGGGGTCGAGCGAGCGGGGCAGCCCCGTCACCCGCACCCGGCCGTCCGGCGGCACCGGGCCCCGGGCCAGACGCCGGCAGAGCGCGCCCTGCGCGTACACCACGACCGAGTCGAGCTCCGACCCCCACCTCTGCTCCGCACCGACCGTCATGCGCCCCCCTCTGCTGCCCTGTCCGTGTCCGGGAAGCCTACGCCGGACCGCTCCGGGCGGTCCCGGGGCGCCGGAGGCCCCGCGGGGCCGGGACCTTGTCGCCGGTGGCCGGCGCCTGCAAGATCTTCTTCGTGAAGGAATCGGGTGGGAATTCCGTGGGGAAGGCCGGTGTGTCGTGGGGGAGATGACCAAGGGCGGCAACGGATTCGTTCCGTCGGTGCCGTTGAGGATCGCCGTGCGCGGGGGCGTGGACGCCATGGCGCTGCTGCTGACCGAGGCCGGAAGGGTCGGGGGCGACGCGGACGTCGTCTTCCACGGCGCCCCGCTGCATCCCTCCGGGTCGGTCCGGCTCACGGAGGCGGCGCCGGGGCCGGAGGCCGGCACGGCGTGGGTGGAGGTCGGCCTCACCGCCGTGGAGGAGCGGATCGCCCGTGTGCTCCTGGTCGGTTCGACGGAGCACGGGGCGATGAGGGACGCCGCCGGACTGTCGGTCGAGGCCTACGCACCCGACGGCACCTCGGTCGTGCGCTACGACGTCACCGACGCCGCCGGGGAGACGGCGATGGTGCTGGCCGAGCTCTACCGGCGGGCGGGAGGCTGGAAGTTCCGCGCCGTGGGCCAGGGCTATGCGAACGGACTCGCCGGACTGGCCACGGACCACGGTGTGGACGTGGCCGACCCCGCAGCGGCGACGGCCCCGGCCGCCCCACGGGCAGCCGTCATGCCGCAGGCTCCTGCCCTGCCGCAGGCACCCGTCATGCCGGCTCCCGCTCCCGCTCCCGCGCCGGCTTTCGCTCCTCCGCCCGCGGTGCCCGCCGTGCCCGTGGTGCCCGCCGTGCCCGCAGTGGTCGGACCCCCGGCGGCCCCGCCCTTCGCGGTCCCCGCCGCGGTCGCCCCGCCGGTCGCGACCCCTCCCGGGGCGGTCCCGCCCATGGCGCCGGTCCCGCCCGTCACCGCCGGCTGGTGGACGTACGGGCCCGTGTTCGAGCCGTACACGGAGACGGGCCGGGACAACGACGTGATCACCGTGGGCGGCCTCCCACCGGGGCCGGTCGTCGTCCGGCTCGACATCAGGGGCGACGGGTACACGGGACTCTGGGTGCTCAACCGCCGCAACAAGGAGGAGGACAACCTCGTCAACAGCACCGAGGAGGACTTCCACGGCAGCGTCCTCGCCACCGTCCCGGCCCACGGCACCCTGCGCCTGAAACTGCAGGCCGATGGTCCCTGGCAGGTCCGGGTCTCACCGCTGGCGGCGGCCCCCCGCCTGACGGAGGAGGAAGCGCAGTACCGCGGTCCCGAGGTGCTGCTGCACACGGGAGGCGTGGCCGACATGGCCGTCCACTACCGAGGCGACGACAACCTCATCGTCCACGTCTACGAACTCGCGGAGCACGACGACCACACGGCCCTGCCGCGGTACGAGAACGTGGTGAACGAGATCGGCAAGCGGCGCGAGACCGTACCGCTGCCCGAGGGGCCGCTCGTCGTCCAGTTCGAGATGGCGGACGGCCCGTGGCGGGCCCGGCTGAAGCGTCTTCAGCCGCCGACCCGGCCGCTGCCCCCGGAGCCGCCGGGCGCGGCGGCACCCGTCCCGTTCGCCGTCCCCGGCGATCCGGCCCGGCCGGACAAGCAGGCCGGGCCCGCCCCGCGGAGGAACTGGTTCTCGCGCGGCTGACCGTCGGGACACGCCTCAGGGGTGCGCGGCGGCGGCCGGGGCAGGGCTCGTCATCTCCGCGGCCGTGGAGGCCTGGGCCAGGGCCGCCGCCACCTCGCCCGCCAGCGCGACGGGGTCGCCCTCCGGCGCCGTCGGGTAGGCCCGGCGGCCGTGCGCCCAGGCGTCGTCCCGGGCGAACCAGTCGATCGCGACCGGCGCCGTGCCCCGGACGAGCGCGGTGTCGAGGCTCGCGAAGTACGCGGCCCAGCGCGGCGCGTACACGTCCTGGACGAGACCGGCCCACTCGCGGTTGGCGTAGTCGCGCAGGCCGCCGCTCTCGCTCGGCCCCCGGTCGGCCCAGGTGGTGAGGATCGAGCGGGCGTCGTACTCGAGCCGGTCGCCCTCGCCCGCGTCGGCGCCCCAGGAACGCGCGTCGGCGAGCCATGGACCGAGCAGGAAACGCCGGTCGGAGGCGACGAGCCGGCCGAGGAGCTCCTCGTCGGCGTTCCACTCGCGCACCAGCGCCCGGAAGGCCTCCAGATCCTTCGCGTCGTACGCGGCCTTGACGCGCGGCAGCAGGGCCCGGCCCCGGTTGGTGAGGGCCTGGCGTGCCACGTCGACGACGTCGAAGCGGTACGCGTCCGAGGTCCGCAGCTCCGGCGCCACCTGGAGCAGTTCCGACAGGGCACGCTCCACCGTGGCGGCCTCGTACCGCATGGCGGTCGGGCTCCAGCGTGCCGCCCTGGCCGCCGTCAGGCTCGGCCGGGCGGTGAAGAGGCTGTCCTGAGGCTCGCTCCACGTACCGGACGTGCCGCTGTACGGGCCGAGGCGCAACTGCTCCCAGGCGGCGGCCGCGTGCGGGTCGGCGCCGCCGTAGCGCCGGGCCGCGTACGCGGCGAACCAGGCGCGGTGGTCGACCGGGTCCGGCTCCCAGGCGAGTTCGGTGAAGAGGTCGAAGGCCGCGGGGTTCCCGCCGGTGGCCTCGGGGAGGTAGGCGATGCCGCTCAGCGCGCTGTCGGACTTGGCCAGCCAGGCGCGGAACCGGTCCACCCACACGCCCGTGTTGGCGCCCATGCTGGTGTGGCCGCCGAAGTTGGCGATCGAACCGAACGCGTAGGGCGTGCCGCCCCACTGCGTCTCGCGGTCGAGCCCCTCGTACCGGTCGGAGAGGCCGTCGACGATCAGCACCCGGCTCCGGTCCACCCCGCTCAGGAGGGCCGCGGACGGGTTGTTCTGCCAGCCGAGCATGACCCAGGTGGCGCGGGGGTGCGCGGTGTCCAGGGCCTCCTGGACGGCCTCTGCCGCCCGCGCGACGTCGACCGTTCCGGGGGTGCCGCCCTCGTGCAGCAGGTCCATCTTGAACAGGTCGGTGTCACCGAACCGCTGCCGCTGCACCCGGTAGTAGGCGGCGGCCAGGTCACCGAAGACGGGTCCCGTCGGATCCAGCCAGTCGGGCCGGGCGAACCCGACCCACTTGCCCTGCGGGACGGTGACCGCACCCGGGTTCCGGTCGGCGAACCCGGGCGGCACCGTACCGAAGAAGCCCGGCAGCACCGGGGTCATCCCCAGGGAGCGCAGGTGTTCCGTGATCCGGCCGCCGAGCGCCGCCCGTGCCTCGATCAGCCGCTCGGACACCGGACCCCCGAAACCGGACATGTTCTGCAGCAGCCACCAGGCCTGATGCGCGGGGCCGGGGATCCAGGCCCGCAGTTCCTCCGCGCCGTAGCCGAACCCCTGGAGCGCCCGGTAGTACGGGTACTCGGCCCCCGTCGGCACGAAGACCTCGTTCACGCCGTGCAGCGCCATCAGGTCGATGTCCCGCTGGTACGAGGCGAAGTCACGGTACGCGCCGGAGTACCCCTCGTCGGTGTCGTTCAGGGCGTAGCGGTGGGGCACGGTCGCCGAGCGGGTGATCGTGCCCGGGACCGCGGGGAGCGTGGCCGGCAGCCGGCCGACGCTGTCGCCCGGCCAGCCGATGTCGACACCGGCGACCCGCTCCAGATACCAGCCCACTCCGGTGAGCAGCGTGGCCGGCGAGGTGCCCCGCACCTGGATCGCGCCCGCCTCGCCGGAGACCGAGAAGTGGTCCCCGGAGCCGGTCTCCCCGACGGGGACCAGGGTGAACTGCGCGGCCCGGGCCGGCAGCAGTCGTTCCAGGGCCGCCCGGGCGGGCTCCGGGTCGAAGGCGGGCGCGGCGGCGGAGGCGCTGCCCGACCGGGCCGGCGCACCGGGCGCGGCGGCGGTCACGGCGGCGAGCACCACGACGAGGAAGGTGTCGCGGCAACGACGGATCAGGCGGCTGCCCATCAGGCTCCCTGCTCGAACAGGACGACGGCGTGGAGCACCACTCTCCGCCGCCCCGCACCCGCGACCACGCAAGCGGTGCCGGGGAAACCGCGGCGCTCATCCGTGCGGGTGCGCGCGTTCGGGTCGGGGTGCGAGCGGATCCACGAACCCCGGCGCCTGCGGGGCCCGGACCGGGCCGCTCCCGACCACCCCGAACCGCCGGTGGACCCCGCCGACGGCCTCGCCCGCTTCCGGCGGGCCCGCGGCCGGTGGACCCCGTGGGGGAGAGCGGTGTACCTGACGGACACCGAGGCCTGGCAGACTTCGCCCCTCACGGTGTCCCGCCCTCACGACCCCTGGAGGCCCCATGGCGCAGCGGCCCGGTCATCCGTCCCGCACGAGCGGGTACGTCCCCCGGCCGACGGGCCGACGCGCGACCGGAAGGGCCGCGCGATGACCCTGTGCCCCGCCCGCCGTGCCGATCCGACCGCGCTCCTCGTCCGCAGCGCGCCCGACGTGCCCACCGCCGCCGTGCTGCTCCTCCACGGCGGCCGCGCCGAGGGGCCCGAGCCGCCGCCCGCCCTCAACCTGCCGGCGCTGCGGATGCGCCCCTTCGTCGGCGCGGTGACGCGGGCCGTCCGGGGCCGGGGCGTCCTGGTGGCCGAGGTGCGCTACCGCCACCGCGGCTGGAACGGCGCCCGCGCGGACGCCGCCCAGGACGCCGAGACCGCCCTCGCGCGGCTGCGGGAGCGGGTCGGGGCCGTGCCCGTCGTGCTCCTCGGCCACTCCATGGGCGGCCGGGCCGCCCTCCGTGCGGCGGGCGATCCCGCGGTGCGCGGGGTGGTCGCCCTGGCGCCGTGGTGCCCCGCCGACGAGCCCGTGGACCACCTCGGCGGACGGCGCCTCTACCTCCTCCACGACGAGGCCGACCGGGTCACCTCGGCCCGCCAGTCCTGGGAGTTCGTCCGCCGGGCCAGGGAGGCGGGCGCCGACGCGGCGGGCATCCCGATGCCGACGGGCGGCCACGCCATGCTCCGGGGCGCGGACCTCTGGCACCGGCGCGCGGCCGAACTCACCGCGGCACTGCTGTCGCACGGCTGAGCCCGGCGGGGATCAGCCGCGAGCGTCCGCGGGCGGGAGCAGCGGCGCGCAGGCGGCACGGGTGGCCGCGTGCGCGGCGCGGGCGAGCCGCGCGCCCCACAGGGAGCGCGGGCCGGCGAACGACTCGCCGGGGCTGCCCGCGCCCGGCACGGGCGCGGCCACGCAGACCGCGTCCGTCGGTGTGCCGGAGGCGTCGGCGCCCAGTTCGACGAGGGCCTGCACCTTGGCCTCGGTGGCGGTGGCGACCGCGTTCACGAGCGCCGCGTCCGTCAGTGGGACCGGCAGCGACACGATGATGTTGATCGTTCCGGGCCGCGGGGCCGCGACGTCACCGGCTCCCGGAGCGGCGGCCCAGCCCCGTACACCGATCCCGGCGGTGACGACGGCCTGCGCGCCGCCGTCTCCCGCGTGCCGCCGGTCGGCGACCGACGCGGCCGTCATGAGCCCCACGCCCGGGCCCGCCAGCCCCGCCCCGGAGGCCAGCTCACGGAGGTGGGCGACCGGGTCGAGGCGGGCGTAGCCGGGCGGTACCTGCGCGTTGACGACCCACTGCCGCTCTCCGATGCCTCCGCCGAGGACGGCGCTCGACACCATGCGGACGCCCGGGCCCGGCGCCCACACGAGGAGCGGCCACTCCCGGCCCTGTTCCACGTGGCCGAGGAGGGCGGCGTCGGCGAGCGAGGGGCCGGTGAGGAGGGTTCGCGGGAGCACCCCGCAACCCTAGGGGTGGGCCGGCCGGCCCCGGTCGGCGGGGCGGTCCGGCCGCCGGGGGCGACGGACCGCCCCGCCGTCCGTCTCAGCGGGCCCCGCCGTCCGTCTCAGCGGGCGTCGGGCCGGGACGCGAGGCCGAGTACGGCCGTGAGGGCGGCCCTCAGGTCCGCTTCCGGATGCTCCGACGTCCCCTCGGACCGCCAGGCGACGAAACCGTCCGGGCGGACCAGCACCGCACCGCTCGCCGTGACGCCATGGGCCTCCGCCCAGTCCTCGCCGCCCGCGGGGGAGAGGTCAGCGTCCGGCCCGTCGCCGATCCGGTACGAAGCGAGGGGCACCGCGAGGCGTTCGGCGACGTGCGCCGCCGCCGTGTGCCAGCCGCCGACGGCCCCGGCCGAGGTCAGCAGCACCGGAGTCCTCTCGTACAGATCCAGGGTGGAGATCCGCTCACCCGCCCGGTTCAGCCACAGGTGCGGCGCGCGGGTGCCGGGCTCACCCGTCAGACGGAGCCCGTCCGGCACCACCGGCACCGCCGGGTCCGCGCCCAGGACCGCGCCGCGCGGATAGCGGTAGCCCAGCGCGACGTTGAGGATCCCGCCCCGCTTCCCGCCCGCGCCGGGACCGGGGGCGTACCCCGGGTGGCTGTGCTCGACCGAACGCGAGGAGGCACGCGCGCTCGTCGCCTCCGCGACCGGCCGGCGCTCCGCGTCGTAGGACGCGAGCAGATCGGGCCCGGCCCAGCCGCCCAGCACCGCCGAGAGCTTCCAGGCGAGGTTGTGCGCGTCCTGGATCCCGGTGTTGGAGCCGAACGCCCCCGTGGGCGGCATCTCGTGGGCCGAGTCGCCGGCGAGGAACACCCGTCCGGCCGCGTACCGTTCGGCGATCCGCTCGGCCGCGTGCCACGGGGCCCGGCCCGTGACCTCCACGTGCAGATCCGGCACGCCCACGGCGCGACGGATGTGCTCCCGGCACCGCTCGTCGGTGAACTCCTCCAGGGTTTCCCCGTGTTCGGGGTGCCAGGGGGCGTGGAACACCCACCGCTCGGCGTTGTCCACCGGCAGGAGGGCGCCGTCCCCCTCGGGGGTCGTGAGGTAGCAGACGATGAAGCGCCGGTCGCCGACGACCGCCGCCAGATCACGCGACTCGAACGTGATGCTCACGTTGTGGAACAGGTCGCCCGGGCCGGTCTGCCCGATCCCGAGCTCCTCACGGACGGGGCTGCGGGGGCCGTCCGCCGCGACGAGGTAGTCCGCCCGGATGGTGGTGTGCTCACCGGTCTCCCGGCTCTTGACCCGCGCGGTCACCCCTTCGGCGTCCTGCTCGAACGACATCAGCTCGGTCGAGTACCGCAGATCCCCGCCCAGCTCCCGCGCCCGCTCCAGCAGCACCGGTTCCAGGTCGTTCTGGCTGCACAGGCACCATTCGGCGGGGCTGAACCGCGCCAGGCCGCCACCGGGGTCGATCTCCTTGAACAGCCACTCGCCGGCGTCGCCCACCAGGGTCGGCGCCTGGAGGATCCCGTTGTTCGCCGACAGGACCTTCGCGGCCTCGTGGATCCGGTCCCGGACCCCGGCCCCGCGGAAGACCTCCATGGTCCGGACGTTGTTCCCGCGGCCGCGGGGATGGATCGAGGTGCCGGCATGGCGCTCGACGAGCGTGTGCGGCACGCCGAGACGTCCCAGGAAGAGCGAGGTGGACAGGCCCACGAGGGAGCCGCCCACGATGAGGACGGGCGTGCGGTGTCCGATCTCACCGGTCGCTTCGCTTCGGTTCATCGATGGCCTCCAGCGTCACCGGTGACGCGGGTCGGGGATGGGATGCACATGCCTGCCCTCCCGAGCCCCGGACCCTGCGCGGAGGGCACCCGAATGACGCACGGTTCACTCATCCGCTCCGTGGGGCTCGCGGAGAACGAGCGCCCGAGCCAACGTTCGGTACATGCGACCCCGGCCATCGGAGCCAGGCGGTCCCTCCCCGCACTCGCAGAACGAGAAGAGGTGCGCCGTATGACCACGGCACGCATATCGCAGTCGGTGTTCGACGGGTCCAGGCTTCGGGTGATCCTGCTGCTCGACCTGTACGACGGAGCCCAGCAGCAGTTCCTCGAGGCGTACGAGGTCATGCGCAAGCAGGTGGCCGGCGTCCCCGGACACATCAGCGACCAGCTCTGCCAGTCCATCGAGAACCCCTCGCAGTGGCTCATCACCAGCGAATGGGAGAGCGCCCCGCCCTTCCTCGCCTGGGTGAACAGCGAGGAACACGTCGAGATGGTCAAGCCCATGCACAGCTGCGTCCGGGACACCCGGTCCATGCGCTACAGCATCCTCCGGGAGACCGGCGCACAGCGGCCCCTCACGCCGGAGACGGCCACGGGCGAGCAGGTGGCGGCCCGCGTGGGCGACGGAGTGACCCGCCACGCGCTCACCTTCACCGTCAAGCCCGGCTCGGAGTCGAAGGTCGCGGAGCTCCTGGCCGGCTACGAGTCGCCCGCTGCCCAGGTCGACGAGAACACCCGGCTGCGCCGCACCTCCCTGTTCATGCACGGCAACCGGGTCGTGCGGGCCGTGGAGGTGGAGGGCGACCTCCTGTCCGCGCTGCGGCACGTCGCCCGGCAGCCCGGGGTGCGGGCCGTCGAGGAGGCCATCAACCCCTACCTGGAGCAGGACCGGGACCTCACCGACCCCGAGTCGGCCCGTGTCTTCTTCACCCGGGCGGCCCTGCCCGCCGTGCACCACGTGGTCTCCGCCCGGCCCGAACCGGCCGACCTGCGGCGCCACGCCCTGTACTACCCGGCCGTGGAAGGCCGCGGTTCGGACCTGGCCCGGCTCCTCGCCGAGCAGGACGCGGACGCAGCCGTCGACCCCGGCAGCCCCGTGTACGGCAGCACCGTCTTCCAGCGCGACGACGTCGTGGTGCGGCTCGTCGACGTCGAGGGCGACCTCGACCTCGACCCCGTCGCCGCCCTCGGCATCAAGGGCGCCGGGAAGGCGAAGGCGCTGGAGCGTCTCCTCGACGGGCCCGCGATCGGCGTGGAGGGGTCGCTGGACAGCGAGCGCAACCTCAACCGGCTCCTGTCGCACGCCGACATGCTGCCCGTCACCGATCGCCGCGCGGCCGACTCCTGAGAGGACGGCCCCGGGGCCACCGGCCCGACCCGCTCGCGAGAGCCCGGTGCACCGGGCCACCGGCACCGACCGTCCGTCACATCTCACCGCAACACTCGGAGGTATCAACCATGCTCGAGCAGACTCGGCTCATCGTGAACCTGAGCGACACGGAGCCCAACCGCAGACGCGGGGGTGACGTGCGGGCCATGCTCACGCCCGCCACGGTGAAATCGACCAGCGGCTTCATGGGGATGGCCATCGCCCAGCCGGGCGAGCGCATCGCCGAGCACTACCACCCGTACTCCGAGGAGTTCGTGTACGTCGTCTCGGGCCGGTTCGAGGTGGACCTGGACGGCGAGACCCACCCGCTCGTGCCCGACCAGGGCCTCCTGATCCCCATCGGCGTCCGGCACCGCTTCCGCAACGTCGGCGACGTGGAGGCCCGCATGGTCTTCCACCTGGGGCCGCTCGCCCCGCACCCGAGCCTCGGCCACGTCGACACCGAGGAGGCCGTCGAGGGGGCGCTCGAGTGACCCGGCGCGTGGCCGTCACCGGCATCGGCGTGGTCGCCCCGGGCGGCGCCGGAACGGCGGCGTTCTGGGACCTCCTCGCCCAGGGGCGTACGGCGACCCGCGGCATCACCCTGTTCGACCCCGCCGGCCTGCGCTCCCGCATCGCCGCCGAGTGCGACTTCGATCCGTACGCCCACGGTCTGCCCCCCGACCTGATCCAACACACGGACAGGTACGTCCAGTTCGCCGCGGTCGCCGCCGGAGAAGCCGTACGCGACTCCGGACTCGACACCGTCACCGAGGACCCCTGGCGCGTCGGCGTCAGCCTCGGCAGTGCCGTCGGCGGCACCACCCGCCTGGAGCACGACTACGTCCTGGTCAGCGAGCGCGGACAGCGCTGGGACGTGGACCACCGCGCGGCCGACCCCAAGCTGCACCTGGCGTTCTCGCCGAGCACGCTCGCCGCGGTGGTCGCCGAGCAGTTCGGGGCCCGCGGCCCGGTGCAGACCGTCTCCACCGGCTGCACCTCCGGCCTCGACGCCGTCGGCTACGCCTTCCACACCATCGAGGAGGGCCGGGCGGACGTCGTCATAGCCGGGGCGTCGGACTCGCCGATCTCCCCGATCACCATGGCCTGCTTCGACGCCATCAAGGCCACGTCCCCCGACAACGACGACCCCGAGCACGCCTCCAAGCCCTTCGACAACCGCCGCAACGGCTTCGTCATGGGAGAGGGCGCGGCCGTCCTCGTCCTGGAGGAGTACGAGCACGCCAGGGCCAGGGACGCGCACATCTACTGCGAGATCAGCGGCTACGCCACCTACGGGAACGCGTACCACATGACCGGTCTGACCGGCGAAGGACTCGAAATGGCCCGGGCCATCGACACCGCGCTCGACCAGGCCAGGATCGACCCCACGTCGATCGACTACGTCAACGCGCACGGCTCCGGCACCCGCCAGAACGACCGGCACGAGACCGCCGCCGTCAAGCGGTCCCTGGGCTCCCACGCGTACGACACGCCCATGAGCTCCATCAAATCCATGGTGGGCCACTCGCTCGGGGCGATCGGCGCGATAGAGGTCGCCGCCTGCGTGCTCGCCCTGCAGCACCAGGTGGTGCCCCCGACCGCCAACTACGAGATCCCCGACCCCGAGTGCGACCTGGACTACGTGCCGCGCACCGCCCGCCCCCGGAAGCTGAGGAACGTGCTCTCCGTCGGCAGCGGCTTCGGAGGCTTCCAGTCCGCCGTGCTCCTGACCGGGCCGGGCGGGAGGACACGATGAGCACACAGCGGCCACCGCGGGCGGTCGTCACCGGCATCGGTGTGATCGCCCCCAACGGACTGCGCTCCGACGCGTACTGGAAGTCCGTCCGGGAAGGCCTCGTCGTTCTCGACCGGATCACCCGCGAGGGCTGTGAACACCTGCCCCTCAGGGTCGCCGGCCAGGTCGAGGGCTTCGACGCCTCCGCCCTGATCGACGAGCGCTTCCTCGTCCAGACCGACCGGTTCACCCACTACGCCATGGCGGCGGCCTCGCTCGCCCTCGACGAGGCCGGCCTCAACCACGACGAAGGACCCGAGGAGCCCTTCTCCGTCGGCGTCGTCACCGCCGCGGGCTCGGGCGGCGGCGAGTTCGGCCAGCGCGAGCTGCAGAAGCTCTGGGGGCAGGGCTCCAAGTTCGTCGGCCCGTACCAGTCCATCGCCTGGTTCTACGCCGCGAGCACCGGCCAGATCTCCATCCGGCACGGCTTCAAGGGCCCGTGCGGGGTGGTCGCCAGCGACGAGGCCGGCGGCCTCGACTCCCTCGCCCACGCCGCCCGCGCCGTCCGGCGCGGGACCGGCGCGGTCGTCGTCGGAGCCGCCGAGGCGCCCCTCGCCCCGTACTCGATGGTGTGCCAGCTCGGCTACCCCGAGCTCAGCACCGTCGACGACCCGGACCGGGCCTACCGTCCCTTCACGGCGAAGGCCTGCGGCTTCGTCCCCGCCGAGGGCGGCGCCATGCTCGTCGTCGAGGACGAGGCCCACGCCCTCGACCGGGGCGCGACCGTACGGGCCACGATCGCCGGCCACGGCGCCACCTTCACCGGCGCCTCCCGCTGGGCGGAGTCCCGGGAGGGACTCGCCCGCGCCATCCGGGTCGCCCTCGACGAGGCCGGCTGCGCCCCCGAGGAGATCGACGTGGTCTTCCCCGACGCCCTCGGCGTACCGGAGGCGGACCGCGCCGAGGCCCTGGCGATCGCGGACGCCCTGGGCGCGCACGCCACGCGCGTCCCCGTGACGGCGCCCAAGACCGGCTACGGCCGGGCCTACTGCGGGGCACCCGTCCTGGACACCGCCGCCGCCGTGTTCGCCATGGAACACGGCCTGGTGCCCCCCACACCCAACGTGTTCGACATCGACTGCGACCTCGACGTGGTCATGTCCGCAGCCCGGCCCGCCGAGCTGCGCACGGCCCTCGTCCTCAGCAGGGGACTCATGGGATCCAACGCGGCGCTCGTCGTGCGCCGCGTTGGCGAACTCGCCCGGTAGTTCCGGGCGAGGAAGGAGAAACGAAGATGATCACCACCGAACTCACCTTCGGCGACCTGGCCACGCTGATGAAGCAGTCGGCCGGCGTGAGCGTCGACCCCAACCAGCTCGAAGAGGCCCCCGAGACCCCCTTCAGCGGCCTCGGCGTCGACTCGCTCGGCCTGCTCGGCATCGTCGGCGAGCTGGAGAACCGACACGGCGTGGCGCTGCCCACCGACGCCGAACGCTGCAAGACCCCGGCCGAGTTCATCGCCCTCGTCAACAACGCCCTCGCAGGAGTCTGACGTGTCAGGACACACCGACAACAGCATCACCATCGCCGCCCCCCTCGATCTCGTCTGGGACATGACCAACGACATCGAGAACTGGCCGCGGCTCTTCAGCGAGTACGCCTCCGTCGAGGTCCTCGAACGGAAGGGCGACACCACCAAGTTCCGCCTGACCATGCACCCCGACGAGAACGGGAAGGTCTGGAGCTGGGTGTCGGAACGCACCATGGACCGGGAGAACCGGAAGGTGCGCGCCCGCCGCGTCGAGACCGGCCCGTTCGCGCACATGAACATCGCCTGGGAGTACACGGAGCTGCCCGGCGGCGTCCAGATGCGGTGGGTCCAGGACTTCGCGATGAAGCCGGACGCCCCCGTCGACGACGCGTGGATGACGGACAACATCAACCGCAACTCCCGCACCCAGATGGCCCTCATCCGGGACCGTCTCGTCCTGGCCGCGCGCGAGGGCCGGGGCGCGCCGGTCACCCCGGCCTGACGGGCCGGGGGAAGGCCCGGTCCCAGAAAGGAAAACGATGCACCACGCACTGATCGTCGCCCGTATGGCGCCCGGCTCGGCGCCCGCGATCGCGGACGTGTTCGCCGACTCCGACCGCGGCGAACTGCCGCACCTGGTGGGGGTCGCCCGGCGCAGCCTGTTCCAGTTCGGCGACGTCTACCTGCACCTGATCGAGTCCGAGCAGGACCCGGCGCCCAACGTCGCCAGGCTGGCCGGACACCCCGAGTTCCGCGGCGTCAGCGAGCGTCTCTCGGCGTACGTCAGCGCGTACGACCCGACGACCTGGCGCAGCCCCAAGGACGCCATGGCGCACTGCTTCTACCGTTGGGAGCGTGACGCCGGCTCCTGAGCCGGGAACCCGGTGAAACCCGAGGCCGCCCGCCCCGCGAAAGACGCGGAGCGGGCGGCCTGAGTTCTGCCCCGGGATTCCGGATCAGCCGGGCACGGTGCACTCGAAGGCGTGGAGGTACGCGTTGACCGGGCGGATCTCGCCGATGACGAGCCCGGCGTCCGTGAGCCGCTCCACCATGCTCTGGCGGGTGTGCTTGGCGCCGCCGACGTTGAGCAGCAGCAGGAGGTCCATGGCCGTCGTGAACCTCATCGAGGGGGTGTCGTCCACGAGGTTCTCGATGACGACGACGCGGGCGCCGGGGTTCGCGGCCTTCCGGACGTTCGCCAGGCACCTGCGGGTGCTGTCGTCGTCCCACTCCAGGATGTTCTTGATGACGTAGACGTCGGCCCGGACCGGGATGGACTCGCGGCAGTCGCCGGGCTCGATCCGGACCCGGGAGGCCAGCGAACCGCCCTCCCGCAGCCGCGGATCGGCGTTGCCGACCACCGCCGGCAGGTCGAGCAGCGTGCCGTGCAGCGTGGGGTGCTTCTCCAGGAGGCTCGCCAGGACGTGGCCCTGTCCGCCGCCGATGTCCGCGACCGAGGACGCCCCGCGGAGATCGAGGAGGTCGGCGACGTCCTCGGCGGACTGCCTGCTCGACGTGGTCATGGCCCGGTTGAAGACGTACGCGGACTCGGGCGCCTCCTCGTTGAGGTACGAGAAGAACTCCCGCTCGTACACGTCCTCGAAGACGTTGCGGCCGGAGCGGACGGCCTCGTCGAGCTTGGGCCACACGTCCCAGGTCCAGGGCTCCGTGCACCACAGCGCGATGTAGCGCAGGCTGTGCGGATCGTCCTCGCGCAGCAGCCGGGACATCTCCGTGTGCGCGAAGGTGCCGTCGGGCTGCTCGGTGAAGACGCCCTGGCAGGACAGGGCGCGCAACAGCCGCCGCAGGGTGCGCGGTTCGGTCTTCACCTTGGCCGCGAGGTCCTCCGCGGTCATGGGCGTGTCTTCCAGCGCGTCGGCGACGCCCAGGCGGGCGGCCGCGCGCACGGCGGCGGCGCACGCCGCGCCGAAGACGAGTTCTCTCAGCCGCATGGGCGGCGGGGGAGCGGAATCGACGGTCGTCATCTGTTTCGCCTTGCCTTTGCTGTCGTGCGGGAGGAGTGCGGGAGGGGTTGGGGGCTCAGCACATGCCCGCGGGTTCGGAGACTCCGCAGGTGTTGTGGCGGAAGGTGTTGCTCTTGCCGATGTCCCGGTTCGCCAGGTCGGCGGTGCCGTTGCGCAGCACCACGTTGTCGTGGATCTCGATCCGCTCGTTGGGGACGCCCACGAAGCTCTTGAAGAGCACGATGCCGCCGGACAGCGGCGAGTTGCCCACGTTGTCCTCGACCCGGTTGTGCGCGACGACCGTGTCCTCGGCGCCGGTGACCACGATGCCCGAGCCCTGGAGGAAGGGCAGGCGGGGGGTCTTCGGGCACAGCTTGTTGTTCTCGTGGATGTGGTTCTGGCGCAGGGTCATCGCCCCGGCGCGCGGCGTGGACTCGTCGCCCACCACGAACACGGCGGCGCAGTTGCCCGTGGCCTCGTTGTGGTCGACGGTCAGGTTCCGCAGGCGCCGGACGGTGATGCCGATCCGGTTGCCGGAGACGCGGTTGCCGCTGACGACCGTGCCGTGGGTGTCGGTGGCTCCTCCTTCCTCGGTGACGGTGTTGGCCAGGAACAGGCCCGCGTCCCCGTTGCCCCGGGCGGTGTTGTGGCGCAGCACGCCCCGTACGGAACGCTCCTGGGCGATGCCCCAGGTGCCGTTGGACTCGGCGGTGACCCGCCGGACCTCCAGGCGGTCGGTCCACTTGGCCCACAGGCCGTTCTTGGCGAAGCCCCGGAGGGTCAGCGAGCGCACGGTCACGCCCTCGACGGGGCGGGCCTCGGTGCCGGTCACACAGATGCCGTTGCCCGCCTGCGCGCAGGTGTCGGCGCCCGGGGTGGCGGCCGGTACGAGGACGGTGGGGAAGACGGTCGAACCACGGAGCGTGAGGTGCGGCGTGGTGATGCGGACGCTCTCCCGGTACGTGCCGGGGGCGAGGATGATCGTGTCGCCGGGGCGCGCGGAGTCCACGGCCTTCTGGATCGATTCGCCCGGCTTCACCCGGTGCACCGACCCGTTGGCGGCCGAGGGTGCGGCGGCGCCGAGCCCCGAGGCCGTGAGGGCCGCGGTGCACGCCAGGAGGGCGATCTGTCGTTTCGTCATATCGCGAAGTTATGAGTGCCCGTTCCGGCCCGCCACCGCTGATCCCCCGGGCGGGCCGGGGCCGGGCGGGGCCCCCGGTGGGCGCCCGTCCGGGCGCTGGTCCGTTCGCGTGCGGGGCAGGATCACCCGGGGGGCGGTACGTCCACGACGGTGACCTGCTGTGACGGGACCGGGCGGGCCCGGCCGTGCGGCCGACCGGAGGACGGCCGAACGCGCTCCCCGTGTTGCGGGGCGTGCGCACCGGCCTTTGCCTCGTGCACGGAGCACAGCACAGGTGCCGCGCGAAGAAGCCGGCCGGAAGGCTCCACCGAAGGAGAGAAGCATGCGTCGCGTACGCACCGGTCTGCAGGTCGGTCTGATCGTCGGTGCCGTCGTCCTGTCCGCCCCCACGGCACTCGCAGCCCCCGGGGACCAGGATGTCCGGATCACCCCGCTGAACGCGGCTCCCGGAACCACCGTCACGGTCACCACCACCGCCTGCGGCAAGGAGACCTACGGCAAGGGAGAGTCGGAGGCGGGCGGCAAGTTCCATCTGCTGCCGGGCAACCGGCAGGGAGTCCTGGTGGGCGAGTTCGTGGTGCCCGAGGGCGCCTCGTCCGGCGTGGACACGGTCACACTGAAGTGCCCGCCGCGGATCAAGCAGACCGTCACGTACCGCATCTCCGGCCGGCCCCACGGCGGCGTCGAGGCGGGCTTCGGCTGGGCCGCCGGTGCCGCGGACCGGGCCGGAACCGTCACGTCGGCCGGTGCCGCCGGTGCCGCCGGGTCCGTCGCGACCGCCGCGGAGCCCGCGGACGACTCGACGGGCACCCCGCTCGCGGCGGGCGGTCTGCTGCTCGCCGGCGCCCTGGCGGGCGGCGCGGTCCACCTCCGGCGGCGCGCCCGGCGGGCCCGCGCCTCGGCCTGACGGCCGCCCGGCCCGGAGCCGTGTCCGCCCCCGATCCTCGTCGCACGCCTGTGACATGGATCGGGGGCGGATCCATAGGTACAGACGCCAGAACGTGATCGGTCCCGCGCATTTCCGTTCGGCGAATGGTCGTTTTATAGAGGGGAATTGACCGCTGGAGGCTGTCCTTCCAGCAAGGTCACATGGCGAACCCGAACTGACTATGCTCCCCGATGTGTTGCGCCGTGCTCACAGCGAGTCACCGCCGCGCAATGCATCACCTCAGTCCGTTCATTTCAGACGGTTTAGGGACCCCCTGATGGTTCGTGCAGGTTCAATTCCCAGATCCCGGCCGACCTCGGTCGCCCGGGTTTGGCTCCTCCCGCCCGGAGTTCTGGCCGTAGCCTCCGCCATAGCGTTGTTCATCTCGCCCGCGCAGATACGGACACCGGTCGCCTGGTGCGGACTCGCCGCGGTCCTCCTGACGGTCGCCACCTCGGCCACCGCCGCGCGCCGAACACGCGCGGCGGAAGCCGAGCGGCACACCCGGGCGAGGGTCGAGGCGGCGGAGCAGCACGCCCAGCGCGAGGCCGCGCTCCTCGGACGCCTGGCGGACCAGCGGGCCACCGTCCTCTGGCTCGCCGAGGAACTCCTCCCCGCGGCCGTCGCCCGGCTGCAGAAGGGCACCCCCTCCTCGGAGGTCATCAACGCCGTCGCCTTCGGGAAGCACCTCGACCCGGACTACGCCGACGCGCTCAGGGCGGCGCTGCGGACCTCCCTGGAGGCCGTGGAGGCCGAGGAGCACACCCGCGACGCCTCCCAGCGCGCCCTCGTGGCGGTCGCGCGCCGGGTCCAGGCGATCGTGCACCAGCTCACCAAGGACCTCCACGCCATGCAGATCCTGCACGGCAACGACCTCGTGGTCTCCCGGGGGCTGCAGAACGTCGACCACCGGAACGCCCTGATCGGCCGCCTCGCGGCCAGCATCGCGGTCCTCGGCGACGCCCGGCCCGGGCGCCAGTGGTCCAAGGCGATCCCGCTCTACGACATCCTGCGCGGGGCCATGTCCCGCATCGTGGACTACCCCCGGGTGAAGCTGCAGTCGGTGGCCGAGGTCGCGGTGATCGGCCCCGGCGCCGAGCCGCTGATGCACCTCCTCGCCGAACTCCTCGACAACGCCACGACGTTCTCCCCGCCGCACACCCCGGTCGAGGTGACCGCGAGCGAGGTGCCCTCCGGCATCGCGATCGAGATCGAGGACCGCGGCGTCGGCCTCACCGAAGAGGTCAGGCAGCGCGTCGAACGGGTCATGGCCCAGTCGCAGACCGGCATCAACCTGTCGGGCCTGGGCGAGCTCACCCAGATCGGCCTCCCGGTCGTCAGCCGACTGGCCCGCGAGCACGGCTGCCAGGTCGACCTGCGCACCTCCGCATACGGAGGCGTACGGGCCGTGGTGCTCGTCCCCGGCCGTCTGATCACCACCGTGCCCCAGGGCTCCCTGCTGACCCCGGAGATCCTCCGGAAGCGCCGTGCGGGTGCCCCCCTCCTGCCCCGGCCGACCCCGGCGCCCGACGCCGGCACGGACTCCGTCGAGGTCAGGAAGACCGCCAACGGACTTCCACAGCGACGACGGGAGTCCCCCTCGCCCGTGCTCCCGCAGCGACGACGCGAGTCGCCGGTGCCGACGCCGATCCTCCAGACGGGGCCCGCGCCCGCCGATCCGGCGGCCTCCCCGGCCACCTCCCGCCAGCCGGGACTGATGTGGGAGGCGTTCAACGGCACCAAGAGCGGCGACGACAGAGCGGTCGCCGACCCTTCCCCTTCCCCCAGCGATCCGTCAGATGAGGACGAGTAACATGCAGCCACTGCCGAACATGGACTGGATGCTCACGGACCTGGTGAGCAGCGTCCCGTACGTGCGACACGTGGTCGTCCTGTCGTCGGACGGCCTGTGCATCGGGCAGGCGAACACGGCCCCCGACACCGCCGACGCGATCGCCGCCGCCTGCTCCGGCATCCAGAGCCTGGCGCGGGCCATCGCGCAGATGTTCCCGCAGGGGGACGGATCGACGCACATGGTCGGGATCGAGGCCGACGGCGGCTACTTCTCCCTGATGGCGGCCGGCCCCGGGGCCTACCTCGCGGTCCTCGCCGACCCCGAGGTGGACGCCGGACTCCTGGGCAACCGCATGCGCACGCTGGTGATCCGCATCGGCCAGCACATGACCAGCCCGCCCCGTGAGGACGTCGGGCAGGCGATGTGACATCGGAGAACCAGGGCCCCTGGCGTGAAGGCACACCCGTTCCGCTCTATGTCGTTACCGGAGGCTCGGACCTCGCGGCCGGGAACTTCAACCTGGTCACCCTCATCGCGACGAGGTCCGAGCCCGACCCCGCCATGCAGCCCGAGCAATCGGCCATCCTCACCCTGTGCACGTACCCGCTCTCGGTGGCCGAGGTCTCCGCGTACCTCAGCCTTCCCTTCAGCGTCGTCACCGTGCTGCTCGCCCAACTCGTCGAGGAGGAGCGGGTCGAGGCCATCGCGCCCGTACCCGTCGCGGCCTATCCCGAACGCGGCCTACTGGAGGCGGTGATCCATGGACTACGCAAACTCTGACGTACTCGAGGCCGGCCGGCGCGACACCGCGCTGCCGCTGCCGCACGGTGCCAGAGGAGTCAAGGTCGTGGTCGTCGGCGGCTTCGGCGTCGGCAAGACGACCATGGTCGGGGCGGTGAGCGAGATCCCGCCCCTGACCACCGAGGAGACCATGACGCAGGCGGGCGTCGGGATCGACGACAACCCCGGCGCCAAAGGCAAGAAGACCACGACCGTCGCGATGGACTTCGGCCGGATCAGCATCAACCAGGAGCTGATCCTCTATCTGTTCGGCACGCCCGGACAGGAGCGCTTCTGGTTCCTCTGGAACGGCATCTTCGAAGGCGCGCTCGGCGCCGTCGTCCTCGTCGACACCCGCAGGATCGAGGTCTCCTTCGAGGTCATCACCCGGCTCGAAGACCGCCGCGTCCCGTTCGTCGTGGCCGTCAACGCCTTCCCGGAGGCCCCGCAGTACCCCCTGACAGATCTGCGCACCGCTCTGGCCCTCAGCGAATCCGTGCCCATCGTCACCTGTGACGCACGGGACCGGGCGTCCTGCCGCGACACCCTGCTCGCGCTGATGGGCTACCTGTGCACCCTCGCCGCCGCCCAGGAGACCGCATGACCGTCCCACCCACCGAACACGCCACCGCACAGCCCGGCGCCGTCCCGCCCCCGGGCTGCCCGGCCCACATCGGAGACGGCCCCGGCGGGGCCACCCGGCTCTACGGCCCCGCCGCCGCCACGGACCCGATGGGTCTGTACGAGGAGCTGCGCGCCGCCCACGGCCCGGTGGCGCCCGTCCTGCTCGACGGCGACGTCCGCGCCTGGCTCGTCCTCGGATACCTGGAGAACCGGGACGTGGCCAGCCGCCCGACCCAGTTCTCCCGCGACCCCCGCGTCTGGCACGGCTGGCGGAGCGGGGAGATCGACCCCGCCACCTCCCCGCTCGTCCCGATGATCGGCTGGCGCCCCGACTGCGTCTGCGCCGACGGCGAGGAGCACCAGCGGCTGCGCGGGGCGGTCACGGCCGGCCTCAGCCAGTTCGACCACCGGGGCGTCCGCCGCCTCATCACCCGCTTCGCCCACCAGCTGATCGACACGTTCTGCGAGAGCGGCGAGGCGGAACTGGTGGAGCGGTTCACCGAGCACCTGCCCATGCTCACCCTCATCCATCTCCTCGGGATGTCGGACGAGTCGGCCCCCGAGCTCGTGCGCGCGGCCCGTGACCTCTTCAAGGCGACCGAGACCTCGCTCGCCAGCAACGCCTACGTGCTGGAGTGCCTCGAACGGCTCGTCGTCGAGAAGCGCGCCGACCCGGGCCACGACATCGCCTCCGCGCTGATGGCCCACCCGGCGGGGCTCACCGACGAGGAGGTCCAGCACCACCTGCGGCTGATCCTGCTCGCCGGCTACGAGACGACCGCCAACCTCATGTCCAACGTCATGCGCATGGTCGTCACCGACCCCCGGTTCCGCGGCTCGCTCGCGGGCGGTCAGATGACCCTGCCGGAGGCGGTGGAGCAGGTCCTCTGGGACGAGCCGCCGCTCATGGTGTGCCCCGGCCGCTGGGCCAACGGCGACACCACGCTCGGGGGGCAGCAGATCAAGGCGGGGGACATGCTCCTGCTCGGCCTGGCCGCGGGCAACGTCGACCAGGCGATCCGTCCGGACGCCGACACCCCCGTGCACCACAACCGCGCGCACCTGTCCTTCAGCGCCGGTACGCACGAATGCCCCGGCCAGGACATCGGCCGCATCATCGCCGACGCGGGCATCGACATCCTGCTCACCCGGCTCCCCGACATCGCCCTGGCCATCCCCGAGGAGGACCTCAGCTGGCGTTCCTCCACCTGGGCCCGGCATCTCACGGCCCTGCCCGTGACCTTCGCCCCGCGCCCGCCCCAGGCCGACGACGTCCCCGCCCCGCTCCCGGCCCCGCCGGCCCGGAGCGATGGCCGGCCCGCGGCGTCCCCGGCCTCGGCGACCGACCCGGGGACGGCGGCGAGGCCCGAGCGCCGGGCCTCGTGGCTGACGCGCGTCCTGCGATTCCTGCGCCGGAAGTAGCGGAAGGGAGGAGCGCGCCGGATCGGCCCCGCTGCCCTCACTCCGGGAACGCGACGTCCCCGGAGGCGTAGCGGGGTGCTCCGGTGTACCAGGCGTGGAGGCCGGAGAGGAATCCGCAGGCTCCCCGGAGCCAGCTCTCCAGTTCGGCCCGCTCGTCGCGGTCGAGGCCTGACCGGTGGACGAGCAGCGGGAGTTCGCTCCGTCTCAGGTGCTCGAACTCCCGCAGGCGGGCGTTCACCAGATGGAGTGCGGCGGGTACGGCGGCGCGCAGGGTGATGCCCAGGGAGGTTCCGACGACCAGAACCAGATTGTTGACATCGTTCTCCTCGTGCACTTCCCTTTCATAGGACGCGATGTCGTTCGCGAGCCCCATGAAATCCATGAAGGCGTCGAGCAGGGCACGGACGGTCCGCGTGTGCCGAATCTGTTCGGGTATTCGCGCGCCGGTGGCCAATTCCACGGAATAGGGGGCCGTATAGGCGGCGAAGCTCTCCCGGCGGAACGGGGCGTAATCGATCAGGTGGGGAATGCGGCCGCTGCGGCTGTTGGCCAGTTCCTCGACTCCCGCGTCGATGTACCGCGCCAGAGCCCGGTTGAACTCCGTGCGCCAGTGAGCGAGCCTCGGCGGGAAGAGGTGCTGCTGCAGATCGGCTATGCCCCGTTCGACGGCGTTCGTCGGCTCGGGCAGCCTGGCCCCGCGCTCGGGCCGCAGGAAGGCGTGCAGCCGGGTGGTGAAGGCCCGGGCTCCGGCGAGGTCGCCGGTCTGTTTGAAGGCGGACGCGAAGTGGTCGTCCCAGGCCAGGGCCCAGATGTTGAAGCGGTGGTTGAGCCGGAGGTCGGAGAGCGAGGCGTCGGGGAGGGTCCAGGCGGTCAGCTGGTCGACGGTCATCGCGTGGAACTTGGCCCGGCTCCAGATCGGGGGCCGGGCCGGCGAGCCCGGGTGGCCCTCCAGCATCCCCATGGCGCGCGCCCAGGACTCGTTCTCCTCGTGCAGGGCCGGCAGATGCGGATTCACCCGCAGCGCGTGGGGCATCCACAGCAGGGGCACTTCGACGGCACGCACTGTCATGGGGACCGACCTCCTTCTGTGCTCGACCTGCGTCGGTGCGCCGCGAGGCCGGACGCTGCCCGCCCTGCGGCTCTCCAAACCTGCCCGCAACGGACGACCGGAAACCGACAACTGTCCACGGTCGGCGATCAGTTCGGGATCACGCGTGGAAAGGAACGATCCTTCTGGGGCAGGGGAGCGGCGCTACTGCAGCGGCTGGTCGGGCCAGTCCAGGAGGCGGGCTCCTATGACGGCCGTCTGGAGGGCGTAGCGCTGCACGGGATCGCCGGGGTCCGCGCCGGTGAGGCGGTGGATGCGGTCGAGGCGGTAGGTCATGGCCCGCACGCTGAGGCTGAGCGCGCGGGCGGCCTGGGCGGTGACGCAGCCGCTGTCGAAGTACGCCGTGAGCGTGTCCAGGAGGGGCTTCGCGCCGCCGCGGGCCTGCAGGAGCGGGCCGAGCACGGTGCGGACGAGGTCGGCCATGGCCTGCCGGTCACGGGTGAGCACCGGGTAGACGAGGAGGTCGGCGGCGTGCAGGACCGGGTCGCTCAGGTTCATGCGGGCCGCGAGGGAGAGCGCGTTGAGGGCCTCCTCGTAGGAGTGGACGACACCGCCCGCGCCCGGGTGGGGGCGGCCGATGGCGACCTGGACGCCCTCGGTCGCCGCGTACGCCTGCTTGGCGAAGTGGGTGAGCACCTCGGGCTCGTCGGCGGGCGCGACGCAGATCAGCCGCCCGTCCTTGGTGGTGAGCAGGATCCGCCGGTTGCCGAAGCGGGCGGCGAGCGAGGATTCGACGGTACGGGTGACCGCGTATCCGTCGCTGTACGGCTCCGGGCCCTGGGCGACGGCCACGGTGTGGGCGGGGGACAGGAGCAGCCCGAAGCGCTCGGCCCGCTCGGCCAGTCGGCCGAGATCGCTCCTGCCGTACAGCAGGTCGTCGATGAACTCCCGCCGGGATGCCTCCTCCTGACGCATCGCCAGCTGCTGGGCCCGGTCGTGCCCCTCGGCGAAGGCGTCCACGGCCTGTTCGACGGCGCTCAGCAGGTGGTCGGCGGCGGACTGCGTCATGCCGGGGCGCACGCGCTCGGCGGCGGACAGATGGGCGCGGACGAGGGCCCGCAGTCCGATCCCCGCCTCCGCGGCCCGCTCCCCGAGCGAGCCCAGGGTCTCGCGCTCCTCCCGGGTGAGCCTGCGGCGGGTGGCGCACACACTCGCCAGGATCTCGGCGTACCCCTCCAGGTACTCCTCGGCGGGCTCTCTCTCCGACACGTTTCCTCCCCCGTTCCCCGGCGCGTCCCTGACGTGTTCTTGACGCGCGGCGATCAAGAGTGACACGCCCGTGGGCGGGGGGAGGAACCGGCATCGGGAAGGGGCCGAACACTGCCGGAAGACGGCAGTGCGTAGCGGGTGATCAAGCCTCAGGATCACAGGGGGCCCGGTGCCGCCAAACGGGGGAGTCGGCGGCACCGGGCCCTTGGTCCCCACGGTACAAGCAGAGGGCCGGTACGGGTGCCGGAATCGACCAGAACGGGCGACCGAAGCCCGCCACCCGTACCCGGACACCGCCGGAACCGGCGGAGAGAGCGAGCGACAGCGTGGCCAGGCCGGTGCACGCGGCGATCGGCGAGAAGCCGATCCGCTGCCAGGTGTGCGACAACGACACCTTCCGCGAGCGGGAGGTGAAGCTGAACAGCACGGGCATGGAGTTCCTCAACATGGCCTGGGCGAACGAGTCGGCGACCGGCCTGATCTGCTGGGCGTGCGGCTACGTCCACCTGTTCGTCAACCGGGACATCAAGCTCTACCGGATACGGGAGTGAACCCGCCCCCCCCGCGGGCTCAGCCGGTGAACGAACCGTGCCGGCCCGCCCCGGCCGCGAAGCGCGCCGCGCCCGAGAGGGTCTCCCCGGCCGACAGGGGCACCATGCCGTGCCGCAGTTCGGCCGCCAGGGCCTCGGGCTCGGGCAGGCCGTGCTGCTCCCGGACGGACAAGCGGTCGTGGCGCAGGCACAGCTGAGGGAACCCGGCGATCTCCCGGGCGAGTTCCTCCGCCGCGGCCCGGGCCCGGCCCTTCGGCACGAGGCGGTTGGCGAGCCCGATCTCGTACGCCTCGGCGGCGGGCACCGGCCGGCCGGTGAGGATCAGGTCCATGGCACGGCTCTCGCCGATCAGCCGCGGCAGCCGGACCGTGCCGCCGTCGATCAGGGGCACGCCCCACCGGCGGCAGAACACCCCCAGCACCGCGTCCTCCTCGACCACGCGCAGGTCGCACCAGAGGGCCAGTTCGAGGCCGCCGGCGACGGCATGGCCGCTGACGGCCGCGATGACCGGCTTCGTCAGGCGCAGCCGGGTCGGCCCCATCGGCCCGTCGCCGTCGGGCGCCACCCGGTTCCCGCGCTCGGTGCCGACGGCCTTGAGGTCGGCGCCCGCGCAGAACGTGCCGCCCTCGCCCCAGAGCACCGCGACCGCGGCCTCCTCGTCGGCCTCGAAGGCACGGAAGGCGTCGGCCAGTTGCCGGGCCGTCGGGCCGTCCACGGCGTTGCGGGCGGCGGGCCGCGACAGGACCACCGTGGTGACGGGCCCTTCGCGCTCGACGCGGACGGTGTCCCGTTCCGCCGGTGTCGCTGCTGCATCGGTCATGGCGGCATTCTCACGTGGCATCCGGCCCGGCGACAGACCGGCGAGCGCGCCGGCCGCCCCGTGCCTGGAAGCTCGGCCCACGAGCCGGGCCGAGCCCACGAGCGGGGCCCAGTCGGCGAGCGGGGCCCCGCCCACGAGCCGGGCCGAGCCCACGAGCGGGATCAGTCGGCGAGCGGGGCCCCGCCCACGAGCCGGGCTCAGCCCGCGGGCGGCGTGAGGACCACGAAGTCGGCGTTCGACGGGTCGAGGCAGACCGCGAGCCGCCCGACCCCTTCCATGTCCACCGGTCCCATCTGGACGCTGCCGCCGTTCGCGCCGACCTTGGCGACCGTGGCGTCGCAGTCGGCGACGGCGAAGACGGGGTGCCAGTACGGCCGTCCGTGCGCGAGGGCGAGGTCCGCCTCGGCCACCTGCATCAGGCCGCCGTGCATGCGCTCCGCGGGAAGCCCGGCGGGGGTGATGAGGCTGTACGTCCCCGCGTCGCCGGGCAGTTGCATGTCGTCGAACCACCAGCCGAGCACGCCGCCGTAGAACTCCTTCGCGGCCGCCGCGTCGCTCGTGTACAGCTCGGTCCAGCTGAGGGAGACCGGCTCGTCGACCAGCTCCGCGCCCTTGATGTCACCCGGCTGCCAGACGGCGAACTCTCCCCCCAGCGGGTCGCTGTACTGGGCCATCCGGCCCTGCTCGCCGAAGCTCTTCGGTGCCACCCGGACCTTGCCGCCCGCGTTCTGCACCGCCCGGGTGGTGGCGTCCGCGTCGGTGACGGAGTAGTAGATCATCCAGGCCGAGCGCGCGCCCGGCTCGGTCAGTCTGCCGAGTCCGGCGACGACCTTCCCGCCCGACCGGAACATCCCGCCCTCGGCGTCCTGTCCGTCGCCCATGGGCTCGTACTCCCAGCCGAGCACGGCGCGGTAGAAGGCCGCCGCGGCCGGCACGTCGGGGGCCCCGAGGTCGAGCCAGCAGGGTGAGCCCGGCACGAAGGCGGTGGTGAGCATGGCGATTCCCTTTCGCGGATCCAGTACGCCCACCCTGGCACCGGACACCGCCTCCCGCCCCTCGGGAGGCCGCCGCTCGCCATTTCATCCGCCGTACATGGAACCGCGGATCCACTCCGCATATTGTCGTGGCCATGGCAGCAGGAATCCTCACTGCGCGCCGCCACGTCGACCAGGGGCACGTAGCGAGCGCCCTGTGTACCGTCGGCCCGGCGCGCTGAACGCGCCCCTTCCCCCCACGGGATCCCCACCTGGCGCCCCCGCCTGACTCCCGTCTCTTCCCCTTTCCACCGCGGTCCGACGGCACGTTTCCCCGTGCGTCCGGCCGCTGTGCCCCCTTGTGCAGCCGCACTTCAGAGGAATGGACATCATGAGCGAGAACCGACGCCCGCAGGTGAGCCGACGAGGCTTTCTCGGCGGCGCCGCCGCCGTCGCGGCCGCGACCGCCGTACCCGCACTCGGACAGGTCGCCGGCGCGGCCCCCGCCGCTGCCGCGGGCCGGCCGAACATCCTGCTGATCGTCACCGACGACCAGCCCAAGCACACCGAATGGGCCCTGCCCAAGACCGTCGCCTGGCTCGCCGACCAGGGCGTGAAGTTCACCAACGGCCACGTCACCACCCCGCTGTGCGCGCCCTCCCGCTCCAGCGTGTTCTCCGGCCGCCACGCCCACAACCACGGCGTGCGCAACAACAAGGCCTCGTACGCGCTCGACCAGAGCACCACCGTGCAGAAGTACCTCAAGCAGGCGGGCTACCGCACCGGCCTGTTCGGCAAGTACCTCAACTCCTGGACCCTGGCCGACAATCCGCCGCACTTCGAGGAGTTCGCCCTCCTCCAGCCCGGGTACGTCGACGCCCAGTGGAACGTCAACGGAACCGTCCAGACGATCAACGGCTACACCACGACCATCGTCAAGAACCGCACCCTGAACTTCCTCGACAAGGCCGCCACCGACACCCGGCCCTGGTTCGCCTACGTCACCCCATACGCCTCCCACGGGCCCCGCACCCCCGAGGCCAAGTACGCCGGCACCCCCGTGCCCGACTGGAACGGCCGCCCCTCGGTCCCCGAGAACGACCGCAGTGACAAGCCGGCGTACATCAAGAACGCCACCGGCACCCTCGCCGACGGCCAGACCATCCGTGCCGAGCAGCTGCGCACCCTGCTCTCCGTCGACGACGCCGTACAGGCGTTCAAGGACAAGCTCCAGGCCCTGGGCCAGCTGGACAACACCCTCGTCATCTACATCGGCGACAACGGCTTCAGCTGGGGGGACCACGGCTGGACCGCCAAGTCGGTGCCCTACCGCCCCGCGCACGAGGTGCCGTTCTACCTCTCCTGGCCGGCAGGCGGGCTCGGCGCGGGAACCCAGGACAACCGCATCGTCGCCAACATCGACATCGCGCCGACCATCCTCGACGCGGCCGGCATCACCCCGGGCGCCGCTCAGGACGGCCGGTCCCTGCTCTCCGGATACAGCCGCGACCACCTCCTGGTGGAGTGGTGGAAGCAGGGTACCGGTACCGGTGGCGCACCCACCTGGTCCTCGTACGTCGCCAAGGACAAGCAGTACACGGAGTACCACGACCTGACGACCGACGTGAACGGCACGGTGTCCGGCACCGGCCAGGTGACCTTCCGGGAGTACTACGACCTGGTGAACGACCCGTACCAGCTGACCAACAAGCTCTACCAGGCCACACCGGCCCAGGAGCAGGCTCTGGGCATTCCCGCCCTCGCGTCGCAGCTCGCCGCCGACCGCGTGGCCTGACCCGCACACAGCACCGCCCGGCCGGCCCCCTGCCACGACGCACGGGGCCGGCCGTCCCCCCTTCCGATTCCACGGGAGTCGTCATGCCCGAATGCTGCACCCCAGGTCACGCCCATCCCCCCGTCATGACCCTGGCCCCGCCCCGGCCTCCGGTCCGCTCCTCCCGGGCGGTCCGGCAGCTGCTCGCCCTGCCCGGAGGACGCTTCCTCATGGGCACCGACGATCCGGAGGGCTTCCCCGCCGACGCCGAGGGCCCCGTCCGCGAGGTGGCCGTGGAGCCCCTCCGCATCGCGGCCACGACGGTGACGAACGCCCAGTTCGCCACCTTCGTCAAAGCCACCGGACACCTCACCGAGGCCGAGCGCTTCGGCTTCTCCTTCACCTTCGGGGCCTTCCTGGGCGAGGGGGTGGCAGCCGTGTCCCCGCCCGTGCCGGGCGTCCCGTGGTGGAGAACGGTGGAAGGCGCCTCGTGGCGCCACCCCGAAGGCCCCGGCTCACACGTCACCGACCGGCAGAACCACCCCGTCGTCCATGTCTCCTGGCACGACGCCCAGGCCTACTGCGCCTGGTCGGGCACCCGTCTGCCCACCGAGGCCGAGTGGGAGTACGCGGCACGCGGCGGCCTGGAGCAGCGCCGGTACCCGTGGGGTGACGAGCTCACGTCCGACGGCCGGCCCCTGTGCAACATCTGGCAGGGCGACTTCCCGAACCTTCCCGCCGCCGGAGGGCACGCGGGCACGGTCCCCGTGAAGTCCTTCCGCCCCAACGGCTTCGGCCTCTACAACACGGTCGGCAACGTCTGGGAGTGGTGCGCGGACCGGTTCGCCCCGGGCGAGGAGACCGCACGGGCGATGCGCGGCGGCTCCTACCTGTGCCACGACTCCTACTGCAACCGGTACCGGGTGGCCGCCCGCAGCTCCAACACCCCCGACAGCTCGACCGGCAACATCGGCTTCCGGGTGGCCGCCGACCCCGACTAGGGGGTGCCCCCGCGGACGGGTGCCCGGCTCAGTCGGACCGGCCGAGCAACAGGTCCCGCACGCACCCGCGCAGCCAGGCGTGCGCCGGGTCGGCGTCGTGGCGCGGATGCCAGGCGAGACCGACCGGCAGGGGCGGCAGGTCGAGGGGGACCTCGAAGGTGACCAGGCCCAGGGGCTCGGCAAAGGAGAGACTCCGGGCGCTGATCAGGCCGACGAGGTCGGTGTCGCGGAGGACGAACAGCGACGCCGGGTACGTGCCGACGCTCGCGACCACCCGCCGCCGCAGCCCGTGCCCGGCGAGAGCGGTGTCGATCGGGCCGTGCAGCCGTCCCCGGCGCGAGACCACCAGATGGTCCGCCTCCGCCGCGAACCTCCGCCGCGTCAGGCGCCCCCGGAGCAGCGGATGCCCCGCCCGGACCACCGCGAGCATGCGGTCGTCCAGGACGTGCTCGGTGTGCACCTCGGGATGCACGGTGTCGATGACACCGATCTCCAGGTCGGCGACGCCCTCCCGCAGCGTCGGCGCGTCGATGTGACTCTCGTTCAGGAACCGCAGCCGCACCTGTGGGGCCTCACGCCCGGCACGCGCGAGCAGGGCGGGGCCGAGCAGGGCGGGATGGGAGTCCTGGCCGAGCACCGTGAACGTGCGTGCCACGGTACGGAGATCGGTGGGGCCCGAGGCCGCGAACAGCGCCCTCGCGCGCTCCACGACCGCCCCGACCTCCGCCCGTACGGACAGGGCGTACGGCGTGGGCACCATCGCGCGCCCGGCGCGCACCAGGATCGGATCGCCGAGCGCCTTGCGGATCCGGCCCAGGGTACGGCTGGTGGCGGGCTCGGAGAGATGCAGCCGCCGGGCCGCTCCCCGCACGCTCTGTTCCTCGAGAAGGACGTCGAGGGCGACGAGAAGATTGAGGTCGAGACCGGTCGGTTCCGCCGATTGCGTCATGCGCACTCATCCCTTGCGAAAGATGCACTGGAGGTAATCCATGGGTCGAGCCTACGGTGGGCGCACCTTCCCTCACCACGACGCTCCCCGGAGGAGCCATGTCCTCGCCTGCCCTCTCGCCGCCTCCCGCCGCCCCGGCCGACACCGTGCCGGGACCGCTCACGCGGTCGACCCTGCTCGCGCTGTGCGCCTGCGTCCTCGTCGCCCAGAGCATGGTCGCCGCCATCAACCTCCTCATCCCCCAACTCGCGGCCTCCTCCCTGCATCCGTCCGCGACCGAGCTGCTGTGGACGGTGGACGCGTACGTCATCGTCTTCGCCGGACTGCTCATCCCCGCCGGAGCACTCGGTGACCGCCGCGGCCGCAAGGGCGTGCTGCTCGTCGGTCTCGCGCTGTTCGCCGCGGGAGCCACGCTCAGCGCCCTGGCCGCGTCGCCCGCGCTCCTGATCGCCGGACGCGGGGTGTCCGGCGCGGGGGCCGCCTGCATCATGCCCGCGACCATGTCGATCCTCGTGCAGCTCGCCGGACCGGAACGGCGGGCGCGGGCCCTCGCCTCCTGGACCCTCGCCGTCGGCCTGGGCGGCCTCGCGGGCAACGTCGGCGGGGGAGCGGCCGGCCAGTTCCTCACCTGGCGCGCCCTGTTCTGGGTGATGGTCCCCCTGGCAGCACTGCTCGCCCTGACCGTCGCGGTCGCCGTGCCGCGCACCGAGCGCTCCCCGCACGGGCGCCCCGACCCCCGCGGCACCCTGCTGCTCGTCGCGGCCCTGGTCGCCCTCCTCGCGGGCATCATCGAAGGCCCGACGTACGGCTGGACCTCGCCCCGTATCCTCGCCTTCTTCGCCGTGGGCGTGGCACTGGCCGGTCTCTTCACCCGGTACGCGCTCCGCTCGCAGGCCGCCCTGTTCGACCCGCGGGTCTTCCGCTCCCGGCACCTGCGCGCCGCCGTCCTGGGCACGGCCACCGGCTTCTTCGGCCTCTTCTCGCTCTTCTACGCCAACTCCCAGTACCTCCAGTACGTCAAGGGGTACGGCCCCGCCGTCACCGGGCTCGCCATCGTCCCGCTCACCATCGGCATGGCCCTCTTCCCCAAGGTCGCGGCCCGCTGGCAGGCCGCCTCGGGCCCGCGCCCCGCCGTCGCCACCGGGCTGTTCCTGATCGGCGCCGGACTCCTCGGAGCCTCCACCGCCGCCGCGACCACGCCGTACGCGCTGTACGCCTGCTGGCTCCTCGTCATCTCGGCGGGAACCGGCCTGTGCATGCCCGCCCTGACCGTCGGCGTCGTCTCCGCTCTCCCCGCGCACCAGGCCGGTCTCGGCTCCGGCCTGGGCACCTCGGCCCGGGAGATGGGCGCCGCCCTCGGCGTGGCCGTCACCGGCACCGTACTCGCCGTCCACGAGGCCGACGCCCGCGCGGGATCCTTCGCCGACGCGATGAGTCCGGCGCTGCGCACGGTGGGCGCCGTCGTCCTGGTCGCCACCGTCCTGGTGACCTTCGGCTACCGGACCGGGTCCGGGGAGACGGCTGCCGCCCGCTGACGGAGGCCGCCCGCGGGCTCGCCGCCCTCACGCGCGCGTGTGTGTGGGCCGGATGGCGCAGACGGCGCGCGGCGGAGCCCGTACCGCGAGACGGTGGCCGGATCCTGGGACAGCGCAGCCTGGTGGCCGACGAGGGCCCGCAGCGCCGGTCGTCCGCCGGATCCGGGCCCGCGGCACCGTCCGCCGTTCCCGGTCCCGCAACCGAGGAGGTAGCGCAATGCCCCGACGTGTCCCCGCCGCGTACGCCGGGCGGAGTTCCACGAGCTCCGCCCGTGGCCGCACCGGCCCCCGCCCGAGGCACCGAATCCGTACGGCGGCCGCCGGGGCGGTCGTGGCGGCCGCCGTCCTGAGCGGCGCCACGACGGCACCGGTCACCGCCGCCGCCCCGTACGACGCGGGCCACGGCGACCCCGCACTGCGCAAGGCCCTCGCGGACCTCGTGGCCGCTCCGGGCGGCCCGCCCGGCGCGATCGCGGTCCTGACCCGGGACGGCGTACGGCAGGTCTACCGGGCCGGCACGGCCGAGGTGGGCACGGGCCGCCCGCCCCGGCCCGACGACCACATGCGCATCGCCAGCGTGGCCAAGGCCTTCAGCGGCGCCGTAGCGCTGAGCCTCGTGGACCGGCGCGCCCTGGACCTGGACGACACCATCGGCCGCCGGCTGCCGCAACTGCCCGCCGACTGGCACGCGGTGACCCTGCGCCAGCTCCTCCAGCACACCAGCGGACTGCCGGACTTCAGCAGGAGCCAGGCCTTCCAGGACATCGTCCGCGCCGACCCCCGCCACCACTTCGACTCCCGGCACCTCCTCGACTTCGTGGCCGACCGGCCGCTCCTCTTCCCGCCGGGCAGCCGCTACGCCTACTCCAACTCGGACAACATCGCCGTCGCCCTGATGGCCGAACAGGCCACCGGCCGCCCGTACGAGTCGCTCCTGAAGCACCTGGTGTACCGCCCGCTCGACCTGAGGGCGACCAGCCTCCCCCAGGACTACCGGCTTCCCCGCCCCTTCCTGCACGGCTACTTCACCGCCCCCGGCGAGCCGCCCGAGGACGTGAGCGAGGCGCTCAGCGCCTCCGGTGCCTGGGCGTCCGGCGGCATCGTCTCCACCCCCGCCGACCTCAGCGGCTTCATCGGCGGCTACGCCGGACCGGAGCTGCTCACCCCCACCACCCGCCGCGCCCAGCAGGACTTCCTCCCCGGCGGCTCCTCCGAACCGGCCGGCCCCGGCGTCAACGCGGCCGGCCTGGGGATCTTCCGCTACACCACCCGCTGCGGCACGGTCCTCGGCCACACCGGCAACACCCCCGGCTACACCCAGTTCGCCGCGGCGACGCGGGACGGCCGGCGCACGGTGACGGTCTCCGTCACCAGCCAGGTCACGTCCGACCCCGACCTGCTGACCCGGCTGCGCGCGACCGAGGAGCAGTTCGTCTGCGCCCTGTTGAGCGACCGGGGCCCCGGGGTCCGGTGACCGCGGGCGTAGGGGGAGCGGCTCAGGCCCGGTGGACCGCGTACCCCAGGTACGTCACCACCGGGCTGCCCTCCGGCTGAAGCACCATCTGAGTGGCGGTGGCCAGGAGGCGGATGCGGTCCGCCCTCCTGAGTGGCGGTGGCCCGGAGACGGATGCGGTCCGCCTCCTGGGCGGCGGCGGTCCGGAGACGGACGCGGACCGACCCCTTACGCGGCGGCGGGTTTCCCCCTTAGCCTCACCCGTGCGCGCAAGTTACCAGCCGGTCAATAACGTTGACGGGCGCACTCGGTCCGGAGGTCGCCAATGAGTTCCGCGCAACACCTGCTCGAAAACCGGCCGCGTTCGATCGCGCACCTCTTCCTCTCGCGGGTCGAGGCCACCCCCGAACGGGAGGCCTACCGCTACCCCGTGCCGGCCGGTCAGGGCGCTTCCGGTGCCGAGGAATGGCGCTCGCTGACCTGGGCCCAGACGGCCGAGCGGGTGAGGGCGATCGCCGCCGGCCTGCTCGCCCTCGGTCTGCGGACCGAGGAGCGCGTGGCCATCTCCTCCTCGACGCGGGTGGAGTGGATCCTCGCCGATCTCGGGGTCATGTGCGCGGGCGCCGCCGCGACGGCCGTCTACCCCAGCACCAACGCCGAGGAGACGGCGTACATCCTCGCCGACTCCGACAGCCGGGCGATCTTCGTCGAGAACGCCGCCCAACTGGCCAAGGTCGTCGAGCACGCGGACCGGCTGCCCGGGCTCGGCCTCGCGATCCTCTTCGATCCGGAGGCGGACCTCCCGCAGGTCAAAGGCCTGGAGGTGCTGTCCCTCGCCGAGCTGGAGGAGCGCGGCGCGGCGTACCTCCGGGAGCACCCGGAAGCGATCGACACGACGGTCGGGGGCATCGAGCGGGAGCAGCTCGCCACCCTGATCTACACCTCCGGCACCACCGGCCGCCCCAAGGGCGTGCGTCTGGTGCACGACTGCTGGTCCTACCAGGGCGCCGCCCAGGAGGTCAGCGGTCTCCTCGAACCCGACGACGTGCAGTTCCTCTGGCTTCCGCTGTCCCACGTCTTCGGCAAGGCGCTGATCTCCGGCCAGGTGCAGACCGGGCACGTGATCGCGGTGGACGGGCGGATCGACCGCATCGTCAGCAACCTGCCGATCGTCCGGCCCACCGTGATGGCCTCGGCGCCGAGGGTCTTCGAGAAGGTCTACAACGGCATCGCCGCGAAGGCGAGGGCCGAGGGCGGCGCGAAGTACAGGATCTTCCGGTGGGCGGCCAAGGTCGCCCGCGACCACGCCAGGACCGGGCAGGAGAGCCTGGTGGCGACGGGCAGCCGCAAGGTGCCCCTGTGGCTCGGCGCCCAGCACGCCCTCGCCGACAGGCTGGTCTACGGCAAGATACGGGCGGCGTTCGGCGGAGAGCTCCGCGGCAGCGCCTCGGGCAGCGCCGCGCTCGCCCCCGACATCGCCTACTTCTTCGCCGGCGCGGGCGTGCCCGTCCTGGAGGGCTACGGTCTGACGGAGACCAGCGCGGCCTGCACGGTCAACCCGGTCGACGACTTCCGGGTCGGCACGGTCGGCAGGCCCCTGCCGGGCACCGAGGTCCGCATCGCCGAGGACGGGGAGATCCTCCTGCGGGGGCCCGGCATCATGCGCGGCTACCACAACCTTCCCGAGAAGACGGCCGAAGTCCTGGAGAGCGACGGCTGGTTCCGCACCGGGGACATCGGCGAGATCGACGACGAGGGCTTCGTCCGGATCACGGACCGGAAGAAGGACCTGTTCAAGACCTCGGGCGGCAAGTACGTGGCGCCCACGGAGATCGAGGGCCGGTTCAAGGCCGTCTGCCCGTTCGTCAGCAACATCCTGGTCATCGGCAACGGCCGCAACTACTGCACGGCCCTGATCGCGCTCGACGAGACCGCGATCATGCCCTGGGCCGTGTCGAACGGCCTCGGGGGCCGCGGCTACGCCGAGGTCGTCTCCGCGCCGGAGGTGCGGGCGCTGATCGACGGCTTCGTCCAGCGCGTCAACGGTGACCTCCAGCGCTGGCAGACGATCAAGAAGTTCTCGCTCCTGCCGCGCGACCTGGACGTCGAACACGGTGAACTCACGCCGAGCCTCAAGGTGAAGCGGCCGGTCGTGGAGCGCGCGTACGCCGAACTCGTCGAGGCCATGTACGAGGGCGCCCGCGAGGCCTGACCCGGCCCGTCCGGTACGGCAGCCCCGAACGCCGTACCGGACGTCACCCGTCCCCCGTCGCCCCTCCACCTCCGCCATGTGCCGCGCACTTGGCGAGCAGCGTCTCCCGGTGCCCCGTGAGCCGGCACTCCAGCATCTGACGTTCCGTCACGGTGCCGAGGCGGCCGAGCTGTTCGGTGCGTACGACGGGTGGTGCCGTCCAGGTCACGACTCCAGTACCTCCACGTGGTCCCCGATCGCGACCGCCAGGATCCGGGAGCCCGGTTCGGTGGTGCGCCAGCGGTGGCGGACGCCGCCGGACAGCAGCAGCGTGTCCCCGCGGCCGAGGCGGTGGACGCGCCCCTCGGCCTCCACCTCCACCGCGCCGTCCGCGACGTACAACAGCTCGTCGTTGCGGTGCCGGAACTCGCGGTCCGCCTCGTGCGCGCCGACGAACTCAAGGGCGTGCAGCTGATGCCGGCCGCGCACCACCGGACGGACACGCGCCTCCCGGTCGAGACCGCTGTCGTCGTCGGCGCGCACCACGTCGACCGTTCGGGTCTCGTCGGAGGCCGCGAGCAGCTGGACGGCCGTGGTCCCGAGGGCGTCCGCGATCCGCTGGAGCGAGCGCATGCTGGGCCGCGCCCGGTCGTTCTCGATCTGGCTGAGGAAGGGGGAGGACAGCCCGCTGCTCCGCGCCACCTCGGCGAGCGTCAGGTCGAGTGCCCGTCGCCGGCGGCGCACGGCGGCGCCCACCCGCGGTGTGTTCGCGGCCTCCATGGATGGTCCCGTCCCTTCCCTGCGGCACCCGGTGGCGCCTGACGGCACCCTACGCGGCGCGGTGGCGAAGCCCGGAAACGGTTTCGTACTCCTGACACACGCCCGTCACACAACGCCCCTAACGTCAAAGTCGGTTGTTCTCATCAAAGAAAGTTTGAAGGAGGAGCTCCGACGTGCCCACGATCGACCAGAACTCACGCCGCCGACGTCCCACCGGCCTCATCGCCCTCGACGAGACGGCCGCGTCCGAGGGGTACACCCTCTACGCGCCGCTCACCGGCACCGGGGAGGTCCACCTGATCGACCTGCACGGCCGCACGGTCCACCAGTGGGACCTGCCGTACCGCCCCGGCCGCCACGCCCGGCTGCTCGCCGACGGAACCCTCGCCTACAACGGCGTCCTCCCGGGGGAGAAGGCCCTCTTCCCGATGTGGCACAAGTACCGCGGCGGCATCATGCTCCACGCGGCACCCGACGGAACCGTGCTGCGTGAGCACCGCGACCCCCTCCAGCACCACGACGCCCACCACCTCGACGACGGCCGGATTCTCTACACCGCCCTGGAACCCCTCGCCGGCGCCGAGGCGGCGGCGGTACGCGGCGGAGTGCCCGGCTCCGAGGCCGAGGGCGGCCTCGTGTGGGCCGACACCATCAAGGAGGTCGGCCCCGACGGCGAACTCCTGTGGTCCTGGCGCGCCGCGGAGCACCTCGACCACGAGGCCTTCCCGCTGCACGAGGCGTACGCCCGCGAGCACTGGCCGCTCATCAACAGCGTCACCCCCCTCCGCGACGGCAACATCCTCGCGAGCCTGCGCAGCGTCTCGGCCGTCGTCGTCATCAGCCGCGAGACCGGCGAGATCCTCTGGCGCAGCCGGCCCGGCACCGTCAGCCAGCAGCACGCGCCGACCGAGCTGGACGACGGCCGGCTCCTCGTCTTCGACAACGGCGTCTTCCGCCCCGGCCACGACGTCCCGTACTCCCGCGTCATCGAGATCGACCGGGCCGACGGCGGGATCGTGTGGGAGTACCACGACCCGGCCCGCGAGTTCTTCTTCGCGCCCTTCATGGGCTCCGCGCAGCGCCTGCCGAACGGCAACACGCTCGTCACCGACTCTCCGTCCGGCCGGCTGTTCGAGGTGACGAAGGACGGCTACCTGTGCTGGGAGTACGTCGTCCCGTACTTCGCCGGCTACGGCGAGAGCGAGGTCCGCAGCCTCTTCCCCTCCCAGCCCAACGCCGTCTTCCGTGCCTACCGCTACACCGCCGCCGACATCCCGTGGCTGGAGGCGACGGCATGAGAACCGCACCCGTCCCCACGCCCGCGGAGTCACGCCCGGTCGAGGCCGTCGACGCGCGCGTCCCGGTCCCGCGCCTCGTACCGCTCGCGGCCCAGCACGTCCTCGCGATGATCGCCGCCCCGGTCTCCACCGTCTTCCTCGTCGCCGGCAGCCTGAAGATGACGCCCGGAGCGACGGCCTCGCTGCTCAGCACCGTCCTGCTCCTGTGCGGCGCGGGCGCCCTGCTCCAGTCCCTCGGCGTGTGGCGGATCGGCGGCCGCCTGCCGTTCGTCATGCTGCCCGGCGGCGCCGCGACCGCGCTGTTCCTCCAGATCGCCCAGGAACACGGGCCGGCGACCGCCACCGGCGCCGTCCTCCTCGCCGCCGCGCTGCTGCTCGCGGTCCTTCCGCTGTACGCCCGGGTCGTACGGCTCTTCCCGCCGCTCGTCATGGGCGTGACCGTGCTCCTCATCGGGGTCGCGATGATCCGGGTCGCCGCCCGGCTCGTCACCGGGCCGGACGGTACGGGGGAGCCCCGCGCGGTGCTCCTCGCCGCACTCACCGTCGCGGCGACCGTCACCGCGTACGTGTTCCTGCGCGGCGTCTGGCGACAGACCTCCGTCCTCCTCGGGATGGCGGCGGGAACCGTCCTGGCGGTGGTGACCGGCCTGGGCTCCTTCAGCCCCGCGGCCGGCAGCGGCTTCGCGCTTCCCGTGTTCCTGCCCTTCGGCACACCGCGGTTCGACCTCGTGGCCGCGCTCCCGCTCCTCGTGTTCAGCCTCACCACCCTGGCCGAGATCACCGGACAGACCGTGCTCAACAGCGAGACCGTGGGCCGGACCCCCGCACCCGAGCGCGACGTTCCCCGCGTCGCCCGCGCCGATGCCCTGGTGTCCCTGGCCGGTGGACTCTTCGGCACCTCCCTCATGGTCACCAGCGCCGAGAACATCGGCATCGGCCGGCTCACCGGAGTCCGCAGCCGTTTCGTGACCGCCGGCGCCGGAGTGCTCCTGGTCGTCCTCGGCCTGGCCGCGCCCGTCTCCCGGGCCCTGGCCGGCATACCCGAGGCCGTCGTGGGCGGTTCAGCCCTCGTCGTCTACGCCGTGATCGCGGTCATGGGCGTCGAGATGCTCCGACGGGCCGATCTGTCCGGTACGGGCACGGGCTCGCTCACGGCCGCGCTCGCACTCACCGCGGGCCTGCTGCCGCTGCTCAGCCCGGACCTGTACGCGGGCTTCCCCGGCTGGGCCCGGACGATCCTGGGCAGCGGCGTCGTCGCCGGCACCCTGACGGCGGTCCTCCTCACCGCGCTGCTCGGCCGGGTCCGACCCGGAGGCACGGAGGCGGCTAACCGCGTCGATTGAAGGGAAGCCGCCCCAGAACCACCGCCAGGCCGCAGGTGTCGGTGACCGCCGAGAACACCAGGCCTCCCGCGATCGCCGCCGAGAGGAACGGGAACGCCGGATGCACGAGCAGCCCGAGGACCAGGCCGAGCAGCACCAGGGACCCGGCGGTGAACCGCACCTGGCGCTCCATCCCCCAGACGGCCCGTACGGGACCGGGCGGGTACTCGAGGCCGTGACCGGCAGCGGCCCAGGCCCGGGTGCCGCCGGCGAGGCTCGCGGCGGCGATCCCGTGCGCGGCGAGCACCTCGGCGCCCTTGTCGGAGCGGGTGCCGGAGGCGCACACCAGGAGCAGCGTCCCGTTCTCGGCGGCCAGCCGCAGGTCCGCCAGGCTGCCGTCGAGGCGCTCCAGGGGAACGTTGACGGCACCCGGCAGACGGTTGGATGCGAACTCCCCCGGGGTGCGGACGTCGACCACGTTCAGCTCGGTCAGCCGCGGCAGTGCTTCGTCGACGCCGAGGGTGCTGGAAATGCCCATGAGGAACCTGTCCTTACGAGAAACGGAACGCACCGGCGGCGCGGCCGTGTCCCGGGATGCTAGGCGAGCCGGGGCCGCGTCGCAGGTAAGCGGACCGTATCGCCACGGGGTTGCCACGACGCCGTCACCTCGTGGCAACACACCGTGCCGCCCCCTAGGGGGTGTCCGGACCGCGCTCGTCGGGGATCCGCTCCCCGGCCTCGACCGCGACGGGCAGCCGGTTCTCGGCGGGCGGCAGCGGGCAGGTCGCGAAGTCGGTGTAGGCGCACGGCAGATTGGTCGCGCGGTTGAAGTCGAGCAGGACCGTGCCGTCGGGTCCCGGGCTCTCCACCGTGAGGTTCCGGTTGGCCGCGTACGTGGTGACGCCCGAGGTCGCGTCGGTGAACAGCAGCGTGAGGCTGCCGGGCGCGTGCCCGTTGAACGCGGTCAGGCTCAACTCCTGCCCGCCCAGCCGGAAGACGACCCGGCCCGGGGCGTCGTACACGTGCTGCAGACCCTCGACGGAGGCGCCGACCGTCGTCGGCCGCGGCGCGTCGAAGGTCTCGTACCGGCCCGTGACCACCCAGCGCGGATCGGGCTCGTACGCGGGCGTGCCGTCGAAGGCGACCCGCAGCGGGTGCCCGGGGTCGCGCGGCCGGATGATGTCGTTGCCGCCGCGCTTGGCGACCTCGATCACCGTGTCGCCCCAGACGGCGTCGATGCCGCCGCGCTCCGGGACGACGCCGAACAGGTGGCGCCCCCGGACGACTTCGCCGTCGACGACGAGTTCGGTGCCCTCGTCGAGCTCGACGACGACGCCTTCGGGTCCGGTCGACCAGGTGCCCGGCGTCCCGGGGAAGGACTGCGGCTCGGTGGAGAGCCAGTGCAGACCGGTGATCGCGAGGAAGCCGTGCTCCGAGGCGAGCCGGGCGTCCTTGTCCCGGTGCCACGTCTCCCATTCCGCGGCGAAGAGCTCCGGGTCGACGGCGACGGCCTCGCCGGCGGCCTCGGGGGCATGGGTCGTGTCATGAAGGGTCATGGGTCTCCTCCTGCTGAGGTGAAGGGGGTGAAGGCAGGACGAGGCCGTCAGGGGGCGCCCAGGAGCGGTGGGGGCGTGTGCGTCGGTGTCCGGACGCCGGGTCGAGGCCTCGGTGTCAGCGGGAACACGCCATGGTCGTGACGCGCACGTAGTCCACGTGCCGGCGCGTCACGAGAAGGCTCATGGGTTCATCACAACACAACTCCCGTGCGGGGCGCCAGTGATCCCCGCACGGTCGGAGTCGGCTCAGGCGGTCCGGTTCCCCTGGTCGTCGCAGGGCAGTTCGGTGATCCTGCTGTGGGCGAGGAAGTCACGGGTGGCCTGCCGCTCGGCCTCGGTGATCGCCGTCGGCTCGACGTCGATGATGCCGCCGAAGGGCCGGTCGACGTCCCGGATGATGCACAGGGTCGTGGTCAGCAGCGCGGTGATCACCACGAGGGTGACCACCTGGCCCCGGTTGTTCCTGCGGGGCAGGCAGATGCCGAGGCCCATCACGGTGATGGTCAGGGTGGCGAGCAGGAACCAGAGGATGGCGCTGGGGATGCTGGCCGTGGCCTGGGTCAGGCGTTCCTCGCGCTCGTCGGAGCGCTTGTTGTCGGCGGCGATCAGCATCCCGAAGGCCGTCTCGCCCTCCAGGGTGCGGAAGGTCCTGCGGAAGTCCGTGGACCACACGCTGGGGGCCGGGGAGCCCTTGCCGTCGGCCATGGCCGGCCACTCCTGCTCGCGGACGGCGCGGGCATAGCAGACGGCGTCGGCCTGGATCCGGGAGCGCTGGGCCGCCGGGGCGTACTCGGCGGTCTCCACGAGCTGGTCGAGGGCGCGGGCCTCGCCGCGGGAGGCGACCTCGGCCTTGCCGTACGAGCCGTTCGCGGTGACCAGGACGAAGGCGAGGAGCAGGACGGTGAGCGTCAGGAGAGGGCCGACGAGGTCCTTGACCGCCATCCCGGTGTCGTCGTCCTCAGTGAGAAGCCGGGGCCGCAGGTACCGGTTCGCGGCGAGGCCGGCGAGCAGAGCCCCGACGGCGACGAGGATGACGAGCAGCACGGGAGGACACCTCCGGGAACGGCCGGAGTCCCTGGTGGCTCCGGCGGGGCGCGCCGATCATCGCCCGGCACGTCACGGGCCCGGAACAGCGGAAACGTTCGCTCGCCCACGCACGGGGGACAACCGTTGGGCCGCGCAGCGGATGCCCGTACGCCGAGCGGTCCGGGCCTCTTCGGGAACCGTCGGAGGAGCGGTCCGGCCCTCTTCGGGAACCGTCGGAGGAGCGGTCCGGCCCTCTTCGGGAACCGTCGGAGGAGCGGTCCGGCCCTCTTCGGGAACCGTCGGAGGAGCAGTCCGGCCCTCTTCGGGAACCGTCAGCCGAGCTCTTCGGCCAGCCCCACGACGATGCCCTCGGGGCCGCGGAGATAGCAGAGCAGGTAGACGTCCTCGTACCGCACCACCTCGCCGACGAGTTCGGCGCCGTGCGAGGCGCGCAGACGGGAGACGGTCGCGTCGATGTCGTCGACGGCGAACATGACGCGCCGGAGGCCCAGCGTGTTCACCGGCGCGTCCCTCGGTTCGGAGCGGATCGCCTCCGGCGTGTGGAACTTCGCCAGTTCGATCTTTCCGTGACCGTCCGGGGTGCGCAGTACGGCGATGTCCTCCCGGCAGCCGTCGATCCCGACGACCCGGTCGACCCACGGCCCCTCAAGCGGCCTCCTGCCTTCCAGTTCCATGCCGAGCTCGACGAAGAACGAGAGGACGTCGTCGAGGTCGTCGACGACGATGAGGACGTTGTCCATGCGCTGGACCGCCATGCGGGGCCTCCTGACACCACGGGTACGCGAACTCGTGACCCTAGCGGATGAATTGACCGTTCATGCCCGAAATGGCCGGGTGTCCCCACGCCCCAGGGGCGTGTCGGAGCGTGGGGGCACCGTGAGCGGAACCACGGCGGGCAGGGGAGTCAGTGCCCCGCGGTCTCGAAGGTGCGCAGCAGGTCGGCGGCCACGCTCACCGCGATCGTCGCCGGTTCCTTGCCGTTGATGTCGGCAAGACCGATCGGCGTCTTGATCCGGTCGATGGTGGCGTCGTCATGACCGCCCTCGGTCGCCAGGCGTTTGCGGAACCGCGCCCACTTCGCCGCCGAGCCGATCAGTCCGATGGAGCCGAGGTGGGGGGTGCGCAGGGCGGCGTCGCACAGCGCGGCGTCCTCGGCGTGGTCATGGGTCATGATCAGGACGTGGGTGCCGAGCGGCAGCTCCTCCAGGACCTCCTCCGGCAGCAGCGGCGTGTGGTGCACCCGCACCTGCGCCACCGCGTCCGCGAGCACGCCGAGCCGCTCCTCGGCGAGGGTGTCGGCGCGGGTGTCGACGAGATGGAGGTCGAGGTCCTGGCGGGCCAGGATCCGCGCCAGTTCGAGCCCCACGTGCCCGACGCCGAAGATCGCCACCGCCCGTACCACCGGCAGCGGTTCGAGCAGCACCGACACCGTGCCGCCGCAGCACTGCACGCCGTGCCGGTTGGTCACCTTGTCGTTCAGGGCGAAGTCGATCAGCTCCGGCTCCGCCTCGGACGCGGCGATCATCTCCCGGGCCCGGTCGATCGCGACGGCCTCCACGTTGCCGCCACCGATCGAGCCCCAGGTCTCGGTCCTTCCCACCACGAGTTTCGCGCCGGCGTCGCGCGGGGCGTGGCCGCGCACGGTCGCGACGGTCACGAGCACGCCGGACTCCCGGCGTGCCCGCAGCCGCGCGACCGCGGCGAACCACGTCATGTCAGGCACCGCTCAGCGCTTCCGCGCCGGCCCGGACGGCGGAGGCGCCGTCGCCCGCGCGGGCCGCCTCGATCGCCCAGTACACCGCCTCCGGCGTCGCGGGCGAGGCCAGCTCGACGCCGATCCCGCCCGGCCCGAACGCGGCCGCGGCCTGCCGCAGGGCCTCCCGTACCGAGAAGGCCAGCATCAGCGGAGGCTCGCCCACGGCCTTGGAGCCGTAGACCGCGCCCTCCTCACCGGCGTTCTCGAGGAGCGTGACGTGGAACTCCTCGGGCATCTCGGAGAAGCTCGGCAGCTTGTACGTGCTCGCCGCCTGCGTGAGGAGACGGCCGCGGTGCGGGCCGTCGCCGGCGTCCCAGCGGAGGTCCTCCAGGGTCAGCCAGCCCGCGCCCTGCACGAAACCGCCCTCGACCTGACCGATGTCGATCATCGGGGAGAGGCTGTCGCCGACGTCGTGCACGATGTCCACCCGCCGGATGCGGTACGCGCCGGTGAACCCGTCCACCTCCACCTCGGCCGCGGCCGCACCGTGGGCGAAGTACTTGAACGGCGAGCCGTGGAAGGTCTTCGCGTCCCAGTGCAGACCCTCGGTCCGGTAGAAACCGGCCGCCGACAGCTGCACCCGCTGGAAGTACGCGGTGCGGACGAGGTCGTCCCAGGCCAGCTCCCGGTCGCCGCCGAGGCCCCGCGCGACGCCCTCGACGATGCGTACGTCCGAGGCGTTCGTGCCGAGCTGGGTCGCGGCCACCTGGAGCAGCCGCTCGCGCAGCTGCTCGCAGGCGTTCTTCACCGCCGCGCCGTTGAGGTCCGTTCCCGCGCTGGCGGCGGTGGCGGAGGTGTTGGGCACCTTGTCCGTACGCGTCGGGGCGAGGCGCACCTTGTGCAGCGGGATGCCGAGGGTGGTCGCGGCCACCTGGAGCATCTTGGTGTGCAGGCCCTGGCCCATCTCGGTGCCGCCGTGGTTGATCAGGACGGAGCCGTCCTTGTAGATCAGCACCAGCGCGCCGCCCTGGTTGAAGGCGGTGAGGTTGAAGGAGATGCCGAACTTGAGGCCGGTGAGCGCGAGGGCCCGCTTGGTGTGCGGGTGCGCGGCGTTGAACGCGGCGATCTCGCGCCGGCGGTCGGCGAAGGCCGCCTTCTCCTTGACCTGCTCCCAGACGGCGGAGATCCGTTCCGGCTGGACGACGGGCTGCCCGTACGGCGTCGTCTGGCCCCTCCGGTAGAAGTTGCGCTCCCTCAGCTCCGCCGGGTCGAGGCCGAGCAGCGGCGCGCAGCGGCCCATGATGTCCTCGATCACCAGCATGCCCTGGGGGCCGCCGAAGCCGCGGAAGGCCGTGTTGGAGACCTTGTTGGTCCTGGCGATGCGACCGGTGATGCGGGCGTTGGGGAGCCAGTACGTGTTGTCGATGTGGCACAGCGCGCGGGCCACCACCGGCTCGGACAGGTCCAGGCTCCAGCCGCCGTCCGCGGTCAGGGTGGCGTCGAGGGCCTGGATGCGGCCCTCGGCGTCGAAGCCGATCCGCCACGCGGCGTGGAAGCCGTGCCGCTTGCCGGACATGGTGAGGTCCTGCGTCCGGTTGAGCCGGACCCGGACCGGGCGGCCGGTCAGCCTGGCGCCGAGCGCGGCGACGGCCGCGAAGCCGTGCGGCTGCATCTCCTTGCCGCCGAAGCCGCCGCCCATCCGCAGACACTGCACGGTCACCTCGTGACTGTGCAGCCCGAGGACGTGCGCGACGATCTCCTGGGTCTCCGAGGGATGCTGGGTGCTGCTCTGGACGAAGACCTGACCGGCCTCGTCGATGTGGGCGAGCGCCGCGTGCGTCTCCAGGTAGAAGTGCTCCTGGTCGGAGAACTGCAGCTCGCCGGCGAAGACGTGCGCGGAGTCGGCGAGGCCGGCGTCGACGTCACCGGTCTCCATCACGGGCCGGGCCCCGTGGAAGCTCTCGGCGGCGATCGCCTCCTGAAGGGTGATCAGGGAGGGCTTCTCGTCGAGTTCCACCTCGACGGCCGCGGCGCCGAGCCGGGCCGCCTCGAGGGTCTCGCCGAGCACCCAGGCCACCGCGTGCCCGTGGAACATGACCTCGTCGGGGAAGAGCGGCTCGTCGTGCTTCATCCCGGCGTCGTTGACGCCCGGCACGTCGGCTCCGGTCAGGACCCGCACCACACCGGGCACGGCGAGCGCCGGCTCGGTGCGCAGCGCGGTGATCCTGCCGTGGGCCTTCATGACCTGGACCGGGTGGGCGTGCAGCACGTCCTTGGTGCGGTGGACCAGGTCGTCGGTGTAGAGCGCGGTGCCGGTGACGTGCTGGGCGGCGCTCTCGTGCGGCATGGAGAGGCCGACGACGGGCTTCTCGGGGCGCTGGGACAACTGGCTCATGACGACACCGCCTCGGTGGTTCGCGTGTACAGCTTCAGCAGGCTCTGTCCGAGCATCGCGGAGCGGTAGGCCGCGCTCGCCCGGTGGTCGCTCATCGGCGTGCCCTCGTCCCGCAGCACCGGCGCCACGGCCTCGGCGGTCTCCGCCGTCCACGGCCTGCCCTCCAGGGCCGCCTCGGTGGCGAGCGCGCGGATCGGGGTGGCGGCGACGCCGCCCAGGCCGATGCGCGCCTTGCGGACGACGCCGTCCTGGACGTCGAGCGCGAAGGCGACCGCGACGCTGGAGATGTCGTCGAAACGCCGCTTGGCGATCTTGTGGAAGGCCGTGACCGGTGACAGCGGCAGCGGGACGCGCACCGCGCGGATCAGCTCGCCGGGACGGCGCACGCTCTGCCGGTAGCCGGTGAAGTACCCGGCGAGCGGGACCTCGCGCTCACCGTCGGCGTCGGCGAGCACCACCGACGCCTCCAGTGCGAGCAGCGCCGGCGGGCTGTCGCCGATGGGGGAGCCGGTGCCCAGATTGCCGCCGAGGGTCGCGCCGTTGCGGATGAGCCGGGAGGCGAACTGGGGGAACAGCGCAGCGAGGAGCGGGACTTCGCCGTCGAGACGGCGCTCGATCTCGGTGAGGGTCAGCGCCGCACCGATCTCGACGGAGCCGGACTCGACGCGCAGCTCCCGCAGTTCGGGAAGACGGTCGACGGCGACGACGCAACCGGCCCGCCGGGAGCGGATGTTCACCTCCACGCCCCAGTCGGTGGAGCCCGCGACCACCACCGCTTCGGGCCGCTCGCGCAGCAGCCGCAGCGTCTCGGCCAGGGTGTCCTTCCGGAGGAACACGCTGTCGTCCCGGGCGTACGCGGTGGCGACCGGTGCGGGCGGGGCCTGCTCGCGGCGCCGCGCGAGCGGGTCCTCGTCGGTGGGCGCACCGACGGCGAAGGCGGCGTCGCGGATGGGGCGGTAGCCCGTACAGCGGCACAGGTTCCCGCTCAGCGCGTGCAGATCGAAGCCGTTGGGTCCGTGCTCGGCGCCGGATCCGTCCTCCGTGGCCGCGTGGGCGCAGCGGTCGGGCCGGTAGTACTCGGCGGCCATGCTGCACACGAACCCCGGGGTGCAGTAACCGCATTGGGACCCGCCGCGGACCGCCATCTCCTCCTGGACGGGGTGCAGGGTGGGCGGTGTGCCGGGCGCGCCGGGGGTGGCGAGGCCCTCGGAGGTGACGATCTCCTGGCCGTCGAGCGAAGCGACCGGGACCAGGCAGGCGTTGACCGCCACCCAGTCGGTGGGCTTGTTCACCCCGGGGCGGGCGACGAGGACCGAACAGGCCCCGCACTCACCCTCGGCGCAGCCCTCCTTGGTGCCGGTGAGGCCGCGCTCGCGCAGGAATTCCAGCACCGTGGTGTGGGGTGCGGCCGGTGCGAGGGGTGCTTCTTCTCCGTTGACGGTGATACGCGCCGCTACCATGACGGGCCCTCGTTTCCGTGCGCGATGGGTCGGTTCATCATGTTCGCCAATGTCGGGCAGCTTTCTGTGTTCAGACGCGCCATGTCGCGGAAGCGGGCGCGGAACGGCACGCGACGGCGGCGTGCCGGGAAGCGGTGAAGGGGAAGCGGGAAAGCCGGGGCGTGCCCGTGGACGGGCACGGCGGAACGGCGTCGTCAGCAGCCGTGGGCGATGCGACCCGGAACCCAGACCGTGGTGTGGGCGAGGCGACTCAGGTCGGAGCTGGTGTTCATCCGCCGGTCGCCTCCTCTCGGTCGTCATGGGTCGAGGCTGCAAATTAATGCCCGGCGATCACCGTGGTCAAGAGCCGTCCGAGCTGTGTGCATCTCCAGATCAGATGACTCTCAACTGAAACATCTGTTGGACAGTTCCACGGGCCGCTCCAAGGATGGGCCGTGCGGTCGCACAGTCCAGTCCACGAGAGCGGAGGCACACATGCCGCATGAAGAGACCGAAGTAGTCGTCGTCGGGGCCGGCCAGGCGGGCGTGGCGATGAGCGAGCACCTGGGCGCCCACGGCATCCCGCACCTTGTTTTGGAGCGGCACCGGATCGCCGAGCGGTGGCGTTCCGAGCGCTGGGACTCCCTGGTCGCGAACGGACCCGTGTGGCACGACCGTTTCCCCGGCCTGGAGTTCAACGACCTCGCCCCCGACGCCTTCGCGTCGAAGGAGCAGGTCGCCGACTACTTCGTCGCGTACGCCGAGAAGATCGGCGCCCCGGTCCGCAGCGGTGTCGAGGTCACCTCGGTGCGCAGGCTCGCCGGCCGTCCGGGCTTCCGCGTCGAGACGCCGGAGGGCTCGATCGACGCGCGCTTCGTCGTGGCGGCGACCGGGGCGTTCCAGCGGCCCGTGATCCCGCCGGTCGTGCCGGACGGCGCCGTCCCCACACAGATCCACTCCAGCGGCTACCGCAACCCGGATCAGCTGCCCGAGGGCGCGGTCCTCGTCGTCGGGGCCGGTTCCTCCGGGGTCCAGATAGCCGACGAACTCCGCCGGTCCGGGCGCCGGGTGTTCCTCTCCGTCGGCCCCCACGACCGTCCGCCCCGCGCGTACCGCGGACGCGACTTCTGCTGGTGGCTCGGCGTGCTCGGGATCTGGGACGCGCAGACCCCTCCCCAGGGGGCCGAGCACGTCACCATCGCGGTCAGCGGCGCGCGCGGCGGTCACACCGTGGACTTCCGCGACCTGGCCGCCTCCGGCATCGAACTCGTCGGCCTGACCACGTCCTACGACGGCGGCGTGCTGCGCTTCGCGCCGGACCTCGCCGCGAACATCGCCTTCGGCGACGCCCAGTACCTGGAGTTCCTCCGGGCCGCCGACGCGTACGTCGAGCGCAACGGGCTCGACCTCCCCGAGGAGCCGGAGGCCCACGTCCTCGGGCCGGATCCGGAGTGCGTGACCGGTCCGCGGCTGTCGCTGGACCTCGCCGAGGCCGGTGTCACCTCCGTCGTCTGGGCGACGGGCTTCGCGAGCGACTACGGCTGGCTCGACGTCGACGCGTTCGACGAGGACGGCCGGCCGGACCAGCGACGCGGAGTCTCCGTCGAGCCCGGCGTGTACTTCCTGGGACTGCCCTGGCTGTCCCGCCGCGGGTCGAGCTTCATCTGGGGCGTCTGGCACGACGCCCGGTACGTCGCCGACCACATCGCACGGCAGCGCGGCTATCTCGCGTACGACCCCACCGACCGGCAGAACTGAGGAGCGGATCATGACCTCCACGACCCCCAAGGCCCCGATCGTCGCCGGCGGACACACCCGGATCCGGCCGTTCAACACCCGCGAGACCTATCCCGAGCAGAACCTCGACAACGACCTCTGCCAGGCCGTCGTCGCCGGAAACACGGTGTACGTCCGGGGCCAGATCGGCCAGGACCTCGACACCAGCGAGTCCGTGGGCGTCGGCGACGCCGAGGCCCAGGCCGAACGGGCCATGGCCAACATCAGCATGCTGCTCGAAGAGGCGGGCAGCCGGATGGAGCACCTGGTCAAGCTGACGATCTACCTGATCGACCCGCGCTACCGCGAGGCGGTGTACCGCACGGTCGGCCGCTGGACCAAGGGCGTGCACCCCATCTCCACCGGTCTCGTCGTCTCCGCCCTCGCCCGGCCGGAGTGGCTGTGCGAGATCGACGCGATCGCCGTGATCCCGCAGGAGGAATCGGCATGACCTTCTCCCTCCTCGTACGCGACGGTGCGCGCTTCGGCGTCGTGGCGAGCTCGTCGAGCCCGGCCGTCTTCGCCCGGGTCGCCCATCTGCGGCCCGGGGTCGGCGCGGCGGCCTCGCAGAACATCACCGACCCCACGCTCGGCACGGACCTCCTCGCGGGCCTCGCGGAGCACGCGGACCCGGTACGCGCCCTGGCGGGCGTCACCGGAGCCGCCCGCAACGCCGAGACCATCGAGTACCGGCAGCTGACCGTCCTCGGCCGCACCGGCCCCGGCTTCGCCCACAGCGGCAAGCGGACGCTCGGCACCCACGCCTCGGCCACCGCGGACGGCGCGGTGGCCGCCGGCAACATGCTGTCCGGCACACACATCCCCGGCGTGCTCCTCGACGCCTACGCCGCCGCCGGCGGAGCGCTCGAAGAGCGTCTCCTCGCCGCCCTGCAGGCCGCCGTCGCGGCCGGCGGCGAGGAGGGCCCGGTGCACTCCGCGGGCCTCGCGGTCGTCGCGGACGTGGACTGGCGGGTCACCGATCTGCGGGTGGACTGGGCCGACGACCCCGTCGACCGGCTCCGCGCACTCCTCGACGTCTGGCTGCCGCAGCGCGACGACTACGTGCGGCGCGGACTCGACCCCGCCTCCGCCCCCTCGTACGGCGTCCCGGGGGACCTGTGACAGCGGACATGAAGGAGGCGGCCCGGCAGACCGTGCACCGCCGCGCCGAGGAGCTCATCGCTCTCTCCGAGCGTCTGCACGCCGATCCGGAGACCGCCTGGGAGGAGCACCGGGCCGCGGCCGCCGTGCCGGAACTCCTCGACCGGGCCGGATTCGACATCACCCCGTCCTACCTGGGTCTCGAGACGGCGTTCCACGCGCGGTTCGGCGGCGGGCCCGTACGGATCGCCCTGTGCGCCGAGTACGACGCCCTCCCCGGCCTCGGTCATGCCTGCGGGCACAACCTCATCGCGGCGAGTTCCGTCGGGGCCGCACTCGGCCTCGCGGCCGTCGCCGACGACGCCGGCCTCACCGTCGAGGTCTACGGAACCCCGGCCGAGGAAGGCGGCGGCGGAAAGATCGAGCTGCTCGACCGGGGCGCCTTCGCCGGGGTCGACCTCGCGATGATGGTGCATCCGGCGCCGGTCGACGTCGCCGAGGCCCGCCCCTTCGCGGTCAGCCACTCCCGGATCTCCTACACCGGGAAGTCCGCGCACGCCGCGGCCTACCCGGAGGCCGGGGTCAACGCGGCCGACGCCTTCACCGTGGCCCAGGTCGCGATCGGCCTGCTCCGCCAGCAACTGCCCGCCTCGGCCCGGGTGCACGGCGTGGTGACCCACGCCGGGGACGCCCCGAACGCCATCCCGGAGCGCTCGACCGGACGGTGGTACGTACGGGCCGAGACGCTCGCCGAACTCGCCGCACTGGAACCCCGCGTCACGCGGGCCTTCGAGGCCGGTGCCCTCGCGACGGGCTGCGAGCTCCGGATCGAGCCGGAGAGCAGGCCCTACGCCGAGTTCCGCAACGACGAGACCGCCCTCGGCCACTACCGTACGAACGCCCTCGCCCTGGGGCGGGAGTTCGCCCCGCCCGGACAGGCCGCGCGGATGAACCGTGCCTCCACCGACATGGGCAATGTCTCCCAGGTCGTGCCGGCCATCCACCCGTACATCGGCATCGGCTCCCTGCCCGCCACCAACCACCAGCACGAGTTCGCCGCGCACTGCGTGGGCGGGACGGCGGAGCGGGCCCTGCTCGACGGGGCGATGGCGCTGGCCTGGACCGGCGTGGACCGCGCCCGCCCTCCCCGACCCTCCGAAGGACCCCGATGACCCTGACCTCCGACCCCCGGCGCACCGTCCCGCCGGACCCCGGGTACCGGACGGAACACGACATGCTCGGCGACATCGACGTCCCCGCGGACGCCTACTACGGGGCGCACACCGCCCGGGCACTGGTCAACTTCCCCCTCACCGGGGAGACCCTCGCCTCCCGCCCGCACATGATCCGCGCCCTCGCGGCGGTCAAGTGCGCCGCGGCCCGAGCCAACGCCGAGGTCGGCGCCCTGGACCCCACGCTCGCCTCGGCGATCGCGGACGCCTGCGCCGAGATCCGTGACGGGGCGCTCCACGACCAGTTCGTGGTCGACCTGATCCAGGGCGGCGCGGGCACCTCGACGAACATGAACGCCAACGAGGTCATCGCCAACCGCGCCCTGGAACTGCTGGGCCGCTCCCCAGGCGAGTACGCGGTCCTGCACCCGCTCGACCACGTGAACCTCGGCCAGAGCACCAACGACGTCTGTCCGACCGCCCTGAAGCTGGCGCTGGACGCCCACGTGGCCGAACTGCTCGCCGCCCTGGCCGGGCTGCGCGGCGCCTTCGAGGAGAAGGCCGCCGAGTTCGCCGGGGTCCTGAAGATGGGCCGCACCCAGCTCCAGGACGCCGTGCCCATGACCCTGGGCCAGGAGTTCGGGGCGTACGCCGCCACCCTCGCCGAGGACGAGCAGCGGCTCGCCGAGGTCAGACCCCTGCTGCACGAGATCGGCCTGGGCGGCACGGCGATCGGCACCGGCCTCAACGCCCGCCCCGGCTACCGGGAGCGCGCGGTGGCGGAGCTCCGGCGGCTGACCGGCATCCCGACGCTGGTGTCCTCGCCCGACCTCGTGGAGGCAACCCAGGACGTCGGCGTCTTCGTGCACCTGTCCGGTGTGCTCAAGCGCGTCGCCGTGAAACTCTCCAAGATCTGCAACGACCTGCGCCTGCTCTCCTCGGGACCGCAGGCCGGACTCGGCGAGATCAACCTCCCGGCACGGCAGGCCGGTTCGTCCATCATGCCCGGCAAGGTCAACCCGGTGATCCCGGAAGCGGTCAACCAGATCGCCTTCGAGGTCATCGGCAACGACGTGACCGTGACCCTGGCCGCCGAGGGCGGGCAGCTCCAGCTCAACGCCTTCGGGCCGGTCATCCACCGCAGCCTCGGCGCCGGCCTCGACCACCTCACCGCCGGCGTCGCCGTCCTCACCGAACACTGCGTGCGGGGCATCACCGCCAACCGCGAACGGCTCGCCGAGACGGTCGCCGCCTCCACCGGACTCGTCACCGCCCTCGGTCCCGCGCTCGGCTACGAGACCGCCTGCGCCCTCGCGGTCGAGGCCCACCACACGGGCAGACCGGCGCTCGACCTCGTACGCGAGCGGGCGCTGCTGACCGAGGAGGAACTCGACGAGCTCCTCAGCCCCGCCGCCCTCACCGGTCTGCCCGCCCTCTGAGGGCATCCCGGCCGGTGCCGCATAGGGTCGGAGGGGACAGGATCACCAGGCGCGAGGGCCACGCATGACGTCACCAGTGGGTTTCACACTCGTCCAGCTCCGCTACTTCCTCGTCGCCGCCGAACGCGGCTCGATGACGGAGGCGGCGGCGGAGCTGCACATCGCGCAGTCCGCCGTGTCCACGGCCGTCCACAACCTGGAGCAGGACCTCCGGGTCCAGCTCTTCATCCGCCGGCGGGGCCGGGGCCTGACCCTCACCCCCGCCGGGGAGCGGCTCCGGCAGCAGGCGGAGGAACTCCTCGCCCGCGCCCGCGAGGTCGCGGAGGAGGCCCGGGGAGGGGGCGAGTCCCTCTCCGGGCCGGTGGCCGTCGGCTGCTTCGTGACCCTGGCCCCCCACTACCTGCCGGCTCTGTTCAGCGAGTGCACCCGACGCCACCCGGGCATCGAGCTGGACGTCGTGGAGGCGGAGGCGGACCAGCTCGTCCAGGCCCTGGCGGCGGGGCGCATCGACTTCGCGCTCACCTACGACCTCGGTCTCGCGGCCGAGCCGGACCTGGACGGCGAGACGGTGGCCCGCGCCCCGGCGTACGTCATCGTCCCGGCCGATCACCCGCTGGCGGGACGGGACAGCGTCGAGCTGGCCGACCTGTCCGCGGAGCCGCTCGTCCTGCTCGACCTGCCCCACAGCCGCGACTACTTCCGCTCCCTGGTGGCCGCCACCGGCACCACGCCCGACGTGCGCTACCGCACGGGGAGCTACGAGACCGTGCGCTCCCTGGTGGCACGCGGGCTCGGTTACTCGGTGCTCAACCAGCGGCCGGCGACCAGCCAGACGTACGGCGGCGGGGAAGTCGCGGAGCTCCGGCTCCGGGACGGCGGACCGCCGCTCGACGTCAAGATCGCCTCGGTGCGGAGCATGACCCAGACGGCCCGCGCGCGGGCGGTCATGGACCTGCTCCGGGAGATCGCCGGCGCCCCCTGACGGGGAGCTCCAGGCGCTACAGTGCGGCGCCGCCCGTCACCGCCCGGGCGTGCGCCAGGATCAGCTCACGGGCCCGGTCGGGGCGCAGAGCGGCGTTGCGGCTGACGATGTGCAGTCCGTAGCCGTCCTCCAGGGCCACGAGCCCGTGCGCCAGGTCCGGCGCCGCCGCGGCGAGCGTGAAGACCCCGGTCGCGGCGCCCACCGCGAGGGCGGTGGTGTAGAGCGCGACCTCCCGGGCGAAGAGCGAGGCCATCAGCTCGGCGTGCCCGGGGCTGCGCCCCGCGCGCCGGTGCAGTTCGTAGAGCAGCCCGTGGACCGGATCGTCCGTCATGCTCGGCAGACCGCTGTTCAGGAGGGCCCGCAGCCGCGCCGCCGGATCGTCGGCGGGCGCCTCGTCGTAGGCCTGCTGCCGCGTGGCCAGATAGCTCTCCACGGCACCCCGGTGCACCTCAAGGACGAGGTCGTCGAGCTCGGGGTAGTAGTACAGGACCGAGCCCTGGGAGACGCCCGCGGCCTCCGCGATGTCCTTGATGCGCAGGGCTTCGAGGCCGCGCTCGGCGATGGCCCGCCCCGCGGCGGTGACCAGGGCCTCTCGGCGTGCCGTCTGGTCGCGTGGTCTGCCCGCTTTCCTCATGCCGACCATTCTCTGATGCCCGCATCAAGTTGTGCAAGAAGTTCTCGTCCAGAGCATTGACGGCCGCTTCACCAATTGTTTGAATCCCAACTCAAAGAAGTCGGTGCGGACGATCCCCGCCGGACTCCTCCCCCTCCGCCGCCCCCGCACACAGCCCGGGCCGCACCCCTCCCGTCCCCCCCCCGAACGGGCACCGGCTCGCAGACGTCCCACGACGCGATCGAAGGCCACACCATGCAGACGTACGCCCACTGGCGGCAGCGCGCCGCCGAACTCACCCCACGCACCCGCCTGTTCATCGACGGAGCGTGGACCGACCCCGCCGAGGACCACTGGCTCCCCACCGTGAACCCCGCGACCGGCAAGACCACCGCCCAGGTGGCGGCCGGGTCCGCAGCGGACGTCGACCGGGCCGTGGCCGCGGCCCGCACCTCCTTCGAGGACGGCCGCTGGTCGCGCACCGCACCCGCGGAGCGCAGGCGGGTCCTGCTCGCCCTCGCCCGCCTGATCGAGGAGCACGGCGAGGAGCTCGCCCTCTGCGACACCCTCGACATGGGCAAGCCCATCGCGGAGTCCCACGGCACCGACGTCCCCGGTGCGGCCGGCGTCTTCACCTGGTACGCCGAGGCCGTCGACAAGCTCTACGACGAGGCCGCCCCGGCCCCGCCGGGCAACCTCGCCCTCGTGCGCCGCGCCCCGCTCGGGGTCGTGGGCGCGGTGGTGCCCTGGAACTTCCCCCTCGACCTCGCGAGCTGGAAGCTGGCACCCGCCCTGGCCGCGGGCAACAGCGTCGTCCTCAAGCCCGCCGAGCAGTCCCCGCTCTCCGCCCTGCTCCTCGCGGAGCTCGCCGCGGAGGCCGGCCTGCCCGACGGCGTGCTGAACGTCGTCCCCGGCCCGGGGGGGACGACCGGGCGGGCGCTCGGCCTCCACCCGGACGTCGACACCCTCGTCTTCACCGGGTCCACCGCCGTGGCCAAGCGCTTCCTCGCCTACTCCGCCGAGTCCAACATGAAGCAGGTCTGGCCCGAGGCCGGCGGCAAGAGCCCCAACGTGGTCTTCGCCGACGCCGACCTGGACACGGCGGCGGAGCGCGCGGCCTGGGGCTTCGTCTACAACGCCGGGCAGGTGTGCTCCGCCAACACGCGCCTCCTCGTCGAGGCATCCGTCGCCGAGGAGTTCACGGCCCGCGTCGCCGAGCACGCCCGCGGCTGGCTGCCGGGCGACCCCCTCGACCCCGCGACCCGGCTCGGACCGCTCGTCGACGAGGCCCAGGCCGAACGCGTCCTCGCAGCCGTGCGCTCATCGGGCGGCACCGTCGTCTGCGGCGGCACACGGCCCGAGCGGGACGGCGCCTACCTCGACCCCACCGTCGTCACCGGCCTCGGCCCCGACGCCCCACTCGTCCGGGAGGAGCTCTTCGGCCCCGTCCTCACGGTGCTCCCCTTCCGGGACGAGGCCGAGGCGATCCGCCTCGCCAACGACTCCGCCTACGGCCTCGCCGGCTCCCTCTGGACCCGGGACCTCGGCCGCGCCCACCGGGTGGCCGACGCCCTGCGCGCCGGGACCGTCTCCGTCAACACGGTCGACGCGCTCAGCCCGTACACCCCCTTCGGCGGGTTCAAGCAGTCCGGCCACGGCCGTGACCTCTCCCTGCACTCCTTCGACAAGTACACCGGCCTGAAGACGACCTGGATCGCGTACGGCTGACCCGCCGGCGCGGCACCCGATCCGACACCCTGACCCCAGCAAGGGACACACCACCATGACCAGCGACACCGCAGACCTCATCGGCCTCGACCGGGCGCACATCATCCACCCGTACCTGCCGGGCACCGCCACCGAGCGCGTGATCATGGCCTCCGGTTCCGGCTGCCGGCTGACCGACACCGAGGGCCGCGACTACCTCGACGCCACCGGCGGCCTCTGGCTCGCCCAGATCGGCCACGGCCGCGAGGAGGTCGCCGACGTCGCCCACGAGCAGATGAAGAAGCTGGAGTACTTCACCAGCTTCTGGGAGTTCTCCAACGAGCCGGCCATCAAGCTCGCCGCCCGCCTCGCCGAGATCGCCCCCGAACCGCTCAACCACGTCTACTTCACCTCCGGCGGCTCCGAGGGCAACGAGGCGGCCATCAAGATGGCCCGCTACTACCACCACCGGCGCGGCGAGGGCAGCCGGACGTGGATCCTCGCGCGCAGCAAGGCCTACCACGGCATCGGCTACGGCGGCGGCTCGGCCACCGGCTTCCCCGTCTACCACGAGGGCTTCGCCCCGATGATGCCGCACGTCTCCCACCTCACGCCCCCGTGGCCGTACCGCAGCGAGCTGTACGGCGACGAGCCCCTCGCCCCCGAGCAGGTGACCGACTTCCTCATCCGCGAACTCGAGGAGCGCATCGCCGAGATCGGCCCGAAGAACATCGCCGCGATGATCGGCGAACCCATCATGGGCGTCGGCGGCATGCTCGTTCCGCCGGCCGACTACTGGCCCCGCGTCCGGGAGGTCCTCGACCGGCACGGCATCCTGCTCATCTTCGACGAGGTCGTCACCGCGTACGGCCGGGTCGGCGAGTGGTTCGCCGCCCAGTACTTCGACGTCACTCCGGACATCATCGTCACCGCCAAGGGCATCACCTCCGGCTACGTCCCGCTCGGCGCGCTCCTGGTCAGCGACGACCTCGCCGAGGTGCTCCTGCGCGACCACGGCTTCCCCATGGGCTACACCTACAACGGCCACCCCGTCGCCACGGCCGTCGCCACCGCCAACCTCGACATCATCGAGCGGGAAGGACTGCTCGCCCGCGCCACGAGCCTGGGCTCCTTCCTCCACGACGAACTGAAGGCGCAGCTGGGCGACCTGCCGATCGTCGGCGAGATCCGCTCCGTCGGCATGATGCTGGCCGTCGAACTGGTCCGGGACCGCGCCACCCGCGCACCCCTGCCGCTCGACCCGGCCCGGATGCCCCACGACGTCATCCGCCGCGAAGCCGGCGTGATCGTCCGCGACTCCGCCCACAGCCTGGTCCTGTCCCCGCCGCTCGTCATGACGGAGACCGAGGCCAAGGAAGTGGCCACCGCGCTGCGCGGTGTCCTGGAGCGCACCGGTCCCACCGGCGAGATCCGCCCCGCCTGACGACGCACGGGAGGCCCGGTTCCCCGCCGGGCCTCCCCGACACGGACGCCATCGGTGTCACCGCGCTCACGCGCGCCTGCTCGCAGTACCCCTCTCCCCGCTAGGAACTGCCCGTGTCCTCCCCTCTCTCCACCACCGACTCGCGCACTCCCCCCACCACCTCCGGCCTGAAGCGCAGCCTGAGGCGCCTCGACATCACCGCCCTGGGCATCGCCGCCGTCATCTCCTTCGACACCGTCGGGCAGATCGCCACCGGCGGTGGCGAGGCCGCCACCTGGACGGCGGCCCTCGCGCTCTTCTTCCTCGTCCCGTACGCCCTGCTGTTCGCCGAGACCGGCGCCGCCTTCCCGCAGGAGGGCGGCCCGTACGTCTGGGTCAAGCTCACCCTCGGCCGTTCGGCGGCCGCGCTCACCACCCTGCTGTACTGGGTGACCAACCCGATCTGGCTGGGCGGCTCCCTGGTCTTCCTCGCCGCCGAGACCTGGGACGGCTTCGTCTTCCACCTGGGCTCGGGCACCTTCGCCGACTACACGTTCAAGCTGCTGTTCGTGTGGACCGCGATCCTCACCGCCGTCGTCTCCCTGCGCCGCGGCAAATGGATCACCACCCTCGGCGCCGCGGTGAAGGTCCTCACCCTCGCGGTGTTCACCCTGACCGCGCTGCTCTACGGACTCGAACACGGCTTCCACGGACTCACCGACGCCCACTTCACCCCGACCACCGCCGGATTCCTCGCCCTCGTGCCGATCCTCCTGTTCGCGTACGTCGGCTTCGAAGCCCCCAACGCGGCCGGCGAGGAGATGCACGACCCGCAGCGCGACGTGCCCGCAGCCCTCGGACGTTCCGCGTCCGTCGCCGCCTGCTGCTACCTGCTGCCGGTGGTGGCGCTCCTCGCGGTCGTCCCCGCCCACCAGGTCACCGGCATCGGCGGCTTCATGGAAGGCGCCCGCCTCGTCTTCGGCATCTACGGCGGCGCGGCCGGCCCGCTCCTGACGCTCACCGCCGTCATGTTCGTCTTCGCCCTCCTCACCCAGGGCAGCGCGTGGATGATCGTCAGCGACCGCATGCAGGCCATGGCCGCCGCCGACGGCGGCTCCTTCACCCGCAAGCTCGGCGCCTTCCATCCGCGGCTGGGCACGCCCGTCCGCACCAACCTGCTCTCCGGAGCGGTGGCCACCGTCTTCATGATCGTGGCCATGCGGGTCGCGGAGGGCGACGCGGGTGCCGTGTTCGCCGTGGTGCTCACCGTGGCGGTCACCACCCTGCTGCTGTCGTACCTCGTGATCGTCCCCGCCCTCGTCCTGCTCCGGCTGCGCCGGCCCGAGGTCGTACGGCCCTACCGGGTCCCCTTCGGCCACCGCGGCTTCATGACCTGCGCGGCGCTCGTCTACGCCTGGATCCTCGTCGGCTCCTGGTGCGCGCTCTTCCCCGGCACCCTGGAAGCGCTCCTCGGCATCGAGTACGCCTTCGACGACATCTGGGGCATGTCCCGGGCGGCGTTCGAGGCGTTCACCCTCGGCACGGTGGCCGTCCTGCTCCTGGTCGGCGCCGCCGGCCTGGCGATCGCCCGCCGGGAGAGCCCGGACGCGGAGATTCATTGCAACGAGCCGTTGCATTAAGGCGCAGCGTCATTGCATCAATTTCGCGGCTGTGACCAGGGATTATGGCATTACATTGATTGACGGAAGTCTGAACGCAACGTAGCTTTCGGACTACTTCAACGACCTGATGCCGCGAGATCGAGGAATGACCATGAGCGAGTCCGTCCACACCGTCACCGACCTGCCGACCGAGCGCCCGTCCGGATGCCCCTTCGACCCGCCGGCCGGACTGATCGACGCCCGCAAGCACGGCCCGATCAGCCGCTACACCCACCCCGGCGGGAAACCCGGCTGGCTCATCACCGGGTACGACCTGGTCAAGTCGGTCCTGGCCGACCCGCGTTTCAGCTCGCGCAAGGACCTCATGAACGTGGTGGACTTCGAGCTTCCGCCGGCGCCGCCCGGCGAGTTCCTCCTCATGGACGAGCCGCAGCACAGCCGCTACCGGAAGCCGCTCGTCGGCAAGTTCACCGCGCGGCGGATGCGTCTGCTCGCCGAGCGCGTGGAGGAGATCACCGCCGACTGCCTGGACGCGATGGAGGCGGCCGGGCCGTCGGCGGACCTGGTGACCGCGTTCGCCAAGCCCATCCCCACCATCGTGATCTGCGAGATCCTCGGGGTGCCGTACGAGGACCGCGCTTCCTTCCAGGAGCAGATCGACAAGTTCATGGGCGGGGCGGTGAGCGACGAGGAGCTGATCGCGGCCTACACCGCGACCCAGGAGTACCTCGCGCAGCTGGTGGCCGCCAAGCGCGCGAACCCCACCGACGACGTGCTCAGCGAACTCACCGACAGCGATCTGACGGACGAGGAACTGAGGGGGATCAGCCTGATCCTGCTGGCGGCCGGCTTCGACACCACCGCCAACATGCTGTCCCTCGGCACCTTCGCGCTGCTGCGGAACCCGGAGCAGCTCGACGCGCTGCGCGCCGATCCCGCGCTCACCGACGGGGCCGTCGAGGAACTGCTGCGGTACCTGACCGTCGCCAAGTCCTTCATGAGGACGGCGCTGGAGGACGTCGAGGTGGGCGGGCAGATCATCGAGGCCGGCACGACGGTCGTCCTGTCGTACAACACCGCCAACCGTGACCCCGAGCGCTTCACCGACCCCCATGAGCTGGACCTCCGCAGGGAGCACACCGGGCACCTGGCCTTCGGCCACGGCATCCACCTGTGCCTGGGGGCCCAGCTCGCCCGCGTCGAGATGCGGGTCGCGTTCGCCGCGCTGTTCAGGCGCTTCCCGACGCTGCGCCTGGCCGTCCCGGCGGAGGAGGTCGCCCTGCGCCCGGAGACCGCGGACATCTACGGGGTGAAGAGCCTCCCGGTCACCTGGGACGCGTGACCGCGCGCGGGCGCGGGCACCCCACTGTGCCCGCGCCCGGCGCGGTTCCGCCGTCGGAAGATACGGTGCTCCGTCCGGAACGGGCCGAGGTCCCTCTCCGTCGCCGCCTGCGCCGCGCACATGGAGCGCCCGTCCCCGAGGTGCGTGGCCGGGTCAGGAGCCCGCGTCCTTCGCAAGCCCCGCCCGATGTGGCACGGTGAGGGCATGCCGGTCCCCGTGATTCTCGACTGCGATCCCGGTCACGACGACGCCTTCAACATCCTCCTGGCCGCCGCGCACCCCGCGATCGACCTGCTCGCGATCACCACCGTCGCGGGCAACCAGACGCTGGAGAAGACCACGCTCAACGCCCGCCGGGTCTGCTCGGTCGCCGGGATCAAGGGCGTGCCGATCGCGGCCGGCCGCGACCGGCCGCTGCACGGGCCGCGGCGGATCGCCGAGAACATCCACGGCGACTCCGGCCTCGACGGGCCCGGATTCGGCGAGCGCGAGCCGGACGTCCCGCAGGACCCGCGCGACGCCCTCACCCTCATCCGCGACACCCTCCTGGCGCACCCGTCGCCGGTCACCCTGGTACCGACCGGACCGCTCACCAACATCGCGGTCTTCCTGCTCGCCCACCCCGAACTCGCCGGGCGGATCGAGCGGATCGTGCTCATGGGCGGCTCGACGGGGCGCGGCAACACCACGCCCGCCGCCGAGTTCAACATCCTGTGCGATCCGGAGGCGGCGGACATCGTCTTCCGCAGCGGACTGCCGGTGACGATGTTCGGCCTCAACGCCACCCATCAGGTACGGGCCACCCCGGAGGTCGTCGCCCGGATCGCCGCGCTCGACACCCCGCTGAGCGGGCTCTGCGTCGACCTCCTCACCTACTTCGCGTCCACCTACCGCGAGGTGTACGGCTTCGACGCGCCCCCGCTGCACGATCCGCTGACGGTCGCCCACCTGATCAACCCGTCGCTGGTCAGCCTGGTGCGGGCGGCGGTGACGGTCGAGCTGAACGGCACGCACACACGGGGCGCGACGGTCGTGGACCTGCACGGGGTGACGGGCCTGCCCGCCGAGACCGCGGTCGGCATGGAGGTCGACACCGACGGCTTCTGGGATCTGATCGTGGAGGCCGTACGCGTACTCGGCGGGAGCGACCGCCGCTAGCGCGCGGCCAGCCGTTCGAGGAGCGCGGTGCTCCGTGCCAGCAACGCCCGCTCCTCGTCGGTGAGTTCGGCCTCGATGGCCTGCGCGAGCCAGCCGGCCCTGCGGCCTCGCTCCGCCTCGAGAGCGGACCGTCCCGCGTCCGACAGCTCGACCAGTGACTTCCGGCCGTCCGTGGGGTGCGCCCGGCGCGTGACCAGGTTCTGTTCCATGAGCAGTCCCACCGCACGGGCCATCGACTGGGGGCGTACCCGCTGATCGGCGGCGAGGTCGCTGGTGGTCATGGCGCCGTTCCGGTCGAGCGCGCCGAGTACGGCGGCCTGGCCGAGCGGGATGCGGTCCTCGTCCTTGACGCGTCGGGTGAGCTTGCCCATCGCGGTGCGCAGTTCGGTGGCGATGGTGGCGGCTTCCGGGGTGGGCATACGGCACTTTACCCCGGGGGTCGGCCGTGCCGTACGGCTGACCTGCACAGCAATGCTGTACAGCAAAACTGAACAGAGAAACTGAACAGCATTGCTGTAGGGTTTGGGCTGTCGGGCTCAGTGTCAGCGCGGACGCAACCGGGGCCACGGCACACCACCACGGGGAGGAACCACCATGTCCACCAAGGAAGCCGGGACCGTCGACGCCGTCATCGAGGCCGTCACCGCCCGCCGGATCATCGACAGCCGCGGCAACCCCACGGTCGAGGTCGACGTCGTCCTGACGGACGGGTCCCTGGGACGCGCGGCCGTCCCCTCCGGCGCCTCCACCGGCGCCCGGGAGGCCGTGGAACTGCGCGACGGAGACGCCGCGCGCTGGCACGGCAAGGGAGTCGACCGCGCGGTCGCCCACGTCAACGGGGAGATCGCCAGGGCCGTGCGCGGCCGGGACGCGGCGGACCAGGCGGGACTCGACGCCGCCCTGATCGCCCTCGACGGGACCGCCACGAAGTCACGGCTCGGAGCCAACGCCGTCCTCGGCGTCTCCCTCGCCACCGCCCGGGCCGCCGCCGTCGCCCACGGCCTGCCCCTCTACCGCTACCTCGGCGGCGCCGACGCCCACCTCCTGCCGCTGCCGATGATGAACATCGTCAACGGCGGCGCCCACGCCGACAATCCGCTGGACTTCCAGGAGTTCATGATCGCGCCCGTGGGCGCGGACACCTTCGCCGAGGCCGTCCGCATGGGCAGCGAGGTGTTCCACACCCTGCGCCGCGACCTGCTGGCCGCCGGGCACTCCACGGGCGTCGGCGACGAGGGCGGCTTCGCGCCGGCGCTGCGCACCGCCGAGGAGGCGCTCGACTTCGTGGTGTCGGCCGTCGAGCGCACCGGCTACCGCCCCGGCGCGGACATCGCCCTCATCATGGACCCGGCCTCCTCCGAGTTCTTCCGCGACGGGGTGTACGACTACGCGGGCGAGGGGGTGCGCCGCACCCCCTCCGAGAACGCCGACTACCTGGCCAAGCTCATCGACGCCTACCCGATCGTCTCCATCGAGGACCCGATGGCCGAGAACGACCTGGACGGCTGGCGGGAGCTGACCGCCCGCGTGGGCGACCGCTGCCAGCTCACCGGCGACGACGTGTTCTGCACGAACGAGACGCTGCTGCGCGAGGGCATCCGTACCGGCGTCGGCAACTCGGTCCTCGTCAAGGTCAACCAGATCGGGACCCTGACCGAGGCGCTGGCCACGGTGGACACGGCCCACCGGGCGGGCTGGACGGCCGTCATGTCGCACCGCTCGGGCGAGACGGAGGACACCACCATCGCGGACCTGGCGGTGGCGACCGGCTGCGGTCAGATCAAGACCGGCTCGCTCTCCCGCTCCGACCGCACGGCGAAGTACAACCAGCTGATCCGGATCGAGGAGGAGCTGGGCGACTCGGCGCGCTTCGCGGGCCGCTCCGCACTGCGCCGGGCGTGACCCGCACGACGGAGAGCGGCGTCACCACCGGGAGGTGGTGACGCCGCGTCCGGCGACCGGGGTCACCGGGAGGGGATCACTTGCCGAGCCACGCGTTGTGGACGGTCACCGTCGAGGTGTTTCCCTGCTTGTCCGTGACCTCGGCGGACAGCGCGATGCCGCTGTCCTTCGCCGGGCTCTTCACCGAGAGCAGGCCGCCCACGACCTTCGCCGGCTGCCAGGTCTTCCCGGCGTCGTAACTCACCGACACCGAGAGGGACTTCAGGTTCGCACCGGCCGCGGCGCCCTGCACGGTCACGGGGACCAGGACCGAGGCGCCCGCGGGGACCCGCGAGGCGAGGTCGACGGGGGCCGCGAAGCGGACCGTGGACACCGGCAGCGCCGTCGTGGCCGCGACCTGCTGCGAACGGAACGTGAAGCCGGTCTCGATCCGCGTGGAGACCGCGCCGGCCTTCGCCGGGCGCTCCACGGAGGTCACCAGCCGGTACGCGGCGTCGGCGGCGTCGACCGTGAACGGCTCGTAACCGCTCAGCGGGTCGGTGTTCTCGGCGACCTTCACCCCGTCGCGGTACAGCGTCGAGGTGGCCGAGGAGTAGGGGACGGTCCCGACGTGCCCCGCGCCGTCGGAGGACAGCGGCACGGCCCCGACGATCTGCTGCACGCCCGTCACCGGGTCCGGAGCGGTGCGGAAGACACCCGTGCCCTCACCCAGGAGCGGGCCCTGGACGCCCGTGTTGAAGGTCTCGCGGTACGTCCGGCCGGCCTCGTAGCGCTTCGGCCGGACCATCTCCCAAGCACCCTCGAAGGCCGGGTAGCCCCACTCGTCCTTGTCGCCCAGCTGGTTGTACCGGGTGAGCCACGTGGCGCCGTCGCCGGTGGAGACGTAGAAGGTGCGCGTGCCCGGCGCCGGCTGCGGTGCGGAGAAGCCGTTGCCCTCCGGCGCGCCCGGCAGATGGGCGTACGGGGAGGCCAGTGCGGTCTTCCCCGGGGCGGAGGCGCCGAGACCGACCTTGAGGGTGGCCAGCTCGGTCGCCTTCACGTGCCGGCTGTAGCCGGTCGCGACCGTGCTCACCTTCCCGCCGAAGGCCACCGAGTACTGGCTGCCGGCGTCCTTCAGGAAGTGCGCGTCCCAGGTCTGCAGGAGCGAACCGTCCGTGACGGCCGGACCCAGATGGGCGGTGCGGAAACCGGTCAAGCCCCGCAGGACCCAGCCGTTTCCGACCCGGCCGATGTCCGTCGCGACCTCGTAGTACGTCCCCGCGTAGTCGGCCTTGTCGATGCCGGGCACGGTCAGGGTCACCGGCTTGGTGGTGCGCGCGTCCGAGACGACCGTGGTGTCGGCCGTGACGTCCAGCTTCGGACGGGCGATCCAGTCGGTGCCCGCGCTGTAGTCCGACGGGTCCTGGTAGACGGCCGTGTTGAGGGTGTACGAACCCTTCGGCACACGGATCGTGTGCGCGCCCGGCTCGTTGTCCACGCGGGCCTGGAAGTTCGCGGCGGGCCCGCCGACCCCGGTCAGCGTGGTGGAGAAGTTCTGCGCGTCGGCGCCGTCGCGGCCGAGTGCCCGGACCGTGAGGTCGTACGACTCCGCCTCCCGGACGGCCACCGCGGCCGTGCGGACGGACTGGCCCGCGCCGGTGGCGGTGACGTAGCCCGAGTAGGTGCCGTCGGCGTCCCCGATCCTGGTGTCGGCGACGAGGTCCACCTCGGCCGTGCCGCCGGCGGGCACCGTCACCTTCGGGGCGCCGAGCGTGAAGAACCCGGCCGGGGCCGGCTTGCCCGAGGGGTCCAGGGACGCCACCGACAGGTCGAGCGTGATGTCGGCGGCCCCGAGGTTGCGATAGGCGACCTTCTTGCCGACGGGCTTGTCGTCGGTGTGCGGCCACAGCGCGGTGCCGTAGTTCAGCGACACCGGCTCGGCGACGACGCTCTGGGCGAGCGCCTTGTCGACCTGGATCCGGCCCGAGCCCTGCTGGAAGGCGGTGTGGGCGCCGCCCTTGGCGGAGCCGGTCAGCGCGCCCTTGAGCTCGGCGGACTTCCAGTCGGGGTGCCGCTGCTTGAGGATCGCGGCGGCGCCCGCGACGTGCGGGGTCGCCATGGAGGTGCCGTCGATCGTGAGGTAGCCCGGCGCGGGGTGCGGTGTGCCGGGGCGGGTGTCGATGAGGCTGCCGGGGGCGGCGGCCGCGGTGATGGCGACGCCGGGCGCGGTCAGGTCCGGCTTGACGGCCCCGTCGCCCACGCGCGGACCGGTGCTGGAGAACGAGGCGAGCCTGTCGTCCTGATCCACGGCGCCGACGGTCAGCGCGGAGTCCGCGCTGCCCGGGGAGCCCACGGACGACGGGCCGGACTCGCCCTCGTTGCCCGCCGCGACGGCGAACAGGATGCCCTTCTCGGCGGACAGCCGGTCGACCGTCGCCTCCAGCGGGTCGACGCCGGGGCTGTCCGGGCCGCCGAGGCTGAGGTTGACGACGTCCGCGCCCTCGGCGGCGGCCCACTCCATGCCCGCGATGACGGCGGAGTCGTCCCCGTACCCCTCGTCGTCGAGGACCTTCCCGCTGATCACCTTGGCGCCGGGGGCGACGCCCTTGAACCGGCCGCCGGACCTGGCGCCGGTACCGACGGCGATCGACGCGACGTGCGTGCCGTGCCCGACGCGGTCCACGGCGTCGGCCGAGGCGGAGAAGTTCTTCTCGCCGACGACCTGCGTCTTCAGGTCGTCGTGGGTCTTGTCGACGCCGGTGTCGAGGACGGCGATCTTCACGCCCGTACCGTCGAACCCGGACTCCCACGCCCGATCGGCGCCGATCTGCCGGACGCTGCGGTCCAGGCTCGCGCCCCGCACCCCGTCCAGCCACACCGTGGCGATGCCGGAGGCGGTGGCGCGCAGGCCGCTGTTCTGCCGGTCGGTCAGCGCCTCCCACAGCCGGGCCACGTCGTCCGGGGACGTACGGATGGCGTCGGCGTCGATCGTCGGGAAGGTGCGCCGCAGCTGGGTGTCCCCGGCGGCACGCACCTCGGCCCGGGCGGCGCCGGCACCCCCTTCGTACCGCACGATGAGCTTGAGCCCCGCGCGGTGGCTCTTGCGGAGCCGCGGGTCCGTGAGCACGTCGAGGTCGAAGAGCCGCTGGTCGAGGCGGCCCGTGGCGATCAGACGCCGCGCGTCGCCGGGCACCACGAGGGTGTGGTCCCCGGTGCGCTCTATCTGTACGGGTATGTGTTCGCGGCCCTTGGCGGACTCGAAGCCCACCATCCGGCCCTTGGCGTCCACCACGACGCGGTCGCCCGTGACGAGCGGGATCCGCTGGGTGCCGCCGACGTGCGGGGTGGTGTCCGGTGCGGCCGTCTCGGTCGCGGTGATCGCCGTCGCCGGGCCGGTCATGCCCGCGACGAGGGCCACCGATGTGGCCGCTGCGATGGTGAAGGCGCGTGCTCTCTGCACAGGTGCGCGCAAGTCTCCCCCAGGAGCTCGGGATGAGGTCGAATGGTCGATTCCGGCCCGGAGCGCGAGGCGTCCGTCGCCGGTCAGCGCAGTATGTGAGGAGCGGAGGACGTGATCAACGCGGCTGGGGGAGTGGGGCGTTGATGTGCTTGGATTCAAGCCATCGTGCGGTCGTCGTGTGTGATCGGGCGACGATGGCGATGTGACGGCACGATGACGGCGGCGCGATCCTTGCGCGACAGCGGCGCATGCCGGAACCGTCCCGGGGCAGGCCCCACGGGCGTTTCGGGGATCCGCGCCCGTGCGCGGGGAGCGCGCCCCTCCGCTTGGCCGTATCCGCACCCGGACGGAACCGCTCTCCATCCGGGCGCGTCCGGCCGGCAGGGACGCACTCCCGCCGGTCGCGCTACGGCCGGCCGTCGAGCCAGCTCAGCTTGTGCCCGTACAGCACCCGCTGGCAGTAGTCCGTGCCCACCGGATCGGCGGCGTCACGGTTCGCCGTGCAGTCGGACGCGGACCCCGGGCGGTGCTCGGAGAGGGACCACAGGCGGCCCGTGCCCCGCTCGACGTAGAGGTCCTCGGCGCCCCGGGCGGTCTTGACGGCCGATCCGTTCGTGACGAGCTGGCCGTTGCTCCAGCCGTAGCGCCAGAGGTTGCCCGGCTCGTCCGTGCCCTTCGACTCGTTCACGTACAGCGTGCCGTTGTACGCGGCCGCGCCCTGGGCGCCGCCGTTGGTCAGCGGCAGGTAGTTGGCCCAGCCTTCCGCGGTCACGTCGGCGGAGCGTCCCTCCAGGTCGGCGACGGGGAAGGAGGCGATGCGGCCGGTGGACGGGTAACCGCTCTCCGGACGGCAGTACTCACCCATGAGCAGACGGTCCGGGGTGGTGCTGCGGTCCAGGGAGATGTAGGAGGCCTTCGGGGCGCCGGTGGAGACGCAGGCGTAGGAGCCCGCGGGGTTGCTCTGCGTCGCCTTGAACTTCCAGGCGGCGACCTGCGGCATCACATAGCGGTAGCCGAAGCTGTACCAGACGTTGTCGTGCCGGCCGACCTTCGTCTTGTCCTCGGTGTTGGCCGTGGTCTGCACACCGTCGGTGTCGCTGCCCATCGCGTCGTGCGTGCCGGGGTCGCCGTCCGGGTCCAGGTCCATGATGTAACGCATGTCGAAGACGCGCAGGCCGTTGCGGGTGTCGGCGACGTACAGGTAGTTGCCGTACCAGACGATCCCGCCGGCGTGGACGCCCTTCTGGATCGGGTACTCGGAGGCGTGCAGACCGTCGAAGGAGACGTGGTCGGCCGAGTTGATGTAGGTCCAGCCCAGCAGGACGTGCCGGTACTTGACCTCGGGGCTGCCGGTCGCCGGGTTGGTGCGGCTCTGGACGAAGGTGATGCGGACGCCCTTCTGGTTGCAGGCGTCGTCGGCCTCCAGCTCGGCCGTGGTGCAGTCGCCGGTGGCCGGGTCCGGGTCGGTCTCGCGGCCCGGGTCCCAGCCGTCGTACGAGGCGAACAGCTGGATGTTCCCGGCCGTGCCCCACAGCTCGTCGTCCTGGGCGTCCGAGACGCCCGAGAATCCCTGCGGGACCCACTCCTGCGAGGTGGAGTCGTCGCTCTGCAGGCAGTACTTGATGTCGGGATCCGCGGCGGTGCCGAACGGGTCGCGGGAGCACCACGGCGTCACGGTGCGGTTCGCCCCGGCGAGGAGGTTCTGCACCCCCGACTTGGGGAGGACCGCGTCGAGGCGGGTGACCCGCGAGGTGGTCTCGGCGTTCAGCGCGCCGGGCGACATGGTGAAGTCACCGGGCGAGGCCGCGCCGCCGGGCGAGGTCCAGGCGGTGGCCGCGAAGGGCGAGGCGGCGGCCTCGGCCGCGAGCGGCTCCTGGACCGTGGGGTCCGAGACGTCCCGCGGGACGACCTCGGCCTCGGCCGGAGCCACGAGGCCGGTGAACACGAGCGAGGCCGCGGCGGCTGCGGTGAGCCAGGCGCGGCGTATTCGCCTTGAGGGCATGGGTGGGTGCCTCCGTTGATGAAGCGTCAGACAAGTGGCACGGAGGGTTCCAGAACGCCCGAGCGAAACGCAAGCCTGCCGGAATTGGCGGCAACAACCCTTTTATGGTGGGCGATTGAAGCCGACGTGCCCGGATCGCACCGCCGGATCGGGGGCGGGTCCTGATGACGGAGCGGCCGGGATCCGTGGCTTCGGCGGCGGTTCGGTGCAAGACCTGTCGCCGATCCGCACAAGATCCACACGGTGGGCCTTCGGGCCCTCCTATCCTGGGCCGATGTGTGCCCAGCGAATCGACCGCCCGACAGATCTCGACGTGGTCCGTGACTCCTACGACCGGGTGGCCGACAACTACGTCGACATGGTGCTGACGACGGGAATCGGCGACATCCGTCAGCACCCGTGGCTCAAGGCGTCGATCGACGCCTTCGCCGACAGCGTCGGCGAGTCGGGGCCCGTCCTCGACGTCGGCTGCGGACCCGGAACGGTGACCGCGTACCTCGCCGAGCGCGGGCTCGACGTGTCCGGGGTCGACCTCTCCCCCCGCATGATCGAGAACGCGCGCCGGCTGCATCCGGAGTGCCGCTTCGGCGTCGCCTCCGCCACCGAACTCGACCTCGCCGAGGAGTCCCTGGGCGGAGTGCTCGGCTGGTGGTCGCTCTTCAACCTCCCCCGGGAGGTCCTCCCGCAGGTCCTCGGCATGTTCGCGCGGGCCCTGAAGCCGGGCGGGCACTTCATCACCGCGACGCACGTCGGCGACGAGGACATCCTGCGCACCGAGGCCTACGGGAGCGCCGGTGTCCGCTGGACCACCCACCAATGGCGGCCGGAGCAACTCGTGGACCTGATCGAACGGGCAGGCCTGCACCCGGTCGCCGAACTCCGCCTCCCCGCGGACGAGCACACCGGCCCGGGCGTCGTCGTCATGGCGAGGCGACCCGGCTGACGGACCGGAGCATCTGTACCGGTGAGCCCGGTCCAGACGCTCCGTTCCACGTGGTCGCGGGACCCCGGCCCTCGGCGAGGGCGGCCGGTCACGGGCCCGGCGCGAGCGGCCGGGTGTTGAATCGCGGCATGCGCATTCTGATCATCACCGCCGGTTCCCGCGGAGACGTCGCGCCCTTCACCGGCCTGGGACGCCGCCTGCTCGACGCGGGCCACGAGGTCGCCGTGGCCTCCCACCCGTCCTTCGCCGCGCTCGTCGGCGGATGCGGCCTCGAACACCGGCCCATGCCCGGAGACCCGGAGGCGCTCCTGCGGGGCTGGTCACGGGCGTCCTCGCGGGAGGAGGCCCAGGCGCTGACGAGGGCGTACGCGGACGGGCTCGCCGACGGGGTGGCGGACGCCGTGGCGGGCGGAGCCGACCTGCTGCTCACGGCCCACGGCCCGGCCCCGCTGAGCCGGACGGCCGGTGAGGCGTTCGGCATCCCGGTCGTCGGCACCTACCTCGTGTCGTCCTTCGCCACCCGGACGTTCGCGCTGCCCCACGCGCGGAGCGACGGAGGCACGGGTCCCGAGGGAAACCTCGCCGCGGGCCGGGACGTGCTCAGGCGCGCCGAAGGGGCGTTCGCCGGCGCCGTGACCCGGCTGCGCGACCGCCTCGGACTCCCCGCCGACACGCCCTCGGCGGCGGCCGGCATCCGGCCGGCCTTCCACGGCTACAGCCCGCTGGTGCTGCCGCGCCCCGAGGACTGGCCGCCCGGCGTCGACGTGACGGGCTACTGGTGGCCCGCGCGGCCGGACCAGTGGCAACCCCCGGCCGAACTGGCCGACTTCCTCCAGGTCGGTCCGCCCCCGGTCTTCCTCGGCTTCGGCAGCATGGCGCCGGGGGAGGGCGAACGGCTCGGCGAACTGGTGACCGCGGCGGTGAAGCGGGCGGGCGTCCGCGCGGTGGTGCAGGCGGGATGGGCCGAGCTGGTCGGCCAGGGCTCCGACGTCCTGGCCGTCGGCGACGTCCCGCACGACTGGCTGTTCCCGCGTACCGCCGCCGTCGTCCACCACGCGGGGGCGGGCACCACCGGGGCCGGACTGCGTGCCGGGGTCCCCGCTGTGCCCGTCCCCGTCATGTACGACCAGCCGTTCTGGGCGGCCCGGCTGCACGCGCTGGGAGTCGCCCCGCGGCCCGTGCCGTTCCAGGACCTCACCGCCGAGGTCCTCGGCGACGCGATCACGACCTGCGTGTCCGAACCGGCCCTCCGCCGGCGCGCGGCCGAACTCGGTCGCGGGATCGCCGCGGAGGACGGCGCGGCCCCGGTGCTCGCCCACATCGCCGCCGTACGCGCCGGGTGACGGACGGAGTGGACCGTACGGGGCGGGGCGCACTGGCCCGCCCCCGGCCCGTCAGGCCACGGCCAGACCCAGGTCGGCCGCCAGACGGGCGCGGTGCCAGGCCGGCGGGCCGAAGAGCTGGGCCGAGCCGTGCGCCCGCTTGAAGTAGCGGTGGGCGTCGTGCTCCCAGGTGATGCCGATGCCGCCGTGCAGCTGGATCATCTCGCCCGCCACCGCCGAGAACGCCTCCGAGCAGGCGGACTTGGCGGCGGCCGCGTGGCGGGACAGCTCCGGGTCGCCCGCGGCGGCGGCGAAGGAGGCGCCGAGCGCCGCCGAGCGCGCCGACTCCACCAGGACGTAGGCGTCCGCGAGGCGGTGCTTGACCGCCTGGAAGGAGCCGATGGGTCGCCCGAACTGGACCCGTTCCTTGGCGTAGGCCAGCGTGAGTTCGAGGCAGCGCGCGGCGGCGCCGACCTGTTCGGCGGCGAGCGCCGTGCAGGCGAGGTCGAGCACGTGCGTGAGCACCCGCTCGGCATCGCCGTCCGCTCCCACGAGCCTGCCCTCCGCCTCCGTGAGCACCACGCGCGCCTGTGCCCGGGTGGAGTCCATCGTCACGGTTGCCGCCCGGTCCACGCCCGTGCCGTCGGCCGGAACCTCGAAGAGCGACACCCCGGCTCCGGTACGGGCGGCGACGAGCAGCACCTCGGCGCCGGCGCCGTCGAGGACGTGCTCCTTGGTCCCGGTGAGCCGCCATGTCCCGCCGGGACCCGCGGTGGCCTCGGCCCGGACCGCCGACGGCTCCCAGGAACCGCCCTCGGCCCAGGCCAGGGCCCCCACCACGGCACCCGAGGCCAGGTCGGGCAGCAACCGCGCGCACGCCTCCGGGTCGCCCGAGGCGAGCAGCGCCTGCACCGTGAGCACCGCGGATCCGAGGTACGGGACGGGGCTCAGGTCGCGCCCCAGCTCCTCCACCACGACGTGGACCTCCCCGGCCCCGTACCCGGCACCGCCGTACTCCTCGGGCACGGCGAGACCCGCGACGCCGATCTGTTCGGTCAGCGGCCGCCAGGCCGTCTCTCCCGGGTGGCGCCCGAGCACGGCCCGTACGGCGGACCGCAGTTCCTCCTGTTCCTCCGTCGGCCTCATGCCTCGGCTCCTCTCGATGTCGTACGGGTACGGGGCTGCTCGTCCGGCGCCGCCGGGTCCTCCGCCGACAGGTCCCGGCCCCGGGTCTCGGCGGTGCGCCACACGGCGAGCGCGGTCACGAGCCCGCAGACGACGGCGAGCACCACGAGGGGCGTGCTGCGGATGTCGTCGGAGGCGGAGAGCAGACTGCCGGCGAACATCGGGGTGAATCCGCCCCCGATGAGAGCGGCCAGCTGGTAGCCGAGCGAGGCGCCGGTGTAGCGGACGCGGGTGCCGAACATCTCGGAGAGCAGCGGGCCCAGCGGCGCGTACATCGCGGACTGCACCACCTGGCCGATGACCATGCCGAGGATCAGCAGCGTGGTCGAGCGCGCGTCGACCAGGGCGTAGACCGGGAAGGCGAGCAGGACGACGCCGGCCGCACCGGCGAGGACCACGGCCCGGCGGCCGACGCGGTCGGACAGCGCGGAGAACAGCGGGATGGTCACCAGGCCGGTGACCGAGGTGAAGAGCAGCCCGGTCATCACCTCGGACGTGGCGTACCCGATGGCCGTGGCGTACGTGAGCATGAACGTGCTGATCAGCGCCGTCAGGGCGAAGGGGCCGATGCCCACGGCACACGCGAGGACGAGATTGCGCGGCTTGCGCAGCACCTGCGCCAGCGGAACACCGGGCGCCTCACCGGCGTCGCCCCGCCGCGCCGCCTGCCGGAACAGCGGGCTCTCCGTGATGCTGACGCGCACGTACAGGCCGATGCCGAGGAGGACCGCGCTGAACAGGAACGGGACGCGCCACCCCCAGGCCAGGAAGGAGTCGTGGGGGAGCAGCGAGACGAGGGTGACGGCGACCGTGGAGAGCAGGAATCCGATGGGGGAGCCCATCTGCATCACGCCGCTCCACAGGCCCCGGCGGCGGGCGTCGGCGTGCTCGACGACCATGAGCGTCGCGCCGCCCCACTCCCCGCCGATGGCGATGCCCTGGACGACGCGGAACAGCACCAGGAGGACGGGCGCGGCGACGCCGATCGTCCCGTACACCGGGAGGACGCCGATCAGGAAACTCGCCACGCCCATGAGGGCCATGGTGAGGACGAGCATGGACTTGCGGCCGAGCCGGTCGCCGAAGTGGCCGAAGACGGCGCCGCCGAGCGGGCGGGCCACATAGCCGGCGGCGAGCGTCCCGAAGGCGGCGATCGTGCCGACGGTGGGATCGGACTCGGGGAAGAACAGCTCGCCGAAGACGAGCGCGGCCATCGTGCCGTAGAGCAGGAAGTCGTAGTACTCGATGACGGTGCCGAGCAGACTCGACAGCGCCACCCTGCGCAGCAGTGCGGGGTCCGAAGGTCTCTCGGGGACGTGCGGGGACGGTGCGGGGGACACGCTGACTCCCGGGTGCGGTAGGGACGGTGGGGACGGGTGAGCGGTGGTGGGCCCGGGTGTGGGGGTTCGGGCCCACTGCCCGGCCCTGGGCGGCGGGCCTGTCCGGGGGACCGCTCAGGACGCGAGGACGCGGGCGCGGCAGGCCGCGGGGGTGCCCCAGGCGTCGCGGAGGGGACGGGCCTTGCGGATCCACAGGGCGAGGTCCAGCTCCTCGGTGTAGCCGACGGCGCCGTGGAGCTGGAGGGCGGTGCGGGCGGCGGCGTACGCGGCCTCGCCCGCCGTGACCTTCGCCGCGGCGATCTCGGCGGAACGGTGGTCCGCGCCCTCCGCGAGGGCCAGCGCGGCCGAGTGGAGCAGGGGCTGGGCGAACTCCAGGACGATGAGCGTGTCCGCGAGGCGGTGCTTCACCGCCTGGAAGGAGCCGATGGCGACCCCGAACTGGGTGCGCTGCTTCACGTACTCCACGGTCCGTTCGAGCAGGGCGCGGCCGAGGCCGAGGGACTGGGCGGCGGTGGCGAGGGCGGCGACCTCGCAGGCGTGCGCGGCGGCGGCCGTCACGGCCGGGCCGCGCGCCAGGACGGCTCCGCCGAGCGGGCGGGCCAGGCGGCGCGCGGGGTCGGCCGAGGGCTGGACGGGGCCGGCCGTCTCCGCCAGGCGCACGGCGTCGTCCTCGACGACGAGGACGGCGTCGGCGGTGTCCGCGTCCAGGGCGTAGGGGCTGCCGGCGGCCGGCACGCACAGGGAGACGAGCGCCTTCCCCGAGGCGATCTGCGGCAGCCAGGTGGCGGCCGCGGCCCCGTCGAGCCGGTCGAGGAAGGCCGCGGCCGCGACCGTCTCGACCAGCGGGCCGGGTACGGCGTGGCGGCCGACTTCGGTGAGGGCGACGGCCAGTTCGACGGGCAGCGGGCCGAGACCGTCGTGCCGTTCCGGCACGGCGAGGGCGAAGAGGCCCGCCTCCGCGAGCCGGGACCAGAGCGCGCGGCCGGGCGCGGTGTCCCCGGCCGCCCAGGCGCGGGCGGCCGCGGGGGTGTCGGCCGCTGTGAGCATGGCGTCGAGGGAGCGGGCGAACTCCCGCTGCTCGTCGTCGAGGAGGAACCGCATCACCGGCGTCCCTTCGGGAGGCCGAGCAGCCGCTCGGCGATGATGTCGCGCTGGATCTCGTTGGTGCCGGCGTAGACGGGGCCGGCGAGGGAGAAGGTGTGGCCCTCGGCCCAGCCGCCGTGCGCTGGCGCGTCCGGCGCGCCGTCGGACAGCTCGCCGTACGGTCCGAGCAGATCGAGGGCGGTCTCGTGGAGCGCGATGTCGAGCTCGGACCAGAAGACCTTGTTGAGGCTGGACTCGGCGCCGATCGAGCCTCCGGCGGCGATGCGTGAGACGCCCGCGTACGCGAACAGCCGGTAGGCGCGGGCGCCGATGACCGCGTCGGCGACCCGGTCGCGCAGGGCGCTGTCGGCGGGATCGGCGGTCTCCCGCCAGAGTGCCGTGAGGCGTTCGGCGGCGGCCGTGAACCGGCCCGGGCTGCGCAGGGTGAGCCCCCGCTCGTTGCCCGCGGTGCTCATCGCGACCCGCCAGCCCTGCCCCGGGGCGCCGATCACGTCCTCGTCGGGCACGAACACCTCGTCGAGGAAGAGCTCCGCGAAGGCGGGCTTGCCGTCGAGACGCCCGATGGGCCGTACGGTCACCCCGTCGGCGTCCAGGGGGAACATCAGGTACGTCAGGCCCTGGTGCGGCTTCGCGGCGTCGGGGTCGCTGCGGAAGAGGCCGAAGGCGCGGTCGGCGAAGGCCGCCCGGGACGACCAGGTCTTCTGGCCGCTCAGGAGCCAGCCGCCGTCGGTCCGCCGGGCCGTGGACCGCAGCGAGGCGAGGTCGGAGCCGGACTCGGGCTCGGACCAGGCCTGGGCCCAGATGACCTCGCCGCTCGCCATGGGGGGCAGGACGCGGGCGCGCTGCTCGTCGGTGCCGTGCTCGAAGAGGGTGGGGGCGAGGAGGTTGATGCCGTTCTGGCTGACGCGGCCGGGGGCGCCGGCCGCGTAGTACTCCTCCTCGAAGACCAGCCACCGGAGGAGCGAGGCGCCCCGGCCGCCGTACTCCTCGGGCCAGGAGACCACCGACCAGCGGTCGGCGGAAAGGGTCCGCTCCCACTTCCGGTGGGCGGCGAAGCCCTCCTCCGTCTCCAGGGAGGGCAGCGGGGTGTCGGGTACGTGGGCGGTGAGCCAGGCGCGGGCCTCGGCCCGGAAGGCGTCCTCCGCCGCGGTGAAGTCGAGGTCCATCAGGCTCCCGCCGCCTTCATCGCTCGTATGTCCATGCCGCCGAGCGCGTCGGGCGCGGTCTCGGCGTTGTGCGCGTGCGCGAGGTGGTGCAGCCCGAAGACCGAGTCCATGCCGGTGTGCAGGCCCTGGAGGTCCTCGGCCTGGTTGACGGCGCGCTTGGTCAGGGCCAGGCCCATGCGGGGCATCTCGGCGATGCGGTTCGCCAACTCCAGGGTCCTCTCCACCAGTTCTCCGGGCGGGACGACCCGGTTGACCATGCCGACCTCGTAGGCGCGCCGGGCGTCCATGCGGTCACCGGTGTAGAGGAACTCCTTGGCGATGCGCGGCGGCATCACCCACGGGTGGGCGAAGTACTCGACGCCGGGGATGCCCATGCGGACCACGGGATCGGCGAAGAACGCGTCCTCGGCGGCGACGATGAGGTCGCACACCCAGGCGAGCATCAGGCCGCCCGCGACGCAGGCGCCCTGCACCGAGGCGATCATGGGCTTGGGCAGTTCGCGCCAGCGTCGGCACATGCCCAGGTAGACCTCGGACTCGCGGGCGAAGCGGCTCTCCGCGCCCTGCTTGTCCGAGTGGTCCCACCAGAGTCCGGCCCGGCGGTCGAACGGCAGGTGGGCGTCCCGCTCGGGGGTGCCGATGTCGTGGCCGGCGGAGAAGTGCCTCCCCGCTCCGGCGAGCACGACGACCTTCACCTCGTCGTCGTCGGCCGCGCGGTAGAAGGCGCGGTCGAGGGCGTAGGTCATCGCGGAGTTCTGGGCGTTGCGGTAATCGGGCCTGTCCATCGTGACCACGGCCACCGGGCCGAGGCGTTCGTAGCGGACCGGGGCCGTGGATGCGGTGCGGGCAGCGGACATCCGCCCTCCTTCCCTAACAAGTGTTTGGTAGGTTAACGTACGGCCATGAGCAACGTCGAGGAGTTCCGCAGAGAGGTCCGCGGCTGGCTGCGCGCCAACCTCACGGGCGAGTTCGCCGCCCTGCGCGGGCGGGGCGGCCCCGGACGGGAACACGAGGCGCACGCCGAACGCCTCGCCTGGGAGCGGCACATGGCCGCCGCCGGCTGGACCTGCGTCGGCTGGCCCAAGGAGTACGGCGGACGGGGTGCGAGCCTCGAACAGCAGGTCGCCTTCCACGAGGAGTACGCGCTCGCCGACGCCCCCGCCCGCGTCAGCCACATCGGCGAACAGCTCCTGGGACCCACCCTCATCGCCTTCGGCACCCCCGAACAGCGCGAGCGCTTCCTCCCGAAGATCGTCAGCGTCGAGGAGCAGTGGTGCCAGGGCTACTCCGAGCCGGACGCCGGCTCGGACCTCGCGAACGTACGGACCCGCGCCGAGCGGGACGGTGAGGAATGGGTGGTGACCGGGCAGAAGGTGTGGACCTCACTCGCCCACGAGGCCGACTGGTGCTTCGTCGTCGCCCGCACCGAACCCGGCTCCACCCGCCACCACGGCCTGTCCTACCTGCTCGTCCCCCTGGACCAGCCGCGAGTGGAGATCCGCCCCATCGTCCAGCTCACCGGGACCTCCGAGTTCAACGAGGTCTTCTTCGACGGGGCCCGCACCCACGCCTCCCACGTCGTCGGCGCCCCCGGCGACGGCTGGCGGGTCGCCATGGCCACCCTCGGCTTCGAGCGCGGCGTGTCCACCCTCGGCCAGCAGGTCGGCTTCCGCCGCGAGCTGGAAGCCCTCATCGAGCTGGCCAAACGCAACGGCGCGGCCGCCGACCCGCTGATCCGCGACCGCATCGCCCGCGCCTGGATCGGCCTGGAGACCATACGGTTCAACGCCCTGCGCATGCTCGACGGCGTCGCCGCCGGAGCCCCGGGACCCGAGGCCTCCATCGGGAAGATCTTCTGGGCCACCTGGCACCGCGAGCTCGGCGAACTCGCCATGGACGTCTGCGGGGCCGCGGGAACGCTGGCCGACGGCGAGCCGTACGACCTCACCGACTGGCAGCGGCTCTACCTCTTCTCCCGCTCCGACACCATCTACGCCGGCTCCAACGAGATCCAGCGGAACATCATCGCCGAGCGCGTCCTCGGCCTGCCCAAGGAGGTCCGCCCATGACCGGCACCCCACCCCCCTACGTGCCGGGCCACGGTCTGCTCGCCGGCCGCGACGCCGTCGTCACCGCCGCCGCCGGCGCCGGCATCGGGGGCGCCACCGCCAGGCGGCTCCTGGAAGAGGGTGCGCGGGTCGTCATCTCCGACGCCCACGCCCGCAGACTCAAGGAGTCCGAGGCCGAACTCGCCGCCGAGTTCGGCGCCGACCGCGTCGCCGCCCTGCCCTGCGACGTCACCGACGAGACCCGGGTCGCCGCCCTGTTCGACCTCGCGGTCGAGCGCCACGGACGCCTCGACATCGTCGTCAACAACGCCGGACTCGGCGGCACCGCCGACCTCGTCGACATGGCCGACGAACAGTGGGACAAGGTCCTCGACGTCACCCTCAACGGCACCTTCCGCTGCACCCGGGCCGCACTGCGCCGGATGAAGGAAGCGGGCGCCGGGGGAGTCGTCGTCAACAACGCCTCGGTGATCGGCTGGCGAGCCCAGAAGGGACAGGCCCACTACGCCGCCGCCAAGGCCGGCGTCATGGCGCTCACCCGCTGCGCCGCCCTGGAGGCCGCCGAGTACGGCGTACGGGTCAACGCCGTCTCCCCGAGCCTGGCCATGCACCCGCACCTGGTGAAGGTCACCACCCCCGAACTCCTCGAGGAGCTGACCTCCCGCGAGGCCTTCGGTCGCTACGCCGAACCCTGGGAGGTGGCCAACGTGATCGTCTTCCTGGCCAGCGGCTACTCCTCGTACCTGACGGGCGAGGTCCTCTCCGTCAGCAGCCAGCACCCGTGAGACCGGCGCCGGAACGGCGCCGCGAAATCCTGGACACCGCGGCCGAGGTGTTCGCCGCCCAGGGGTACGACGCCACCACCGTCCGCCGCATCGCCGACGCGGCCGGCCTGCTCGCGGGCAGCCTCTACTACCACTTCGACTCCAAGGAGTCGATGCTCGACGAGATCCTCCGCGCCTTCCTGGACGAGCTGTGGGCCCGGTACGACACCGTGCTCGGCGCGCTGCTCGGCCCCCGGGAGACCCTGGAGGCCCTCGTCACCGAATCCTTCCGGGAGATCGACCGGCACCGTGCCGCCGTCGCCATCTACCAGAAGGAGTCCAGGCACCTGCGGGAGCAGCCGCGCTTCGGTTACCTCGCCGGCTCCCAGCGGAGATTCGAGGAGGCCTGGCTCAGGACCCTGGAGCGCGGCGTGGCCGCCGGGGTCTTCCGCACCGACCTCGACGTCCGGCTCACCTACCGCTTCGTGCGCGACACCGTCTGGGTCGCCGCGTCCTGGTACCGGCCGGACGGACAGCACAGCCCGGAGGAGATCGCCCGCCAGTACCTGTCCATGGTGCTGGAGGGCATCGCCCCCGCCACCCGTACATGACATGACAAAATAGACATCGAAGAAGGAGCGGTCATGGCCGAGGCCTACATCGTCGAAGCGGTACGCACCCCGGTCGGCCGGCGGAACGGCGGACTGTCCGCCGTCCACCCGGCCGACCTCGGAGCACACGTCCTCAAGGCGCTGATGGAGCGCTCGGGCGCCGACCCGGCCGCCGTCGAGGACGTCGTCTTCGGCTGCCTGGACACCGTCGGCCCGCAGGCCGGCGACATAGCCCGTACCGCCTGGCTGGCCGCCGGACTGCCCGAGGAGGTGCCCGGCACGACCGTGGACCGGCAGTGCGGCTCCTCCCAGCAGGCCCTGCACTTCGCCGCGCAGGGCGTCCTGTCCGGCACCCAGGACCTGGTGGTCGCGGGCGGCGTGCAGAACATGTCGATGATCCCCATCGCCTTCGCCAGCCGCCAGGCCGCCGACCCGCTCGGGCTCACCGAGGGCCCGTACATCGGCTCCGAGGGCTGGCGCGCCCGCTACGGCGACCAGCCCGTCAACCAGTTCCACGGCGCCGAACTCATCGCCGCCAAGTGGGACATCTCCCGCCGGGACATGGAGGAGTTCGCCCTGCGCTCGCACCGACGGGCCGCCCGCGCCATCGACGAGGGCCGCTTCGACCGCGAGATCGTCCCGTACGGGGACGTCACCACCGACGAGGGCCCGCGCCGCGACACCACCCTGGAGAAGATGGCCGGCCTCAATCCGCTGGTCGAGGGCGGCCGCCTGACCGCCGCGGTCTCCTCGCAGGTCTCCGACGGGGCCTCGGCGATGCTGATCGCCTCGGAGCGCGCCGTACGGGAACACGGCCTGACACCGCGCGCCCGCGTCCACCACCTGTCCGTCCGCGGCGAGGACCCCATCCGCATGCTGTCCGCCCCCATCCCGGCGACGGCGTACGCGCTGAAGAAGGCCGGGATGACGCTCGACGACATCGACCTGGTGGAGATCAACGAGGCCTTCGCCTCGGTCGTCCTGGCCTGGCTGAAGGAGACCGGCGCCGACCCGGAGAAGGTCAACGTCAACGGCGGGGCCATCGCCCTCGGCCACCCGCTCGGCGCCACCGGCACCAAGCTGATGACCACCCTCCTCCACGAACTGGAGCGCACCGGCGGCCGCTACGGCCTCCAGACCATGTGCGAGGGCGGCGGCCAGGCCAACGTGACGATCATCGAGCGCCTCTGACCGGCGAGGCCCCGGCCACGGACGGGACGATCACCGTGCGTCTGTGACGCCGGGGCCGAAGAGCTGCTGCCAGACCGCGTGATCGGTGCGGGGGCCTCCCGGGGTCTCCGCGCCGTACACCTCGATCTCCGCCTCGATGTCCAGCGGGCGGGTGGGCGAGGTCATCGCCGAGAGCTCCCCGGCGACGGCCGCGTCGGGGACCAGCCAGCACACCTCGAACTCGATGCCGTCCGGGTCCCGGGCGTAGAGCGCCTTCGTCGAGGCGTGGTTGCTCGCCCCGCTCAGGGCCCCCGCCTCGGTCAGCCGGGTCCGCATGCGCCGCAGCTCGGCCAGGGTGTCCACCTCCCAGGCCAGGTGGTACAGGCCGACCCGCCCGGCGCGCTGCCCGGAGCCCGGCTCGGGGGACTGGAACAGACCGAGGTCGTGGTCGTTGGCGGAGCCCGCCGCCTGGAGGAAGGCAGCCCCGGGGAACGCCTGCGGCAGAGGCCGGAATCCGAGGACGTCGCGGTAGAAGGCGAGGCTGCGCTCCAGGTCGGAGACGAAGAGGACGGCGTGGTTCAGCCGCTGGATCGGCATGGCGGTTCCGTTCGGGTCAGGTGCGGAGGAGTTCGGGTCGAGACACATGTCCGCCGGGGTGAAGGTACCCCGGCGGACATGTTCGTGTGCGTGACGGTTCAGCCCGCGGCGGGCAGGGCGCGGAGCGCCGCCTGCGCCTCGGCCATCAGACGGTCGACGAGTTCGGCGCAGGACGGCAGGTCCTCGATCAGGCCGGCGACCTGGCCGGAGGCCATCACACCCAGGTCGGTGCGGCCCTCGACCATGGACGCCTTGAGCAGCATCGGGGTGTTGGCGGCCAGCAGGATCTGGCTCCACGTCAGGTCCTTGCCGTGCTTCATCGCCAGGCCGTCGCGGACCATCTGCGGCCAGCTCATCCCGGACTCGCGCCGGAACGCCGCCGCGTGCCGCACCGCCCGCAGCAGCGAGGCCGCCCGGCCCGAGCGCTCCAGGGCGTCGACCAGCTCCGTGCGCAGCATGCGGTGCGGCAGCCCGTCCACCTTCGTCGTGACGGTGACGTCCGTGACGGCGGCGGCGAGGTAGCGGGCCTTCACGGCGTCGGGGACCGTGCTGTCGGAGGTGAGCAGGAAGCGCGTGCCCATCGCGATCCCGGCGGCCCCGTAGGAGAGCGCCGCGACCAGGCCGCGTCCGTCGTGGAAGCCGCCGGCCGCGACGACCGGGATGTCCACGGCGTCCACGACCTGCGGGAGCAGCACGGTGGTGGCGACGCTGCCGGTGTGGCCGCCGCCCTCCCCGCCCTGCACGATCACCGCGTCGGCACCCCAGGCCGCGACCTTCTCGGCATGCCGCCTGGCGCCGATGGAAGGGATCACGACGACCCCCGCGTCCTTGAGGCGCGCGATGAGCTCGCGGGACGGGGCGAGCGCGAAGGAGGCGACCTTCACGCCCTCGTCGACGATGATCCGCGCGCGCTCGGCGGCGTCCCCGGCGTCCGCGCGCAGGTTCACGCCGAAGGGCGCGTCCGTACGGGACTTCACCTCGCGCACCGCGGAGCGGAGCTGGTCGACGGTCATCGTCGCCGAGGCCAGGATGCCGAGCGCCCCGGCGTTGGCGGTGGCCGAGACCAGGCGGGGACCGGCCACCCAGCCCATGCCGGTCTGCACCACGGGGTGGCGCACCCCGACGAGTTCGGTGAGCCGGGTGGCGATCGTGACGTCGCTCACGAGGGGACCTCCCGGTCGCGCAGCCCCTTCGGGTCGATCTCCTCGCGGATCAGCCGCAGTTCCTCGGCGGTGGGTTCACGGGTGTACGGCACCTCGTCGGGGACGGTCAGCGCGAAGCCGGTCGCCGCGAGGACCTCCTCGACCGTGACGCCGGGGTGCAGCGAGCGCAGCCGCATGGTGCGGTCCGGGGTCTCGAAGTCGAAGACGCCGAGGTCGCTGATGACGTCCGGGAGGCGGTGGTAGCGGGTCGCCGAGGGGCCGGCCGCCGCGGCCCGGTCGTAGCCGACGCCGGAGACCATGTCGACCCGCTCGACGAAGACGCGCGTCGAGTGCTTGGGGACCCAGTAACTGGTCGGGTTGTTGAGGGTGTTGACCGGTGCGCCGCGCACGCCCAGGAGCTGGCGCTTCGGCCGCGTCCAGTCGCCGATGCAGCTGATGTTCTGGTTGCCGTACCGGTCGAGCTGGCTCGCGCCCATCATCACGTGCCGGCGCCCGGTGGCGACCATGGCCAGGTGCTGGCGGTACGGCAGCCAGCCCTCCACCACCCGCGGCGCGGCGCCGATCGCCGGGACGTCGGCGACGAGCAGCGCCTCGCCGTCGGTCAGCAGCAGCTCGGGGGAGAACGTGAGCTTCGCGAGACGGGCGCCGATCATCGGGACCGTGCCCATCGGACTGGCGAGGACCTCGCCCGCGTCCCGCCAGGCCTCGGCGCAGGCGACGACGCAGTACTCGGCCCGCGTGGCCGTGGTGGTGCTGTCGGTGCCGCTCACGCTTCCTCCTTCTGGAACGCCGCGACCGCGGCCTGGTAGGCGTCCTCGTCGCCGGACAGGAACCGGGCGGTGAACTCCCGCCAGGCCTCCGGGTCCCGGGCCGCCTTCACATAGGCGCGCTGGAAGGCCTCGTCCCGGTCGTAGTCGGGGGCGCAGGAGGTGAAGTGCGCGCCGTTCGGGGTCTCCACGACACCGTCCACGAACGCGCGCTTGAGCAGCAGCGACTGCGGCCCCGCGTCCTTGAGCAGCTCCGAGGTCTCCACGATCCGCTCGCAGGAGACGTACGCGGCGTCGGCGGCCTCGCAGAACAAGTCGTCGAAGTACGGGTCGGGGCCCAGGTACTGGCCGTTGCCGTGCCCATCGGCACGGTTGAGGTGCACGAGGGCGGCGTCCAGGTGCAGCGCGGGGACGGCGACGAGCTCCTCGCGGTCGTCGTACGGGGACCTCACCGTCCGCAGCGAGGGGTTGACGGTCATCACGTCCGAGGCGAGCCCGGCTCGGATGGGCATGAAGGGCAGCCGGTGCACGGCGGCGGTCAGGCCCCACATGACCATCGCCTCGTCCAGCTCCACCAGTTCGAAGTCACCGCGCTGCCGGGCCGCGCCGAAATGCGGCTCCAGGGGTATGGAGTCGAGCGTGGCGAAGGCCGCGACCAGCTTGCGAATCTTCCCGGCCGCGGCCAGCAGCCCGACGTCCGGGCCGCCGTACGAGACCACGGTCAGATCGGTGAGGTCCGACCGCAGCAGCGCCCTCACCAGCGCCATCGGCTTGCGCCGCGAGCCCCATCCGCCGATGCCGATCGTCATCCCGCTGCGGAGCCGGCCCACGACCTCCTCGGCGGTCATCGTCTTGTCCCTGCTCACGACTGCTGCTCCTTGTCCGTGTCGGTTCCGGCGTTCCCGCCGAAGGTGTCGCGGACCCGGTCGGCGACACCGCTGAGGTTGGCCTCGAAGGTGAAGCCCTGCTCGAAGCGGTAGCTGCGGTGGACGTCCACCGGGTCGATGCCGTTGATCGCGGCCTTGGCGAGCCGGATCAGCTGTCCGTCCTTGGCGGCGATCTCCCGCGCGAGTTCGAGCGCCGCCTCGTGCAGCCGCTCGCGCGGGACGACCCGCCAGACCGAGCCGTGCCGGTGCAGCTCCTCGGCGGTGACCGTGCGCGAGGTGTAGTACAGGGCCCGCATCAGCTGCTGCGGGACGAGCCGGGCCAGGTGCGTGGCCGCGCCGAGCGCGCCCCGGTCCAGCTCGGGCAGGCCGAAGGTCGCGTCCTCGGAGGCGACGATCGCGTCGGCGTTGCCGACCAGGCCGATGCCGCCGCCGAGGCAGAAGCCGTGCACGGCGGCGACCACCGGGACCTCGCAGTCGTAGACGGCGGCGAAGGCCTCGTAACAGCCGCGGTTGGCGCCCAGGAGGGCGTCGTGCCCGGCCGTGCGCTGGATCTCCTTGATGTCGACGCCGGCGTTGAAGCCGCGGCCCTCCGCGGTGAGGACGACGCAGCGCACCTCGGGATCGGCCCCCGCGGCGCGTACCGCGGCGGCGAGGTCGTACCAGCCCTGTACGGGGAGGGCGTTGACCGGGGGGAAGTCGACGGTGACGACGGCGATGCCCTTGTCCGGGGCGGAGGTGGAGACACCCATGAGCAGATCAGCTACCTTTCCACCAAACGTTTGTTAGGTGGAAGATAGCAGCGGTTCGCCCGCTGCGGGAGGTGTCCCTTGCCAGTCACCATCGATCTGACGGGATCCGTCGCCGTCGTCACCGGCGGCACACGAGGCGTCGGCGCCGGGATCGCCGGCGCCCTGCTCGAAGCCGGCGCAGAGGTCGTGACCTGCGCGCGACGGGCCCCCGAGAAGCCCGTCGAGGCGGGCGGGCGCACCGCCCGCTTCCTCCCCCTCGACCTGCGCGACCCGGCCGCCGTCACGGAGTTCTTCGACCGGGTGCGGGGGGAGTACGGCAGGCTGGACGTCCTGGTCAACAACGCCGGGGGAACCCCGTTCCGGATGCTCGCCGAGGGCAGCGCCGAGCAACAGGCCCGCGTCCTCGAACTGAACCTCGTCGCCCCGCTGACCGCCTCCCTCGCCGCGTACGAGGTGATGCGCCGTCAGCCCGGCGGCGGATCCGTCATCATGATCGGCAGCGTCAGCGGCACCCGCCCCTCACCGGGCAGCGCCGCGTACGGAGCCGCCAAGGCGGGCCTCGACAACCTCGCCCGCTCCATGGCGGTCGAATGGGCACCGCTGGTGCGGGTCAACACGCTCGTCCCCGGCATGGTCCGCACCGAACTCTCCCATCTGCACTACGGGGACGAGGACGGCATCGCCTCCGTCGGCCGCACCGTGCCGCTCGGACGGCTCGCCGAGCCCTCCGACATCGGCGACGCCTGTGTCTTCCTCGCCTCCGAACAGGCCGCGTACATCAGCGGCGCCAGCCTGCTCGTCCACGGAGGCGGGGAACGCCCGGCCTTCCTGGACGCGGCCACGGTCAACCACTGAACCCACCCGTTTCTCTTCGAATTCTCTTCGAAAGGCACCCACCATGACAGGACTGTGCAACGGACGCGTCGTCATCGTCACCGGCGCCGGGCGCGGACTCGGCCGCGCGCACGCGCTCGCCTTCGCCGCCGAGGGCGCCAAGGTCGTCGTCAACGACCTCGGCGTCGGCCTCGACGGCACCGGAGGCGGCGCGGCGCCCGCCCAGCAGGTCGTCGACGAGATCGTCGCCTCGGGCGGCGAGGCGGTCGCCCACGGCGGCGACATCGCCACCTCCGACGGTGCGGCCTCGCTCGTCGCCACCGCCCTGGACGCCTTCGGCCGCCTCGACACCCTCGTCAACAACGCCGGCTTCCTGCGCGACCGCATGCTCGTCAACCTCGACGAGGACGACTGGGACGCCGTCATGCGCGTCCACCTCAAGGGCCACTTCCTGCCGCTCAAGCACGCCGCCGCCTACTGGCGGGCGGAGGCCAAGGCGGGGCGCGAGCCCGTCGCGCGGGTCATCAACACCAGCTCCGGCGCGGGGCTGCTCGGCAGCGTCGGCCAGGGCAACTACTCCGCCGCGAAGGCCGGGATCGTCGGCCTCACGCTCGTCGCCGCGGCCGAGATGGGCCGGTACGGGGTCCAGGTCAACGCGATCGCGCCCGCGGCCCGGACCCGGATGACCGAGCAGACGTTCGCCGAGACGATGGCCGCGCCTTCCGGGGCCGGCTTCGACGCGATGGCCCCGGAGAACGTCTCCCCCCTCGTGGTCTGGCTGGGCTCCGCGGCCTCGGCCGGCGTCACGGGGCGCGTCTTCGAGGCCGAGGCGGGCCGGATCACGGTCATGGAGGGGTGGCGGCCGGGCCCGACGGCGGACAAGGGCGGGCGGTGGAGCGCGGCGGAGGCGGGGGAGACGGCCCTGAAGCTCCTGTCCACCACGGAACCCCCCCACCCGCCATACGGCACCCGCTGACCGCGTCCCCCCCCGTTGTGGCCACGCGTTCCGCCGGGGCGGTGCCCCCGCCCACCCCGTTGTGGGCAGGCGTTCCGCAAGGGGCGGTGCCCACCCGCCGCCCCCGTTGTGGGCAGGCGTTCCGCAAGGGGCGGAACGGGTGGGCACAACGGACCCGCGCCCTGCCGGCGCCAGAGGCTCCCGCGCCTGAACCCGCACCACGTTGTGCACCGCCGCTTGTGGTGCGGGCCAGGGCGCGGAACGCGGAGGCGCCGCTGAAGGGCGCCGTCCCGTGTGCCCACCCGTCCCGCCCCAGCGGGACGATTGCCCACACGGGCGGGGCGCGGGCCCACACGGGCGGGGCGCGTGCCCACACGGGCGGGGCGCGTGCCCACACGGCGGTGGGCGCGGGCCCACACGGGCGGGACTCGGGCCCACACGGGTGGGGCGCGGGCCCACACGGGCGCGGGGCGCGAGACCACACGGCGGTGGGCGCGGGCCCACACGGTGGTGCGGTGGTGGGCACCGGTCACGCCGGGCACGGGCCCACGGCGGCCGGCGAGGGCACCGGCCTCGTGGGCCCGGGCCGCGCGGCCGGAGGCACCGCGTCGCCCACACGGGCGCAGGGCCCGGCGGCCCGGGAGCAAGCACCCTCGTCGCGGGCCGGCCCGCGGGGCTTTCCCGCTCACCGGGAACGGGCGCTCCCGGCAGGCCGCCGCCCCGGCCTAGCCTCCCCGGACAGCCCCAACCGCCCCGTAGGGCCTGCCCGAGGAGGGACCCGCCATGCTCACGGACCGCCAGAGACACGAGGCGGCCGAGCTGCTCCGCTCCGCCGAACAGCACGTCTCGCCGATCGCCCCGCTGACCGAGGCCTTCCCCGGCATCGGCACCGAGGACGCGTACGAGATCCAGCTCGTCAACATCCGCCACCGCCTCGCGGCCGGAGCGGAGGTGCGCGGTCACAAGGTCGGCCTGTCCTCCCCGGTCATGCAGCGGATGATGGGCGTCGACGAACCGGACTACGGGCATCTGCTCCACGACATGGAGCTGCGGTCCGACATCGCCGTCCGCGCCGCCCGCTACTGTCAGCCGCGCGTCGAGGTCGAGGTCGGCTTCGTCCTCGGCGACGACCTGCCGGGCGAGACCTGCACCCCGGCGGACGTCCTCGCCGCCACCGAGCGCGTCGTTCCCGCCCTGGAGCTGATCGACAGCAGGATCCGCGACTGGCGGATCACCATCGCCGACACCATCGCGGACAACGCCTCCTCCGCCGGATACGTCATCGGCGAGGGCCGCGACCCCCGCGATCTCGACCTCAAGGCGATCGACGCCCGGCTGACCAGCGGTGGCGAGCTTCTCGCCGAGGGCCGCAGCGACGCCGTGCTCGGTGACCCGACCCTCTCCGTCGCCTGGCTCGCCCGGACCGTCGCCCGCTTCGGCGTGCCCCTGAAGAAGGGGCACGTGGTCCTGCCCGGTTCCTGCACCCGGGCCGTCGACGTGACGGCCGGGGCGACCTTCACCGCCGAGTTCAGCGGCCTTGGCTCCGTCTCCCTCTCGTTCATCTGAGGTGATCATGACCATCAAGACAAAGGCGACCGCCGCCATCGTCGGATCCGGCAACATCGGCACCGACCTGCTCCACAAGCTCCAGCGCTCCGCGTACGTCGAACCCCGCTGGATGATCGGCGTCGACCCCGAAAGCGAGGGCCTCGCCCGTGCCGCCCGGGCCGGCCTGGAGGCCAGCCACGAAGGCGTCGACTGGCTCCTCGCCCAGGACGAGAAGCCCGACATCGTCTTCGAGGCGACCAGCGCCTACGTCCACCGGGCCAACGCCCCCCGCTACGCCGAACTCGGCATCAAGGCGGTCGACCTGACACCGGCCGCCGTCGGCCCCGCCGTCGTGCCGCCCGCCAATCTCCGCGAGCACCTCGACAAGACGAACGTCAACATGATCACCTGCGGCGGACAGGCCACCATCCCCATGGTGTACGCGGTCTCCCGCGTCGTCCCCGTCCCGTACGCGGAGATCGTCGCCTCGGTGGCCTCCGTCTCGGCCGGCCCCGGAACCCGCGCGAACATCGACGAGTTCACCCGTACCACCTCGCGCGGCATCGAGACCATCGGCGGCGCCGAGCGCGGCAAGGCCATCATCATCCTCAACCCGGCCGAACCGCCCGTCGTCATGCGCGACACGGTGTTCTGCGCCATCCCCGAGGACGCCGACCGGGACGCCATCGCCCTCTCCGTCAAGGAGATCGCCGAGCAGGTCGCCTCGTACGTCCCCGGCTACCGGCTGCGCGCCGAGCCGCAGTTCGACGACCCCAGCCCGGAGAACGGCGGGATGGCCCGCGTCGCGATCTTCCTGGAGGTGGAGGGCGCCGGCGACTACCTGCCGCCCTACGCCGGAAACCTCGACATCATGACCGCCGCCGCCACCAAGGTCGGCGAGGAGTTCGCCAAGGCGATCCTCGCCCCCGGCGCGTAAGGAGCACCCCCATGCCCTACTCGGACACCCTCGACATCCGCGTCACCGACTCCTCGCTGCGCGACGGTTCGCACGCCAAGCGCCACCAGTTCACCGCCGAGGACGTACGGTCGATCGTCGCCGCCCTCGACGACGCCGGCGTCCCCGTCATCGAGGTGACGCACGGCGACGGGCTCGGCGGATCGTCCTTCAACTACGGCTTCTCCAGGACTCCCGAACAGGAGCTCATCAAGGTCGCGGTGGACACCGCGCGGCGGGCACGCATCGCCTTCCTCATGCTCCCCGGACTCGGCGTCAAGGACGACATCCGGGCCGCCCACGGCAACGGCGCGAGCATCTGCCGCATCGCCACCCACTGCACCGAGGCCGACATCGCCGACCAGCACTTCGGACTCGCCCGCGAGAGGGGCCTGGAGACCGTCGGCTTCCTGATGATGGCCCACTCCACGACCCCCGAGAAGCTGGCACGCCAGGGCCGCATCATGGCCGACGCGGGCTGCCAGTGCGTGTACGTGGTCGACTCCGCCGGCGCCATGGTCATGGACGACGTCACCGCCCGCGTCGAGGCCCTGGTCTCCGAGCTCGGCGGCGACGCCCAGGTCGGCTTCCACGGCCACGAGAACCTGGCCCTCGGCACCGGAAACTCCATCGCCGCCATCAAGGCCGGAGCCCTCCAGATCGACGGCTCCACCCGCCGGCTCGGCGCCGGCGCGGGCAACACCGCCGTCGAGGCCCTCGTCGCCGTCTGCGCCAAGATGGGCATCCGTACCGGCATCGACGTACTGAAGATCATCGACGCGGCCGAGGACGTGGTCCGCCCCGTCATGGACGACGAGTGCAGGCTCGACCGGCTCGCCCTGCTCATGGGCCACGCCGGCGTCTACTCCAGCTTCCTCAAGCACGCCTACCGGCAGGCCGAGCGCTACGGCGTCTCCGGCGCCGAGATCCTCCTGCGCGCGGGCGAACGCCGACTCGTCGGCGGCCAGGAGGACCAGCTCATCGACATCGCCGTGGAACTCGCCGCACAGAACTGAACCGACGGAACCAGGAGGAAAGAGATGACTGCTCTCAACGACGAGGTCAGGGTCATCGAGACGGGCAGGCCGCCGGCGCGGTTCGCCCGGGGCTGGCACTGCCTCGGCCTCGCCGAGACCTTCAAGGACGGAAAGCCGCACGAGATCGAGGCCTTCGGCACCAAGCTGGTGGTCTTCCGGGGCGAGGACGACGGGCAGCTGCACGTCCTCAACGCCTACTGTCCGCACATGGGCGGCAACCTCGCCCAGGGCACCGTCAAGGGCGACGCCGTCGCCTGCCCCTTCCACGACTGGCGCTGGTCGGGCAACGGCCGCTGCGCCGGCATCCCGTACGCCCGTCGCGTCCCGCCGCGCGCCAGGACCCGCGCCTGGACCTCCCTGGAGCGCAACAAGCAGCTCTTCGTCTGGAACGACCCCGAGGGCAACCCGCCGCCCCCCGAGGTGACCGTTCCCGAGATCGCGGGCATCCACGGCCCGGACGCCGACCAGTGGAGCGACTGGACCTGGAAGACCCTCCGGGTCGAGGGCGCCAACTGCCGCGAGATCGTCGACAACGTCGTGGACATGGCGCACTTCTACTACGTCCACTACGCGTTCCCCGAGTACTTCAAGAACGTCTTCGACGGCCACGTCGCCACCCAGTACATGGAGAGCAGCCCCCGCGGGGACATGGAGCTGGGCACCCTCAGCTCCGGCCGCCTGCGCTCCGACGCCTCCTACTTCGGCCCCTCGTACATGATCGACCACCTCTACAGCGACGTCGGCGGCGGCGCGGAGATGGAGATCGTCCTGATCAACTGCCACTACCCGATCGACGCGAACAGCTTCCTGCTCCAGTACGGGGCGATCGTGAAGCGGCTCCCCGGGATGACCGACGAGCAGGCCGCCGAGGCCGCGCGGCTCACCGCCGAGGGAGCCACCGTCGGCTTCGAGCAGGACGTGGAGATCTGGCAGAACAAGACCAGGATCGACAACCCCCTGCTCACCGAGGAGGACGGTCCCGTCTACCAGCTGCGGCGCTGGTACGAGCAGTTCTACGTGGACGTCGCCGACGTCAAGGACGAGATGACCCGCCGCTTCGAGTTCGAGATCGACACCCAGCGCGCCAACGCGGCATGGCGCGCCGAGGTCGAGGAGAACCTGGCGCGCCGCGCGGCGGAGACCGGAACCGGAGCCTGACATGCGAGCGGTGGAGTGCGCGGCCTGCGGCAACCAGGTCCTGTGCGAGAAGTTCAGCGTCGCCCACACCTCCGTGCAGTGGACGGCCGACGCGGCCGTCGCCTGCGCGGAGTTCCGCGACCGGGTCGGCCCCGGCGGGACCACCGCCCGGATGCGGACCTGCCGGGCCCTGCGGGCGAGCATCGACCGGGCGGTCGAGGACGGAACCCTGACGGTGAGCACTCTGGAGTCCTCGGAGGCCGTCGATGTCTGAGCCCACGACCGGGTCCCGCACCCACCGGCTGCGCGTCGTCGAGGTCGTCGCCGAGACGGCCGACGCGCACTCCCTGGTGCTCCAGGCACCACCGGAGAGCGCCGACCGCTTCACGTACCGCCCCGGGCAGTTCCTCACCCTGAAACTGCCCGGCGCGGACGGGAGGCCGGCCGCCCGCTGCTACTCCCTCGCCAGCTCGCCCCACACCGGCGAGCCCCTGAAGATCACCGTCAAACGGGTCGCGGGCGGGTACGGCTCCAACTGGGTCTGCGACCGGCTCGCGGCGGGCGACGAGCTGGAGGTGCTGCCCCCGGCCGGCACCTTCACCCCGGACTCCCTCGACGAGGACCTCCTGCTCGTCGCCGGAGGCAGCGGCATCACCCCCGTCCTGTCGATCGCCAAATCGGCCCTGGCCGAGGGCCGGGGCCGGGTGGTGCTGCTGTACGCCAACCGCGACGAGTCCTCCGTCGTCTTCCGCGACGAACTGCGCGCACTGACCCAGGACCATCCGCACCGGCTGCTCGTGGTCCACTGGCTGGAGTCCCTCCAGGGCCTGCCCTCCGTGGACCGCCTCGCCGCCACGCTCGCGCCGTACGCCGGCCGCGAGGCCTTCGTCTGCGGCCCGCAGCCGCTCATGGACGCCGTCGAGCAGGCCCTGCGCACGCTCGGCACGCCCGGCGACCGCATCCACCGGGAGCGCTTCTTCTCCCTCGGCGCGGACGTCTTCGACGCCCCGGCGGTGCCGAGCGGCACCGCGGCCGAGGGGAGCGGCACGGCCGAGGTCGAGCTGGACGGCGAGATCCACACCGTCGCCTGGCCGGCGACGGCACCCCTGCTCGACGTCCTCCTGGCCGCGGGCGTGGACGCCCCGTACTCCTGCCGGGAGGGCGCCTGCAGCGCCTGCACCTGCCGTGTCGTGGCGGGCGAGGTCAAGATGCTCCGCAACGACGTCCTGGACGACCAGGACCTCGCCGAGGGGTACGTGCTGGCCTGCCAGGCCCTGCCCCTCACCGACCGGGTCGAGATCACCTACTCCTGAGGAGGAGACCGCCATGTCCCGAACCTGTCTGGTCACCGGAGCGGCCTCCGGCATCGGCGAGGCCACCGCGGCCCTCCTGCGGGAGCGGGGCCACACCGTCATCGGCGCCGACCTCACCGACGGCGACATCCGCGCCGACCTGGCCACGGCCGAGGGCCGGGCCGAACTCGTCGCCCGGGCCCGCGAGCTGACCGGCGGCCGTCTCGACGCCGTCGTCTCCTGCGCGGGCGTCGCCCACTTCGACCCGCTCACGATCAGGGTCAACCACTTCGGCGCCGTGGCCACGCTCGACGGTCTGCGTCCGCTGCTCGCGGCCGGCACCGATCCGCGGGCCGTGGTCGTGGGATCCATCGACTCCGTCCACCCGACCGACCCCGCGATCGTGGACGCCGCGCTCGCCGGCGACGAAGCGGCGGCGGTGGCCGCCGCACGGGCGGCCGTCGACCGCGGCGAGGGGCACCTCGTCTACTCCTCGTCGAAGGCGGCGATCTCCCGCTGGGTCCGCCGCGCCGCCCCCACCCAGGGCTGGGCCGGCGCGGGCGTCCCGCTCAACGCCGTGGCCCCGGGCGTGGTCGTCACGCCCCTGACCCGGCCGCTGCTCGACGACCCGGAGATGCGGGGGCTCGTGGAGAAGAGCGTGCCGATGCCGCTGCACGGCCACGCCCGTCCCGAGCAGATCGCCCCGCTGATCGCGTGGCTGGCCTCGCCCGAGAACGCCCTGGTGACCGGGCAGGTGGTCTTCGCCGACGGCGGCGCCGACGCGGTCCTGCGCGGTGACCGCAGCTGGTGAGCACACCGGAACCGGACGGCCAGGGGCACCCGCACGGGTGCCCCTGGCCGCACGCGCCTGGCCGTACTCGCAGCCGTACCCGTACCCGTACCCGTACCCGTACCCGTACCGGTCCGGGTCGCAGTACCCGTACCCGTACCCGTACCCGTACTCGTACCCGGACCCGTTCTCGTCCCTATCCGTAGCCCTCATTCGTCACGAGGAGACGCCCGTGAATCCCCGTACGCTCGAACGCTCCGCCGTTCTCCCGGCCACCCCCGACGCCGTGTGGGCGGTCGTCGGAGACTTCGGCGCCCTCGCCGACTGGCACCCCCACGTGCCGCCGTCCACCCTCGAGGCCGACGGCGACCCCGCCGCCCCCGGCACCGTCCGGGTCTTCGCGGTCGACGGCGTGGCCGTCGCCCGGGAGCGTCTGCTCGACCGCGACGCCGCCGCGCGCTCGTACCGCTACACCCTTCTCGAACCCGTCATGCTCCCGGTCCGGGACTATGTGGCGACGCTCGCCGTGCGTCCGCACCCCGACGGTGCCGAGGTCCGGTGGTCCGCCTCCTACCGGAGCGCGGACGACGTCGTCGCCCAGGTGGAGGCGGTCTTCGGGGACGGCACCTACGGCACGGGGCTCGCCGCCCTGCGGGCGCGCTTCACATCCAGTCGCTGAAGCGCAGCCAGGCCATCATGTTGTCCATCGAGGGCTGCGGAAGCCCCACGGCGGACCCCGCGTCGGCCGGCCGGTCCCGCTTCTCCGACTGACGCCCCGGCCCGAACATCGACTGCCACACCGACCGCGCGCAGCCGCGCACGGCCGGCGAGAGCCGTTCCATCTCCCGGTGGACGCCGTGGCCGCTCACCGAGATCGCTGCGATGGCGCGGCCCGCGCCGCGCAGCGGAGCGGCCACGCAGAACACCCCGCGGTACCCCTCCTCGTGGTCGAAGGCCACGCCGCGTTCCCGCGTCATCGCCAGCTCGCGGCGGAAGGACTCGGGGCGGGTGAGCGTGCGGGGGGTACGCGGCCGCAGCCCGTCCCGTATGACCTGCTCCACCGGCCCGCTGTCGCCGAAGGCCAGGATCGCCTTCCCCGAGGCCGTGCAGTACGCCGGCTGCCGTCCGCCCATGCGCGAGGGCACGACGGAGTCGTCCGAGCCGCCGATCCGCTCCAGATAGACCACCTCGGAGCCGTCGAGCACGGTGAGGTGCACCAGATGGCCGGTGGACTCGTGCAGCGCGTGGAGATGGGGGAGCGCCGCCCGGCGGAGCCGGTTGTGGTGCGAGGCCATCGCGCCGAGCTCCAGCATGCCCATGCCCAGCCGGTAGTCGCGGCCCTCGCGCTCCAGCCAGCGCAGCTGCACCAGCTGATCGAGGATGCGGTGCGCCGAGGAGCGGCGGATGCCCGAACGCTGCACGACCTCGGTGAGGGTCAGCCGGGGCCCCGCGCTCTCGAAGGCGCTCAGCACCTTCGCCGCCTTCTCCAGCAGGGACAGCGGCGGCATCCCGGCCTCGACAGCCTCGACAGCACTGGTCGTCATCGGCACCTCCCACACGGACAGCACAGCCGATCGGCCCCTGCCTGGGTCCGTAATCTCCGGTATTGCGTGGAGATTGCCAGAGGATCACAGCGCTGTGAAGAGGGAGTTCCGTCTCGGAACAGTAACGCGTAGGTTCCCTGTCGTCACGGCAGGACGAGACCGGAATCCGAGAGGGGCACCCATGCGCGACGAGGACGTTCTCGCGGAGGTCCGCGCCCTCGCCCCCGCCCTGCGCGAGCGCGCCGCCGGGGCCGAGGAGCTGCGTCGGGTCCCCGACGCCTCCGTGGAGGCCCTGGAGGCCGCCGGCTTCTTCCGGCTGCTCCTGCCCGGGGCGTACGGCGGACTCGCCGCCGACCCGGCCGTCTTCTACGCCGCCGTGCACGAGATCGCCAAGGCGTGCGGCTCGACGGGCTGGGCGGCGGCCGTCCTCGGCGTCCACCCCTGGTACGTGGCCCAGTTCGACCCACGGGCCCAGGAGGAGGTGTGGGGCGCGGACGGAGCCACCCGGATCTGCTCCTCCCACGCCCCCACCGGGGAGGTCACCCCCGTCGACGGCGGCTTCCAGCTCTCCGGCCGGTGGCACTTCTCCGCCGGCTGCGACCACGCCCGCTGGGCACTCCTCGGCGGCGTCGTCGAGGACGACGAGGGCCGGCCGGTCGACATGCTGACCTTCCTCGTCCACCGGTCCGACTACCGCATCGACGACGTGTGGGACACCGTCGGCCTGCGCGGCAGCGGCAGCAACGACATCGTCGTCGAGGACGCCTTCGTCCCCGCCCACCGGACGCTCGGCTACGGCCCGGTGACGACGCTGCGCTGCCCCGGACAGGAGGTCCACGCCGAGCCGCTCTACCGGCTGCCGTACGCCGCCGTCTTCACCACCGCCATCTCCACCGCGATGGTCGGCATCGCCGAGGGCGCCCACGAGGACCAGGTCGCCGCGGCCCGCGAACGCCTGAAGGCACCGCAGGGCCGACGGGCCGCCGAGGACCCCTTCGCGCAGGTCCGCATCGCCCGCGCCGCCGGAGAGATCGACGCCGCCCGGCTCCAGCTCCACCGCAACATGGCCGAGCTGTACGCGCTCGCGCGCGCCGGCAGCCCGATCCCCATGGAACTGCGCGCCCGCACCCGCCGCGACCAGGCGCTCGCCACCGAACGCGCCATCACCGCCGTGGACCTGCTCATGGAGAACGCCGGCCGCGGCCCGCTGCGCGTGGGCGACGACGTCCTCCAGCGGGCCTGGCGCGACCTGCACACCGGCCGTGGCCAGGCCGCCAACGACGTGGACCGGGCACTCGTCCTCTACGCCCAGGACGCCCTCGGCATGGACGTGCACGACCCCATGCTCTGACCCGAGAGGCCGCGCCCCGGGCGGGTTCCCGCTCAGTGGGAGCAGCGCATTTCGCTGCCGTACACCACGCCGTACGGTCCTGGCATTCCCCCACCACGACCCGAAAGGGGATGCCCCATGGCCGATGACGTCCTGGCAGCGATCCGTGACCTCGCCCCCGCCCTGCGCGACCGCGCGGCCGAGGCCGAGACGCTGCGCCGCGTGCCCGACACCTCCGTCAAGGAACTGGAGGACACCGGCTTCTTCCAGCTCCTCCAGCCCAAGGCCTTCGGCGGCCGCGCGGCCGACCCGGTGGTCTTCTACTCGGCGGTCAAGGAGATCGCCAAAGCGTGCGGCTCGACCGGCTGGGTCGCCTCCGTGGTCGGCGTCCACCCCTGGCACGTCGCCCTGTTCGACCCCCGCGCCCAGCAGGAGGTGTGGGGCCAGGACCCCAAGACCCGGATCGCCTCCTCGTACGCCCCCACCGGCAAGGCCACCGCCGTCGACGGCGGCTTCCGGCTCTCCGGCCGGTGGCACTTCTCCTCCGGCTGCGACCACGCCCGCTGGGCGCTCCTCGGCTGCCTCGTCACGGACGGCGAGGGCAACCCGGTCGACATGCGGACCTTCCTGATCCCCCGGTCCGAGTACCGCGTCGACGACGTCTGGGACACCGTCGGACTGCGCGGCACCGGCAGCAACGACGTCGTCGTCGAGGACGTCTTCGTCCCCGACCACCGCGCCCTGAGCTTCGGCCCCGTCACCGCCCTGAGCGTGCCCGGCCACGAGGTCAACCCCGAGCCGCTGTACCGGCTGCCGTACGCCGGGGTGTTCACCACCACCATCTCCACCCCGATCGTGGGCATCGCCGAGGGCGCCTTCGAGTCGTACGCCGAGGCCACCCGGCAGCGGTTCCGCGTCTCGTACGGGCAGAAGGTCGCCGAGGACCCCTTCGCCCAGGTCCGCATCGCCCGCGCCGCCAGCGACATCGACGCGAGCTGGCTGCAACTGACCCGCAACATGGGCGCGATGTACGCCCTCGCCGAGCGCGGCGAGGAGATCCCGATGGAGCTGCGCACCCGCACCCGCCGCGACCAGGTCCTCGCCACCGAACGCTCCGTCGCGGCCGTCGACCTGCTGATGGAGAACTCCGGAGGCAGCGCCATGCGCACCGGCCCCGGGCTCGTCCAGCGCGCCTGGCGCGACGCCCACACCGGCCGCGGTCACGCCGCCAACGACCCCGAGCGGGCCCTGGTCATGTACGGGCAGAGCGCGCTCGGCATCGACATCCAAGACACCATGGCCTGAGAGGCGTTGACGATGGCAGAGCTCACCTACGAGTCGACCTCCCGCACCGTCAAGGCGGCCGGCCTCACCCTCCACTACCACGAGGCCGCGCCCGCCGGCCGGGCGTCCACGGAGACATCGGCGGCCGGCGCCGCAAGCCCCGTCGTCATCATGCTCCACGGCGGCGGCCCCGGCGCCTCCGCCTGGAGCAACTTCGGCCGCAACCTCCCCGTGTTCGCCGAGCACTTCCGCACCCTCCTCGTCGACCAGCCCTGCTTCGGCCGCTCGGACAAGCCGGAGCTCGACAAGGACTACTTCAGCTACAGCGCGGACGCCGTCGCCGCCCTCATGGACGAACTGGGCATCAGGCAGGCGCACTTCATCGGCAACTCCCTCGGCGGCGGCACCGCCGTCCGGATGGCCCTCAACCACCCGGACAAGGTCGGCAAGCTCCTCCTGATGGGCCCCGGAGGCGTCTCCGTCAACCTCTTCGCCCCCGACCCGACCGAGGGCATCAAGCGGCTCTTCGAGTTCAACACCGCGCCCGAGCCGAACAAGGAGCAACTGCGCGGCTTCCTCGGAGTCATGGCGTACGACCAGTCGATCGTCACCGACGAGCTCGTCGAGGAACGCTGGGCCTCGGCCACCGACCCCGACACCCGGCTCGGCAGCGCCCGGATGGGCGCCTCCTTCGCCAACCCCGCCTGGGCCGAGGACACCATGCTCTGGCGCGAGGCCCACCGGATCACCCAGCCGGTGCTGCTCACCTGGGGCCGCGAGGACCGCGTCAACCCCCTCGACGGCGCCCTCGTCGCCCTCAAGACCATCCCCGACGCCCGCCTGCACGTCTTCCCGCACTGCGGCCACTGGGCGCAGACCGAGCGGGCCGACGAGTTCAACCGCCTCGCCGTCGACTTCTTCTCCCACTGAACCTTCTGAACCTTCTGGACCTTCCGAACCTTCCACCGAAGAGGTGCACACCATGGACATCCGTGCTCTCGGCTACCTCCGCCTGGAGACCACCACCCTGGACGAGTGGCGCCGCTACGCGCTCGACGTCCTCGGCATGGTGGAGGCATCCGGCACCACCGAGGACACCCTCTGCCTCCGCCTGGACGACCGCGCCTACCGCATCGTCGTCCAGGCCGGCGAGAGCGACCGGCTCCTCGCGGCCGGCTGGGAGGTGGCGAACGCCGCCGCCCTCGCCCGCGTCGCCGAGGAACTGGAGGAGGCCGGCGTCGCCGTCAAGGCCGCCGACCCCGCCGTACTCGCCGAGCGCCGCGTCCAGGGCCTGATCCACGTCACGGACCCCGGCGGCAACCCGCTGGAGATCTACTGGGGCCAGGCCCAGGACCACAGCGCCCTCGGCACCCCGTACGGCAACCGCTTCGTCACCGGAGACCTGGGCCTCGGCCACGTCGTCCTCCCGGTGCCGGACATCGAGGCCGCGCTCGACTTCTACGAGAACCTGCTCGGCTTCCAGCTGCGCGACTCGATGAAGCTGCCCCCGCAGGCCGTCCCGACCGCCACCGAGCAGCGGGACTTCCACTGGATGCACTTCCTCAGCCCCAACCGCCGCCACCACAGCCTCGGCCTCTACCCCGGCGCCCTGCCCCCCGGCATCGTGCACTTCATGGTGGAGCTGGAGACCCTCGACGACGTGGGCCGGGGCCTCGACCGCATGCACGCCGCCGGCATCCCCATCGCGTCCAGCCTCGGCCGCCACACCAACGACCGCATGGTGTCCTTCTACGCCCAGGCCCCCGGCGGCTTCCAGGTCGAGTACGGCTGGGACGGCCTCGTCGTCGACCCCGCCACCTGGGTCGCGAAGGAGATCACCGCCGACAGCTTCTGGGGCCACCAGTGGAACGGCTGATCCCGCCCTCCGAGTTCCGGGACGTCCTCGGCCGCTTCGCCAGCGGCATCACGGTCGTGGCGACCCTCGACGCCGACACCGCGGAACCGGTCGGATTCGCCTGCCAGTCCTTCGCCTCGCTGTCGCTCGACCCTCCGCTGGTCATGCTGGCCGTCGGCAAGAACTCCACCAGCTGGCCGAGGATCGAGCGGTCGGGCCGCTTCTGCGTCAACATCCTCGCCGAGGACCAGCAGACCACCTGCGCCGCCCTCGGCCGCAGCGGCCCCGACAAGTTCGCCGGGGTGCCCTGGAGCACCGGCGAGCACGGCACCGTACGCATCGAGGGAGCCCTCGCCCACGTGGAGTGCGAACTCGACGCCGTGTACGAGGCGGGGGACCACCACCTCGTCACCGCGCAGGTGGTGGCGCTCGACGCCGGCGAGGACGGCCGGCCGCTGCTCTTCTTCCGCAGCCGCTACGCCGTGGGCGCGTTCTGATGCCCCTCGACGTCGAGAAGGCGCTCTCCGCGCCGCCGGTGCGCACCGAGGTCGGCTGGGACGAGCGCGACGTACGGCTCTACCATCTCGCCCTCGGCGCCGGAGTTCCCGAGACCGACCCGCGCGAACTGCGTTACGTGTACGAAGGACACGAGCGGGGCCTCCAGGTCCTGCCCACCTTCGGAGTCGTCGCGGGCGGCACCGGTGGTGTCGGCTTCCAGGTCTTCGACCTGCCGGGCGTCGACATCGACCTGGCGAAGGTGCTGCACGGCGGCCAGGAGATCACCGTGCACCGCCCGCTGCCCGTCGCCGCCCGGGCGACCGCCGTCACCCGGGCCGCGGCCGTGCACGACAAGGGCAGGGCCGCCGTCATCGTCCAGGAGTCCACCCTCCTCGGCGAGGACGGCGAGCCGCTGATCACCCAGCGCAACCAGATCTTCGTCCACGGGGAGGGCGGCTTCGGCGGCGACCGAGGACCCTCCGAGCGCCTCCCCGCGCCCGACCGCGCACCCGATCTGGTGGCCGAGATCCCGACGCTCCGTCAGCAGGCCCTGCTCTACCGGCTCACCGGGGACTGGAACCCGCTGCACGCCGACCCCGCCACCGCCCGGCGCGCGGGCCACGACCGCCCCGTCCTGCACGGGCTCTGCTCCTTCGGGATCGCGGTCAAGGCGGTCACCGACCGGCTGCTCGGCGGGGACGCCGGCGCGGTCGCCGCCTGCCGCACCCGCTTCGCCGGGGTCTTCTTCCCCGGCGAGACCCTGCGGCTGCGCGTCTGGGACACCCCCGACGGCTACCGCCTGACGGCCACGGCCGCGGACCGCGCCGACGCGCCGGTCCTCACCGACGCGCGGATCACCGCGCGCTGACCCGGCGGCCGGGGCGGAGGACGGCCCGCCCCGGCCGCCGACCCACCCAGGGCCTGCCGGACAGGCCCTGTCACGACCTGGGAGAACCGCATGAACGACCAGTGGGACCACACGTACGACGTGGTGGTCGTCGGCTCCGGCGCCGCCGGCATGGCCGCGGCCATCACCGCCCGGCTGCGCGGTCTGACCGCCCTGGTGGTGGAGAAGACCGACGTCTACGGCGGCTCGACCGCCCTGTCCGGCGGCGCGATCTGGGTCCCGGACAACTTCCACCTGGACGCCGCCGGGCTCGGCGACACCCCCGAGAAGGCCCGCGCCTATCTGGACGCCACGGTCGGCGACCGGGTCACCGCCGAGCGCAAGGACGCCTACGTCACCCACGGACCGCGCATGGTGAGGGAGTTCCACGACCGCACCGACGTGAGGTTCGTCTACACCCCCGGCTACTCCGACTACTACCCCGAGCGGCTCGGCGGCTACCCGCAGGGCCGTTCGATCGAACCGCAAGTCTTCGACTTCAAGAAGCTTTGCCCCGAGCAGCGCGACACCATGCGCCGCGCCGGGCTCCCCACGTACGGCCTCACCATCACCTCCAAGGACTTCCGGCAGCTGAACATGGTGGGACGCACCTGGGCCGGCCGCCGCACCGCCGTCAAGGTCGGTGCCCAGGCGGTCAGGGCCCGGCTCTCCGGCCAGGAGCTGCTCTCGCTCGGCGAGGCGCTGATCGCCCGCATGCGGCACTCCCTCGACGCCCTCGGCGCCGACCTGTGGCTCTCCGCCCCGCTGACCGGCCTCGTCGAGGAGGACGGCCGGGTCACCGGCGTCCGGATCACCCGGGACGGCCGGGAGCTCACCGTCCGGGCGAGCGGCGGCGTCGTGCTCGCCTGCGGAGGCTTCTCCCACGACCAGCGGCTCCGCGAGAAGCACCTGCCGGCGCCCACCTCCACCGCGTGGAGCTCGGCGGCCGAGGGGCAGACCGGCGACGCCCTGGAGCCGGCCGTGGCCCTCGGCGCCGCGACCGATCTGATGGACCGGGTCTGGGGTGCTCCCTCGGTCGTGCCGCCCGAGGGGAAGCCGTTCTTCCTCGTCGCCGACCGCGGCATCCCCGGCATGGTGATCGTCGACCAGGCGGGCCGGCGCTACGCCAACGAAGCAGCCCCGTACCACGAGTTCGTCGACGCCATGTACGCGAACGACAAGCCCGGGGCGAGCACGGTGCCGTCCTGGCTGATCCTCGACGCCACCGCCAAGGCCCGCTACATCTTCATGGGCCTCTTCCCGGGCCAGGCGTTCCCCAAGCCGTGGCTGGAGAGCGGCTTCGTGAAGAAGGCGGCGACCGTCGAGGAGCTGGCCGCCCGCATCGAGGTCGCCCCGGAGCGGCTGCGCGGCACCCTGGACCGCTTCAACGGCTTCGCCCGCGTCGGCCGTGACGAGGACTTCCACCGGGGCGAGAGCGTGTACGACCGCTACTACGGCGACCCGACGCTGACCAATCCCAACCTGGCACCGCTGGACAAGGGCCCGTACTACGCGATCCCCGTCCACCCGGGCGACATCGGCACGAAGGGCGGCCTGGTCACCGACGCGACGGCCCGCGTGCTGCGCGAGGACGGCGGCGCCATCGACGGCCTGTACGCCTCCGGCAACGTCTCGTCCGCCGTCATGGGGGAGACCTACCCCGGCCCCGGCGCGACCATCGGCCCCGCCATGACCTTCAGCTGGCTCGCCGTCGACCACATCGCCCGTACGCGCTCCGCCGGGGAGCGGTGAACCCCGGGATGACGGATCTCCGGGGCAGGACGGTGATCATCACCGGTGGGGCGCGGGGCATCGGCGCGGAGGCCGGACGGCTGGCCGTCGAGTCCGGCGCCCGCGTCCTCCTCACCGACGTACGCGAGGAGGAGGGGCGGGCCGCGGCGGAGAAGCTGGGCGGCCACGCCCGCTTCCTCCGCCACGACGTCACCTCCGAGGACGACTGGCACGAGGTCGTCGCCCACGCCGCCGCCACGTTCGGACGGGTGGACGGTCTCGTCAACAACGCCGGAATATCCGGTGGTTCGCACCTCCTGGAGGAGCAGACGGCCGAGGCCTTCCGCCGGGTCCTCGACATCAACCTCACCGGCGTCTTCCTCGGGATGCGGGCCGTGATCCCGGCGATGCGGGAGAACGGCGGCGGCTCCGTCGTCAACATCTCCTCCGCCGCCGGCCTCATGGGCCTGGCCAGGACCGCCGGCTACGGCGCCGCCAAATGGGGCGTGCGCGGGCTCACCAAGCTCGGCGCGGTCGAACTCGGCGCCGACCGGATCCGCGTCAACTCCGTGCACCCCGGCATGATCCACACCCCGATGACCGCCCACCTGGACATCGAGCGCGGCGAGGGAAAGTACCCGAACACCCCCATGGGCCGGGTCGGCGAGCCCCAGGAGATCGCGCGGGCGGTCGCCTTCCTGCTCTCGGACGCCGCCTCGTACATCACCGGCGCCGAACTGGCCGTCGACGGCGGCTGGACCACCGGCCCGACCCTGCGACCGACCGAGGACCCGACCGAGGAGAACCCCTGATGCCCGTCGACCTGACAGGAAAGGTCGCGCTGGTCACCGGCGCGGCACGCGGCATGGGCGAGGCCGAGGCCCGCCTCTTCGCCGCCCTCGGCGCGAAGGTCGTCCTCACCGACGTCCTGGCAGCGGAGGGAGAGGCGACGGCCGCCTCCCTCGGGGCCGCCGCCCGTTTCGTACGCCACGACGTGACCGACGAGCGGTCCTGGGAGGCCGCCGTGGCCGCCGCCCTGGACGCCTTCGGCCGGCTCGACGTCCTCGTCAACAACGCCGCCATCTACTCCACCGCGCCCATCACCGACGAGGACCCGGCCCGCCTGGAGGCGATCCTCCGCGTCAACCTGATCGGCCCCTTCCTCGGCATCCGCGCCGTCGCCGCCGCGATGAAGGCGAACGGCGGCGGGTCCGTCGTCAACATCTCCTCGCAGGCCGGCCTCCAGGGCATCTGGGGCCACGGTGCGTACGGCGCCGCGAAATGGGGGCTGCGCGGCCTGACCAGAACGGCCGCGCTCGAACTCGGCCCGGACAACATCCGGGTCAACTCCGTCCACCCCGGGGCCATCGCCACGGCGATGACCGCCCACCTGGGCACCAAGGAGCATCCCGCCGCGCCGCTCGGTCGGGTGGGGGAGCCGGAGGAGGTCGCCCGTCTCGTCGCCTTCCTCGCCTCCGACGACTCCTCGTACCTCTCCGGCGCCGAACTCGCCGTCGACGGCGGCGCGTCGGCGGGCCGCATGCCGGCCCTCACCCCGAAGGGAGCCGACGCGTGAACCGGCCCGAACCCGAGGTCCAGGCGGTCATCGACCTGGCCACCGCCGGATTCCCCCCGCTGGCGACCGAGATGACGGACATCGCCGACGTCCGCGCCTTCTTCGCCGCCCGCCCCAAGCCGGCCGTCCCGCCGCCCCCCGTCGCCCGCGTCACGGACGAGGACGCCAGCGGCGTTCCCGTCCGCGTCTACGACCCGGCCGTCCACGCGACCGCCCCCGTGATCGTCTTCTGTCACGGGGGCGGCTTCGTCCTCTGCGACCTCGACAGCCACGACCCCTTCTGCCGCTCCCTCGCCCTCGCCACGGGGGCGATCGTCGTCTCCGTCGACTACCGGCGCGCCCCCGAGCACCCCTTCCCCGCCGCCCCCGAGGACGCCTACACGGCCCTCCTCTGGGCGGCGGCGACGTTCCCCGGCCGCCGGATCGCCGTCGCCGGGGACAGCGCGGGAGCCAACCTCGCCACCGTCCTCACCCTGCTCTCCCGCGACCACGGCGGCCCCGAGATCACCTGCCAGGCGCTCTACTACCCGATGCTCGACCCCACCCGCTCCCGCCCCTCGCACCGCGAGAACGCCCAGGGCTACTTCCTGACCGCCGACCACCTGCGCTGGTACTGGGACGGCTATCTGCAGTCCCCAGCACACCGCACCAGCCCCTACGCGGCCCCCCTCGCGGGCGCCGACCTGTCCGGGCTCCCGCCGGCCCAGGTCGTCACCGCCGGCTTCGACCCGCTGCGGGACGACGGACTGGCGTACGCGGAGGCCCTCGCCGCCGCGGGCGTCCCCGTGGAGGCCCGCCACCACGCCGGGATGTTCCACGGCTTCCTCTCCATGGCGGGCGCCCTGCCCGCCGCGGCCGAGGCCCGTGAGACGGCCTTCGCGGAGCTTCGTGAGGCGCTCGCCCCACGCTGACCGCCGGACGGACACGACCGCGCCCCGCCCCCACCGGATCCGGTGGGGGCGGGGCGCTCTCACGTGACGGCTCGCGTCAGCCCGTATCAGCCCCGTATCAGCGCGAACCCCTTGTACCCGGAGGCCGCGACGTCCGCGATGATCTCCCCGTACACCCCGAAGCCGCCGATGAACGGCATGAACACCCGCGGCTTGCCCGGGATGTTGGCGCCCAGGTACCAGGAGTTCGCCGCCGGGAACAGGGTGGCCGCCGCCCGGTCGCGGCACTGCGCGACCCACTGCTCGACGGCCTCCTCGCCCGCCTCGATCGCGCGGTAGCCGTGCTCGTCCAGATGGCGCAGGCAGTCGGCGAGCCAGTCGCCGTGCTGCTCCGCGCAGAGCACGACGTTGGCCATGACGGACGGGCTGCCCGCACCCGTGAGGTTGAACAGGTTCGGGAAGCCGTCGACGCCCAGGCCCAGATAGGTCCGGGGACCCCCGCTCCAGACGTCCTTCAGGCTCCGGCCGCCCCGCCCCCGGACGTCCACCCGGTCGATCGCGCCGGTCATCGCGTCGAAACCGGTCGCGAACACGATCGCGTCGAGCTCCACCCGGCTGCCGTCGGCGAGCACGACCCCGGCGCTCTCGATCCGTTCGATCGGGTTCTCCCGCAGGCTCACCAGGCGGACGTCCTCGCGGTTGAACGTCTCGTAGTAGTGCGAGTCGGTGACGATCCGCTTGGTGCCGATCGGATGGTCCGTGGGGACCAGCAGATCGGCCGCCGCCGCGTCGTCGATGAGCGCCCGGACCTTCTCCTCCCAGAACGCGCGCGCCTCCTCGTTCGCCGCGAGGTCGGTGAGCTGGTCGGGGAAGGTCTTCGAGTACAGGACACCCCCCAGCTCCCAGCGCTCCTCGAACGCCGCCCGGCGCTCCTCGGGGGAGACCTCGAACGTCGCCGACGGGTGTGCCGTGTGGGGAGAGCCGCCGCCGCTGAGCCGCGAGAGCCGGCGTCGCTCGGCGTAGCCGGCCTTCTGAAGGCGGCGGGTCTCGTCGTCCAGGGGCTTGTTGCCCGCCGGGATGCTGAAGTTGGCGCTGCGCTGGAAGACGGTGAGGTGCGCCGCCTGCTCGGCGATCAGCGGGATGGCCTGGATGCCGGAGGAACCGGTGCCGATCACGCCGACGCGCTGCCCCGCGAAGTCCACGCCCTCGTGCGGCCAGGCGCCCGTGTGGTGGGTGGCGCCTGCGAACTCCCCGACGCCGGGGATGTCCGGTATGTGGGTGCTGGAGAGGCAACCGACCGCGAACACGCAGAACCGGGCCGACACCACCTCGCCGCCGTCCGTGCGGACCGTCCAGCGCAGGGTCTCCTCGTCCAGCTCGGCCGAGGTCACCGAGGTGCCGAAGGTGTAGCTGCGGCGCAGGTCGAAGCGGTCGGCGACATGACGCAGATAGCGGATGATCTCCGACTGCGTCGCGTACTTCTCGCTCCAGTCCCACTCCTGCTGGAGCTCCTCGTCGAAGGAGTACGAGTAGTCCACGGACTCCACGTCGCAGCGGGCGCCGGGGTAGCGGTTCCAGTACCAGACGCCGCCCACGTCGTCCCCACGTTCGAAGCCGCGCACCCGGTGGCCGAGACCACGCAGCTTGTGCACGGCGTACAGGCCGGTGACACCCGCTCCGACGACGACCACGTCGACGACGTCGACGGACTCGGTGTTGCTGTCGTTCACGTTCGTACTCTCCTCATCGGGTGGTGGTGGTGTTCGCCGCCGACCGGCGCAGCGCCTTCTTGTCGACCTTGCCCGCCGCGTTGTGCGGCAGCGCCGCGAGGGCGTGGAAGGCGCGCGGGACCTTGAAGTTGGCCAGCCGCTCCCGCGTGTAGGAGGTCAGCTCGGCCGCGTCGAGCCGGGCACCGTCCGCCGGTACGCAGTAGGCGACGCCGACCTCGCCGAGCCGTGCGTCGGGCGCGCCGACGACCGCCGCGTCCAGGACGGCCGGATGCCCCCGCAGCACCTGCTCCACCTCCGCCGGGTACACGTTGAACCCGCCCACGACGAACATGTCCTTCAGCCGGTCGGTGATCCGCAGGAACCCGCGCTCGTCGAGCACCCCGACGTCGCCCGTGTGCAACCAGCCGTCCGCGTCGACGGCCCGGGCGGTGGCCTCGGGGTCGTCGAGGTAGCCGTGCATCACGTGGTAGCCGCGGGTGAGGATCTCGCCGGGCTCCCCGGGCGGGGCGTCGATGCGCAGCTCCGTGCCCTCCAGGGCCGTCCCCGAGGTGCGGGCCAGGGTCTCGGGGGACTCGTGCGGAGGGCAGATGGCGACCACGCCCGTCGACTCGGTCAGCCCGTACGCGGTGTTGACGCTCCGGGCGCCGAGGGAGGTCCTGATCTCCTCGATGAGCGCGGTGGGGATGTTGGCCGCGCCCGTGACCGCCATCCGCATCGAGCTCAGGTCGTACGCCGCGCGCTCGGGATGGTGGATGAGCGAGGTGAACACCGTCGGCGCGCCGGTCAGGACGGAGATGCGCTCGTCCCGCATCCGGCCGAGGACGGCGTCGGCGTCGAAGACCCGCTCCGGGACGATCGTGGCCCCGTGCAGGAGACAGGCGAGGACGCCCGCCTTGTAGCCGAAGGTGTGGAAGAACGGGTTGACGAGGAGGTAGCGGTCGCCGCGCCGGAGGGTGACCGTGCGGGCCCAGGCGTCGTACACGCGCAGGTTCTGGCCGTGCGTGGTGGGCACGCCCTTGGGGCGGCCGGTGGTGCCGGAGGTGAAGAGGATGTCGGCGGTGTCGGCGGGGCGCACGGCGGCGCCGCGGGCGAGCCGGTCCGCACCGCCCACCCGGTCCGCACCCGACAGGAAGGCCGGCCAGTCCGCGGAGTGCAGGGTCACCGTCCGCTCCAGGAGCGGGAGTTCCTCCCCCGAGTCCGCGAGCAGCGCCCGGTAGTCCGTGCCCAGGAAGTCGTGCTCGGTGAACAGGAGCCGGGTCCGGGAGCGGCGCAGGATGTCGGCGGCCTCGGCCGCCTTGTAGCGGGTGTTCACCGGGACCAGCACCGCGCCGGCCGCCACCGCGCCGAGCGCGGCCACCACCCAGCGCGCGCTGTTCGGCGCCCACACGGCGACCGAGTCACCCGGGCGCACCCCTTGCGCGATCACCGCGCGCGCCACCCGGTCGACCCGGTCGCGCAGCTCCACGAACGTCCAGCGCTCCTCGCCGAAGACGAGGGCCTCCTCATCGCCGTACCGCTCCGCGGCCCAGTCCGCGAGCCTCGCGATGGTCTGCGCGCCCCTCATGATCTGTCACGTCCTCCCTGCTGCCCCGTCCCCCCGGGCGGGGCGCGGGCGGTGGAACCACAGCGGAGGGGAGCCTGTCAGGGAGGGGTGTCCCGGCGCAGGGGCCGGTTCCCGCTCACCGGGAAGGTGGCGGGACTTCTTCCGGAGAAGCGCCGGAGACGGTCAGCGCACGGTCAGACCGGGGACGACCGTCGCCAGCTCGCCGGCGGACAGGACGCCCTCCCGTACGAGGACCGGGGCGTCGCCCGTCAGGTCGACGATCGACGACGACACCGGTCCGGCGGTCCGGCCGCCGTCCAGGTACACCGCCACGGAGTCGCCGAGCATCCCGAAGGCCGCGTCGCAGTCCTCCGGCGAGGGCCGGTCGGTGAGGTTCGCGCTGGAGACGGCCATCGGGCCGGCCGCCGCGAGGAGGTCGAGCGCGAGGGGGTGGTCGGGCATCCGCACGGCCACCGTCCCGCCGGTCTCGCCCAGGTCCCAGGCGAGCGAGGGCCGGTGGCGCAGCACCAGCGTCAGGCCGCCCGGCCAGAACGCCTCGATCAGGGCCTCGGCCGTCTTCGGCAGGTCCGCGACCAGGTCGTCGAGCGCGTCCTCGGAGCCCACGAGCACGGGGGAGGGCTTGTGCCGGCCCCGCCCCTTCGCGGCCAGCAGACCGGCGACGGCCTTCGGATCGAAGGCGTCGGCGCCGACGCCGTAGACGGTGTCGGTGGGGAGGACGACGAGCTGTCCCCGGCCCAGGGCGGCCACCGCCGCGTCGATGCCGGCCGCGCGGGCCGAGGGGTCCGAGCAGTCGAAACGCTGTGCCATGAGCTTGTTCACTTCCCGCTGTCGACGCCGTGCGAGGTCACCGTACGGGCGCTGCCCTCGGCGAGCTGGTAGGCCAGTCCCACGACCGCCACCTCGCCCGTCCGCACCTGCTCCGCCAGGACACGGGAGCGGTCCATGAGCAGCTGCACCGTGTGCCTTATGTGCTCGTCGATGATGTCGCTGTCCTCCGTCAGACCGGCGGCGCGGGCCGCGAGCACGCTCGGCGTCACCCGCTCCACCACGTCCCGCACGAAGCCGGCCGCGGGCAGTCCGTCCTCGACGGCGGCGCGGGCCGCGGCGACGGCCCCGCACGAGTCGTGTCCCAGGACGACGACCAGCCGGCAGCCGAGCACGCTCGTGGCGTACTCGACGCTGCCCAGCACCTCGGCCCCCAGCACATGACCGGCGGTCCGTACGACGAACAGGTCACCGAGCCCCTGGTCGAAGATGATCTCCGCCGCGAGGCGCGAGTCGGAGCAGCCGAGGACGACCGCGAACGGCTCCTGCCCGGGCGCGAGCTGCGCACGGCGTGCGGCGTCCTGGTTGGGGTGGTCGGGCGTGCCGGCGACGAAGCGCCGGTTCCCGGCGAGCATGGCGTCGAGGGCGACCGAAGGAGAGGTGCGAGGCATGCCCCCACTGTAACGAGCCGGCCCGGACCGGCCTCGGGCCGGTCCGCGAGCCGAGACTCGGCGCGGGTCCCCGGCGCGGAGATTTTGCCCTCCCGTGGTTGCCGCCCCGACAGCTCCGACAGATCTTGGTCACCATGCCCTCGGGCAGCTGGTTCTGCTGGTCACGGGGGGTGCAAGGGGCCCTCCGCCCTGAGCGGGGATTGTTCATGCACCTCGAGTTCCGGCACCTCCGTGTCCTGCTCACCGTCGCCGAGGCCGGAAGCATCCGCAAGGCCGCCGCGCGCCTGCAGCTCTCCCAGCCCGCCACGAGCGCGCAGTTGAGACGGATCGAGGACGAGCTGGGAGGCCCGCTCTTCGTCCGTAGTGCCGAGGGCGTGAAACCGAACGAGAACGGCCAGTACGTGCTGCGCTGCGCACGCGACCTCGTGGTCGGCTTCGACCGGCTGCGCGAGCACGCGCGATCGGCCGCCGAGGCCGACACCGGAACTGCCGCGCCCCTGCGGGCGGGCGGAACCGCCGGCCCCCTGACATCACTTCTCATATCCGCCCTTTTCGAGCTCGTCCCGGAGAGCCGGCTCACGATAGACGCCCGGCGTTCCGTGCACACCCTGGTGAAAGCCCTGAGCCAGTCGAAATGCGACATCGCGGTCTTCGGCGAGTTCCCGGGATTCCCCCTCCCCGTCGGCGAGTCGGTGGTGACGCGCACGCTGCTGCGCGAGCCGGTCTTCGTCCTGCTCGCCGAGGACCATCCGCTGGCCCGCCAGGAGACGGTCAGCCTGAGCGAACTCGGCGGCGAGGAGTGGGTCATGCCGGAGGCCGACGAGAGCGGTGTCCACGCGTACCTGCATCTCACCTGCCAGTCGGCGGGATTCACGCCGCGCGTCGCGCACGTGACGCCGGACCTGTCCGTGGCGCAGATCCTGGTCGCCGGCCGCCGGGCCGTCTGCGGTGTGTGGCCGAGCGCCGACGTCCCGGCCCAGGGCACCGTGCAGCGCCCGCTCGTGGACGTCCCCTTCCACCGTCGGCTCCAACTGGCCTGGAACCCGGAATCGGTCCCGCCCGAGCTGGCCGAAGCGGTGGCCGAGCGCCTGTCGTCGGCGTATCTCTCGCTGGTGCGCGAGCGGCCGCAGTACCTGGCCTGGTGGGAGGGCGGCGGCAAGGAGTTCGCGCTCGGCGCGGAAGGCTGACGGCCGGCTGAGGCTCCGCTGAGGCCCGGCCGACGGCCAAGGGGCCCCCTATAACTCCACAGTTGTAGCCCACATGGGATCACGTCAGGAACATGTCACCTGGTGAACACTTCGCGTCAACGTCCAAGGACGTCGTCACCCCCCACGACGAGCGAAGGAACACCCCGTCATGCCCCGTCCTCTCCTTGCCCTCTCCACGGCTGTCGCCGCCGCCGTCATCACCACGGGCGCCCTGGCCGTCCCGGCGTACTCGCAGCCCGACGCGGTGCAGCACGGAACCTCCGTCCGCGACACGGCGATATCCCAGGCCCGCGCGAACGTGGCCCGGAACGCCGACACCTTCGGTTTCGGGGCGGGCCAGGCCCTCCAGGTCAAGGACGTCGTGCTCGACGCCGACGGCACCCAGCACGTCCGCTTCGAGCGGACCTACAAGGGCCTGCCCGTCGTCGGCGGCGACTTCGTCGTCCACCAGAAGGCCGACGGCTCGCTCAAGGGGTCCACCCACGCCAAGGCCCACAAGGTGGCCCTCGCGTCCGTCACCCCCGCGGTCGACGCCAAGGGCACCGCCGCCGGCGCCCTGAAGCGCTCGCAGGGACTGGTCAGTGACGCCAAGTCCACCCCCGAGCTGATCGTGTGGGCCGCCGACGGCACCGCCCGACTGGCCTGGCGCACCACCGTGCAGGGCCTGGGCGACAAGGGCCAGCCGCACGGCGAGGTCTTCGTCACCGACGCCACCACCGGCGCCGCGATCGAGAACTACGACACCGAGCGCGAGGCGACCGGCACCGGCCACTCCGAGTACACCGGTGACATCACCCTCGACACCACCCTGCAGGCGAACGGCACCTACGCCCTGATCGACCCGATCCGCGGCCACATCACCAAGGACGCCCACAACGTCTCGTCCTCGTCCCTGAACAGCTCCTCCGGAACCCTGTTCACCGACGCCGACAACATCTGGGGCGACGGGCGCAAGTTCTCCACCGACCGCGCCACCGCCGCCGTCGACGCCCACGCCAACACCGCGAAGACGTTCGACTACTACAAGAGCACCTTCGGCCGCAACGGCATCAAGAACGACGGCCGCGGCGCCACCGTGTTCGTCCACGTCGGCACCAACTGGGACAACGCCCAGTGGTCGGACGCCTGCTTCTGCATGATGACCGGCGACGGCAACGGCACGGTCGACCCCGAGCAGGTCGACCTCGACACCATGGGCCACGAGATGACCCACGGCGTCACCTCGGCCACCGCCAACCTGCGCTACAGCGGCGAGTCCGGCGGCCTGAACGAGGCCACCAGCGACATCCTCGGCACCATGGTCGAGTGGTACGCCAACAACCCGATCGACACCCCCGACTACCTCTTCAGCGACCAGTCCACCCCGCCGTGGCTGCGCCGCTTCGACAAGCCCTCCCTGGACGGCCGCTCCGCCGACTACTGGTCGAAGTCCGTCGGCCGGCTCGACGTGCACAACTCCTCCGGCGTCGGCAACCACTGGTTCTACCTCGCCAGCGAGGGCAGCGGCACCAAGACGATCAACGGTGTCACCTACAACAGCCCGACGTACAACGGCTCCACCGTCACCGGCATCGGCAACCAGAAGGCCTCCGCCATCTGGTACCGGGCGCTGACCGTCTACATGACCTCCACCACGGACTACAAGGGCGCCCGCGTCGCGACCCTGAACGCGGCCAAGGACCTGTACGGCGCCACCAGCCCCGAGTACGCCACCGTGGCGGCGGCCTGGACCGGAGTCAACGTCCTCTGACCCCGCGCCGCACCCTCTGATCCGCTCACTCAGGCCCCGCCGCACCGGCGGGGCCTGAGTGCTGCGGAGAATCCTTTTCTCTTGGAATATGGCATTCGGGTGACATTCGGCCGGTGACGGACCATCCCGTGCTTAAGATCCACTTTCGTGACAGAAAGTCAACACGCTTGGGATCAACGGGAGTCGGCCGACGTCGTCATCCTCGGGGCCGGCCCCGCCGGGCTCGTCCTCGCCAACCTCCTGCTGCGGAGCGGGATCGACTGCGCCGTCCTCGAACGCGCGGGCCGCGAGCACGTCGTGAACCGGGCCCGGGCCGGGTACCTCGCCCCGCACACCGCGCGCGTCCTGCGGCGGCACGGTCTGGACGAGGGCCTGCGCCGACGGGGGCAGGAACACGGGGTGTGCGAGTTCCGCACCGAGGACGGGCACTTCCGCCTCGACTACCGGCACCTCGGCACCGGCGAACCCCACACCGTCTATCCCCAGCACGAGCTGGTGGCCGACCTGCTGGCCGCGTACCTCGGCGCCGGGGGCCGGATCCACTTCGACACCGAGGCGGTGGAGGTGGGCGACCCCGGCACCGACCGGCCCTGGGTGGCGGCACGGGAGCCGGACGGCCGGGCCGTCCGGTGGCGGGCCCGGTACGTCGCCGCCTGCGACGGCCGCCACGGCGCCGGACGGCGCTCACTGCCGGACGGGGCCGTACGCCACTTCCGTGACCACGGCGTCTCCTGGCTCGGGCTCCTCGCCGAGGCACCGCCCAGCCTCGACGCCGTCGGGTACGCGACACACCCCCGGGGCTTCGCCGGGCACATGGCCCGGTCCGCCGACATCACCCGCTACTACCTCCAGTGCGAGCGCGGCACCCCCGCCGAGGAGTGGAGCGAGGAGCGGATCTGGGCGGAGCTGGAGCTGCGGATGCGGAGCGCCGACCACGGTCCGCTGCGGCGCGGCCGGATCCTTCAGCGCGCCGTCGTCGACCTGGAGTCGGACGTCCTCGAAACGCTCCGGTACGGCTCCCTCTTCCTGGCCGGCGACGCCGCCGGGCTCATCAGCCCCTCCGCCGCGAAGGGCGCCAACCTCGCCGTCCTCGAGGCCGAACTCCTCGCCGCGGCGCTCGCCGACGACCTCCACCACGGCGACCCCGGCCCGCTCGCCCGCTACTCGGACCGCTGCCTGGCACACATCTGGCGGGCGCAGGAGTTCTCCCACTGGATGATCGGCCTCCTCCACGGCGCACCGCCGTTCCAGGAACGCATGCGCCGGTCCCGCATGGAGTCGCTGCGGACGTCCCGCACCCACCAGGACTGGTTCGCCGAGCAGTACGTCGGCATCTGACCGCCCCCGCCCCTCCGTGGCCCGGGTCCCGGCCCGCCGGCCGGGTCCCGTCCCCTTCCGCCCTTTCCCCGAGGATGCCTCCTGATGCGTACCCCTGCCCTGGCGACCGGCCTCGCGCCCGACGACGTCCGGCGCCTGCGCGCGACCGCCGACTTCGTACGGGAACAGGAGACGCCGGTCCTGCTCTCCCGCGTGCTGCCCGGCCTCGACGGTCCCGAGCTGCGGGCCGTGGCGGACCGCTGCCGGTTCGCCCACGCGGCGCTCCTCGTCTTCCCCGCCGACCGGCCGGGACTGCGGGCCGGACTCGCGGCCTGCGGGCTCCCCGACGAGGCCGGATCCCGGCCGAGCGTCGTGGTGCGCGACCGGCTGGCCGCGCGCCACGGACGCGACGCCGCCGATCTTGACGTAAGGATTCTCCGGCCCACCGTGCAGGGACCCGGCGGGGAGCGCCGGGCGGTCGAGGTGTTCGCCCTCGCCGTGCCACCGGACTCCGAGCTGTCCGCACTGGCCGCGGCGGAGCGCGACCACGACCACGAGGCGCACCTGGCCTTCGACGTGGACCGGCCCGATCCGCTGGTGCTGCGCGGGCTGAGGGCGACGCTCGTACGGCACGGGGCGACGCCCGACGGCGGCGGGTACAACCCGCACGAGGACGGGACGGTGTTCTACTTCGCGACGCCCGACGGGACCAAGACCGACTACCGGCGCATGGAGCTGTACGCGCCCGGCGACCACCGGGACCTGCTCGCGGAGCACCTGGCCGAGGGACCCCGGCCCGGGGACCGGGAGGGCACGCCCGGCGACCCGGACACCCCCCACGCGGCGGAAACGCTCCTGCGGCTGCTGACCGGAGCCTGGACCACCCAGGCCCTCGCCACCTGCGCCGAGCTGCGGCTGCCCGAGGCCCTGAGCCCGCACGAGCCCCGCGGCGTCCGGCGGCTGGCGCGCGAGGTCGGGGCGCGGCCGGAGCCCCTGGAGACCCTGCTGCGGTACCTCGCCATGCTGGGCGTGGTGACCGAGGACGGGGACGGCTTCCGCCTCACCGCCACCGGGCTGCTGCTGCGCGAGGACGCCGACGGCTCGATGCGGCCCCTGGCGTCGATGTACGGCGGCCCGTTCTACCAGTCCTTCGCGCACCTGGCGCACGCCGTGCGGACCGGCGAGCCGGGCTTCGAGCACCTCTACGGCGAGAACCACTTCGACCACTTCACCCACGACCCCGGACTCGCCGCCACGTTCGACCGGTCCATGGCCGCCAGTGCCCGGATGTTCGACCCGCTGCCGGACCATCCCGCCCTCACGACGGCCGCGGCCGCGCCCGGCACCCGCACGGTGGTCGACGTCGCGGGCGGCACCGGAGAGCTCCTCGGGCGGATCCTCGCCGCCCACCCGCCGCTGCGAGGGATCCTCCTGGAGCGGCCGCACGTCGTCGCGGCCGCGCGGGACCGGCTCACCGCCGCCGGGGTCGGCGAGCGGTGCGACTACCGGGCCGGCGACTTCGCCGACGTACCGGCGACCGGGGACGTGTACCTGCTCTCCCGGGTCCTGCACGACTGGGACGACGAGAGGTGCCGGGAGATCCTGCGGCACCTGGCGGGAGCCATGCCGTCGCACGCCGACCTGCTCGTCGTCGAGCGGCTGCTGCCCGCGGACGCCGCGCCGTCGCTGGCGACCGCGTGGGACCTGCACATGCTGTGCAACACGGGGGGCCGCGAGCGCCGTGCCGACGAGTACGCGCGACTCTGCGAAGCGGCGGGTCTCGTACTGCTCGGACACCGGCCGCTGCCCCTCGACGCCCACGTCCTCCACGTGCGGAAACGCTGAGGAGCGGAGCCGTCCCCGGTCGCGGTCGTCACCAGCCGAAGCGGCGGTCGACGACCGCGGCGAACTCCTCGAAGCTCAGGACGCGGTCGCCGTTCTGGTCGGCGGCGTCGAAGAGCGCCGCGGAGTCGTCGACGTCCCCGACCCCCCAGAAGGGGATCACACCCTGCGCCGCCAGGGTGGGCCCCTTCTCCCGCAGCGCCCGGATGACCTCGGTACGCGTCAGCGTGCCGTCCTGGTCGAGATCGAGCGCATCGAAGAGGATGCGGGCCTTGTCACTCATCACATGTCCTGTCCGGTGGGGCTGGGCCCGAGGGCGGCCGGCGCGTCGTGTGGAGGAGGACGCACCGCCCGCCCCGGAGGTTGCCCGGTCAGCGCATCGGGTAGTACGGGCGGTGGTGGGCGGCCACCGGCGGCGACTGGTACGTCCAGGCACCGGCGGCCGGCGTGCCGTCCGGGAGGAGGGCGCGGATGTCGCGGCCCAGGTCGCTGTCGGGGGCGTGGACCGCGAGGCGCGTGCGCCCGGAGTGCGCGGGGCCGCTCAGGTCGTACAGATTGTACGGCCGGTAGACGTTCATCGGGCCGGCGAGCAGCCGCCCCTCGCGGTCGGTGCCGTATCCGGTGATCGGGGCGGAGCAGGCGGCGACGGCGGTGAGCCCGTTCAGCTTCGCCGTGAGGTCGAGCAGCGGGGCCGGATCCCTCTCCAGGGTGTCCTCGGGGCCGACCGTGCCCGCCTTGCACCGCACGGTCCACGTCTCGCCCGCCGGCCCGTTGAGGGACGGCAGGCCGACCTCGAACCAGCCCGGGTACTTGGGTTCGGCGTAGAGCTCGCGCCCGGCCCTGATCGCGAACGGGTTGTCGCACACGACGTGCAGCCGGGCGATCCCGAGGAGCTTCGTCTGGTCCCAGCCCTGCGCGTACTCGGCGTAGCCCAGGCGCGGCAGGCGGTGCGCGTCGGCCGTCGGGAAGGCGATGACGTTGAACTCGATCTCCTGGGTGACACCGCCGCCGAACGCGTACTGCGCGAAGTACAGCTGGTAGTTGAGGGAGACCAGCGCGCGCCCGTCCTCGAACGTGGCCGCGGTCAGATCCGGGTGGTACTTGGACAGCAGGTCGCGGACCGGACCGGGGTCGACCAGCCAGTCCACGCCGATCTGGTGCAGGGCCCCGTAGTGGAAGGGGAGCCGGAAGGGTTCGGCCACGGGCGGCAGCGGAAGCGAGCTCATGCGGGGGCTCCTGGGGCGGTGGGTTCGAGGGAGAGGGGGCGGTCGCGGTCCGTCAGGTCGGCCTCGATGCGCTCGGCACTGCGCAGCGCGAGCGCGGCCATCGTCAGCGTCGGGTTGGACGTGGCCACCGAGGGCATGCTGCCGCAGCCGACCGCGTACAGGCCGGGGTGGTCCCAGCAGCGCTGCCAGGCGTCCACGACCGAGGTGGCGGGGGAGTCGCCCATGAGGTGGGTGCCGGCGGCGTGACCGGCCCCGCGGTAGCCGTACGTACGCCCGCGGTGCTCGAAGCGGCCCGGCCAGGCCGTCGCGGGCGCGTAGTCCGTGTGGTCCTCGGCGCCCAGCAGCGCGAAGAGCTGGTCCGAGACGGCCCGGGCCGCGGCCATCCCCTCCTTGACGTGCTCGTCGAGGTCGTACGTGACGAGGGGGCGGGGCAGGCCCAGCGCGTCGCGCTCGGTCGGGTGGAGCGTCACCCGGTTCGCGGGGTCGGCACCCTGCTCCATCTCGAACTGGAAGGTGAACTGGCGGCGCACCCGGTCGCCGACCGCCCGCCGCAACTCCCGCCCGGACAGGCCGTGTTCGATGAGGAAGTGCTCCACGTCCGTGTCGACCGGGCCCTTCGCCCAGATCCACCCCCACGTCCCGAACTCGACGCGGAACGGCGCCCGCAGCTTCCGCGCCGGTCCGAAGCGGAAGCCCTCGAAGCCGGAGACGGAGCCGGGCCCCCGGTACGCGCCGGCGTGCTCGCCCTCGGGCAACAGCCCCCAGGTCAGCAGCACCGGATGGTCCATCAGATTGCGGCCCACCTGGCCACTGCGGTCGGCCAGCCCCGACAGGAGCAGCAGCCGGGCGTTCTCCACCGCGTGCGCGGCCAGCACGACGACATCGGCGTGCGCGACGCTCACCTCGCCCTCGTACGACCGGTACTCCACCCCCGTGGCGCGCCCCCGCCCGTCGACGAGGACGCGGCTCACCACCGACCGGTCCCGGAGCGTGACGGACCCGCTCCAGCGGCCCTGGGTCTTGAGCGGGGTGTACTTCGCGTACGAGGGACAGTGCGGGATGCAGCTCGCGTTGCCCACGCACCGGCTGTCCGGGTCCGGCCGCCCGTCCCGCCCGCGGGGAACGTAGCCGCGGCCGCCGTCGTACCGGGGGTCGGGGACACCGTTGCGCGCGTGCGGGGTGCCGACCACTCTCAGCTCCACCTCCCGCAGCCCGACGGGGTCCTCCACGCGACGACCGTCGAGCCGGGCCGCGAGAAGACGGTCCAGACGGGCGGCGGGCAGGGGCCGCATGGGGTAGACGTAGCCGTCGGGGAAACGCAGACCGAGGCGCGCCCTCTGTTCGACGGCGTCGGCGGCCACGCCCAGCTCCTCCTCGGCCGCGCGGTAGTGCGGTTCCAGATCGTCGTACGTGAGGGGCCAGCGCCGTCCGTACCCGAAGGACTCGGTGTCGAAGTCCTCGGGCAGCATGCGGGGCGTGAGGCCGGTCCAGACGTTGCCGGTGCCGCCGTTGGCGCGCACATAGCCGCTGGCGTACGGGAGGGGTCCGTCCTGCAGCAGATGCCCGGCGGCCCGGAAGCCGGGGTTCCCGTCCGTGCCGGCGAGGTCGGTCACCTCGGGCGAGGCCGACGCCGGATGGGGCCGGTACGGGGAGCCCGGCAGTCCGCCGGCGGCCGTCAGATAGTCGGTGAGCGGATCGGTGTCCGGATCGCGGCCGGCGCTCGCGCCCGCCTCCAGGACGAGGACCCGGCGGCCGTGCCGCCCGAGCCGGTGCGCGACCAGTGAGCCGGCGATGCCCGCACCCACGACGATCACGTCGTACCGCGTCACCGCTCGTTCCCCTCGGCCCAGCTCCCGTACCCGCCGGGGGCGGCGGCGGGTGCCCCGAGTCCGGCCGCCTTCCACACGAGCGCCTCGGCGTAGGCCCGCGGGGACACGAGCGTGGGCGGCGGGCCCGGCCAACTACCGGTGTACCAGAGGTAGGTGACCGCTCGGGCCGCCCGTACGTCGCCCGGGGCCGGGGGATCCCGTAACAAGCTCTCGTACCGGTCGGCGCCGAGCTGTTCCGCGGCGACCGCCCGGTACACCTCGACGAGCCCGGTGGCCGCCAGGTCCCCCGCGTCGAAGCCGGTCAGCCGCGCCGACAGGGCGGCGAATCGCTGTGTCTCGTCCGTGATGGGCACGCGGGCATCGGTGCCCCGCCTCCCGCCCGTCCATGCCCCGCGCCCCTGGAACGGCCTGATCGCGACGGCGCGCGCTCCCTCGCACGGCTGACGCCGCTCGCACACACGACCGACATCAGGACATCGGAGGCCGGGTGGCCAGCCAGTGCCGGGCGATCTGCTCCCGCGTGGCGACCCACGCCCCGCCCCGCTGCGCGACGTACCGCAAGAAGTCGTCGAGCGCCCGGATGCGGCCCGGCCGGCCGATGATCCGGCCGTGCAGGCCGACGCTCATCATGCGGGGGTGTGCGGCGCCCTCGGCGTGCAAGGTGTCGAACGTGTCGACGAGGTACGCGAGCATGTCGTCCGCCGTCGTGAACCCGTGGACGAGCAGGAACTTGAAGTCGTTCGCGTCGAGGCTGTACGGCAGCACGAGGTGCGGCCGGCCGGCCGCACCGACGTAGAAGGGCAGATCGTCCGCGTAGTCGTCGGAGTCGTAGAGGAAACCGCCCTCCTCGGCGACGAGGCGCCGTGTGGCGGAGCTCGTCCTGCCCGTGTACCAGCCGACGGGCCGGCGGCCCACGAGCCGCTCGATCGTCGCGACCGTGCGGGCGACATCGGCGCGCTCGACGTCCTCGGGCACCTCGCGGTAGTCGATCCAGCGCCAGCCGTGCCCGGCCACCTCCCACCCGGCCGCGCCCATCGCGCGCGCCGCCTCCGGATTCCGCTCGAGGGCCTGCCCGACCGCGTGGACGGTGAGCGGCACACCGTGCGCCCGGACCGTGCGGTGGATCCGCCAGAACCCGGCGCGCGAGCCGTACGCGAACATCGACTCGGCGTTGAGATCCCGGCCGCCGGCCACGGGCGGCGCACCGACGACCTCGTGCAGGAACGCCTCCGACGCCGAGTCGCCGTCGAGGACGTTGTGCTCGCCGCCCTCCTCGTAGTTCAGGACGAGACTGACGGCCACGCGGGCGCCGTCCGGCCAGGCCGCATGCGGCGGCTCGGCGCCGTAACCGACGAGGTCGCGCTGGTGCTCGGACACGGGCGGCACGCTACCGCCGATCGGCCACCGTCCGGACGAGGCGCGGCGACGGCTGGAGATCACCTGTTCAGGGACTGTGCCACGGCATCGGTTCCTGGCTCCATGGGAGGAGGCGTCCACCTGCGCGGACGCCGATCCGATGAGACGACCCCTGACGAGGTGATCAGCGTTGGCGACCGACCGGCACGGCCACGACCTGTACAACGGCACATCGGAGGCGGCCGAACGGCTGGACCGTGCCGTGGAGGCCCTGCTCTTCTTCCGCCCCGAGGTGACCGGGGCGGTCGACGGCCTCCTCGCGACCGCCCCCGCCGCGCCGGTGGCGCACGCGTTCGCGGCCTATCTGGGGGTGCTGGGTACCGAGCCGGCCGACGCCGCGACGGCACGGCGCCGGTTCGACGGCTTCGTGTCCGGTCTCGACGTGACCGGCCTCCCCCCACGGGAGCGACTGCACACGGCCGCCGCCGAAAGCCTGCTCGCGGGAGACCTGCGGCGGGGCAGCGCCGTCCTGGAGGAGCTGACCGTGGCCTACCCGCGCGACGCGCTCGCGCTCTTCGTGGGGCACCAGCTCGACTTCCTCACCGGTGACGCCCTGCGCCTGCGGGACAGGATCGGCGGCGCCCTGTCCGCCTGGGACGAGGACGACCCGCACCGGGGCCCGATCCTGGGCATGTACGCCTTCGGCCTGGAGGAGTCCGGGCACTACGGCCACGCGCGGGACATCGGATCGGCGGCCGTCGCGCGCAACCGCCACGACGTGTGGGCGATCCACGCCGTCGTGCACACCTACGAGATGCAGGGCCGGTTCGCCGAGGGCATGGCCTATCTCGACGCGCGCACCGGCGACTGGTCCACGGGCAACTTCCTGACCGTCCACAACTGGTGGCACTACGCGCTCTACGCCCTGGAGGCGGGCCACACCGACAAGGCGCTCTGCATCTACGACGACGCACTGCACCACGGGGGATCCCGGGGGCTCGCGATGGAACTCCTGGACGCGGCGGCCATGCTGTGGCGCTTCCTCCTCGCGGGGTCCGACCAGACCCGCCGCTGGGAGGCGCTCGCGGACGCCTGGTCGGCCCGGGCCGATCCGCCGTTCTACGCCTTCAACGACGTGCACGCGGTCATGTCCTACGTCGGCGCCGGCCGGACCGGGGAGGCGCGGCGGCTGATCGCCGACCGCCGCCGGTGGCTCGCGGAGCCAGGCGCGGGAACGGTCAGCAACCACGCCATGACCGCGGAGGTGGGCCTGCCCGTGTGCGAGGCCCTGGTCGCCCACGCCGAAGGGGACCAGGACACCGTCCTGGGGCTGCTGTGGCCGCTGCGGCGGCGGTTCCACGAGTTCGGAGGCAGCCACGCCCAACGCGACGCACTCCAGAAGACCCTCGTCGAGGCGGCCCTGCGGTCCGGGCGGCACGACATGGCGCGTGTCCTGATCAGCGAGCGGATCGCGCTGCGGCCGGACAGCCCGTACAACTGGCTCAGCAGGGCCCGCCTGGCGGACGCCTCGGGGGATGCCTCCAGGGCCGCGGCAGCCCGCGAGGAGGCACGTCGTCTCGGCCGGGGCGGAGACCTCACGGCCGACCGGTTCTGACCTCGGGCCATCCCGACGGCGCCCGCGACCGCGTCCCGGCCCGGCTCGCCCCTCGGTGCGAATGAGCCCGGCAGACACCTTCCGGGTCTCGGGGGACGGCCTTATGCTCCTGCGTCGGACGTCAGGTTACCGCCGGTAAAGGGGTTGGGTCATGGACCGTACGGGCACCTCGCGACGCACTTTCGTGGCGGGCGCGGCCGCCGCGACCGGAGCGGCCGCCGTCGGGGCGGTCGCCCTCGGCACCGCACCGGCCGTCGCCGCGGAACCGTCCGCACCGCAGTCCGTGGCCGTGCTCGGTGGTGGGGTCGCGGGCCTGACCGCCGCCCACGAACTGGCCGAGCGCGGCTTCCGCGTCACCGTCTACGAGCGCCGGGCGCCGGGCGGCAAGGCACGCTCCATGGACGTACCGGACAGCGCGCGCGGCGGCCGGCGCCCGCTCCCCGCCGAACACGGCTTCCGGTTCATCCCCGGCATCTACCACAACCTCCCCGACACGATGCGGCGCATCCCCTTCCCCGGGAACGCCAACGGCGTCTGGGACAACCTCGTCGCCCCCGCGGAGATGTCCTTCGCCCGCACCGGCCGCGAAGACTTGCGCATCCCGCTCCCGTGGCCGGGCCACCGGCCCGCCGAACTCACCCTCGACGAGATCGGCCGTGCCCTCACCGCACTCCTGGACACCGCCCGCTCCCTCCCGCTCCACGAGACCGCGTACTTCGTCAACCGCTTCCTCGTCTTCCTGACCAGCTGCGACGAGCGGCGGAACGAGGCGTGGGAGCGCACGCCCTGGTGGGAGTTCCTGCGGGCCGAGCGGATGAGCTACGACTACCAGCGCATCCTGGCCGTCGGACTGACCCGCAACATCGTGGCGACGAAGGCCGAGGAGGCCAGTACCCGTACGGTCGCCACGCTCCTGGAGGCCTTCGCCCTCAACGCCCTGGGCCGCGGCGCCGACGGACCCCTCGACCGGATCCTGAACCTGCCCACGAACGAGGCCTGGATCGACCCCTGGGTGGCCCATCTGACCGGCCTCGGCGTGGAGTTCCGTATCGGCTGGACCGTGCGCGAGCTGGCCCACGACGCGGGATCCGGGCGCATCGGGGCGGCGGTCGTCGAGGATCCACAGGGCCTCCGCCACTCGGTGACCGCGGACCACTACATCTCGGCGATGCCGGTGGAGCACGCCCGGCGGACCTGGGGCGCGGCCCTGCGGGCGGCGGACCCGCAGCTGGCGCGGTGCGACGAACTGGAGACGGACTGGATGACGGGCATCCAGTTCTATCTCACCGAACGCGCGCCGCTCCTGGCCGGCCACGCCAACTGCATCGACTCCCCCTGGTCGTTGACGGCGATCCAGCAGGCACGCCACTGGCCGTCCCGCGACTTCCCGGCCGACTACGGCGACGGCGTCGCCGTCGACTGCCTCTCGGTGGACGTCTCGGAGTGGGACCGCCCCGGCATCCTCTACGGCAAGACGGCCAAGCAGTGCACCCGCACGGAGGTCGCCCGGGAGGTGTGGGCACAGCTGAAGGCCGCGTTCAACGACACGGGCCGTACGGTGCTGAAGGACAGCGCCCTGCACTCCTGGTTCCTCGACCCCGGAGTCGACGGCCTCGGCACCCCGAACCCGACCAACGAGGACCAGCTCCTCGTCCATCCGGTCGGTACCTTCCACAACCGCCCCGAGGCCGCCACCGCGATCCCCAACTTCTTCCTGGCCGGCGACTACGTGGCCGTCGACATCGACCTGGCGACGATGGAGGGCGCCAACGCCTCCGCCCGCCAGGCCGTCAACGCCCTCCTCGACCGGACGGGCTCGACCGCTCCGCGCTGCACGGTCCAGCCGCTCTTCCGGCCCCCGGAGCTGGAAGGCCTCAAGCGCCACGACCGCCTGCGCTACCGCCTCGGCCTGCGCAACGCGCTGGACGTCGGCTGAGGCGCCATGGACCCGGACGCCGGGCCCCGGATACTGGCCGCTGACCGCATCGCCGAGGAACCTGGAGACGACGTGCTTCACCGCTCTGCTGTCGCCCTTGGTTCAGCCACGCCGACCTGCGGTGTTCTGCTGGCCGCCCCACCGGCGAGCGCTGCCGACTATCCGGTCAGCACCTTCGACATCACCTACGGGCAGACGTACACGCGGGGCACCATCACCTCGTACGCACGTACCTGAAGTGCGTGAGGTACGGCCACCCCTGGGGGGTGTCTTGCACACGGGCCCGGATGCCGGCGGGGCCCCGGCACACAACGGGATCGCCGTGTGCCGGGGCCCGGGTTCATCAGTGCTCGCAGAGGGAGAACTCCCGTTCGTAGAGCTGCTCGTTGTGTTCGTCGACGAAGAACTTGCGTTCCTGCATGAGCTGTTCGCGGAAGTCCCTGGCCTGTTCGAGCGTCATGGTCGAGGTGTCGGCCCACGGCTGCTGCGGCGGCACGTCGGACGTCGAGACGATCGTCTCCGACGGGTCGACGAGGAAGAACGCGAGAATCTTGCGGTGTCCCGGACGGGTGGGATCCGCGAGGCGGAACGAGTCGACGCGGTGCTGCAGGACGTTCGGGAACGCCAGGCACCGGCCCGCCGGGGTCGATGCCGATCCGAGCACCTGGTTCAGCGCGTCCTCGTCCTCAAGGCCGTAGACCTCACGCAGACCGTTGTCGTCGTTCTGCTCGTAGTCCGGGTCGTCGAGCGCCGCACGGAAACCCAGCCGGCTCTCCGTGATGTTCTCGCTGTCCCAGTAATAGATGCCGGTCGAGACGATCCGCTCGTTCAGCATCCCCTCGACGTGCCAGGAACCGCCGGAGTACTCGGGCTTGTCCGGGGTGAGATGAAGAGTGGCGAGCTTGACGACGACCTGGAGACGGCGGCCGCGCAGGTCGACCCGGGCGGAGGCGTCGGGCGAACCGGGCGGGGCGAAGTCCGGGGCGTCCGGGACGACCGGGCGGCGGTTCTCCCACCAGTCGTCCTGGGCCCGTCCCCATGCGCGGCGGGCCTCCGCGTAGGCCTCGTCGTCGCTGTAGGCGGACTGGTCCGGGTACTCCGGCTCCGAGTCGTACCACCCATAGGGATCGGCGTCGATGCGCAGGGCCCGCGGATGGCGCAGATCGGTGAGCACGTTCTCCCACAGGGGGAGAAAGCGCGCGAACAGGTCCGGCAGCACGGAGGCCAGTGCGTGATGAGTCTCGGGGTGGACGTTGTTGACGTACGAGCGGAAGGCGACCTCGCCGTCGTCACTGACGTCGACGTCCGTCGGCAGCCACTGGAACCTCTCCGAGAACTCGTACGTCGAGTAGGGGTTCGTCGGGTTCTGCCAAGCCCGCTCGGGCGCGCCGCTCACCTCTCTCACCAGGCAGAACAGGGAGGGATGAACCAGATCCAGTACCTGCTCGCCGGATCCGGGATGCCAGTCCCGCTCGGCTTCGGGGACCTGCTCCAGAACCCGAACCGCCTCGCGCAGCCGGGAGCCGAGCTTGTCGTCGACCAGGGAGTCCGACTGCCACACCCCGTCGACGGCGGACACCTCGATGCCGGTGCGTCCGTCCCGCAGCGCGGCGTAGTGCGCGAGTTCGGCAAGCACATAACGAACTTGCGCTTCGGTGAGGCCCTGGGCGACCGCTTCTCGCGTCCACCGGGAGACGATGGCGGGATCGTTCCTCTTGTCGAACCACCCCGGCTTCGACCGAATGTGTGCGCTGCACCGCATCATCTGGAGCTCCCGCAGCGTTCGGGGCGTCGCGAACGCGAGGGAACGGGAGGCGTGGAAGGGCAAGGGGAAAGCAGACAGGCCGGTCAATTCTCGAGGTCCCTAGGGTCGGTCGGCGTGCGGTGGCGGGAAGAATAGCCCAGCCGACTGACACCGCAGGGGGGGCGCACGAGGAACCCCGCCGGGGCCGGGAGCGGGCCGCGGCTCCGTTCCGGACGGCGAGCCCGGAACGGAGCCGCGGCAAGCGAGCGCGAGCCAACAGGCAAGGGGGGGACGGGGATACGGCCGGTGGGCGCGCGGGTCAGTTCAGCTCGTCGGGGTGCGGGCCGGTGCGCAGGCCGCGGTCGAGACCGGCGATCGTCGCCATCTCCTCGTCCGTGAGGACGAAGTCGAACACGTCGATGTTGGCGCGGATCCGGGCCGGGGTCACCGACTTGGGGATGACCACGTTGCCGAGCTGCAGGTGCCAGCGGATGACGACCTGCGCCGGCGACTTGCCGTGGGCGGCGGCGATCGCGGTGATCGCCGGGTCGTCGAGGACCGCGCCCTGCGCCAGCGGGCTCCAGGCCTCGGTGGCGATCCGGTGCTCGCCGTGGAAGGCGCGCAGCTCGGACTGCTGCAGCGCGGGGTGCAGCTCGATCTGGTTGACGGCCGGGGTCAGCGCCGCGCCGTCCATCAGCCGGCGCAGATGTCCGGGCTGGAAGTTGGAGACGCCGGCGGCCCGGATCCGGCCCTCCTCGGCGAGCCGCTCCAGGGCGCGCCAGGAGTCGAGGTACAGGTCACGGTCCGGGGCGGGCCAGTGGATCAGGTACAGGTCGACGTGGTCCAGGCCGAGCTTGGCCAGGCTGTCGTCGAAGGCGCGCAGCGTGGCGTCGTGGCCCTGGTCGGCGTTCCACAGCTTGGTGGTGACGAACAGTTCCTCGCGGGCGAGCCCGGAGGCGCCGAGGGCACGGCCGACGCCGGCCTCGTTGCCGTAGACGGCGGCGGTGTCGATGCTGCGGTAGCCGGCTTCCAGGGCGGAGGTGACGGCGGCGGTGGTCGCGTCGTCGGCGACCTGGAAGACGCCGAAGCCGAGCTGCGGGATCTCGACGCCGTTGTTCAGCGTGACGGTGGGGACGGTGGGGGTGGTGGACGGTGCCATGGTGGGCGGGCGTTCCTTCACTCGGTGCGGGTGGAGAGGGTGGGGGATCAGTGGTGTACGGGGCTGGGGGCGGCCGGCGCCGTGACGGTGAGGGCCCCGACGGCACCGGCGTCGTCCGTGAGGCCGGGGGAGTCCTTCGCGGAGGCCCGGCGTTCCAGCGCCGCCGACCAGAAGGCGAGGAGCAGCGCGGCGGCGGCCAGGACGGCACCGACCCAGTTCGGGGACGTGTAGCCGAAGCCGGCGGCGATGACCATGCCACCGAGCCAGGCGGCGAGCGCGTTGCCGAGGTTGAAGGCGCCGATGTTCACGGCGGAGGCCAGGGTCGGCGCACCGTGCGCCTGGTCGAGGACGCGCTTCTGCAGCGGCGGCACGGTGGCGAAGCCGAGCGCCCCGACGAGGAGGATGGTGATCGCGGCGAGGATCTTGTGGTGCGCGGTCACGGTGAACAGGGCCAGTACGACCGCGAGGCCGCCCAGGGTGACGTACAGCAGGGGCATCAGCGCCCGGTCGGCGAAGCGCCCGCCGAGCAGGTTCCCGAGGAACATGCCGATGCCGAAGAGGACGAGCAGCCAGGTCACGGCGCCGTCGGAGTAGCCGGCGGCGTGCGTCATCATCGGCGCGATGTAGGTGATGGCCGCGAAGACACCGCCGAAACCGAGCACGGTCATCGCCATCGCGAGCAGCACCTGAGGGTTGCGGAAGGCCTTCAGCTCGCCGCGCAGACGGGCACCCGCGGGGCGGGGCACGGCCGGGACGAGCTTCGAGATGCCGAGCAGTCCGATCACGCCGAGCGCGGCGACGACGGCGAAGGTGGTGCGCCAGCCCACCGCCTGCCCGATGAACGTGCCCAGGGGCACGCCGACGATGTTGGCGACGGTCAGGCCGGTGAACATGGTGGCGATGGCGCCGGCCTTCTTCTCCGGTGCGACCAGCTCGGCGGCGACGACGGACCCGATGCCGAAGAACGAGCCGTGGGCGAGCGAGGCGACGACGCGGCCGGTCAGCATCATCCCGAAGTCGGGGGCGAGCGCGGACAGCAGGTTGCCGAATACGAACAGGCCCATGAGCAGCATGAGCATCCGCTTCCGGCTCACCTTCGTACCGAGCACGGTGAGGAGCGGGGCGCCGATGACGACGCCGAGTGCGTAACCGGTGACCAGCAGTCCGGCGGTGGGGATGGTGACGCCGTAGTCGGCGGCGATCTCGGGCAGCAGCCCCATGATCACGAACTCGGTCGTACCGATGCCGAAGGCCCCGACCGCCAGGGCCAGGAGAGCGAGCGGCATGGCTCGCCCCCTTCCGGAATTACTTGAACGATCCCTTTGCATGCTTCGACAATAGTTGCATGCGCGCTATATATGCAAGCGCGGGTAGGTGGTGCGATCTGGGTGGTGCTGACTGCAGGTGAATCCGCCGTGCTGCGGCGCCGGACTCTTACGCACCTACGTAACAGGTATTACATCTAGCCATGACAAACATTGATGTGTAACTTCTGGAACGCCGGCGGAGAGGATTCCGCTCGCTTCGGACGTCCGAGAGGGAACGACGTTGATGTACATCTCTGCGCCCCGCCGCGGGGCGACTGCCGTGCTCGCCTGCACGGCTCTGGCGGTGGTCTCCGGCTGCGGCGCGAGCGGTGCCGGCGGTGGTGAACCCGCAGCCGTGGGCAAGATCGCCGGGGTCACGGTCACGCGGGACGCGGCCCTCCACGAGGCCCTGCCCGAGCAGATCAAGAAGGCGGGCACCGTGCGTGTGGCCACGGACGTCCCGTACCCCCCGTTCGCGATGTTCGTCACCGAGGGGAAGAGCGACCTGACCGGCCTGGACTACGACCTCGGCCAGGCCCTGGGCGCGAAGCTCGGCGTCAGATTCGCCTTCACCCCGACGAAGTTCGACGGCATCGTGCCCGCCCTCCAGGCGGGCAGGTTCGACGTCGCGATGTCCGCGCTGACCGACAACAAGGAGCGGCAGAAGGTCGTCGACTTCGTCGACTACTCGCGCTCCGGCTCGGGCATCCTGGTGGCCGAGGGCAACCCGGCGAAGATCAGCACGCTGGACGATCTCTGCGGCCGGAAGGTCGGCGTCCAGGCGGCGACCAACCAGTACAAGCTGCTCACGGCCCACCAGGCCACATGCCGGGCGACCGGCCGACAGGTGGCCGACATCCAGACCTTCCCCAAGGACTCCGACGCCCAGCTCGCCCTGCGCTCCGGCAAGGTGGTCGCCGAGGTCGTCACCAAGCCCGCCGCCGGCTGGTCGGCCAAGACCGCCGACGGCGGCAAGGCCTTCGACCTGGCCGAGGACCCGGCGGCACCGGCCGGCTACCGTGCCTCGCCCAACGGCATCGCGGTCAGCAGACAGCTCCCGCAACTGACCGAAGCGATCAGGCGGGCGCTCCAGGCGCTGATCGACGACGGCACCCTCACCGCGATCTGCGACAAGTACGGCGTCGCCTCCATCGCCGTGAAGGAAGCCACCAAGAACGCGGCGGTGGACTAGAGATGACCACCACCCACGTGGGCACACCGCACACCGGCGAGCACCTCGCACCCGACACCTTCGAGATCGTCCCCGTCCACCACTGGGGGCGTTGGATCTCCGCGGTGGCCGCCGTCGCCGCCCTGGCCGGCCTCATCGGCTCGCTCGCGAAGAACGGCAACCTGCACTGGGACGTCGTCGGCCACTACCTGTTCGCCGGGCTGATCTTCGACGGCCTGGCCACCACCCTGTGGCTGACCGCCGCCGCGATGACCCTCGGCCTCGCCCTCGGCACCCTCGTCGCCGTCATGCGGCTCTCCGACAACCCGGTCCTGTACGGCCTCTCGTCGCTGTTCGTCTGGGTCTTCCGCGGCACCCCGCTGCTCGTACAGATCATCTTCTGGGGCTACGCCGGAGCCCTCTACCAGCAGGTGATGATCGGCGTCCCGTTCACCGGCGTCACCTTCTTCCAGGCCGACACCAACACCCTGCTCACCCCGTCCGTCGCGGCCCTGCTCGCACTCGGCCTCAACGAGGCCGCGTACGCCTCCGAGATCGTCCGCGCCGGGATCCGGTCCGTCGACCCGGGGCAGACCGAGGCGGCCCACTCGCTCGGCATGCGCCCGGCGCTCACCATGCGGCGGATCGTGCTGCCCCAGGCGATGCGGGTGATCATCCCGCCGCTCGGCAACGAGACGATCAACATGCTCAAGATGACCGCCCTCGTGTCGGTGATCGCGGCGCACGACCTGATGTCCAACATCCAGGACGTGTACGGGCAGAACTACCAGGTCATCCCGATGCTCGTGGTGGCGTCGCTCTGGTACCTGGCCCTGGTCAGCGCCCTGAGCGTCCCGCAGGCGTGGCTCGAGCGCCGCTACGGGCGGGGCACGGCCCGCGGTGCCGAGCTCTCTCCCCTGCGACGCCTGTGCGCCGGACCCCTCACCGCCCTGCGCGGCCGCACACAGAAGGAGGCGGGCCGTTGAACGCGCCCATGGTGCACGCCGAGGGCGTGCGCAAGCACTTCGGGAAGCTCCAGGTCCTCAAGGGCATCGACCTGACGGTCGAACGCGGTCAGGTGTGCTGCCTGCTCGGGCCCTCCGGGTCCGGCAAGTCCACGTTCCTGCGGTGCATCAACCATCTGGAGAAGATCGATGGAGGACGGCTCTCCGTCGACGGTGAACCGGTCGGATACCGGCCGCAGGGCACCCGCCTCCACGAGCTGCGGGAGCGCGAGGTCGCTGCCCGACGGCGCGACATCGGCATGGTGTTCCAGCGGTTCAACCTCTTCCCGCACATGACGGCCCTGGAGAACGTGATGGAGGCCCCCGTCAAGGTCGCCGGAACCGCCAGGGAACAGGCCCGCGAGGAGGCGAGGGCCCTGCTGGACCAGGTGGGGCTCGCCGACAGGGAGGGCCACTACCCGGCCGAGCTCTCGGGCGGCCAGCAGCAGCGCGTCGCCATCGCCCGCGCCCTCGCCATGAAACCGAAACTGATGCTGTTCGACGAACCGACGTCGGCGCTCGACCCCGAACTCGTCGGCGACGTCCTCGACGTCATGCGCCGGCTCGCGGACGACGGCATGACCATGGTCGTCGTCACGCACGAGATCGGCTTCGCCCGCGAAGTCGGCGACCTCGCGGTCTTCATGGACGAAGGCGTCGTCGTCGAATCCGGTGACCCCCGACGGGTCCTGGCCGAACCGGAGCAGGAACGCACCCGCGCCTTCCTGTCGAAGGTCCTGTGAGCGCCCCGCCCCGGCAGCAGCCCCTCGACGACGTGCTGCTGTCCCTGTCCCAGGCACATCAGGCGCGGTACCTGGAAGACCTGGCCGAACTCGTCGCGATCGACTCCGGCTCGTACAGCGCCGACGGAGTCAACCGGGTCGCCGACCTGGTCCGGGCCCACCTCGAGCGCCTGGACTTCTCCGTGGAACGCGTCCCACTGCCTTCGGCCCAAGGACACCGCACCGGAGATGTCCTCATCGGCCGCAGACAAGGCCGCCTCGCCGTCGCGGACGGAGGCCGCAGAATCCTCCTCGCCGCGCACATGGACACCGTCTTCGACGACGGAGCCGCCGTCGAACGCCCCTTCTCCCTCGATGGACCCCTCGCCCACGGACCCGGCGTCAGCGACGACAAGGGAGGCCTGATCGCAGGCCTCGCAGCCCTCGAGGTCCTCGCCTCGGCAGGCATCGATGACTACGCGGAACTCGTCTTCCTCGCCACACCCGACGAGGAGATCGGCTCACCCGCCAGCAGACCCGTCACCCGGCGGGCGGCCGAAGGAGCGCACTACGCCCTCGCCCTCGAATGCGCCCGGGAGAACGGCGACCTGGTCATCGCACGCAAGGGCGTGGCCGACTTCCGGGTCACCGTCACCGGCCGCGCCGCACACGCGGGCATCGAACCCGAACGGGGAGCGAACGCGGCCCTGGCCGCCGCCCACCTCGTCATCGCGATCCAGGCGCTGAACGGCACGTGGGAGGGCGTCACCCTCAACGTCGGCGTCGTGCGCGCGGGCAGCCGCTACAACATCGTCTGCTCCGAGGCGGAACTCCTCGTCGAGATCCGCTCGGCCACGGACAGGGGCATGCGCGCGGCCACCGCCGCCCTCGAGGAGGCCGCCTCGCGGCCCGTCGTCCCCGGCACCCGTGCCACCGTGGAGGAAGTCGCCTCCTGCCCGCCGATGGAAGACACAGCCGCCTCCCGCCGGATGCTCGCGCGGGCCCAGGACATCGGCGTACGCCTGGGCCTGACCTTCGGCGGCACGGCGACAGGCGGCGTGGGAGACGCCAACACCATCGCCGGCACAGGGGTCCCGACCCTGGACGGTCTGGGGCCGGTCGGCGGCGCCGACCATACCCCCGAGGAGTGGCTCGACGTCCGTACGGTCCCGGCCCGGGTCGCCCTGCTCGCCTCCCTCATCGCCGACCTCGGCGACAGCCGCAGCGGCTGACGCCGCCCCCGACGCTCCCGCACCGGTTCACCGCGCCGTTGCCCGGTGCGGGAGCACCCACCGCCGTCGGCGGGGCGCGGCGGCCGCGATCGCGGCGCGGACGATCGGCATTAGGCTCGGCACGCGGGCCGCACGCCCGCCGACGACCCAGAAAGGAACCCGCGATGGCCTCCGGCGCACTCGCCGACGTGATCCGGCACAAGCTGGGCGACCTCAGCCCGGCCGAGCGCAAGGTCGCCCGCGTCCTCCTGGCCAACTACCCCTCGGCCGGTTTCGAGACCGTCGCCGTCCTCGCCGAGCGGGCGGGCGTCAGCGCCCCCACCGTCATCCGCTTCGTCAACCGGCTCGGCTACCGGGGCTTCCCCGACTTCCAGACCGCGCTGCGCGAGGAACTCGACGAACGCAACGCCTCACCCCTGTCCCTGTACGAATCCGCCGACCGCACCCGCACCGACAAGGCACCGGACGGCGAAGCATCCCTGCTCGAACAGGGCAGCAGGCTGTTCGGCGGTGCCGTCGCGCAGACCCTCACCGAACTCCCGCCGCACGACCTGGAACACGCCGTCGCACTCCTGGCCGACGGCAAACGGCGCATCACCCTGACCGGCGGCCGCTTCACGCATCTCCTCGCCCAGTACCTCGGACTGCACCTCATGCAGTTGCGCGACGACATCCAGCTCCTGCCCGCGGGCGACGTCGAGCGCACCGCGGCACTCGGTACGCTCACCCGCCGCGACGTCCTGGTCGTCTTCGACCACCGCCGCTACGAGCAGGACAAGGTAACCATGGCCCAACTCGCCCTCGAACAAGGCGCGAAGGTCATCCTGTTCACCGACCGTTGGCTCTCCCCGGTCTCCGCGCACGCCGAGGTCGTCCTTCCCAGCCTGGTCACGACCCCCTCACCGTACGACAGCCTCGTCCCGACCCTCGCCGTGGTCGAGACCGTCGTCGCCGGAGTCGTCACGGCCCTCGGCGACGCCGCACCGGCACGCCTGCGGCACACCGAGGAGATCGCGCGGCGCCTCGGACTGCAGTGACCCGCGGCACGGACCTGCGGTGACCGGGGCCCAGGCCGACCCCGGCCCGCCCGCCGGAATCTCAGCGCTCAAGGCCCAGAGGCGCAATCCCCTCGCGCAGTGCCTGCCTCGTCGGCACACTGAGCCGATGAGCCTGTTGGACGCCACCCACTACACCCCCGACGACATGCTGATGCACCCGCGCCACATCGCGATGCAGCCGGCGCTCGCCCATCTCATCGAGCAGGTCAGGGCCATCGACTCCGCCGCAGCGGGCTACGAGTTCCAACAGGATCTGCTCGACCGCATCCTCGAAATCGACAGAGACCGATACGAGTTCAAGAAGGCCGCCGAGCGGATGAAGAAGGGCAAGGCCCCGCACCCGGACGCCCCCGAACCCCAATCCGGACGCGACCTCTCCGACGAGGCGACGTGGCGGTTCGAGCACGCGGTCTGTGAACGGCTGGGGAGCCAGCTCCGCTCCGTCGGCGATGCCCTGGCCTGGAGGGCCTTCGGGTTCCACCGACCCTTCGTCCTCGCACTGAGCCGCAATGACAGCCCCGGCCCCATGCACGGCAAGACCGGCCTCGCGGCAGAACGGGACCGTGCGGAGAGGGCCTTCAAGGACGACGGCCACTTCGCCCTCCTGCACGACGTGACCAACTGCCTGCGCATCGGCGACATCACCCTCTGGGACGAGACCAACCCACCCCTCACCGAGGAGATCAAGACCAACCCGAACGCCAAACGCAGCACTCAACTTCGGCGGATCAACCAGGCCAGAGCCGCCATCCTGGACGGCGGCCCGCTCCCCGGCCCCGACACCGCACAGCGCTTGCACGACCTCGATCTCCCGATGCGTACCCACCTCGACATGCTCCAGTCCGCTGCCCGGCAGGCAGCAGCGGACGGCATCCACGCCACCGTGGTGCCGGGAGCGCGCGCCCTCGCCGTCGTCGACCAACAAGCCTGCTCCCGGAACGGCCTCTCCTCCGAGCAGTTCAACGCCCAGTTCCAGTCGGCCTTCGGCGCGGCACTCGCGAGCGCCGGCATCGCCGGCCGACGAGAGGACCACAACTGGCACGCCACTACCTTGGACAGCACCGCCCGAGACCCGCTGCGCGTTCCATGGGCGAATTACCCCCTCGACCCGACCCTCTGCGCGCGCCTCATCGGCGACTACGTCATTTTCACCGTCGAGACCTCCGGCCCCGTGCTCACCCGCCTCATTCGGACCGCCGGCCTGGATGCCCACTGGGTCAGACCGCCAGGCCCCCGAGCCCCCCGCCCCGGCGAAGTGTTCATGGAAATCCACCACCAAGAGCAACTACAGGCCCTGCCGCTCCCCGGTGGTGTGACGATGACCCCTGGCTGGACGCTCCAGATGGCACCTTCGGAACTCGACCGGTACCTGCTCGAATTCCTCCAGCCAGGGACCTGGATCGCGGGCATCAAGCACCTGCTCGCGGCACGACAGGCCGGACGCCCGTGGCCGCACTTCCGGGACGAGCACGAAGTCTGGCGCTGATCGAGCTCGGAGTGGACCGGCCACTGAGGAAGTCCATGTGTTGGCGGTGCGCCGCCGCTTCCGCCGCTCTTGCGGGTGTCGGGGCGTAGCGCAGGTGGGCCTGTGGGATGAGGGCGGGCGGGGAGGCAGTGACGACGCTGCGTACCGTGCGGCTCGTCACGGCCCCGAGGGCGTCACCGCTCGCCGTCGCTCGTCGCGCCCGGTTTGCGGCCCCAGGCGGTGAGCATCCCGGCGGACAGCGCGGCGCACGCGTCCGAGTCCAGGTAGCGGACCGCCGCGTCGATGCCCGCGCTGTCGATCAGCCCGGTGGTGACCATCGACGCCCGGCTCCGCTCCCACGTGTCCGCCCAGAAACGGCTGATCGGACTTCCCCGCAGCAGCGGCGGTGCGTACATCTCCGCGCCGACCGCCCTCAGGCCGGCCGCGCGCAGCAGCTGCGGATACGACGGCACCCACGAGACGTCCGTGCCGATGGAAGCGCGCAGCCCCTGCCACATCGCGCGCATCGCCGCGGCGTACGGGGTGTCGCCCTCCGTCTTCGTACGGTTGCTGGTGAGGTCCACCGCGTCGCTGAGGACCAGCACCCCGCCGGGCGCCACCAGCCCGGCCAGCGCGGACACCATCCGCTCGGGCTCCGGCAGATGCATCAGCACGAACCGCGCGTGGACCAGATCGAACCGGCCCGGCGCGAAGTCCGGAGCGGTGATGTCGGCCTGGAGCACGTCGAGGCCGGGCACGGGCCGTTCGGCGAGGAACCGCACATCGCGGTCGACGGCCAGCACGCCCGCCACCTCCGCCTCGCGCAGCAGGCGCCGCGAGACCGTGCCCGTACCGGCACCGATGTCCAGGCACCGCCACCCCGGCCCGGCACCGAGGGCGCGCAGCCGCGTCAGGGTGAGGTCGTCGTACGCGAGCGCCCCGAGATCGATCCGCTCGCCCTCACCGGGTTGCTCGGGCCGGAACACGTCCTCGCCGTAACGGCCCCCGTCCGACGCGCGGAACGGGAAGGCGGGGTCGTCGAACGATTTCCTCGACGTCATGACGGGACCCTTTCCGCGGGAGGACGGTGGGACTGCGGCGCTGCTGGGCAAGCGGTACCGCGGGGCTTTCCCATCCTCCGGTCCGTACGGCCGGGGCGCGCAGCCCCTGGGGCATTCGGGTCACGGAAGGAACGGGCCCGGCCCCGTCCCCTTGAGCGCCGGGCCTCGCGCACCTTGACCGCCTGGGTAGGGGCTCTACCCGGCCGCCAGGCGGTCGAGGTGGCGCTGCGCGAGTTTCGCGAGGGCCGGCCCGTGTTCGTAGCCGAGCGGCGCGAGCTCCGGGGGGAGCACGTAGCCGTCCGGCATCCCGGCGTACGTCTGCTCCATGAGCTGCCGGTAGGCGCCCGCGAGCAGGCCGGGCCAGTCGCCCGTCAGCGGTGGGCGCATGCGGGACTCGGCGGCGAGGGCGGCGTGGTGGGCCGCCGCCTCCTCGACGGCCTCGGCGGTCGTCCAGTCGGAGATCGGCTGCCGGTTCGGCCGCCACGGCGCGAGCCAGGGGCTCGGTTCGCCGCGCAGGATCTCGCCGGCGAGTTCCTGGGCGATCAGCGGGGAGGCGTGCAGGCCGTCGCGGTGCGTGCCGGTGGCCACCCACAGGCCGGGGCGTCCGGCGTTCCCCAGGAGCGGGTGTCCGTCGAGGCCCACAGGGCGGTTGCCGTGGTGGACCCGGTCGATCCTCGCGCCGGTCAGACCGTGGTGCAGTTGGCCGAGACCCGCGCCGAGGAGGAAGTGCAGCGCGCCGGCGGTCGGTGCGTCGCCCGGGAGGAGTGCGGGGGCCGCGGAGGCGCCGAGGTACCAGGTGCCGTCGGCCTGCGGGACGGCGTGGAGCCCGCACGCGTACGCGCGATTGGGGGTGCGTAACACCACCGGCGGCACGGGGGCGGCGGAGGGGCGGAGGGCGACGGCGCTGCCTTCCGCCGCGACCACCGGCAGGACGGGCAGTTCCGGGTCGACACGCTCCAGGAGCGCGCTCGACCACGCCCCGGCCGCGACGACGACCCGGCCGGCCCTGAACGCGCCCTCGCGCGTGGCGAGTTCGTACCCGCTTCCATGAGCGCGCAGCCGGCCGGTCCCGGTGCGGTGCACGTTCGGCAGTGCTCGGAGTGCCGCGTCGAGGCTCCGCAGCCAGCGTCGTGCGTCCAGGAAACGTTCCCGCGGCAGGAAGACGGCCCGCAGTGCCCGGTCGTTGTCCAGCGGCCGGTACGCGGGGACGTCCGGGACGGCACTCTCCTCGACGGGCAGTCCGTGGCGGGCGCCGGCCGTGCGCATGGCCTCGACCGCCGATTCGTCCAGCGGCCCGGACACCGTGTTCAGCAGGACGTACGTCCCCGCCCCGTACCCGTCCGCGGGAGCCGCCGCCCCGGCCCGCTCCCGTACGCCCTCGCGCCAGGCCGGCCAGCGCGCGGCGGCCTCCACCGCCATGTTCAGGCGAAGTCCGCCGTGCCGGGTTCGCAGACCGGCCGCCGTCACCTCGCCGAGCACGCCGAGCATCGCGCCCGCTGCCCGCGAGGCGCCGGGACCGCGCCGGCCCGACAACACGATCCGGAGCTCCGGCTCGGCACAGGCCAGCGCGTAGGCGACCGACCTGCCCAGCACCCCCGCGCCCACGACCACCACGTCCACGTCCGCCACGGATTCCCCTCCCGTACGAGTCGCCTCACAGGCTTCCCTCCGCGTCCCGGGCCACACCTGCCGCACGGTCCGGGGGCGCGGTCCCCTGGGAGTGGCGTTCACCGGCGCGGGCCCACCGACATCGCCGTCCTCGACGGCGGACCCGCGCGGTACGCCGTCGAGGACCGCGATGCCGGTGGGCCCGGCACGTTCGAGCAGGCTGGCGGCGGTCATGGCGCGCTCGCGGTGACCGCAGGCCACGACCGCCCTGTCGGGGGCGCCGGCGACCTGGGCGGTCAGGCTGCCGAGCTCGATGTACGTGGCGCCCGGCACGTGGCCGCCGGTGAATTCCCGTTCCTGCCGCACGCCGCCGACCTGCACCGCCCGGCCGGGCGGTGATCAAGGCCCTGGGATCCCCTCCGCCCCGCCGAGTCCCGGCGCGCCCCACACCGGGAACCATCGCTCCATGTCCGGCTCCATCGCCAGGTCGCCGGCGAGCAGGCCCCTGACCTCGAGCTCGAGGGCGTTGTCGCGCGTCTCGGCTCGATCGGTGCGCGGCGCGAAGGGGTAGAAGGTGCCGCGTTTGTAGAGGTACACGAGCGCGAGGTCGCGCGCCCGGTGTCCGTCGGCTCCCGGATCGTCTCCGGCCGCCGGGGCGCGGAACGCTGTCAGGGAGCAGAGCAGGTTGGGGCCGAAGCCGGCTTCCTCGAGGAGCGCGTTGACCGCGTGCAGGTCATTGACCAGCGTGATCAGGTCCTCGGCGGGAGGTCGTACGGTCAGCCAGGTGTAGCCGTACGCGTCCGAGGTGTACGTCACGGGGTACGCCCCCGGCCCCGCGTCCCGGCCCTCGCCGCCGCCCGCCCCCGGCCCCGCGTCCCGGCCCTCGCCGCCGCCCGCGCCCGGATCGGGGCCGGCCCCCGCCCCGGCGTCGAGGAGATCCCGTACGTCTGCCTTCAGGCGCGCGAAGGCACCGCCCTCCACCGCCGCGAAGCACACCGACCCGGCGCCGGCCGGGACGAAGCCCGTGCCTGCCTGAAGGGTGAGTGCCGCGGCCGGCAGCCCGAAGAGACGGTCGAGATCGGGCCGGACCGGCCTGCTGCGCCCGAGGATGCTGTCGAGGAGCCCCACTGCCGTCACGCCCCGCCGAGCTGCGCCGAGATCCGCGTGAGCTGTTCGAGCCGCTGCTCCAGGGTGGGGTGGGTGGAGAACAGCCGGCTCAGGCTCTCCTTGGAGGAGAAGGCGGGAGCGAACCAGAAGGCGTTGTACGGCTCCGCCTTGCGCAGGTCCTTCGTCGGGATCCTGGCCATCTCGCCGCTCACCTTGGTGAGCGCCGAGGCGAGCGCCGACGGGCGGCCCGTGAGGAGCGCGGCGGCGCGGTCGGCGGCGAGTTCGCGGTAGCGGGACAGGACGCGGGTCAGCAGGAAGCTGACGACGTAGACGGCGGCGCTGACCACGGGGACGAGGACCGCGGCGAGGCCCATGGTGCTGTCCCGGCTGCGGCCGAGACCGCTGTAGAGCGCGACCCGCGTCATCATCCCCGCGAGGACGCCGAGGAAGGACGCGATGGTCATGACGGCGACGTCCCGATGCGCCACGTGCGACATCTCGTGCGCGAGGACCCCCTCCAGCTCCTCCGGTTCGAGGCGCCGCAGGAGGCCGGTCGTGACGCAGACCAGCGCGGTCTTCTCGCCGCGGCCGGTGGCGAAGGCGTTCGGCACGTCGCTCTCGGCGATCGCGACCTTCGGTTTCGGCATGTCGGCCAGCGCGCAGATCCGGTCCACGGTGCCGTGCAGCTCGGGCGCCTGCTCGCGAGTCACCTCGCGGGCCCCCATGCCCAAGGCGGCGATCCGGTCGCTGAACCAGAACTGCCCGACGAACAGCGCGCCCGTGATCAGCAGGATGATCGGCCAGGAGCCGCGCAGCAGTACCAGCAGGACGCCGACGAAGACCACGTACAGCAGCCCGATCAGGAACATCGTCGTCGCCATGCGCGTCGCGAGCCCCCGGTCGGGGGCGTAGCGCGAGCGGGCCGAGGACCGGGTTCTGGGCATCCGCGCACCCTCTTCCACGAGTGGGCGGGACCGGCCGACCCCCGGGCGGGGCAAGCCTTCCGCCCCTCCTGCCAGTGTGCTCCCCCGTACGCCGGAACGAATCGGAGACAACGTTGTCAGAACGTGCATGTGCCCTCCGGGCGGCGGCACGGGGAGACGGGCCGCCGCCCGGAGGGGAGTCACCGAGGTCACCCCGGTGGGGTGACCCGCCGGATCATCAGGGGAAGTCGACGACGGTGGAGGGGACGGTCCCGGTGCCCTGGGTCGGCGCGCCGATGTCGTTGATGACGTGGTCGAACTGGCCGTTGCCGCCGAGCGACACGGTGAGCAGGCCGTGGAACCTCACGCCGGGCTTCGCCGGGGCCTTGAAGCCGTGGTCCTGACGGATGGTGGGGTCGACGTTGTAGTAGCAGTAGCTGCCGAGGCCCCAGCCCTCGTGGGTGGTGACGGAGTCGTCGACACGGTAGGCGGCGTAGCCCTTCGTGGTGCCGTTCTGGATGGCCGCCTGGTCGGGCGCGTCGTACGCCTTCTCGTTCTGGAAGAAGATCGTGCGGCCGCGGTCGCCGAACCACTCGACGTCGTACTTGTTGAAGTGCTCGACGAACAGTCCGGTGGCGAGGACGTCGTCGCCGTTCACGCGGACGCCGTAGTCGGCCCGGTTGGTCTCCCAGCCGACGCCGTCGCCGTGGTCGGCGCGCCAGACCCAGATGTGGTCGACGAGGGTGTCGTCGCTGTTGACGACGATGCTCGTGGTGGCCTTGCCCGCGCCCGCGCCGCCGATCCGGACGTAGACGTCCTGGACGGTGGTGGGGTCGGCCGCGTGGTCGGCGGAGGCGTTCTGCGGGCCGACCTCCAGAAGTGTCGGCGAGGCGACCGGGCCGGCGTCGATCAGGAAGCCGGCGAGGCGGACGCCGTCCACGTCGGCGACGCGCATCGCGGTGACGCCGTTGTCCGGGACGATCGTGGCCAGGCCGAGGCCGAGGACGATCGTGCCGGCCCGGTTCACCTCGATCGTCTGGTCCAGGTGGTAGACGCCGGGCGTGAACAGCAGGTGCAGGCCCTGGGCGAGCGCCTGGTTGACGGTGGCGGCGGTGGTGCCGGGCCTGACGACGTAGAACCGGCTCAGCGGGATCCTCTCGCCCTGCGGGGTGCCGTTCGCCCAGGTGGTGCCGCGGGCGTTGGTCCGCTTGGCGGGGGAGAAGACCTTGTACTGGTTGTCCTCCCAGATGAGGTACGGCTTCTCGCGGGAGACCGGGGTGGTGTCGAGGGTCGTGTACTTGGGCTCGGGGAAGGACTGCGCGGGCGCGCCCTCGGTGCCGGAGAAGACCTGGTTCCAGACGCTGTTGGACCAGCCTCCGATCGAGCTGTCCCGGGTGTACCACTGCTGCTGCGAGTAGTTGCCGACCTGGCCGTCGATCTTCGAGTCGGCGATGTAGCCGCCGCTGGCCCAGCCGTAGCCGCTGGGCGCGAGGTTGAGCCCGCCCTTGACGTGCATGCGGCGGAAGGAGGAGGCCTGCGAGACGGCCCAGCGGTCGGTGCCGTTCACCGGGTTGAGGGCCAGGCCCTCGGCTCCGCGCCAGAAGTTCTGGGTGGCGTTGCCGTCGAACCAGCCGGCGTCGACCGTCACGTCGCCGTTGATGGTGGTGTCGTCGGGACGGACACCGAGGCCGGCGATCTGGGTGTAGAAGCCGATCTGGGCGTTGAGGCCGTTGTACGTGCCCGGCTTGAACAGGAAGGCGTGCCGGCCGCTGCCGAACTGGGCCGACTCCTGCTGCCGGAAGACGCTGTCCAGCTGTGCCTGGACGTCGGGCGTGGACGGGTCGACGACGTGGACGTTGGGTCCGAGGTCGCCGCCGCCCGGCAGGGTGGTGCCGCCGGTGGTGCCGTACACCTGGAACTCCCAGAGCGAGTAGCCCCAGACGGTGCCCCGGGAGAGACCGTTCATCCGGACGTAGCGGCCGGTGCCCGAGAGGGCGACATCGTCGGTGCCGCCGTCGCCGCCGGTCACCGTGGTGACGGTCCGCCAGTCGGTGCCGTTCTCGGAGGCCTGGATCTCGTAGCTCTTGCCGTAGGCGGTCTCCCAGGTCAGGACGGCGCTGCTGAGCGTGGCGCTCCGGCCGAGGTCGACCTGGAACCACTGGGCGTCGGACCAGTCGCTGGCCCAGCGGGTGCCGGTGAGGTCGCCGTCGACGGCTCCGCCCGCGGTGAAGGCTCCTTCCGTGGACGAGGAGGTGGCCGTCTTCCCCTGGGAGAGCAGGGTGGGGGCCGCGGAGGCCGTCGTGGCGGGGGCGACGGCGAGGAGGCCGCCGGCGAGCGCGGTGACGAGTGCGCCGACGGCGGTCCGTCGGAGGGCTGGGGCGGGGCGCCGGAGGACCGGCGAGGACCCGACAGGGGACATGGGAGCTCCTCGGGATGCGTGGGGGAAACAGGGGGAGCGTTCTTCGAACCTTGGTGCCGGGTGACACGCGTGCCGCAGGGGGCGCCCGGTCACCCGCGGTGCGTCCGGTGGGCGCGCATGATCTCCGCGTACCGGCGGCCGCTCGACTTCACCGTCCGCCGCTGGGTCGCGTAGTCGACATGGACCAGGCCGAAGCGCTTGTCGTAGCCGTAGGCCCATTCGAAGTTGTCGAGCAGGGACCAGGCGTAGTACCCCGCGAGCGGTGCGCCCTTGCGCAGCGCGCGGGCGCAGGCCGCGAGGTGCTGCTCCAGGTAGCGGGTGCGGTCCGGGTCGTGCACCTCGCCGTCGGGGCCGACGGTGTCGGGGAACGCCGAGCCGTTCTCGGTCACGTACAGCTTCCGCACGCCGTACTCCTCGGTGAGGCGGAGCAGGAAGGTCTCCAGGCCGTCGGGGCCGATCTGCCAGTCCATGCCGGTGCGCGGGACGTCCGGGAGGCGTACGGCACGGGCGTGGGGGACGGGTCCGGCCGGGTCGTCGGCCACCGTCTCCGGGAAGTAGTAGTTGAGTCCGTGCCAGTCGAGCGGGGCCGAGATCAGTTCCAGGTCACCGGGCCGCTCGGGGAGCTCGACCCCGTACAGCTCGCGCATGTCGGCGGGGAAACCGCGCCCGTACACCGGGTCGAGCCACCAGCGGTTGGTGTGCCCGTCGGCCCGGCGCGCGGCGGCGACGTCCTCGGGGCGGGTGGAGACCGGGGTGACGGTGGAGTGGTTGGTGACGAGGCCGACCTGGGCGCCGGGGGCGGCGGCGCGGACGGCGGCCGTGGCGAGGCCGTGGCCGAGCAGCAGATGGTACGAGGCGCGGACGGCGGCCGTGAGGTCCGTGAGGCCCGGTGCCATCCGGCCCTCCAGGTGGCCGATCCAGGCGGAGCAGAGCGGCTCGTTGAGCGTGGCCCAGTGGGTGATGCGGTCGCCGAGGCGCTCGGCGACGGCGGAGGCGTAGGAGGCGAGGTGTTCGGCGGTGTCGCGGACGGTCCAGCCGCCGCGGTCCTGCAGGGTCTGCGGCAGGTCCCAGTGGTAGAGGGTGACGTTGGGGGTGATGCCGGCGTCGAGCAGTCCGTCGACGAGCCGGTCGTAGAAGTCGAGCCCGGCCTTGTTGACGGGCCCGTCGCCGTTCGGGACGACGCGGGGCCAGGCGACGGACATCCGGTACGCGTCGGTGCCCAGCTCCTGCATCAGGGCGATGTCCTCGGGCCAGCGGTGGTAGTGGTCGCAGGCCGTGTCTCCGTGGTCGCCGTTGTCGATGGCTCCGGGGACGCGCGCGAACGTGTCCCAGATGGAGGGGGAGCGGCCGTCCTCGGCGACGGCGCCCTCGATCTGGTGGGCGGACGTGGCCGTGCCCCAGGTGAAGTCCGCGGGGAACGCACCCAGGTCGAGGGTGTGGTGGTCGGTGGTGTCGGACACGGTGGACCTCTTCGTGGAAGGCCGGAGGCCGGCGGAGGGAGCGTCGGGCGCGTCGGGTGCGGCCGGGCGGATCACTTGACCGCGCCCGCGGTGAGGCCCGCGACGAGGTAGCGCTGGAGGAGGAGGAAGCCGGCGACGACGGGCACGCTCACCACGAGGGAGGCGGCCATCACCTGGTTCCAGTAGACGTCGTTCTGGGTGGCGTAGCCCTGGAGGCCGACGGCGAGGGTGCGGGTGGTGTCGTCGGTCATGACGGAGGCGAAGAGGACTTCGCCCCAGGCGGTCATGAAGGCGTAGACGGCGACGGCGACGATGCCGGGCAGGGCGGCGGGCACGATGACCCGGAAGAGGGCGCCGACGGGGCCGCAGCCGTCGACCTGGGCGGCTTCGTCGAGCTCGCGGGGGATGGAGTCGAAGTAGCCGGTCAGCATCCAGATGGAGAAGGGCAGCGAGAAGGTCAGATAGGTGAGGACCAGACCGCCGCGCGAGCCGAAGAGGGCGATGCCGGTGGCGTTGCCGATGTTGACGTAGATGAGGAAGAGCGGCAGCAGGAAGAGGATGCCGGGGAACATCTGCGTCGACAGGACGGTGACGGCGAAGACGCGCCTGCCCCGGAAGTCGTAGCGGCTGACGGCGTACGCGGCGACGATCGCGACGGCGACGGAGAACACGGTGGCCGCGCCCGCCACGGCCAGGGAGTTCAGGAAGTAGTCGGCGAGCGGGACGGTGTCCCAGATGTCGAGGTAGGGGCGGAGCGTGAGCCCGGACGGGATCCACTCGAACGTTCCCGACACGTCCTCGAGGGGTTTCAGGGAGCCGGAGACCATCACGTACAGCGGCAGCAGTACGAAGCCGGTGAGCAGGGTGAGGAAGATCCGCCGGGACCACAGGAAGGAGGGGGGCGCGGCCATGGGGGAGCGTGGTGTGCGTTCAGGCATCGGAGGCCTTCCTTCCTCGGGTGGTGAGCAGGAGGTACACGCCCGTGACGAGCAGGAGGAAGAGCAGGAGCAGCACGGACATCGCCGATCCGGTGCCGAAGTTCCACGTCAGGAAGGACGACTGGTAGATGTGCAGGGAGATCAGGTCCGCCGCCTCGGGTGCGGCCTTGCCGAAGAGCACGAACGGCGTGTTGAAGTCGTTGAAGGTCCACAGGAAGAGGACCAGGACGAGGACCTGGTTGACCTGGCGCAGGGACGGCAGGGTGACGTGGCGGAGCTGCCTCCACACGCCGGCGCCGTCGAGGGCGGCCGCCTCGTACATGTCCGGGGAGATGTTCTGCAGGCCGGCCATGACGGTCAGGAAGGCGAAGGGCCAGCCCTTCCACACGGAGACGGTGAGCAGGGCCCAGAAGCTGTTGTCGCCGATGAGCCAGAAGGCCGGGCTGTCGCCGAGGCCGAGCTGGTCGTGCAGCACGTGGTTGATCAGGCCGTTGTCCCGCTGGAACATGAACGCCCAGGTGATGACGGCGGCGTAGACGGGCAGCGCGTACGGGACGAGGAACAGGGTCCGCAGGAAGCCCCGGCCGCGGAAGTTCTCCTGGAGGAAGACGGCGGCGGCCGTGCCGAGGAACCAGCAGAGGGCGACCGACGCCAGCGTGAACAGGCAGGTGGTGAGGAAGGACTTCAGCAGGGCCTGGCCGACGGGCGCGTCGAAGTCGACCGAGACGGCGTAGTTGTCGAGGCCGGCCCAGGGCGCGGACGACCAGTCCCGGATGAAGAACTGGGTGAGCTCCTTGAAGCTCATGCCGATGCCCATGAGCATCGGGACGAGGTGGACGAGGAGTTCGAGGACGAGCGCGGGGAGCAGCAGCAGGTACGGGAGGGCGATGCGGCGGCGTCCGGAGCGGCGCTGTGCGGGCGCCGCTCCGGGTCCGGCCGTGCGCACCGCGCCCTCGCTCGGCCGGGCGACGGCGGTCTGGGTCATGGAGGTGCCGCCTACTTCTTCGGCATCTGCTGCTGGGCCTTGTCGAGCTTGGCCCGTACGGACTCGGTGGTGACCGGGCGGCCGGCGGCGGCGTCGGCGAAGAGCTCCTTCACCGCGGTGCCGACGACGGTCTCGAACTGGGACTCCTCGGGGACCTGCGGCAGTGCGGAGGCGCTCTTGGCGAGGGTGTCGCGGATGACCGCCAGCGACGCCGTGTTGAAGGCGGGGTCGGCCTGGGCGGACCTGACGGGCGGGACGGATCCGTACGTCTTGTTGAGGAGGATCTGCTCCTCGTCGCCGGTCATGAACTTCACGAACGCGAGGGCGCCGTCGAGGTTCTTGGTGTTCTTGAAGACGGAGATGTTGATGCCGGCGACCATGGAGTTGGTCCGGGCCCCCTGGCCGGGGGCGCCGGAGGCGACGGGGGCCGGGACGACGCCCCACTGGTCCTCGGACATGCCCTGGGCGGCGAAGGTCTGCTGGGGGGTCTGCCACAGGACCATGCCGGTGCGGTTCTTGGCGAAGTCGGCGAGCGACTGGTTCTGGGCGTACTCGGCGTTGCCGGGTGCGACGATCCTGTCGGCGGCCATCAGGTCGACGTACTGCTTGACGGCGGCGACGGCTCCGTCGGAGGTGAAGTCCGGCTTGCCGTCGGGGGTGAAGAAGTCGGCGCCGTGCTGTTTGCCCAGTACGAAGATCTGGTGGATGTTGTTGGCGAGGCTGGAGCCCTCGACCCCGATGCCCCACCTGCCGTCCTTGCTGAGCTTCCTTCCGGCGGCTTCGACCTCGTCCCAGGTGGTCGGCGGCTTGGCTATGCCCGCGTCGGCGAACATCTTCTTGTTGTAGTAGAGGGCGTAGGCCATGGAGTAGAGCGGTACGGCCGCCGGGTCCTTGCCGGGGGCCCCGGTGGAGCCGAGCGCGGAGTCGACGAAGCGGTCCCTGCCGCCGATCGTGGCGAAGTTCTTCTCGTCCCAGGGCAGCAGGGCGCCGGTCGCCTGGAGCGAGGCGCTCCAGGTGTTGCCGATGTTGAGGACGTCGGGGCCCTGTCCCGAGGTCGTGGCGGTCAGGATCCGGTTGAGCAGGTCGGACCAGGGGATGACCTCCAGCTTGACCTCGATGCCCGTCTGCTTCTCGAACTTGTCGAGCTCCGGCTGCAGGATCTTCTTGTCGGCCTCCAGGCTGGTGCCCTGGTTCGTGGCCCAGTAGGTCAGCGTCTTCGGACGGGAGTTGGATCCGCCCGAACCGCCGGTGCCGCCGCCGCAGGCGGTGGCGGCGAGGACGAGGGAGAGGGTGACGGCACCGGTGACGGCGGCTCTGCAACTGCGCATGGCTCCAGGGCCCTTTCAGGGACGACGGGAGGACCGACACCGTGGGCGGGCCCGGCCGCTTCCGGTCCATCGGCTTAATTTAGGACGTGAGTTAATCCCCGTGAGAAGGTCGCGTCAAGGCTTGGAATGCGGGTATGTTGCACCGAAGGACTTCAGAGACGGGAACCCACGTGGACGCGACAAGTGGCCGTACGGTGCGTGACCTGCGGCGCGAGAACCGCACCGCCGTACTGCGGAGGCTCTACTTCGACGGACCCATGAGCCGCCTCATGCTCGGGCCCGCGACCGGGCTCAGCTCCGGCTCCGTCAGCAACGTCGTGGCCGAACTCGTCGCCGAGGGCCTCGTCGAGGAGGCCGGCAGCGTCGACTCGGCGGGCGGACGTCCCCAGACCCTGCTGCGGGTCAGGCCCGACAGCGGCTGCATGATCGGTGTCGACGTCGGCGAGACCCGTGTCCGCGTCGAGCTGTTCGACCTCACCCTCACCGAACTCGCCCGTACCGACCGGGCGTTGCCGAGCTCCGGGCCGCGCACCTCCCGCTACGACGTGGATCTGGTCGTCGCCCATGTCCGCGACGGCATCGCCGAGGTGCTGCGGACCGCGGGCGTCGACCCCGACCGGCTCCTCGGCGTGGGCGTCGGCGTCCCCGGCATCGTCGCCCACACCCCTGACGACGGCGCCGTCGTCCACGGACAGACCATCGGCTGGGAAGCCGTCCCCTTCGAAGGCCGGCTGCGCCGGACCGTCGACCTTCCCGCCACCGTCCCCTACTGGATCGACAACGGAGCCAAGACCCTCGGCCAGGCCGAGATGTGGTTCGGCGCCGGTCGCGGCGCCCGCAGTGCCGTCACCGTCCTGTTCGGCTCCGGTGTCGGCGCCTGCGTCGTCACCGACCCGCTCGGACCCGGCCGCGCCCTCGAATGGGGCCATCTCACCGTCAACGTCCGAGGGCGCCGGTGCCGCTGCGGTGCCCGCGGCTGCCTGGAGGCGTACGCGGGCGCCGAAGCCCTCCTCGACCGCTGGCGCGAGGCGGGCGGCACCCCGCCGGCCGGCGCCGACGAGGAGACCGCCCTCGCCGCCATGCTCGCCGCCGCCTACCCCGACGAGTCCCGCACCGAACCCGACGCCACCGCCCTCACCGTCCTCGACGAGACCGCCGAGTACCTCGGCGCGGGCTTCGCCGACCTCATCAACCTCTTCCAGCCCGAGCGCATCCTCGTCGGCGGCTGGGCCGGCCTCCAGCTCGGCTCCCGCTTCCTCGACACCGTCACCCGGTACGCGACCGAGTACGCCCTGCGCTATCCGGCGAGCCGCACCACCGTGGGCCTCGGAACCCTGGGCCCCGAGGCGGTCACGGTCGGCGCGGCCCTTCTTCCGCTGGACGACTTCTTCGCCCGGGGCGGCCGCCGGCCGGAGACCGCCCCGCGCGCGCCGGCCCCCGCCTGGCAGACGGCGATCGCGGACCGTGTCACGCCCTGACGCCGCGCCGGGTCCGGGAACTCAGCCCACGGTCCATTTCTGGGCCGGGGTGCCGTTGCAGGTCCAGATCTGCAGCCGGGTGCCGTTCGCCGAGTTGCTGTCCGGCACGTCCAGGCACTTGTCCGCGGCGACGTTCACGATGTCCTTGGCCGCCTCGACACGCCATTTCTGGGCGCCGGTGCCGTTGCAGTCGTAGAGCTGGAGCTTGGCCCCGTCCGCCGTGGATCCGGCGGTGACGTCCAGGCACTTGCCGAGCGCGCGGATCGAGCCGTCGGCGTTCACGGTCCACTGCTGGGCCGCGGTGCCGTTGCAGTCGTAGAGCTGGACCGGGGTGCCGTTCGCGGGGTTCGCCCCGGCGACGTCGACGCACTTGCCGGCGAGGCCGGTGATCGGGCCGCCGGTTCCGGTCGGCGGGGCAGGCTGGTCGTTCGTGACCCGGACGTAGTCGACGGTCAGGGCGTTCGGCATCGGGGTGCTGCCGTCCGGGTCGCCCGGCCAGTAGCCGCCGACGGCGAGGTTGAGGATGAGGAAGAACGGGTGGTCGAACACCCACTGCCGACCGCCGAGATCGGCCGGTGTGCGCGTCTGGTAGGTGACGCCGTCGACCTTCCAGACCAGCTTGTCCGGCGCCCATTCGAGACGGAAGGTGTGGAATCCGTCCGCGAAGGGCGAGCCGATCGAGTAGCCGGCGCCGATGCCGCCCGAACCCGAGTAGCCCGGGCCGTGGAGGGTGCCGTGCACGGTGTTCGGCTCGAATCCGACGTTCTCCATCACGTCGATCTCGCCGCTCTGCGGCCAGCCGACGCTGCCGATGTCGTTGCCGAGCATCCAGAACGCCGGCCACATGCCCTGGCCGCGCGACATCTTCAGCCGGGCCTCGAAGGTGCCGTACGCCTGGGTGAACTTGCCGGACGTGTTGAGCCGGGCCGAGGTGTACTCGCAACGGCCGTACCAGCAGGCGTAGTTGCCGGGATTCTCGCGCCGCGCGGTGATCACCAGGTTGCCCTGGCCGTCGTGGACGGCGTTGCGGGTGGAGTTCGTGTAGTACTGCCGCTCGTGGTTGTTCACGTTGTCGCCGGTCTCCAGGTTCCACTTGGAGCCGTCGACCGGCGTGCCCGCCGGAGCGTTGAACTCGTCGCTGAACGTGGTGGCCTGGACGCCGGCTTCGGCCGCGGGCGCCGCGGCCGAAACCGGCGCCGCGAGCGTCGACGCCTGCGCCGTGGGGCTCACCAGAGCCGCCACCGTGGCGCATCCCAGGCCCAGGGCCAGGAGAAGCCGTGATCGTCGAGAGGGGGGTGCGGACATCGTTGTCACCGCCGACAGTCGGAGGGGTGAGAGATGGCAACGAAGAGTGCCATTGTCTGGACCAAGTCGACAAGAGCTTGAGCCGAATCCGCTCTCAACCAGCTTACTGCGTTCGGGAGTTGTATGCGGAAGGGGTTGACGTGTGCGAGGGGCCTCCATAGCTTCACACCTTAAGGAAAGCCCGAAGGCCTGGGCCCTCATCGAAAGGTCTGTCAGGTGCATTACAGAAGCAGCTCCTGGTTCGGCTCCTGGTCCGGCGCCCGCCGCGGGCGCCGCCCGCGCCGCCTCGCCGCCCTCGTGACCGGCGCCCTCCTCGCGAGCGGCCTGGTCATGACCGGTCCCGGCGTGGCCGAGGCCACCGGCGAGCGGGTCGACGTCTGGCTGACCACCACCTCGGACGCCGGCGGACGGACCGTCACACGGGGTCTCGCCCCGCAGGCACCGATCGCCTTCGGCCCCTCCGGCGGCAGCGCGAACCGCACCATCACCGTCGACGAGAACACCACCTACCAGCAGTTCGAGGGCGGCGGCGCGTCGATCACCGACACCACCGCCCACCTCCTGCGCGGCGGCGCGATCAGCGCCGCCACCCGCGACGAGGTCATGCGCAAGCTCTTCTCACCGACCGACGGCATCGGCCTCTCCTTCGTCCGCAACCCGATCGGCGCCTCCGACCTCTCCCGGCCCGGCAACGTCTCCCTCGACGACACCTGCTGCGACCTCGCCGACTTCGGGACCAACGGCTACGACACCGACGTGCGGCTGCTCACCGTCCAGGCCAAGCAGCTCAACCCGGCGCTCCGGCTCAAGGCCGTGCCGTGGAGCGCGCCCGGCTGGATGAAGGACAACGGTCGGATGGACCAGATGGGCTGGCTGAAGTGGGAGTACTACCCGCTCTACGCCCAGTACCTGGTGAAGTACATCCAGAGCTACCAGGCGGCCGGCGTCAAGGTCGACTACCTGTCCGTGCAGAACGAGCCGAACTGCTGCCAGGCGGGCAATCCCACCGCCATGAACTACCCGGGCATGAGCTGGAACCCCTCGGGTCTGGCCGAGTTCACCAAGAACCACGTCTACCCGGCCTTCCGGGCCGCCGGGATCACCACCAAGATCCTGGTCCACGACTGGAACTACGGCGACTACGCGAACTTCGGCTCCGGCGTGCTCGACGACGCGGGCGTCCGCAACGATCCGCTGTTCGGCGGCATCGCCTGGCACGGCTACTCCGGCGACCCCGCCGTCGGCAGCCACGTCCACGACCAGTACCCGACGGTCAGGCAGTTCAGCACCGAGCACTCCGGCGGCACCTGGATCGCCGACCAGCACAACGAGGACCTGAAGGACATCGTCGGCTACGCCCGCAACTGGAGCAGCAGCCTGACGAAGTGGAGCCTGGCGCTCAACCAGGACATGGGCCCGCACAACGGCGGCTGCGGCACCTGCACGGGGCTGATCACGGTCCAGGAGGGCGGCCCGCGCGCCGGGCAGGTCGACTACACGATCGAGTACTACACGACCGGCCATCTCACCAAGTTCGTGCGCCCCGGCGCGTACCGCATCGCCTCCACGGCCGACTCCACCGTGCAGAACGTCGCCTGGCGCAATCCCGACGGCTCCAAGGCGCTCATCGCCCACAACGGCGGCGCCTCCGCGCAGTCCGTCCGCGTCGACTGGGGCGGCCAGTCCTTCACGTACAGCCTGCCGGCCCGCACCACGGCCACCTTCACCTGGTCCGGCACGACGGCCGGCGCACCGACGGGACCGCTGACCGGTCTCGCCGGGAAGTGCCTCGACGTGGCCGGCGCGGCCACGGCCGACGGCACCCCGGTGCAGCTGTACACCTGCAACGGCACCACGGCCCAGCGGTGGGCGCTCGCCGCCGACGGCACCGTCCGGGCGCTCGGCAAGTGCCTGGACGTGACCGGGGGAGCGACCGCGGACGGCACCAAGGTGCAGCTCTACACCTGCAACGGGACGGGCGCACAGCGCTGGTCGTACGACGCCGCCACGCACGACGTCGTCAACACGGCCTCCGGCAAGTGCCTCGACGTGACCGGCAACACCTCGGCGGACGGGACCCGCACCCAGATCTGGTCCTGCACGGGCGCCGCCAACCAGAAGTGGACCCACCAGCCTTCCTGACGGGCCGGCGGCACAGGGGGCGAAGGAGCCGGATCCCCGGGGGACCGTCCCCGGGGATCCGATGTCAGGGGTGAACCGTCGTGCGGGGCCGGATCAGCCGACCGACCACCGCTGCAGGGCCTAGCCGCCGTCGACGTCGGCGCACAGGCCCGACCTGACGTTGACGAGCTCGTCGTCCGCGACAGCACGTGCCCGCCCCGGTCCGCGGGGGCGTGAGCGCTACCTCCTGCGCCGCCTCACCTGCCGGTGGGGTCGGCCTTGGGCCGCGACGGGACGCCCGGTCGTGGATACACCCTTGACTGTTTGACGCTGCCGAAGGCGAAGCTGGACTCGATCGACGCGATGCCCGGGATGGCGTGGATCCGGGTGCGTACGAGGGCTTCGTACGCCTCCAGGCTCTCGATGACGACCCGCAGCAGATAGTCGCTGCTGCCGGCCATCAGATAGCAGTCCTGGATGTGGTCGATGAGGCCGATGTGCTCCTCGAACACGTTGACGGCCTCGGCGGTGTGGCGCTCCAGCCTGATCCGTACGAAGACGGTGATCGGCAGGCCGAAGGCGACCTGGTCCACGGTGGCCGTGTAGCCGCTGATCAGGCCCGACTCCTCCAGGCGGCGCACGCGGCGCAGACAGGGGGAGGGGGACAGGCGGATCCGGTCGGCGAGGTCCTGGTTGGTCAGGCGGCCGTCCGCCTGCAACTCGTGGATGATCTGGAAGTCCACGGCGTCCATCGTCACTCCTTGGCAGATTCTGCCCCCACGCTATGTTCAGAGGGCAGAACTGGCAATCGTCTGCCCCGGCGCAAGGTCTAGCGTTGCTTCTCGGGGCAAACGCCGGTTTTCGGTTCGCCCGTATGTTCAGAGCGGGAGGAATCGTCGGTGGTCGCACCACAATCGGTCGCGTCGGAATCGGTAGGGACGCCAGGTCCGGGGGTGCCCGCGGCCGCCCGCGCCCGGGGTCTGTCCCCGCAGGGCGTGGGCATGGTCGCGCTGGTGCTCACCGTGGTGATCTGGGCCGCGTTCGCCCTCAGCGCCCGTGCGCTGAGCGCCTCCACGCTGCTGCCCGCCGATGCCGCATTGCTGCGGTTCGGCGTGCCCCTGGTGGTCCTGGCGCCCGCGCTGTGGCGGCGCAGGCGCCGGCTGGCCGCGGTACGGCCCGGCCCCGCACTCAAGATCGTCTGCGGCGCGGGCGTGCCCTTCTTCCTCGCCGCCATGTACGGCGGATCGCTGACGTCGGCCGCCTTCGTCGGGGCGATCGTGCCCGGCATGGTCCCGCTGTTCGTCTCCGCCCTCATGGTCGCCGGCGGGAAGCGCGCGCCGCGCGGGACGCAGGCGGCCGGGCTCGCCCTCATCGTGGCCGGGATCGTGGCCCTGGTCTGGCGCTACACCGCCGCCCTCGACGCCGACGTCCTGCTCGGTACGGGAACGCTGCTCGTCGCCAGCGGTCTGTGGGCGCTCTACACCGTGGGGCTGCGCGAGGTGGACCTCGACCCCGTCGGGTCGATCGGCCTGCTGTGCCTGCCGTCCTTCACGGTCATCGCGCTCCTGGCCCTGACCGGCGTCCTGCCCACCGGCCTCGCCCGGGCGGCCGGCGGCGACATCGCGCTGTTCCTCGTCGTCCAGGGCCTGGGCGTCGGTCTCTGCGCCGGTCTGCTGTACGCGTTCGCCATCCGCCGACTCGGCCCGGAACGCAGCTCGGTCGTCGGCAGCCTCAGCCCGGTCGCCGTCGTCCTGCTCGCCATCCCCCTGCTCGACGAGTCGCCGACCCTGCCCGTCGTGGTCGGCGTCCCCCTCATCACCCTCGGCGTCGCACTCGCCAACCGGCGCCCCCGAACCAAGGTTTCCCCCGATGCTTGAGCTTCTTCCCGCCCCGCCCGTGGACCCGCTGTGGGACCTGACGGCCGAGTTCGCCGCCGACCCGCGTCCCGAGCGCCTCGACCTCGTCCTCGGCGTCTACCGCGACGCGAGCGGGGTCACCCCGGTCATGGCGGCGGTCAGGGAGGCCGAGATACACCTGGCGGAACGTTCCGGCACCAAGGAGTACCTCGGCCTGTCGGGCAACACCGCCTTCAACCGGGCCATGCTGTCGCTCGTACTGGGCTCCGAGGAGCTGACGGGACGCGCGACGGGCGTCCAGACCGTGGCCGGCACCGGGGCCCTGCGGCTCCTCGCCGACCTCGTCCAGCAGACGCGCCCCGGCGCCACCGTGTGGATCAGCGACCCCGCGTACGTCAACCACCGCCCCATCCTGGAAGGCGCCGGGCTCACCGTCCGGACCTACCGGTGGCGCGACGACAGCGGCCGGCCGGACACCGGGGGCATGCTCGACGACCTGGCCGGCGCACGCCGCGGCGACGTCGTCCTGCTGCAGGGCTGCTGCCACAACCCCACCGGCGTGGACCCCTCCTTCGGCACCTGGGAGGAGCTCGCCGCACTCGCCGCGGCGAACGGCTGGGTCCCCTTCGTCGACCTCGCCTACCACGGCCTCGGCGACGGCCTCGCCGCCGACCTGGCACCGACCCGGATGCTGGCCGAACGCCTCCCCGAGGTGCTGATCGCCGTCAGCTGCTCGAAGAACTTCGGCCTCTACAGCGACCGCACCGGATGCGCCATCGTCCTCGGCTCGTCGAAGCGGACCCTGCGGCACGTCGAGACCGCCCTGCAGAACGCCGCCCGCACCCTGTACTCGATGCCGCCCGACCACGGTGCCGCGATCGTCGCCACCGTCCTGGACGACGAGCGCCTGCGCGCGGAATGGCTCGCGGAACTCGACGCGATGCGCCACCGGATCACGGCCAACAGGACCGACCTCGTCGCCCACCTCCGCGCCCTCGGGCACGAGGAGGAGGCGCGGTCCCTCGCCGGCCAGAAGGGCATGTTCTCGATGCTGCCCCTCACGCCGGACGGGATGCGCCGGATGCGCCGCCGGTCCGGCATCTACGGCACGGCCGCCGGGCGCATCAACATCGCGGGCGTCCCGGCACACCGGATCCCGTTCCTGGCCCACGGCATCGCCACCGCCCTGCGGACGCCGCACACCGCCCCGTCCGTCTGAGCCGCCGGCTACCCGGCGCCGAGCAGGGCGGGCAGGTCGGCGAAGGAGTCGAGGACGTGGTCGGGCGTCCCCGAGGCGGCGCGGAGCGTCTCGGGGAGGTACTTCCCCGTCCTCACCAGGACGCCGGTGATGCCGGACCGCTGGGCGGCGAGCACGTCGGACTCGATGTCGTCGCCGACCATCAGCGCCTGCGCCGCGCCGACGCCGAGATGATCGAGGGCGCTCGCGAAGAACGCCGGAGCCGGCTTGCCCGTCACCTCCGCCTCGACGCGGGCGGCCTTCTCGAGCCCTTCCAGGAAGGCCCCCGTGTCCAGGTCGAGCCCGCCCTCGGTGCGCCAGAACAGATTCCGGTGCATCGACACCAGCCGTGCCCCGCGCTGCAGCTGCCGGAACACCCGGTTGAGCGCCTCGTAGCCGAACTCGGCCCCCGCGCCCCCGAGCACGACGACGTCAGCGTCTTCTGCGTCTCCGTCCCCGACGAGCGTGACGCCGGCCAGGTCGTCCCGTACGTCCCCGCTGTTGAGCAGCAGGCAGCGCGCACCGGCGAAGTGTTCCCGCAGATACGCCGCCGTCGCCGCCGGCGCGGTCAGGACGTCCCCGGCGTCGACGGGAAACCCGAGCCCGTCCAGCCGCGCGGCGATGGCGGCCCGCGTCCGTGACGTGTTGTTGGTGAGCAGCGCCACCCGCAGCCCGGCCTCGCGCACCTGCTCCAGGGCCCGGACCGCCCCGGGCAGCGCCTTCCAGGACACGGTGAGGACGCCGTCGATGTCGATCAGGGCAGCCCGGATTCGCTCCATGCCCCGACGGTAGCCCCGGGGCCGCCGCCCCGCCGCCCGCTTGCGACCCCGGCGCGTCCCTCGATCCGTTACACCGGCGCCGCCCGGTCCAGAGCCTCGCGGGCCGCTTCTTCGGCGATGCCGCGGTCCTCCGGGACCAGACCGATGCGGGTGCGGCGGTCGAGGAGGTCGGAGGTGTCGAGGGCGCCTTCGTGGCGGACGGCCCAGACCAGTTCGGCTCCCGTGACGGGGTGGCCGGGCACGACGGGCTCGGCGAGGGCGGGGTCGGCGAGACCGAGGGCGTGGACGGCCGGGGCTTCGGAGCCGTAGCGCTGTACGAGGCGGGGCGGGACGTCGAGACCGGCGAGGGTCTGCGGGCGGGCCGCGCCGACGAGGGGGACGGAGGCGGTACGGCACGGGCCGGCGGTCAGTCCGCGGGCGGCCACGGCCGCGTCGACGGCGTCCTGGGCCATGCGGCGGTACGTGGTCAGCTTGCCGCCGACGACGGTGACGATGCCGTCGGGCGAGGTGAGCACGGCGTGCTTGCGCGAGATGTCGGCGGTGCGGCCCTCCGAGTCCTGGGTGTCGAGCAGGGGCCGCAGTCCGGCGAAGGCCCCGACCACGTCGGAACGGTGGACGGTGACGTCGAGGGCGGAGCCGAGGACGTCGAGGAGGAAGCCGATGTCGGTCTCGGGGACCTCCGGCACGTCGGGGACGTCGCCGTCGACGGGCTCGTCGGTGAGGCCCACGTACACGCGTCCGTCGCCCTGGGGCAGGACCAGGACGAAGCGGTTCGTCTCGCCGGGGATCGGGATGTGCAGTCCGGCGGAGAGCCGGCCGAGGGTTTCGGAACGCAGGACGAGATGGGTGCCGCGCGAGGGCCGGAGGCGTACGTCGTCGACGAGGCCGCCCGCCCAGACGCCGGCCGCGTTGATCACCGTACGGGCACGGACGCGCAGCTCCTGGCCGGTGGTCTCGTCGCGCACCAGCGCGCCGTCGCCGTGGAGTTCCAGGGCCCGGGCGCGGGTGACGACCCGGGCGCCGTGGGCGGCCGCGGTGCGGGCGATCGCGGTCACCAGGCGTGCGTCGTCGGAGAGCTTGCCGTCCCAGGAGAGCAGTCCGCCGCGCAGGCCGACGGGGCGCAGGGCCGGGGCGAGGTGGCGGGTCTCGACGGCCGACAGCGTGCGCGGCTGCGGCAGCGTGCGGCGCGAGGTGCGGGCGGAGACGCGCAGCAGGTCGCCCGCGACGAATCCGGCGCGGGCGAGGGCGGCCTGGCCGCGGCTGACCAGCGGGGTGAGGGGCAGCACGAAGGGCTGGGCGCGGACGAGGTGCGGGGCGGTGCGTTCCATGAGGATGCCGCGTTCGACAGCGCTCTCGTGGGCGACGTCGAGCTGTCCGGACGCGAGGTAGCGCAGCCCGCCGTGGATCAGCTTGGAGCTCCAGCGGGAGGTGCCGAACGCGAGGTCGTGGGCGTCGATCGCGGCGACGCTGAGCCCGCGGGTGGCGGCGTCGAGGGCGGCTCCCGCTCCCGTGGCGCCGAGCCCGACGACGAGGACGTCGACGACGTCGCCGTCGGCGAGCCGGGCCAGTTCGGTCCGGCGCCGCTCGGCATGGAGGGAGGAGCCGGGCAGGGCGGTGCTGCTCGTGGGGTTCACGGGGTGAGGGTCCTCTCCAGCAGGGTGCGCAGCTCGTCGAGAAAGGCGGCTTCGCTCAGTTCGGGATCGGTCTCGTCGGCCATGGTGCGCAGCGAGAGCGTGAAGGACTGGACGACGAGCAGCAGGGACCGGGCCTGCAGGTCGGACTGGACGCGGCGTACGGAACCGTCCTCGTGCCCTTCGTCCAGCGCCGTGACGAGGAGCCCGAGCAGGGCGTCCTGGCTGGCCCCCCGCCGGTCGAGGACGTACGGCAGCAGCAGTTCGGGGTCGACGTCGAGGATCTTCCGGAACAGCGGATGGGCCCGGAACGCGGCGACTCCCGCGACCAGCCCCTCGACGATCCGGGAGCGTTCGGGCCGGTCCTCGTCGAAGGGCGGCATGGCGCCGGCGGCGACGGCGATCCATTCCCGGGTCATCAGGTCGCCGACCAGGGTGCGCACATCGGGCCAGCGCCGGTACAGCGTCATCCGCGACACGCCGGCCCGCCGGGCGACGTCGGTGAGGGTGGTCCGTCGTACTCCGACGGCGAGCACGCAGTCGCGTGCGGCGTCGAGCACGGGATCTGCGTCCACATGGTTGTGACGAATGGGCGTCATCTGTCACAGTGTAATACCAGCGCGGGCCGAACGGCAGCGCCGTCCGTGAAACAGACCGTGAGGAACCTCTCGAAGTGGACATGTTGTGGAGCGGCTGGGGCGACCCGGCCAAGGCGGCGCCCCTGCCCGAATCGGTGACCGGGCTCCTGCGGGACCTGCTCGGCGTCACCCCGCGCGAGAGCGGTCCTTCCGCCCTCGCCGACATCGACGTCCCCGCCGCGGCACTGACCGACGAGGCGAGCGGTGCGCTGCGTGCCGCCGTCGCCGCCCCCGACGGTCTGCGGGACGACCCCGAGAGCCGCATCCGGCACACCCGGGGCAAGTCGACCCCCGACCTCCTGCGCATCCGCGCCGGCGAGGTCGCCGACATCCCCGCCGCCGTCGTGCTCCCCGGCAGCCACGACGAGGTCCTCGCCGTGCTGCGCGCCTGCGCGGACCACGGCCTGTCCGCCGTCCCGTTCGGTGGCGGCACCTCCGTCGTCGGCGGCCTCGCGCCCACCACGAAGCGGCCGTTCGTCGCCCTCGACCTCCGCCGCCTCGACCAGCTCCTCGCCGTCGACGAGGTGTCCCGCACCGCGACCCTGCAGCCCGGTCTGCGCGGCCCGCAGGCAGAGGCGCTCCTCAACGCCCAGGGCTGGACGCTCGGCCACTTCCCGCAGTCCTTCGAATGGGCCACCATCGGCGGCTTCGCCGCGGCCCGCTCCAGCGGTCAGGCCTCGGCCGGATACGGCCGCTTCGACGAGATGGTCGTCGGCCTGAAGGTCGCCACCCCCGAAGGCACGCTGTGGAGCGGCCGGGCCCCGCGCTCCGCCGCCGGCCCCGACCTGCGCCAGCTGATCCTCGGCTCCGAGGGCGCCCTCGGCGTGATCACGTCGGTGACCGTACGCATCCGCCCGCTGCCGCAGAAGCGGATCTACGAGGGCTGGCGCTTCGCCACCTTCGAGGCCGGTACGGCGGCACTGCGCCGCCTCGCCCAGGACGGCCCGCGGCCCACCGTGCTGCGACTGTCGGACGAGTCCGAGACCTTCATCGGACTGGCGCAGCCGGACGCCATCGGCAACACCGAACTCCCGCAGAACCCGGGCTGCATGGCCATCGTCGGCTTCGAGGGGACCGAGGCCGACACGGCCGCCCGCCGCGCCGCCGCCCGCGAGGTCCTCCTCGCCTGCGACGGCGAGTTCATCGGGGAGGAGGCCGGCGACAAGTGGGAGCACGGCCGCTACAACGCCCCCTACCTGCGCGACGCGCTGCTCGACGCGGGCGCCTTCGCCGAGACGCTGGAGACGGCCGCCTTCTGGTCCGCGATCCCCGGCCTGTACACGGCGGTACGTGACGCGCTGACCAGCACCCTCACCGAGGCCGGCACCCCGCCGCTCGTCATGTGCCACATCTCCCACACGTACGAGAACGGCGCCTCGCTCTACTTCACCGTCGTCTCCGCGCAGGGCGAGGACGCCGTCGCGCACTGGGCGCCGGTGAAGCGGGCGGCGAACGACGCGATCCTGGCGGCGGGCGGCACCATCAGCCACCACCACGGCGTCGGCACCGACCACCGCGACTGGTACTCCCGCGAGATCGGCCCCCTCGGCATCCGCATGCTGCAGGCGGTCAAGGCCGAGGTCGACCCGTCCGACGTGCTCAGCCCCGGGGTCCTGATCCCCGTCCGCTGAGCGCCCCCTCCCGCACCGCTCCCTCCCGAACCCCCCTTCTGCCGTCCGGAGGCCAGATCCATGCGACAGTTCACCGCCGTCGTCAACCCCACCGCAGGGGGTTCCAGCGGTACGGCGGGCCTGCTCCCGCTGGCCCGGCTGCTGCGGGAGGCGGGCGCGCGGCTCGACACCGTCTACAGCCGCAGCCTGGAGCACGCGCAGGAACTCGCCCGGGAGGCCGGGGCGAAGGGGCACATCGTGCTCGCCGTCGGCGGTGACGGCATGGCCGGCACCGTCGGTGGCGCGCTCAGTGGCACGGACACCGTCTTCGGCCTGGTCCCCGCGGGCCGCGGCAACGACTTCGCGCGCGCCCTGGGGCTTCCCACCGACGCCCCGGGCCTCGCCAAGGTGCTGCTCGAAGGCGAACCGCGGGCCGTCGACACCATCGAGGTGGAGTCCGCCCAGCACCAGGGGACCTGCGTCCTCGGCAGTGTGTACGCGGGTGTCGACGCGGTGGCCAACCGCCACGCCAACGCCTCCCGTCTGCTGCGCGGCGCGGCCTCCTACTACGCCGGCGGCCTCCGGGCGGTCCTCGCCTGGAAGCCCGCCGCGTACCGCATCACGATCGACGGGATCCGGCACGAGCGCACCGGCTACACCGTGGTCGCGGCCAACTCCGGCTTCTACGGATTCGGGAGGAACATCGCGCCGGGCGCGCGTCTCGACGACGGCCTCCTCGACGTCGTGGTGATCAAGGAGGCGCCCAAGCGTCTCTTCTTCGCCATGATGAACGAACTGAAGACGGGCGCGCACGTGAACCGTCCCCAGATCGAGATCCTGCGCGGGAAGGAGGTCCGCATCGAAGCCGACCGCCCCCTGCCGTACGGCGCGGACGGCGAGGTCGACGCGACCCTGCCGGTGACCCTCAGGGCGAGGCCCGCCGCCCTCCGCGTCCTGGCCTGACGACAGCCCGGAGCCGCCCGGACCCGGTCCCGGCGGCGTCACGGCCCGGAGGGCAGGCCCTAGCGGGGCCCGTGGGTCTGCAGGAAGACCACCGGGCCCCCGTCCAGTCGGCCGGCCGCGTCCAGGTCGAGCAGGGCCGCGAGCGCCTTGGCGGTGTAGGTGCGTTCCAGGGTCAGCCCGGCCTGCGCCGCCGCGCGGGCGAGCGCCTGGTCGCCCGCGGTGGTGGGGTGCGCGTAGCCGTCCCCCAGCCAGGCGGTCTCGGTGCGGATCGCGGCGGGCCCGATTTCGACGCCGCCCAGGTCGGCGCCCCGGGCCCTGAGCAGGACCGTGGACCGGCGGGCCAGCCCGAGGAGGGTGGCGGAGTCCAGCCGCAGCGTGTCGTTGACCACGACACCGAGGACACGGGTACGCAGCCCGGCGAGCCGCAGTCCGAGGGCCAGCCCCGCGGCGGTGCCGCCGGATCCCACGGCGGTGACGAGCCACGCCGGCTCCGGCAGCTCCCCGGCCTCCACCTGCGCGCCCAGCTCCAGCGCCGTCTCGACGGCGCCGAGCGTACCGAGCGGCGAGGAGCCGCCCGCCGGGAGGTAGTACGGCGGAGTGAGACGGTGGGTGTGCCGGGTGAAGAGCCAGGGCGCGGCGAGGATCAGCCTCGCCTTGGTGTGCAGGAAGTGCAGCGTGGCGCCGGAGGCGCGCAGCCGTTCCAGCTGGGCCCGCACATGCTCGTCCACCGGGTGGTCGATCAGACCCAGCGCCACCCCGAGCCCCAGCTCCCGGGCGTACCGGGCGGTGGCGAGCCCCCAGTTGGTGCCGAGGCCGCCGACCGTGAGGATGGTCCTCGCGCCGCGCCGCCGGGCCTCCGGCAGCAGCCACTCCAGCTTGCGGACCTTGTTGCCGCCCCAGCCGCCCGAGCCGTATCCGCTCTCGTCCTTGATCCACAGCTCGGAGTGCTTGCCCAGTCCGGGCAGCGGCCGGACCGGCGTGGGTGCCTCGCCGAGCCGGAGGAAGGGCAGCGACCCTGCCAGTTCGGGGCAGCGCCGGTGCAGCAGCGGAGGGGGCATGGGGGAGACGGTAGAGCACCGGGCCGCCGACCGGACCGGCTTCGGCGTCGACTGCCGTGAACGTCCGGTTCGGCGCCGGTCTGTTCACGGGGTCACGATCGGGAACTCCGGCTCGGGGCTGTCGAGGACCGCGAGCAGCCGCGGCAGGAGCGTGCGGTCGCCGGTCATGACGATGCCGTCGGTGCCCTTTCCGGCGAGGAGCGAGATGAGCTGGGGCTTGGTCATCGTCAGGGTCAGGCCCGCGTCGGGCGCGGGGCGGTTGTCCGTGGTCCAGGTGAGCAGGCCGTTGGCGAGGCGCAGGTGCCAGTAGTCGGAGCCGATGCGCCAGTCCATGGCGATCCCCAGCGGCCAGGCCTTCGGGCCGTCGACGCGGACGGCGAGGCTGTCGATGATCTGGCCGACGCTCAGCGCCAGGTACATGTCGGGGCCGAGGGTGGCGGTGGCGTGCGGGGTGATGCCGTGCAGGAGTTCCTGGGCTCCGGTGAGGTAGAAGTTCCGCCACACCGCGTTCTCGACGGCCTGGCCCAGGCGGGTGTAGAGCGCGGCGAGCTGTCGCTTGGCCCGGCCGTCCTCGGGGTCGTTGAAGACGGCGTGGTTGAGGAGCGTGACGGCGAAGCGCAGCTCGCCCCGGTCGGCGTAGTGCCGGGCGCGGGCGCGGACCGCGGCCTGGCCGCCCAGGGACTCCACCCAGAGGCGGGCCTGCTCGACGGGCGGGTGTTCCCACAGGTGCGCCGGGTTGCCGTCGAACCAGCCCATGTACCGCTGGTAGACGGCTTTGACGTTGTGGCTCAGCGAGCCGTAGTAGCCGCGATTGGCCCAGACGCCTTCGAGTGGTGGCGGCAGCCGGAAGGTCTCCGCGATCTCGGTGCCGGTCATGCCCCGGTTGATCAGCCGGACGGTCTGGTCGTGCAGGTAGCCGTACAGGTCCCGTTGGTGGGTGAGGAGGCCGATGATGGCGTCGTTGCCCCAGGTGGGCCAGTGGTGCGAGGCGAAGGCGACGTCGGCGGTGCCTTCGTAGAGACCGATGGATTCCGTGAGGTAGCCGGCCCACGCGTGGGCGTCGCGCACCTGGGCGCCGCGCAGGGTGAGGATGTTGTGCATGGTGTGGGTGGCGTTCTCCGCCATGCACACCGCGCGCAGGTCGGGGAAGAGGAAGTTCATCTCCTCCTGGCATTCGGTGCCGGGGGTCATCTGGAAGCGGATCCGCACCCCGTCGAGGACGACCTCCTCTCCCGTGCTGCCGATGAGCCGCGTGGGGGCGATGAGTCCGACGGTGCCGAGCGAGACCGTGAGGCCGAGCCCGCAGCCGACCTGCGCGCCCCCGTTCTTGGGGAGCGTGGAGCCGTACATGTAGGCGGCGCGGCGCGCCATCGCGGTGCCGACGTACACGTTCTCGCTGACCGCGTGCTCCATGAAGCCCTCGGGCGCGAGGACGGGCACGTCCCCGGCGCCGTGCGGCAGCACGCCCCGGCAGCCGCCGAAGTGGTCGACGTGCGGATGGGTGTAGATCATCGCGCGGACCGCGCGGTCGCCGCGGTGGGCGCGGTAGAGCCGCAGGGCCGCGGCGGCGGTCTCGGCGGAGATGAGCGGGTCGATGACGATGATGCCGGTGTCGCCCTCGACGATCGTCATGTTGGACAGGTCGAGGCCCCTGACCTGGTAAATGCGATCGGTGACCCGGTACAGGCCCTGGCGCGACAGCAGCCGCGCCTGTCGCCACAGGCTGGGGTCGACGGTGTCGGGTCCGGCCTTGCCGCCCTCCGCGTCGGCGAGGAAGCGGTAGGCGTCGGGGTCCCAGGCGGTCTTCCCGGCAGCGGTGGTGATCGGTCCGTCCGTGAACGCGGCGATGAACCCGCGGTCCGCGTCGGTGAAGTCGGCCTCGTCCTCGTACGGGAGTCCGTCGGTGCGCGTGGGGGTCCGCGACTCCTGGGGCAGATGCCCGCTCCCGGCGAGCGCCTGGGCGGTCTGCGGGTTCAGGGAGACGGAGGCGGCCGCGGCGCCCATCGCGGCGGCGGCCGCGACGAAGCCGCGCCGGTTCATCGGGGTCATGGCAGGGTCACGTCCTTCTCGGCTCTCGGTGAGGACGCCCACTATTGCAGTCTGACTGCAATACGAGTCAAGGGGTGTGCGGCACGACGTTCAGGAGCGCCCGCAGCGTGCGGTCGATCGCAGCCCGGGCAGCGGTCTCGTCGAGCCCTCGACGGGACCGCAGATGGTCCCAGGCCGCCCAGGACGAGGCGGCCTCCAGCGAGTCGAGCAGGCCTCCGGGCGCCTCGGCCTCCGGCATCTGCCCCAGCTCCGGCGCGAACACGGCGGCGAGGTCCGCCCGGAACCAGGCGTCGCCCTCCGCCATCACCCCGCGAAGGCCGGGCGAGTCCGGTTCCAGGCCGAGCCCGATCCTGCGGATCGGCGTCATCACCTCGTACATCCGGCCGCGCTGTGCCACGAGCGCCCCCACCTTGCGTGCCGTCTCCCACACGGGCGGTACGGGCTCCGCGTGGGCGCGCCACCGCTCGGCCTGTCGCCGGGCAGCCGCCACGTACAGCGCCTCGCGGTCGGCGAAGTGCACGAACACCGTCCGCTCGGACACCCCCGCCCGCTCCGCGATCGCCTTCCTGGTGGGTTCACGCCCGCTCTCGGAGATCAGCCGGAGCAGCGCGTCGAGCAGCGCCGCATACGTCCACTCCGGGTCCCGCCGACGCCGCCCCCGCGCGCCCGCGTCCGCAGGTCCGGGGCCCTTCTCCGCCTCTGTGTCGCTCACCGGCCCATCGTGGCAGAACGGCACCGGCGGGGCGGACGGCACCGGCGGGGCGGACGGCACCGGCGGGGCGGACGGTTCCGGGCCGGCCGTCGCCGGTGAGCCCGATCGGTCCGTACCCGGGTCACGTGCCGTACGCTCCGGGCCCTCCGGAGTCCGCCCCGCGCCGGGCGGCCGCCGCGTGCAACGCCCGCAGGGCGATCAGGAGGACACCGACGTCGTCGAGGTAGACCGGGTCCGGGATCAGGTCGATCGGCGAGACCGTGTAGACCACCGCGGCCCAGAACAGGGCCTTCGACTGCAAGGGGACACCGGCGTCCAGGAGCAGCCTTCGCGCCCGGAAGACGCGGACGAGCAGAACGGCCGCGAATCCCGCCACGACGAGCACGAGAACCACGGCCACGATGAGCCAGAGGGAGCTGTCCATGCTGCTCTCCTGCCCGCTAGCGGTCCAGGCCGCGCCGGTCGTCCGCGGCTCTCACAAGGCTACGACGCCGGGCCCGCTGCGCGGCTCACCGGCGGTCCCGTGGTCGAGACCGGCACGGTCACTGCTTGCCGGTGCCGGTGCCGGTGCCGGTGTCGGTGTCGGTGGGTGGCGGTTCGGCGTCACCGGGGCCGGGCTCGACGGGCGGGGGCGGGCCCGGGGTGGCCGGGGGAGCCCACTGCGCCCCGGTGCGCAGACGGAAGGCGGCGACCGCCGCCTCCACGGTCGGGAAGAAGTGCCGGGGGTCGATGGTGCGGGTGAGCTCGTACCGTTCGATCTTGCGGCGCACGGGGTCCTTGAGCTCGGCGAACACGAGGTGGACGCCGTCCGCGTTGAGCGTCTCGTCGAGCTCTTCGAGGACGTCGGCGGCGGTGGTGTCCACGTCGGTCATGGGCTCCGCCGCGATCACGATCCAGCTCGGCCGCGGGTCCGCCGCGGCCAGGCGCCTGATCTCGTCGCGGAAGGCCTTGGCGTTGGCGAAGAGGAGCGGCGCGTCGAACCGGTAGACGACCAGGCCCGGCAGCTGCCGGGCCTGCGGGTACGAGCGGATGTCGTGGTAGCCCTCAAGACCCTGCACCAGACCCAGCACGGTGTGGTACGGCCACCAGACGCGGCGGAAGACGTTCAGCACGGACAGGGCGACGGCGATGCCGATCCCGGGCAGCACACCGAGCAGGGCCACGCCCAGGAACGCCGCGCAGCACAGCAGGAAGTCCGTCCGCCGCTGCCGCCACAGCCGCACGGCCCCCGGGATGTCGGCCAGGGACAGCGACGCCGTGATGACCACGGCGGCGAGGGCCGGCTGGGGGAGATTGCGGAACAGGCCGGGAGCCAGCACGAGCATGAGGACGATGAGAACCGCTCCGGCGACCCCGGTCAGCTGGCTCCTGGCTCCCGCGCGCTCCGCCACCGCCGTGCGGGAACCGCTCGTGCTGACCGGGAAGCCCTGGAAGAGACCGGCCGCCAGGTTGGCCGCACCGATGGCCGCCATCTCCTGGTTGCCGCGGACCTCCTGTCCGGTGCGCGCCGCGAAGGCCGACGCGTTGGAGATCGTGTCCGCCAGGGACACCAGAGCGATGCCGAGCGCACCGCCGAGCAGCAGCGACAGGTCGGCGAGCCGCACCTCGGGGATCGTGAACGGGGGGAAGCCCTCCGGCAGTTCTCCGACCAGGCCGACGCCGTGCCCGCCCAGATCGAAGACCGTGGCCGCGGCGATCGCCAGGACCACCATCACGAGCACGGCGGGGACCTTCGGCAGCAGGCGTTGCAGGACCAGGATCAACGCGATCCCGCCGCAGCCGACCGCCGCGGCTGCCGGCACGGCCGCCCCGTCGGCGAGACCGCGCACGAAGCCGGCGCATTCGCCGATCAGGTCGTCCGCCTCGACCTTGAAGCCGAACAGCTTGGGCAGTTGACCGACCAGAATGGTCAGGGCCAGGCCGTTCATGTAGCCGATCATCGTCGGCTTGGAGATCAGATCCGCGACGAAGCCGAGCTTCGCCACCGAGGCCAGGATCATCACGCCCGCCACCATGAGCGCGAGGACCGAGGCCAGCGCGACGGCCCGCGCGGGGTCCCCGTCGGCCGCCACCAGGGGCAGCACGGTGGCGGCGATCATCGGCCCCAGCGAGGAGTCCGGGCCCAGCACCAGGATCCGGGACGGCCCGCACACCGCGTAACCGAGCAGGCAGAGAATCGTGGTGTACAGCCCGGTGATGGGCGGCAGCCCCGCGAGCTCGGCGTACGCCATGCCCTGCGGCACCAGGAGCGTGGTCAGGACGACTCCCGCCACCAGGTCCTTGACCAGCCACTCCCGCCGGTAGGACGACGCGGCACGGACCCCGGGAACGGCCCGCAACCGGGCGAGAGGCCTGCGGCTCATGCGGTGGATGGTCACGGACCGTCCCTCCGATCGGTCCGGCCGGAGCCTGTCCGGCTTCCCGTCCGGCCGAGCGGCCTCAGTCCCTGTCCGGTCCGGGGCTCGCCCGGCCTGTCTCGGGGTCCGCCCGGCCGTCGCGGGCCTGACCGGGGGCCGTGCGGGCGGCGGCGTCGAGCGCCCTCCTGGACCGGCGCTCGACCAGGATCGGGACGTACGCTCTCACCCTGGCCTGGCGGAACGACTCGTACGCCGCCCTGACCGTCGTCTCGACGGCGACCGCGTCCAGCGAGGGGTAGGCGGCCCCCAAGCGTGCCACCGTTTCCCGGATGGACACGAGTTCGTCCTGCGAGCCGGATGACAGGAGGTCGGCCGGCCCTTCCGGATCGGGGCGCTCGACCGGCTCGGAGTAGCTGGTCACACGTTCGACGGGAAGGTAGGCGTCGGCTTGAGGGGGCTGTTCGTCGACTGTCATGGGGGCACTGATCTCATGTCCTACGACCTCCAGACCGCAGAACCGCAGGTCTCGACGTCGCCACGAAAAGGTCCGTCACGCTGATTGTCTGCTGGCCCGCACAAGATCGCCCTCCGAGGGCGCGGGAAGCGGTGGGGTCCCGCCGTCAGGGGCGTGCGCCGGCCTCCCGGCCCGGCCGCGTCAGCCTTCCGCGTCGAGCTCGGCGACGGCGATGGCGACGCCGAGCGCCGAGGTGATGTTGCCGGCTGCCGTCATGACCCTGGCCGTACCCACGATGGGGGCGATGGCGACCAGCACGTCCTGCAACTGCTCGATGGTGAGTCCGGCCTTGAGGGCGGGATCGACGTGGGCGAGATAGGAGACCGGAGGAGCGTCGGAGGCGGCGAGCGCCGCGATACGGGTGAGCAGGAGCATGTCCGGGGCCAGCCCGCACCGCTCCAGCGAGTCGTCCGTCATGGCGAGGATGGTGTCCAGAACAGGGGTGTCAGATGCAGTGGACATGTCGAACTGTCCTCCTGGAACGGCCCGGTTGGGGGGGCGGGATGAAAGGGGGATGCCCGCGGACCACCACCGGCACGCCCTGCCTTCAACTCTAGAACCCCTCCTGAACCCGCGCGCGGGATGTGTGCCCGTGCCGACCACGGTGGGCGGGCGGCCGTGGGACGGGGGTGTGCCGGGCCCGCCGCGGCCGGTCAGTCGTCGATGGATCCCAGGGAGTCGTCGTCCAGGCTGGCCGCCAGCCACTGCTCGACGGCGCTGATGTGGGTGGTCGCGGCGGAGACGGCGAGCAGGGTGTCCCGTGCCTCCAGTGCGCGGAGGATCTCCTCGTGGTCCTTGTGGGCGTTCTCCAGGGCGTGGCTGGTCCGGCTGCCGCGCATGATGCGTACGCGCTGGGTACGGGTGGAGAGCACGGACAGCAGCATCGACAGCACCGGGTTGCCGACGGCCTCGACGATCCTGAGGTGGAAGGCGATGTCGTGGGCGACGAACTCCTCGACGGTGGCCGCGGAGCGGCACTGGTCGAGGAGGTGCCGCAGTTCGCGCAGGTCGTCCGGTCGCAGCAGGGCGGCGGCGAGTCCGGTGGCCTGCGGTTCGAGGAGCCTGCGGACCTGGAGCAGCTGCAGGGCGGTCTCCCCCTGGGAGACGTCGGCAGCGAAGGAGAGACTCTCGAGCAGCAGGTGGGGCTCCAGGCTGGAGACGTACGTGCCGTCGCCCTGCCGGGTGATCAGGATCCGCATGGCGGTCAGAGCCCGGACGGCCTCGCGCAGCGAGCTGCGCGACAGGCCGAGCTGTTCGGCGAGGACCTCTTCCCTGGGGAGGCGGGAGCCGGGTGCGAGTTCGCCGGTGACGATCATCGCCTTGATCTTGTCGATGGCCTCGTCGGTCAGTGCCACGCGTGTGTCTCTCCAAGCCGGGTGCGTACGGGCGGCGGCTCCGCCCGCCCGTCGCGGGCCGGGCGGAGCCGTTCGTGGGGTGAGGCTATTCCTGCTTCTCGCCGGAGGCGAAGCGGGAGATGACCAGGGCGACGATGATGATGAGGCCGTTGAGGAACTGGTTCCAGAGGGGCGGTACCCCCGCCAGCGTCATGACGTTGACGACGAGCTGGAGGGTCAGGACACCCGTGAGGGCTCCGAACACCGAGCCCTTGCCGCCGTTGAGGCTCACGCCGCCGATGACGGTCGCCGCGAAGACCTGGAAGATCCAGCCGCTGCCCTGGGTCGCGGAGATGGAGCCGTAGTGGCCGCTGTAGAGGATGCCGGCGAACGCGGCGAGCACACCGCCGACGACGAGGGCGATCCACACGCTCCGTTCGACGCGGATGCCGGCGGTGCGGGCGGCCTCGGGGTTGCCGCCGATCGCGTACAGGGCCCGCCCGTGCCGCAGCCAGGCCAGCGCGCTGCCGCCGATGGCGAAGAGCGCCGCGCAGACCCAGATCGCGGCGGGCACGCCGAGCCAGGACGCCTTGCCCAGATAGGTGAAGGACGGCGGCAGGTCGATGATGGACTGGCCCTCGGACAGCGCGACCTGGAGGCCGCGCAGCATGGTCAGGGCGCCCAGCGTCACGATGAAGCCGTTGAGGCGCAGTTTGAGGATCAGGAAGCCGTTGACGGCGCCGATCAGCGCGCCGACGAGCAGGCACAGGGGCACGGCCGTCCACGCGGGAAGGAGTCCGAGACCGCTGAACCGGCCTCCGGTGGTGGGCAGGACCAGCCAGACGGCGACGAGGGGAGCGACGCCGATGGTCGACTCGAGGGAGAGGTCCATCCGCCCGCAGATCAGGATGAACGTCGTGGCGAGGACGAGCAGGCTCAGTTCGGTGGACTGCTGGGCGACGCCGATGAGGTTGTCGGCGGTGAGGAAGGCCGGCGAGACGATGAATCCGATCAGGCCGAGCACCAGGATGGCGGGGACGAGGGACAGCTCACGGAAGCGGCCGAGGTCGACGCGGCGGCGCGCGGGGCCCGCGGCGGCCGGCTCCGCCGCGCTCGTCGCGGGCTCGGTGAGATCTGTGGTGGCGGACATGACTACCTTCCGTGCTTGTCGGTGCCGGGTGCGGGGGATGCGGTGCCGGTGTCGGCGACGCCCTCGATGGCGGCGACGACGTCCTCGTCCTTCCAGCCGCGCCGGAACTCGGCGACCACCCGGCCGTGGAACATGACGACCACCCGGTCGCAGACCTTGAGGTCGTCGAGCTCGTCGGAGACGATCAGCGCGGCCCTGCCGCCGTCGGCGACCCGTCGGATCCTGCCGAGCAGGAACTCCTTGGACTTGACGTCGACGCCGTTGGTGGGCCGGATGGCCACCAGGACGTGGGGGTCGGTGGCGAGGGCGCGGGCGACCACGACCTTCTGCTGGTTGCCGCCGGAGAGGGCGGAGACAGGGGTGGCGGCTCCCGGGGTCTTGATGTCGAGATCCCGGATCATGCGCCGGGCGAAGACCTTCGTCCGGGAGGGCAGCACCGTGCCGAACGGGCCGAGCTGATCGGTGACGGTGAGCGTCGCGTTCTCCGCCACGCTGCGGTCGTTCACCAGGCCCTGGAGATGGCGGTCCTCGGGGACCAGACCGACCCCGGCGGCGAGCGCGGACGGCACGCTGCCGGTGCGTACGATCCTGCCGCCGGCCGAGATCGTGCCGCCCTTGGCGCGATGCAGACCGGCGACGGCCTCGCCCACCCGCACGTTGCCGCTGGCCGCCGAACCGGCGAGCCCCACCACCTCGCCCGAGCGGACCGAGAGCGACAGCTCCTCGCAGGCACCGGGCAGGGTCAGCGCGTCGATCGTCAGCAGCTCCGCCGAGCCGGCCGCCACCGCCGGGGCCGCGCCCCCGGCCGGGGGCGTGAGGGAGGCGGACTCGCCGGTCATGGCCTCGACCAGCGCCTGACGGCCGAGCCGGGCCACCGGCGCGGTGAGGACGTGCGCCGCGTCGCGGTAGACCGTGACCGTGCTGCAGAGGTCGTACACCTCCTGCAGGTGGTGGGAGATGAAGAGGAAGGCGACGCCCTGCTCCTGGAGGTCGCGGAGCTTGTCGAAGAGGCGCCCGATGCCACGGGCGTCGAGCTTGGCGGTCGGCTCGTCGAGGATGATGAAGCGGGCGCCGAAGGACAGTGCCCGGGCGATCTCGACGAACTGCCGCTGCTCGACGGTGAGGTCCTTCGCGCGTGCGGAGGGGTCGACCTCGACGCCGTACTCGCCGAGCAACTCCTCCGCGCGGACCCGGAGCTGCTTCCAGCGGATCCGCCGCAGCGGGCCGGCGCTCTGTCGGTTGAGGAAGAGGTTCTCGGCGACCGTGAGCTCGCCGATGACCGTGGAGTGCTGGTAGACGCAGGCGACGCGGGACCGCCAGGCGTCGATGTCGCCGACGGCGGGTGCCGGTGTGCCCGAGAAGCGCAGGGATCCGGTGTCGGGTCGCTGGAGTCCGGTGAGGACGGACACGAGCGTCGACTTGCCGGCGCCGTTGCGTCCGACCAGGGCGTGCGACTCGCCCGCCGCGACGCTGATGCGGGCGTCGCGCAGGGCGACGGTCGCGCCGAACCGTTTGGTGATGCCGGTGGCCTCGGCCACCGGGGCCGGGTGCCCGGGCACTGTCGCCGGGGCGGTCGCGGTGTCCGCCATGGTGGATACCGTCCTTCGTGTGCGGGTGCCGGGGTGCCGGGGTGCGGGAGTGCGGGGGTGCGGGGGAACGCGGGGTGGGGCGCGGCGCGGGGAGAGGACGGTGTCACCCTTCCCGCCGCGGGCGCCGGCGGTCAGCCGACGTTGTTGCCCCACAGCGCCTTGTCCTCGACGTTCTCCTTGGTCACCAGCGGGGCGGGCAGCTGGTCCTCCAGGCCGTTCGGGATCTTGACGATGGTGGAGCCGTGGTCCGTCGCACCCGGCTGGAAGGTCTTGCCCTCGGTCGCGGCCTCGGCGTAGTAGAGCGCGTACTTGGCGTAGAGGTCGGCGGGCTGGGAGACCGTGGCGTCGATCTGTCCCTTGCGGATCGCGTCGAACTCCTGCGGGATGCCGTCGTTGGAGATGATCGAGATGTGGCCCTTCGCGCCGGCCGGCTTCAGCAGCCCCTTCTGCTCCAGGAGGGCGAGCGTCGGCTGCAGGAAGACGCCGCCGGCCTGCATGTAGATGCCGTTCAGGTCCGGGTTCTGGGCGAGCAGTGACTGGAGCTTCGCGGAGGCCACGTCGCCCTTCCAGTCGGTGGGCAGCTCGAAGACCTTGATCTTCGGGAACTTCGTCCTCATGCACGCGCCGAACGCCTCGGAGCGGTCCCGCCCGTTGATGGAGTCCAGGGCGCCCTGGAGCTCGGCGACCTTGCCCTCGCCGTTCAGCTGCTTGCCGAGGAACTCGCAGGCCTTGGTGCCGTACGCCCGGTTGTCGGCCCGGACCACCATGTAGACGTCGCCCTTGTCCGGCCGGGTGTCGACGCTGACCACCGGGATCTTCGCCGCCGACAGGGTGTCGAGGGTCGAGGCCACGGCGCCGGTGTCCTGGGGTGCCATGACGACGGCCTTGGCCCCGGTGTTCTGGAACACCTGCACGTTGGCGACCAGCTTGGTGATGTCGTTCTGCGAGTTGCTCAGGGGCAGGGTGTGGACGCCTCCGGACGCGATGTCCTTGTTCAGGTACTGCGCGTAGGAGTTCCAGAAGTCGGAGTCGGAGCGGGGCAGGTCGATGCCGATGGCGGGCTTGCCGCCGCCGGGCTTGGCGGAGTCCGCGCCCTCGCGGTTGCACGCGGTGGCGAGGGACAGCACCGCGAGGACGGCGGCGGCTGCCGTAGCGGTGGAACGGGTGCGAGCGAGCTTCATGGCGGTGTTCTCTCCTGAGCCGGGGCGGGGGAGCCGCGGAGCGAGGTGGGAGGTGGCGGATGCGCCTGCCGGGGCAGGGGCGCGCCCGCCGTCCGGGCGGGGGCGGCCCGGCGTGGGAGTGGGCGTGGGGGACATCCCACATTCCTCCGATGTATCGCGGACGCCGAGACGTTACGACGGTGTCGCAGGCGCTGACAAGGGTCCGTTCGCACCCGATTTCCGGGCGTAGGGCCTGGAGTTCCGCGATACATCGGAGGTATCCGTTGCGGTGTCCGCCTCCCTGTGTCTACAGTCGCGCTGCCGCCATACCTCCGATGACTCCGTCCGATGTCCGAAGGTGCGGGCCATCGAAGAACCCTGCGGCCGACCTCCTCGACGAACCAGCCATGGCAAGGGAGTTGTCTGTGAAACTGCTACGTGTCGGTGCCCCCGGTGAGGAGCGGCCCGCCGTCCGCACCGACGACGGCCGGCTGCTCGACCTGTCCTCCGTGGCCTCCGACATCGACGGCGCCTTCCTCGCCTCGGGCGGCCTCGACCGGGCCCGTACGGCGCTCGCGGAGGGATCGCTTCCCGAGCTGGACCCCGAAGGACTACGCATCGGTGCGCCCGTCGCCCGTCCCGGCAAGGTCGTCTGCGTCGGCCTGAACTACCGTGACCACGCCGCCGAGACCGGCGCGCCCGTCCCCGCACGGCCGGTCGTGTTCATGAAGGACCCGGGCACGGTCGTCGGCCCGTACGACGAGGTGCTGATCCCCCGCCGCTCTGTGAAGACGGACTGGGAGGTCGAACTCGCCGTCGTCATAGGCCGCCGGGCGCGCTACCTCGACGGGCCGGCCGCCGCACGGGCCGTGATCGCGGGGTACGCGATCAGCCACGACGTGTCCGAGCGCGAGTTCCAACTGGAGTACTCGTCCCAGTGGGACCTCGGCAAGTCCTGCGAGACCTTCAACCCCCTCGGCCCCTGGCTCGTCACCGCCGACGAGGCCGGCGACCCCCAGAACCTCGGACTGCGCCTGAGCGTCAACGGGGTGAAGCGGCAGGACGGCCACACCGGCGACATGATCTTCCCGGTCGACCACATCGTGTCGTACCTCAGCCAGTACATGGTCCTGGAGCCGGGCGACGTCATCAACACGGGCACCCCCGCCGGCGTGGCCCTCGGCCTGCCCGGCACCCCCTTCCTGACTCCCGGCGACACCGTCGAGCTGTCCGTCGACGGGCTCGGCAGCCAGCGCCAGACCTTCGGCCGCGCGTGAAAGGCACCCCCTTGACTGCAACCCCCGCCCGGATCACCGCGGTCGACACCTTCGACATCCGCTTCCCGACCTCACGGGAACTGGACGGCTCGGACGCGATGAACCCGGACCCCGACTACTCCGCCGCCTACCTGATCCTGCGCACCGACGCCGGCGACGGGCTCGAAGGACACGGCTTCACCTTCACCATCGGACGCGGCAACGACGTCCAGGTCGCCGCCATCGACGCGCTGCGGCACCACGTGGTGGGACGCCCCGTGGCGGAACTCTGCGCCGACCCGGGCTCACTCAGCCGCGACCTCGTCGGAGACAGCCAGCTGCGCTGGCTCGGCCCCGAGAAGGGCGTGATGCACATGGCGATCGGCGCCGTCGTCAACGCCGTGTGGGACCTGGCCGCCAAGCGCGAAGGCAAGCCGCTGTGGCAGCTGCTCGCCCACGCCTCCCCGGAATGGCTGGTCTCCCAGATCGACTTCCGCTACATCGCCGATGCCCTCACCCCCGAGGAAGCCCTCCACCTCCTCCACGAGGGGCGCGCCGGCCTCGCCGAGCGCGAGACGGCCCTGCTGGAACACGGCTACCCCGCCTACACCACCTCCCCGGGCTGGCTCGGCTACTCCGACGACAAGCTCACCCGGCTCGCCCGGCAGGCGGTCGCGGACGGCTTCACCCAGATCAAGCTCAAGGTCGGTGCCGACCTCGACGACGACATCCGACGACTGCGCACCGCACGGGCCGCCGTCGGCGACGGCATCCGCATCGCCATCGACGCCAACCAGCGGTGGAACGTGAACGAGGCGATCGACTGGACCGGCGCCCTCGCCGAATTCGACCCGTACTGGATCGAGGAGCCCACCAGCCCGGACGACATCCTCGGCCACGCGACGATCCGCAAGGCCGTGGCACCGGTGAAGGTCGCCACCGGCGAGCACGTCCAGAACCGGGTCGTCTTCAAGCAGCTCCTGGAAGCCGGCGCCATCGACGTCCTCCAGATCGACGCCGCCCGCGTCGGAGGCGTGAACGAGAACCTCGCGATCCTGCTGCTCGCCGCCAAGTCCGGTGTGCCGGTCTGCCCGCACGCCGGCGGGGTGGGACTGTGCGAGCTGGTCCAGCACCTGTCGATGTTCGACTACCTGGCACTGTCCGGCACCACCGAGAACCGCGTGATCGAATACGTCGACCACCTCCACCAGCACTTCACCGACCCCGTGGTGATACGCGACGGCCACTACGCCGCGCCGCTCGCCCCCGGCTTCTCCGCCACCATGCGGGCGGAGTCCATGGCCGAGTACCGCTACCCGGACGGAACGTTCTGGGTCGCCGACCGCACCGGACAGGAGAACGCGGCATGACCGAGCTGTCAGGCCTCAGGGCCCTCGTCACCGGCGGCGCGTCCGGCATCGGACTCGCCACGGCCCACGAGCTTGCCGAGCGCGGCGCCGCGGTCGCCGTGCTCGACCTCGACCCGGCCGGTGTGCCCGGGCCGCTGCTCGCCCTCAAGGCCGACGTCGGGGACGACGCCTCGGTACGCGCGGCCGTGGACGCCGCCGCCGCACACCTGGGCGGCATCGACATCCTCGTCAACAACGCGGGCATCGGCGCCGCCGGGACCGTCGAGGACAACGACGACGAGCAGTGGCACCGCGTCCTGGACGTCAACGTCGTCGGCATGGTCCGCACCACCCGGGCCGCCCTGCCGCATCTGCGCCGATCCCTGCACGCCGCCGTCGTCAACACCTGCTCCATCGCCGCCACCGCCGGGCTGCCTCAGCGGGCCCTGTACTCCGCGAGCAAGGGCGCCGTACTGTCCCTCACCCTCGCCATGGCCGCGGACCACGTCCGCGAGGGCATCCGGGTCAACTGCGTCAACCCCGGCACCGCCGACACCCCCTGGGTGAGCCGGCTCCTGGACGCCGCCGACGACCCACGGGCCGAGCGCGCCGCCCTCGAAGCCCGCCAGCCCATGGGCCGCCTGGTCACGGCCGAGGAAGTGGCGGCCGCCATCGTGTACCTCGCCGGTCCCGCCGCCGCCAGTGTCACCGGCACCGCACTCGCCGTCGACGGCGGCATGCAGGGACTGCGCCTGCGCCCGGCGGTCCACTCGTGAGGACCACCGCGGGCGGGGGCGCCCTCCGGGTCTCACGCCTGGCGCTGGGCTGCGCAGCCCTCGGCAACCTCTACGAGCCGGTGAGCGACGAGACGGCCCGCGCCACCGTGGACGCGGCCTGGGACGCCGGCGTCCGCACCTTCGACACCGCACCCCACTACGGTCTGGGTCTGTCGGAACGGCGCCTCGGGGCGGCACTGCACGGCCGACCCCGCGACGAGTACACCCTCTCCACCAAAGTGGGCCGCCTCCTCGTGCCCGACGCCGAGGGCCGCGGCCGCGACGACCTCGCCAACGGCTTCGCCGTTCCCGCGACCCACCGCAGAGTCTGGGACTTCAGCGCCGACGGAGTGCTGCGCTCCCTGGACGCGAGCCTGGACCGCCTCGGCCTCGACCGTGTCGACCTCGCTCTCCTGCACGACCCGGACGACCATGCCGAGCAGGCCCTGCGCGAGGCGTACCCGGCCCTTGAGCGGCTGCGCGCCGAAGGCGTCGTCGGGGCGATCGGCGTCGGGATGAACCAGTCCGCGCTGCCCGCCCGCTTCCTGCGCGACACCGACATCGACGTGGTCCTCCTCGCCGGCCGCTACACCCTGCTCGACCAGGACGGGCTCGGCGAACTGCTGCCGGAGGCGGCCGCCCGCGGCCGCGGCGTGATCATCGGAGGCGTACTCAACTCCGGCCTGCTCACCGCTCCGGGGCCGGGTGCCACGTACGACTACGCGCCCGCCCCGCGACCGGTGCTCGACCGCGCCCTGCGGCTCCTGGAGATCACCGAACGCCACGGCGTCCCGCTGCGCGCCGCCGCCCTGCACTTCCCGTTCGGTCACCCCGCCGTCGCGAGCGTCCTCACGGGCGCGCGGTCCCCCGGAGAGGTGCGCGACACCGTGGAGCAGCTGAGCCGGCCCGTCCCGGACGCGCTGTGGGACGAACTGCGCGCCGAGGGCCTCCTGGCCCCGGACGTCCCCGTCCCCCACGCCGGACCTTCCAAGGAGGAGTCATGAGGGTCGCCCTGCACACCAGGGTCCGCGCCGACCGCGTGGGGGAGTACGAGGCGGCGCACCGCGAGGTGCCCGAGGAGCTGACCGCCGCCATCCGCGCCGCCGGCGTGCGCGAGTGGACGATCTGGCGCAGCGGCACCGATCTCTTCCACACCCTGGAGGTGGACGACTACGCGGCGATGATCGCCGCGCTCGGGAAGCTGCCGGTCAACATCGCCTGGCAGGCACGGATGGCGGAACTCCTGGACGTCGTCCACGACTACTCCGCCGAGGGTGCGGACGCCTCGCTGCCGGTGGTGTGGCAACTGTGACCGCCGCCCGTCCCCAGCTCCGCGTCGTCGACGCCCACCACCACGTCTGGCAGCTGTCCGTACGCGACCAGGACTGGATCTCCGGACCCGAACTGGCGCCGCTCCGGCGCGATTTCACCCTCGCCGACCTGGAGCCCGAGGCCCGCGCGGCCGGAGTCGCCGCCACCGTGCTGGTGCAGACGATCACCGTGCCGGAGGAGACCCCGGAATTCCTCTCCCTGGCCGCGCGCAGCGACCTGGTCGCCGGCGTGGTCGGCTGGACCGACCTGACCGCCGCCGACGTCGCCGACACCCTCGCGAGCCTGCGCGCGGGACCGGGCGGCGAGCACCTGGTCGGCATCCGCCACCAGGTGCAGGGAGAACCGGACCCCCGCTGGCTCACCCGCCCCGACGTGCTGCGCGGTCTGGCCGCGGTCGCCGGGGCCGGACTCGTCTACGACCTCGTGGTGAAGCCCCATCAGCTGGAGGCCGCGACCGAGGCCGCCGGGCTTCTGCCGGGACTCACCTTCGTCCTCGACCACCTGGGCAAACCGCCCGTCGCCTCCGGTGCACTCGCCCCCTGGGCCGGGCGGATCCGACGGCTCGCCGCCCTGCCGAACACCGTCTGCAAACTCTCCGGCCTGGTCACCGAGGCCGACTGGCACTCATGGACTCCGGACGGCCTCAGGCCGTACGCCGACACGGTCCTGGACGCCTTCGGTCCGGAGCGGCTGATGTACGGATCCGACTGGCCCGTCTGCCGTCTCGCGGCGACCTACGCCGAAGTCCTCGGCGCCGCACACGCGGTGACGGCACGACTCGACCCGGCGGAACGCCACGAGGTCTTCGCCGGCACCGCCACGCGGACCTACGGCCTGACGATCACCGGATCCCCGGGTCCGCCGAAGGAAGCACCATGCGCATAGCCCTCTTCATGGACCTTCGGCCACCAGCGACATCGAACCGGACCGGGTGGAGGGCGTGCACGGGCCGAGGGTCCTGGACGTCATCGTGATCGACAAGGGGAGCCCGTGATGACGACCCCTTCGGCGAAAGCCGCTGAGCCCCCACTTCCCCGCAAGAGAACCCCTGCATGGATGGGAGACCCTGCCATGACCGACGAGGCCCGACCGCAGCGACGAAGTGTCCTCAAGTTCGGGGGTGCGTTCGCCCTCGCCCCTCTGCTCGCTCAGCTGACCGACCTGACGCCGGCCGGAGAAGCCGCCGCCGCGCCCGCCTCCGCTTCGGCGGCCGTCCCGTGGCCGGCCCTCTCGCGAACGGCGCTGAAGTACCCCGTCCCCGCCCTGGACTGGCAGTCGCAGGCCCTGCCGATCGGCAACGGCCGACTGGGCGCCATGCTCTTCGCCGACCCCGACCAGGAACGCATCCAGTTCAACGAGCAGAGCCTGTGGGGCGGGGTCAACGACTACGACAACGCCCTCGCCGGCAAGCCGGACAGCGACTTCGACACCGGCATGACCGGCTTCGGCTCGTACCGGAACTTCGGTGACGTCGTGGTCTCCTTCCACGACCGCCCGCAGGTCACGGCGCCCGGAGGCCCGTACCGGACCTCCTCGACGGAGGGCGTCGACAAGACGTACGACGGCACGCCGAGCACCAAGTGGTGCATCGACGGACCGGGCACGAAGGTGCAGTGGCAGGTCGAGCTGCCCGACCCCGTCGCGGTCGCGACCTACCGTCTGACGAGCGCCAACGACGTTCCGGAGCGCGACCCGCAGGAGTGGACGCTGTCCGGTTCCTCCGACGGCGCCACCTGGACCACGCTGGACAGCCGCACTCTGGCGGCACCGTTCGAGAGCCGCTTCCAGACGAAGGAGTTCACCTGCGGCGGCACCGGGACCTACCGCTTCTACCGCTTCGACTTCGTCCCCAGGGCCGGAGTCAGCCACTTCCAGGTGAGCGAGATAGCCCTCTCCGGAGTCGACGTCCTCGGGGGAGGCACGATGTACCTGTCCTCGCCCAGCGGACACTCCGAGGGATCCGGCACCGTGGCCGGCGCGCAGGACATCTCGCGTTCGGTGGACGCCGATCCCGCCACCGTCTGGCGGGTGGAGGGAGGCGCACCCGCGGTCGTCTGGCAGGCCGACCTGCCCAGGGCGGCCGTCGTCACCTCGTACGCGCTGACTGCCGCCCCCGACCGCGCACAGGACGACCCCCGGAGGTGGGTGCTCGAAGGCTCGCAGGACGGGCACACATGGGTGACCCTCGACGCCCGGAACCCGGGGGCGTCCTTCGCCGGCCGCGGTGAGACCCGGACCTACCGGATCACCAACGGCACGGCCTACCGCACCTACCGGATCACCTTCACCCCCGGCAAGGCCTCCACCGGCTTCCAGATCGCGGAGGTCGCCCTGGCGGGCACGGGTCTCGACACGCGCGCCCTGCGCACGTTCGTCGACTACCAGCGTGCCCTGGACTTCGCCCAGGGCCTCCACGTCACCCGCTTCGGCGGGCCGGGCCGGCGCGTCCTGCGGGAGGCCTTCGCCAGCCGGACCGCGGACGTCATGGTCTTCCGGTACACCTCGGACACCGACCGGGGACTGTCCGGAGTGATCTCCCTGACCTCAGGACAGGAGGGGGCTCCGACCACCGTCGACGCCGCCGCCGGGAGGATCGCCTTCCGCGGCGTCATGGGCAACGGCCTCAAGCACGCCTGCACCGTCCAGGTCGCGCACGCGGACGGAGAGGTACGCGCGCAGGGGCAGACGCTCCGGTTCAGCGACTGCACGAGCCTGACACTGCTGCTCGACGCCCGCACCGACTACAAGCTCGACGCCGCCGCAGGGTGGCGCGGAGCCGATCCGGAACCGGTCGTCGTGAGCACGCTCGACGCGGCCGCCGCCCGGTCCTACGACGAGTTGCGCGAGGAGCACACCGCCGGGACGCGGGCCCTCATGAACCGCGTCTCCGTCGACTGGGGCACCTCCGCCGACGCCGTCGTCGCCCTCCCCACCCCCGCCCGGCTCGCACGGTACGCGGCCGGCGGGCAGGACCCCACCCTCGAACAGACGATGTTCGACCTCGGGCGATACCTGCTGATCAGTTCCTCGCGCCCGGGCGGACTGCCCGCCAACCTCCAGGGGCTCTGGAACGACAGCAACGCGCCGGCCTGGGCCTCCGACTACCACACCAACATCAATGTGCAGATGAACTACTGGGGAGCCGAGACGACGAACCTGCCGGAGTGCCACGAGGCGCTCGTCGGGTTCGTCCGGCAGGTGGCGGTCCCCAGCCGCGCGGCGACCCGCAACGCCTTCGGCGCGGACTCCCGGGGCTGGACGGCCCGTACCAGCCAGAGCGTCTTCGGCGGCAACGCCTGGGAGTGGAACACCGTCGCGAGCGCCTGGTACGCGCAGCACCTGTACGAGCACTGGGCGTTCACTCAGGACATGGGCTACCTCCGCACGGTCGCGTACCCGATGATCAAGGAGATCTGCACGTTCTGGGAGGGGCACCTCAAGGAGCGCGAGGACGGACTCCTCGTCGCGCCGAACGGCTGGTCCCCCGAACACGGGCCGCGCGAGGACGGGGTCATGTACGACCAGCAGATCATCTGGGACCTGTTCCAGAACTACCTCGACTGCGAGGCGGTCCTCGACGCGGACCCAGACTACCGATCCAAGGTCGCGGACATGCAGGCGCGCCTCGCGCCGAACAGGATCGGCCGCTGGGGGCAGCTGCAGGAGTGGCAGGAGGACATCGACAGCCCCACCGACACCCACCGCCACACCTCGCACCTCTTCGCGGTCTACCCGGGCCGGCAGATCACCACGAGGACGCCGGACCTCGCGGCCGCCGCCCTGGTCTCGCTCAAGGCGAGGTGCGGGGAGCGGGACGGCGTCCCGTTCACGGCCGCGACGGTGACGGGCGACAGCCGCCGCTCCTGGACCTGGCCCTGGCGGGCGGCCCTCTTCGCCCGCCTCGGCGACGGGCACCGCGCCGGGATCATGCTGCGCGGACTGCTGACGTTCAACACGCTGCCCAACCTGTTCTGCAACCATCCGCCCTTCCAGATGGACGGCAACTTCGGCATCTCGGGTGCCGTGGCGGAGATGCTCCTGCAGAGCCACGACGGCGTCGTCCGGTTGCTGCCCGCACTGCCCGACGCGTGGAAGGCCAAGGGGTCCTTCAGGGGCCTGCGCGCCCGCGGCGGCTACGAGGTCAGCTGCGACTGGCGGGACGGGAAGGTCACCTCGTACCGGATCGTGGCCGACCGGGCGCGCACGCAGGCGACCGTCGCCGTGCGGGTGAACGGCGTCGACAGGAACGTGAAGCCGGCCAAGCGCTGACGGCGGGTGGGGGAACCGCGAACGCCACTGCCGCCGAGGGGGCGACCAGCTCCGTCGGCGGCAGTGGCCCGGTCCGGTGCGGATCAGGCGGTGAACACGGCGGACGAGCTGAACGGGGTTCCGTCCAGCGTCCAGTGCAGATCCGGGGTGATGCCGAGGGACGTGTAGACCTGGGCGGCGACATCGCTGTGGTGGAGGGCCGCCGGAGGCTCTCCCGCGGTCAGGTCGGGACCGCAGGCGGCGATCCACGCCGTGCGCTCCAGCGGGCTGCGTCCCCCGTGGCCGCCCTCGTCGCGGTGGCCGTGGTCCGTGACCACGATGATCGTCCACCGCTCGTGCTCCGGACGGCGCCGCACCGCTGCCAGGAGCCGGCCCAGGCGCCGGTCCGCGGCCTCGATCGCGGCACGGTATTCCGGGCCGCAGCCGAGGAAGTGGGCGGTCTCGTCGACGGCGCCCAGATAGACGAAGCCGGCGTGGAGGTCCTCGTCCAGGCCCAGGAGGTGCTCCGCGTCGGCGGTCACCCGGTCGTCCACCTCCTCCCATGCCTCGGGGGTGTCCTCGCGGGGAGCGACGTAGCGGAGCCTGGTGGGGGCGACGAAGAGGGGGCCGCCCTGCTGGGCGAGGAAGAGCGGTGCCCAGCCGCCGACGGCGAAGGTCCGCCGTCCGCACTCGGCGGCGAGGCGGGTCGTGAAGTCGGGGAAGACGTCGAGCCGGTTGCCGTCGAAGCGGTTGGCCCACACCCCGTGCTTGGCGACGCCGACGCCGGTGACGATCGTGGTCCAGCACGGTCCGGACATCGTCGGGGTCTCGGCGTCCACCTCGACGGGGGCCAGGAAGCCCGCGCGGGCGACCCCGTCGAGGTGGGGGGTGTCGAGTGCGGGGAGGAGGTCGAGGCGTACGCCGTCGATGCCGACCACCAGTACGCGGGCGTTGTCCTGGGCGGTGTCCATGAGTGATCCAGAGGTGTCGTTTAGGGGCGGGGGAGTGCGTGCGCGGCAACGGGGCCTCGGACCGTACGCTCAGGTCGGGACGCGGCGCAGCCGGATCAGGGCGCTGGCGTGGTCTCCGGCGGGGAGGTCCGGTGCGATGCCCCGGTGGACGAGGACGGCCCCGCTGTACTCACGCTTCCGGTCCGGGTCCAGGTAGCGGGCCCCGGGGTCGAGGGCGGGCAGCCGTACGGGGTCGGGGGCGTGACCGAATCGGGTCGTGGAGCGCCAGACGAGGAGCGCGTGCTCGCTGTCGTCCGGTGCCGCGTAGTGGACGGCGGCCACGGCAGCGCCGTCAGGGGTGACCCGGTGCTGGTGGCCCCTCTGGACGAGCGGGCGGATCCGCTTGTACGCGGCCACGAGCTCGGCGGTCTCCGCGAGTTCCTCCTCGGACCAGGACGTCAGGTCTCCGCCGAGCCCCAGCGCGCCGGCCATGGCGACGTGGAAGCGGAAGCGCAGGGGAGTGCGCCGGCCGGTGGCGGTGTTCGGGCTGTCGGTGACCCATGCGGCCATGGCCTGGGCGGGGAAGAGCTGGGAGAAGCCGTGCTGGATGCCGATCCGGTCGACCGGGTCGGTGTTGTCCGAGGTCCAGGCCTGATCGGTGCGGGCGAGGATGCCGAGGTCGACGCGACCGCCGCCGCCCGCGCAGGCCTCGATGCGCAGACCGGGGTGGGCGGCGCGGAGCCGGTCCATGACGCGGTGGACGGCCCGCGTGTGGTCGATCCAGAGACGGTCGGGGTCGGGGTGGCCGTCCCATCCCGCCTCGGTGAAGGCCCGGTTGGCGTCCCACTTGAGCCAGTCGACGTCGTTCTCGCGGACCAGCCGGTCGAGGGTTCCCTGGGCCCAGGCCTCGACCTCGGGCCGGGCGAAGTTCAGCACGAGCTGGTTGCGGAGCTCGGTCGCGTCGAGGTGGGGGGAGTGGACGACCCAGTCCGGGTGGGCGCGGTACAGCTCGCTGTCGGGGTTGACCATCTCCGGCTCGACCCACAGTCCGAAGTCCATCCCGAGACGGTGCACCTCGTCGGCCAGCGGGCGCAGGCCGCGGGGGAACGCCTCCGGGCGGGGGGTCCAGTCGCCGAGCCCGGACCGGTCGTCCCGACGCGTGCCGAACCATCCGTCGTCCAGGACGAAGAGTTCCGCCCCGACCCGGGCGGCCAGGTGCGCCAGGCGGATCTGACCGGCCTCGTCCACGTCGAATCCGGTGGCCTCCCAGGAGTTGTAGAGCACCGGCCGGTCCCGCTCCGGCCCCGGCAGCACGTGCCGGCGGACGTAGTCGTGCCAGGCACGACTGGCCGCGCCGAAGCCGTGCGGGGTGTAGAGGCCCGCGTACACGGGCGTGCGCAGGCTTTCGCCGGACCGTAGGGTCCAGCCGGTCCCCTCGTGGCCGAAGCCGCCCGTCCAGGTGGTGCGGCCGACGGGGTCACGGTGGACGGTGACGCGCCAGCTTCCGCTCCAGGCGAGAGCCGTGCTCCACACCTCGCCCCGCTCCTCGCCGGCGGTGCCGTCGTCGAGGGCCAGCCAGGGGCTCGCGTGGTGGCCGGTGATGCCGCGACGGCTCGTCAGCACGGTCTCGGCGACGGGAAGCCGGTCGCGCTGGAGCTGGAACTCGCTGTTCCAGCCGCCCACCAGATGGCTGAGGCGGTAGTCGGCGAGCGCGGGGGCGGTCCAGGACGCCGAGTCGAGCCGGTCGACGGTGATCGGACCGTCCGCGCTGTCAGGGGACCCGAGGTGGGTCAGCTCGGTCCAGCGCTCGACGACGTCGGTGCCGGGCCGGACGCGGTAGCAGAGTTCCGCCCGCAGGGGCCGGCGCCGGTCCTCCAGGCGCAGTCGTAGTGCGCCGGAGTCGATCGTGTGACCCACGAAGTGCCACTGGGCGCCTCGGGTGCCGTCGGCGAAGCGGACCTGAAGGCCGGCCGGTCCGAAGCGTGCCCCGGTCTGTGGTGCGAGTTCGTCGGCGGCGGCGTCGGCCTCGAAGCTGCTCGCGGCGGGGGAGGCCCCCTCCGGCAGCGCGGCCAGGGTGTCCGTGCCGAGCGGCGCACCCCAGTACAGGTGCCGGGGACTGCCGTCGGAGCCTACGCGGAGCGCGTACACGCTGTTCGGCGTGCGCAGGACCGCGAGGCCGAGGTCGGGATCGAAGGTGATGGGCGGGAGCGTGGCGAGCACGGATGGATCCCCTGACGTGCGGAGAGGAACAGGGTCTTATCCAGGGCGACATGAACAGAGCGCCGATGAAGTCGCCGTCCGAGGCCCAGAGTTGGCCACGGAGGCGGGCCCGAGCGTAGGGCGGCCCCAACTCCTAAATCAATACTGGAAGAAGTTATTTATTTGCTCTATGTTGCACCCGTGTTTCGACATCACCCCCAGCCGCTGGTCAGTGCGCCCGCCGAAACCGCGGTCCTCGCCCTCCTCCTCGCGGAGGGACCTCTCAGCAGAGTGGAACTGGCACGCCGCACCGGGCTCTCCTCGACCGCGGTCACCAAGGCCGCCAGGCCGCTCATCGACGACGGCTATCTGTACGAACTCCCGCCGGAGCGCACCGCACCCGGTGCCGGACGGCCGGTCAACCCGCTCGCGGTCGCTCCCGACCGGGAGTTCTTCATCGGAGTGAAGATCAGTTCCGACCAGGTCTTCGGCGCCGTGTGCGATCTGCGGGCCGGGATACGGGCCACGGCCGCCCGTCCGCTCGACGTGTGCACCCCCGAGGCCGTGGCCGCGCTCGTGGCCGAGCTGGTCGACGAACTGTTCGACGCCGACCCCGCGTTCCGGGACCGTACGCGCCACCTGGGCGTCGCCGTGAACGGGGACGTGGACCGCGACAGCGGCAGGCTCCGCCACTCCGGACTCCTCGGCTGGCGCGACGTCCCGCTCGCCGAACTGCTCCGCGCCTCCACCGGCCTGATGGTCACCGTCGAGAACGACGTCAGGGCCCTGACCGTCGCCGAGCACTGGTTCGGCGAAGGCATCGGAACCGGCTACTTCGCGCTGGTCACCATCGGCTCGGGCATCGGCTCCGCCCTCGTCGTCAACGGGCACCTGCTCCGCGGGGCCTACGGCGTCGCCGGCGAGGTCGGTCACATCTGCGTCGATGTGACCGGACCGCGCTGCCGCTGCGGGGCGCGCGGCTGTGTCGAGGCGATCGCCTCGACCGACGTGATCCTCGCGACGGTCCGCGAGGCCGCGGCGAACCCCCGCCTCACCTTCCACGAGGTCGTCGACATGGCCCGGGAGGGCCGTCCCGAAGCCCGCGAGGCCTTCGCCCGCGCCGGACGTGCCATCGGCGTCGGCATCTCCACGCTCGTGAACCTCGTCGGACCGGAGCGTGTCGTCGTCAGCGGCGAAGGCGTCGACGCCTACGACCTGTTCAGCCGCCACATCCAGGAGGCGTACGCCGCACACGCCTTCGGAGCGGCCTCCCGGTGCCCGCTGTCGCTCCGCCCGCTGCCCTGGGAGGAATGGGCCCGCGGCGGAGCCGCCGTGGCCATCCAGGCTCTCTTCCCCCAGCCCGCGGCCACCACCACGATCGGCGCCGGCTGAGCATCCCCGCAGCCGTCGCGTACCACTCCCTGGCCGTCGCCCTCCACTGCCGGCAAGCACATGCGAAGGCGCCGACCAGGGAGCACATCCGCCCCGTACACACACCCTCACAGAAGGATTTGCGACATGAGCGCACGCAGACCAGAGCTTAGCCGACGCGGATTCCTCACCGGATCGCTGCTCGTCGCCGCGGGATCGGTCCTCTCGACCGCCTGCAGCACCGACCCCACGGGCGCCTCCTCCTCGGGCGCCAAGACCACCCTCAACGTCTGGTACCACGCCTACGGCGAGGCGGGCACACAGCAGGCCGTGCTCCGCTACGCCACCGCCTTCACGAAGGCCAACCCGGACATAGCCGTCAAGGTGACCTGGGTGCCCGGCGACTACGCGGCCAAGCTCAACGCCACCCTGCTGACCGACGGGGCCCCCGACGTCTTCGAGATCGGCGACTTCAGCGAGCGGATGGCCCGCGGCGGCCAGATCGCCGCCCTCGACGACGTGTACGGCAGCGCCAAGAGCGACTTCAACGCCAACGCCATCAGCTCGGTCACCGTGGACGGCAAGCTCTACGGCGTCAAGATGATCGACGACGTCATCATGCTCTACTACCGCAAGAGCGTCCTCACCAAGGCCGGCATCACCCCGCCCACCACCTTCGACGGCCTCGTCTCCGCGGCGAAGGCCCTGACCACGAAGAAGAACAAGGGCCTGTTCGTCGGCAACGACGGCATCGGCGACTCCCCGAGCAACGCCGTCTGGTCCAACGGCGGCGACCTGGTGACCCCCGACGGCAAGGTCGCGTTCGGATCGGCCCAGTCGCTGGAGGCGATCACGGCCCTGAAGCGCCTGCACGACGACAAGTCGCTGCTCCTCGGCTTCACCACCGACTGGTGGGACCCGGCCGCCTTCACCCAGGGCGTCGTACCGATGCAGTGGTGCGGCCTGTGGGCCATGCCCGCGATCGCGGACGCGCTCGGCGACGACTTCGGTGTCCTGCCGTGGCCCGCCTTCAAGGCCGGCGGCGTTCCCGTCGTCCGCGTCGGCGGCTGGACGAGCTGCGTCAACGCCAAGGGCAAGAACCTGGCCGCGGCCAAGAAGTTCGTCAAGTGGCTGTGGGTCGAGCAGGCCGACCTGCAGAAGGACTTCGCCGAGAGCTACGGCTTCCACGTGCCGCCGCGCACCTCCGTGGCGGCGACCGCGGACAAGCTCTCCACCGGCACCGCCAAGGAGACCGTGGAACTGGCGGCGAAGCACGGGAAGCACAACCCGGGCACCTGGGACTCCGCCGTGAGCAGCACCTTCAACGCGGCCGCGGCGAAGATCGTCGGGGGAGAGGGCGATCCGGCCACCCTCCTCGCCGACGCGGTGAAGAAGGCCCAGAGCGAGATCGACAAGCAGCTCGGCCGGTGACACCGATGAACTCGGCCAACCCCACCACCCTGGAGCCCGAGCACACCGGGCGCCCCGCGGTCACCCCGCGGGGCGCCCGCCCCGGCAGGGCCCGCCCCGGCAGGGCCCGCGCCGACCGGGCCCGCGCCGGTGGGCCCCGCGCCGGCCGCTCCGGCTGGATCGCGTTCGTCCTGCTCACGGCGCCGACGCTGATCGGGCTCGGCATCTTCAAGTACGTCGCGATCGGCTGGAGTTTCCTGCTCAGCCTCAGCGACGCACGCGGCACCATCGCCCTCGGCCACTGGATCGGACTCGACAACTACCGGACCCTCCTGACCGACCAGGCCTTCCGCACCTCACTGGTCCAGATCCTGCTGTTCACCGCCTTCATCGTGCCGCTCACCTTCGCCGCCTCACTCGGACTCGCCCTGCTCGTGCACAGGATCAGGCGGGGCCGGGCCCTGTTCCGTACCACCTTCCTCATCCCGGCGGCCGTCTCGTACGTCGCCGCCTCACTGCTGTGGAAGATGTCCCTCTTCAACGGCCTGCCGGCGGGCATCGCCAACACGATCGGAGGATGGTTCGGCGCGGAGCCGGTGGCCTGGCTCCAGACCACGTCGCCGCCGCTGTACTGGATCGCGCTCGTCACGCTGCGGCTGTGGCTCCAGGTCGGCTTCTACATGGTGCTCTTCCTCGCCGGACTGCAGGCCATCCCCACGGAGGTGTACGAGGCGGCCGCACTCGACGGTGCCAAGGGCCGGCGGCTGCTGACCGGCATCACCCTGCCGATGCTGCGCAACACCTCCGTCGCCGTACTGATGCTGCTGTTCATCGCCGCCTTCCAGGCCTTCGACGAGTTCTACAACCTGTTCAACAGCGGGCTCTCGGGAACCGGGACCGCCCCCGTGCGAACCCCGCTGGTCCACCTCTACGACACCGCCATGGGCAGCCAGAACTACGGCCTCGGCTCCGCCGGAGCGTTCGTGCTCACCGCCCTCATCGTCGGAGTGACCCTGATCCAGGGACGGTTCACCGGCTTCGGCAGGAGCGGAGAATGAGAAGCGCATGACCACCCCGCCCGCACTGACCCGATCCGTGCGCCTCGGCGCGCGCGGCCTGCTCGTCGGCCTCCTCACCGCGGCCTTCCTCGCCCCCTTCTACCTGATGCTCCGCAACGCCCTCATGGACTCCCAGGGGCTGACGTCGCCCGAGTGGACCTGGTGGCCCTCGACGATGCACTTCGAGAACTTCACCGCCCTCTTCGACGACCCCGCCGTCTCCATGGGCCCGGCCCTCGGCAACTCGCTCCTCGTCGCCGCCGTCACCGCACCGGTGTCCACGCTCCTCGCCTCCGCCGCCGGCTACGCCCTGGCACGGATCCCGGTCCCGGGACGTGGTGTGGTGCTCGCCCTGATCGTGGCCACGCTGATGATCCCCGGCTCGGTCACCTTCGTACCGACCTTCGTCGTCGTCGGCTCCATGGGCGGCGTGAACACACTGTGGGGCCTCATCGTGCCCGGCCTCTTCAATCCGTTCGCGGTGCTGCTGTTCCGCAACTTCTACCTGCAGTTCCCGAGCGAGATCGAAGACGCCGGACGGCTCGACGGCCTCGGCTGGCTGGGTCTCTACCGCCGGATCGCCCTGCCGAGCTCGGGGGCCATGCTGGCCTCGCTCGGCGCGCTGTCCTTCATCGACAGCTGGAACTCCTTCCTGTGGCCGCTGGTCATCGGACAGGACCCGTCCGCCTGGACCGCGCAGATCGCGCTGTCCACCTTCCTCACCTCGCAGACCATCAACCTGCCCGGCCTGTTCGCCGGCGCCGTCGTCACCATCACGCCCCTGGTCGTCATGTTCGTCGTCGCCCAGCGCTACATCGTCGAGGGCATCGCCACCAGCGGCCTGAAGGGCTGACCCCCGGACCGCACCACCGCACCACCGCACCACCGCGCACGGCACGACCACGCACCACCCCCGCACACGGCACCACCGCACCTCACGGCACCACCGCACCTCACGGCACCACCGCACCTCACGGCACCACGTACAAGGCAGGTACAACGTCCCCCCATCCGCAAGGAGTCCCCGTGACACCTCGCACCACCGTGCTCCGGCACGCCACAGCGGCCCTCGCCATGTCGTCCGCGCTCCTCCTCGGCACCCTCGCCCCCACCGCCGCCACCGCGGCGGAGCCAGCGGCCGTGCCTCCCCAGGTCCTCACCGGCGCCCAGCTCGCCGCCTCGTGGACCGCCCCCCTGTCCACCCGCGGCCGGTACGTCGTCGACGCGAACGGCGAGCGGTTCAAACTCAAGTCCGGCAACTGGGCCGGCGCCCAGGGCACCTGGGAGGGCAGCGGCGACGTCAACGACGTCACGAACCACCAGGCCGACCAGAATTCGCACAACATCCCGCTCGGCCTGGACCGCAAGCCGCTGGCCCAGATCCTGAGCGACTTCCACGCCCTGGGCCTGAACAGCATCCGCCTGCCGTTCGCCAACGCCCTGGTGCACGACACGACCCCGGTCCCCGACGCGGCCGTCACCGCCAACCCGCAGCTCCGGGGCAAGACCCCGCTGCAGGTCCTCGACTCCGTGATCGACGGCCTCACCGCCGACGGCTTCGCCGTCATCCTCAACAACCACACCACCAGCTACCGCTTCTGCTGCGGCCTGGACGGCAACGAGCGCTGGAACAGCGGCCAGTCGACCCAGCAGTGGATCGACGACTGGGTGTTCCTGGCGAAGCGCTACCAGAACAACAAGCGCGTCGTCGGCGCCGACCTGCGCAACGAGGTCCGCCGCGACACCTGGAACGACTCCAACTGGGGGTGGGGCGACGACCACGACCTGAACAAGGCCCTGGAAGAGGCCGGGAACAAGATCCTCCAGGCCGACCCCGACCTGCTGATCGTCATGGAGGGCATCAACTGGCAGGGCATCCCGACCGACCTCACCAGCCACGGCCGCCCGATGCTGACCCCGGTCGCGACCCTGTCCAACACACTGATCCGCTCGGACAAACTCGTCTACTCGGCCCACTTCTACGGCTACACCGGCCCCCACCACACCGGCGCCACCGGCACGGGTGAGACCCACGACCCGCGTTACCACGACCTCACCCCCGCGGAGCTCGTCCGGGCCGTCGACGACGAGGCCCTGTTCGTCACCCGGTCCGGCCAGCACTTCACCGCGCCCGTGTGGATCAGCGAGTTCGGTGTCGGCGGCCGGGGATCGACCGACGCCCTGGAACAGGACTGGTTCGCCCGCTTCACCGACATCATGGTGAACAACGACAGCGACTTCGCCATCTGGCCGCTCGTCGGCTGGACCGACGCGAGCGGCAAGCCGCAGGACAACTGGGCCATGGTCAACTACGCCGCGGACGGCACCCGGCTCGGCGTCATGGACTCCGGCGACTGGCGGACCACCGCCTGGAACAAGCTGGTCAACGCCCCCGGCAGGACCGGCCAGGTCGCGCAGACCCCGCGCTGGAACATGCTGAACCTGGACTACGCCGACTACAACGTCTCCGCCACCATGCTGGCGAAGCCGGACTGGTCACCGGGCAACCGCAAGGGCAACTGCCCCGACACCCAGCGCCTGGTCGGTCTCGGCCGCAGTGACAGCCGCGGCCTGTGCACCGACGCGGGGCAGCCGGCGAAGGGCAGCGGAGCCTGGACCGTCGTCACCGACGAGCGGTACGTGACGAACGGCGACTGGGCTTCCGGCTACAACAAGCTGGAGTGCCCCAGGAACACGTTCGCCGTCGGCTACAGCGTGAACGGCAACGCGATGTCCGCACTCCTCTGCGCCCCCGCCGCGGCCTCCCTGCCCACCTCGAACCGCGTGCTCTGGTTCGACCACGGCGACAACCGGCCCGCCACCGGAGGCTCGAACGCCAGTGACTGGGCCCCCGGCTACTACAAGGGCCAGTGCGCCGACAACGAGTACCTCGCCGGCGTCGCCCACACCTGGAAGTGGCTGCACTACGGCGTCCCGGACGCCGTGCTCTGCCGCCCCCTCGCCTGACCCTCACCTCCGCACCCGTACGCACACCTAGGAGCATCCCGGCATGCCTCGACTGGAGATCGCCGAGAACGGCTTCCGTCTCGACGACCACCCGTTCCGCATCATCTCGGGCGGACTGCACTACTTCCGCGTCCACCCGGAACAGTGGGCCGACAGGCTCCACAAGGCGAGGCTGCTGGGTCTCAACACGGTCGAGACCTACGTCCCCTGGAACCTCCACGCCCCCCGGCCCGGTGAGTTCCGGACGGACGGAGGTCTCGACCTGCCCCGCTTCCTCGACCTCGCCGCCGCGGAGGGCCTGCACGTCCTCCTGCGGCCCGGCCCGTACATCTGCGCCGAATGGGAGGGCGGCGGCCTGCCCTCGTGGCTGCTCGCCGAGGACGGCATCGAGCTGCGCAGCAGCGACCCGCGCTTCCTGGCCGCCGTCGACGGCTACCTCGCCGCGCTCCTCCCGCCGCTGAAGACCTACCTGTCCTCCGCCGGCGGGCCGGTGATCGCGGTGCAGCTGGAGAACGAGTACGGGGCCCACGGCGACGACGCCGGCTACCTCTCCGACCTCGCCGGCCTGCTCCGCACCCACGGCGTCGACGTCCCCCTCTTCACCTGCGACCAGCCCGGCGACCTCGCCCGCGGCGGCCTGGACGGCGTCCTGCGCACCGTGAACCTCGGGAGCCGGGTCGACGCGGGGCTCGCCGAGCTGCGCCGGCTCCAGCCCTCCGGGCCGCTGATGTGCTCGGAGTTCTGGATCGGCTGGTTCGACCGGTGGGGCGGTGTCCACACCACCCGCGACGCCGCGGACGCGGCGGCCGACCTCGACCGTCTGCTCGCCGCCGGAGCCTCCGTCAACATCTACATGTTCCACGGCGGTACGAACTTCGGATGCACCAACGGAGCCAACGACAAGGGCACCTACCGCCCCACCGGCACCTCCTACGACTACGACGCCCTCCTCGACGAAGCCGGCGACCCCACCCCCAAGTACGAGGCGTTCCGCGAGGTCATCGCCCGCCACGCGCCCGTCCCCGACGAACCGGTCCCGGCACCCGCTCCGAAGCTCACCCCGACCGTCGTCGAGCTGGACGCGTCCGGCGGCCTGTTCGACCAGACCCACCTGTTCGGACAGCCGGTCCTCGCCGGCCACCCGCTCACCATGGAACACCTGGGCCAGTCCTTCGGCTTCGTGCTGTACGAGGCGGAACTGCCGACCGCCGGGCCGGCCCTGCTGCGGGTGGGCGAGGTCCGCGACCGGGCCCAGGTCTTCGTCGACGGCCAGCCCGTCGGCGTCCTGGAACGGGAGAACCACGAGCACGCCCTCGGCTTCGTCTCGCCCAGGAGCGGCGCCCGCCTCACCGTCCTCGTGGAGAACCAGGGCCGGGTCAACTACGGACCCGGCATCCACGACCGCAAGGGCCTGCTCGGCCAGGTCACCGTCAACGGCGCGGAGCTCGCGCGGTGGAGCAGCAGCCCGCTGCCGCTGGACCGCCTCGACGGCCTCACCCTCACCCCGGCCGCACCCGTCGCGGGCCCGGCCCTCCACCGCGGCACCTTCGAGGTCGACCGGCCCGCCGACGGCTACCTCGCCCTGGACGGCTGGACCAAGGGACACGCCTGGGTCAACGGCTTCCCGCTCGGCCGCTACTGGTCCCGGGGCCCGCAGGCCACCCTGTACGTACCCGCGCCGGCCCTGCGCCCCGGCCGCAACGAGATCACCGTCCTCGAACTCCACGCCACCGCGTCCCGTACCGTCGAACTGCGGGACCGGCCCGACCTCGGCATCGTCGAGGACTGACACCCGCCCGGAGAATCCCATGCACAGCAAGCGACGCCTGATCGAGCAACGCCTCAAGAGGGTGCTCACGGAGCGCATCCGACCGACCGTGCACGCCCGGACCGTCCCCCTCCGGGCCGAGATCTGGAACGCCCCCGGCGAACCGGTGCCGGTCGCCGCCGGCCTGGCAGCGCCGTACCGGCCGGTCCAGGTCGGACACCGATGGGGACCGGCCTGGTCGACGAGCTGGTTCAAGATCACCGGCCGGGTTCCCGAGGAGTGGGCCGGACAGCGCGTCGAAGCCGTCCTCGACCTCGGTTTCGACGTCACCGGCGCCGGCTTCTCCACCGAGGGCCTGGTGTACCGGCCCGACGGGACCGTGCTCAAGGCACTCAACCCCCGCAACGCCTGGGTGCCGGTCGCCGACCCGGCCCAGGGCGGCGAGGAGTTCACGTACTACATCGAGGCCGCCGCCAACCCGGCCCTCTGCGACAGCCACATGCCGACCCCGCTCGGCGGCCCACCCCCGTGGACGACCGGCGGCGGCAACCCCGGCGACCCGCTCTACCGGCTGCTCCGCCTGGACCTCGCCGTCTTCGACACCCAGGTCTGGGAACTCGCCCAGGACCTCGACGTGCTCGGCGAACTCATGCTGGCGCTCCCGGAGGCCGACCCCCGCCGCTGGCAGCTCCTGGGGACCATCGACAAGGCCCTGGACGCCGTCGACCTCCAGGCGGTGTCCGCCAGTGCTCCCGCCGCCCGCGAGATCCTCCGGCCGGCCCTGTCGGCCCCGGCCGCGCCGAGCGCCCACCGCGTCTCCGCCGTCGGACACGCCCACATCGACACCGCGTGGCTGTGGCCGCTGCGCGAGACCGTCCGCAAGGTCGCCCGCACGCTCTCCAACGTCACCCACCTCATGGACGGCCATCCGGACTTCCGCTTCGCCATGTCCCAGGCCCAGCAGCTGGCCTGGCTGAAGGAGAAGCGCCCCGGGGTGTACGCCCGCGTCCAGGAGAAGGCGAAGAGCGGCCAGTTCCTGCCCGTCGGCAGTCTGTGGGTGGAACCCGACACCAACATCACCGGAGGCGAGGCGTTCGCCCGTCAGCTGATCCACGGCAAGCGCTTCTACCTCGACGAGTTCGGCGTCGAGACAGAGGAGATGTGGCTGCCCGACACCTTCGGCTACAACGCGGCCATGCCCCAGCTGATGAAGCTGGCGGGCGTGCGCTGGTTCCTCACCCAGAAGATCTCCTGGAACACCACCAACAAGTTCCCGCACCACACCTTCCGCTGGGAGGGCATCGACGGCAGCCGGATCTTCAGCCACTTCCCACCCGTCGACACCTACAACGCCGAGATCACCGGCGCCGAACTCGCCCACGCCGTGCGCAACTTCCAGGACAAGGGAGCGGCCAACAGCTCGCTCCTCCCCTTCGGATACGGGGACGGCGGCGGCGGTCCCACCCGCGAGATGATCGCCCGCGCCGCGCGCCTGGGAGACCTGGAGGGCTCGCCCCGGGTGGTCGTCGAGACGCCCGCCGCGTTCTTCACCCGCGCCGAGGCCGAGTACCCCGACGCCCCCGTCTGGGTCGGCGAGCTCTATCTGGAGTTCCACCGCGGCACGCTCACCAGCCAGCTGCGCACCAAACAGGGCAACCGGCGCAGCGAGCACCTGCTGCGCGAAGCCGAACTCTGGGCGGCGACGGCGGCCGTGCGCGGCGGCTTCCCGTATCCGTACGAACAACTCGACCGGCTCTGGAAGACCGTCCTCCTGCACCAGTTCCACGACATCCTGCCCGGCTCCTCCATCGCCTGGGTGCACCGCGAGGCCGAGCAGACCTACGCCGAGGTCCTCGGCGAGCTGGACGGGATCGTCTCCGCGGCGCAGCGCGCGCTGGCCGGCGAGGGAGAGCGGACCGTCGTCTTCAACTCCGCGCCGCACGCCCGCGGCGACGCCCCGGCCCTCGGCGCGTCCGTACGCACCACCTCGGTCGGCCGGCCGGTCGAGCCGGTGCGCTCCGGAGACGGCTTCGTCCTCGACAACGGTCTCGTGAGGATCGTGATCGACGCCCGCGGCCTGGTCACCTCGGCCTTGGACCTGACCGCCGGCCGCGAGGCCCTCGCCCCGGGCGCCGTGGCCAACCTCCTCCAACTGCACCAGGACTTCCCCAACGAGTACGACGCCTGGGACGTCGACGAGTTCTACCGCAACACCGTCCACGACCTCACCGACGCCGACGACCTGCGCGCCGAACCGGACGGCGTCCGGATCGTCAGGACCTTCGGCGACTCCCGGATCGAACAGCTCCTCTCGCTGCGCGAGAACTCCCGTCGGCTCGACATCGACACCATGATCGACTGGCACGAGAAGGAGAAGCTCCTCAAGGCCGCCTTCCCCCTGGACCTGCGCGCCGACCACTCCAGCGCCGAGATCCCGTTCGGACACGTCAAACGCCCCACCCACACCAACACCAGCTGGGACGCGGCCAAGTTCGAGATCTGCGCCCACCGCTATCTGCACGTCGGCGAGAACGACTGGGGCGCCGCCCTCGTCAACGACTCGACCTACGGCCACGACCTCACCCGGGACGTACGCCGGGACGGCGGCACGACCACGACCGTTCGCCTCTCCCTGCTCCGCGCCCCCCGCTTCCCCGACCCGGACGCCGACCAGGGAAGCCACCGCCTGCGGTACGGCCTCGTCCTGGGCGCCGACATCGCCGACGCGGTCCGCGAGGGCTACGCCTTCAACCTCCCGGAGCGCACGGTGGCAGGGGCCGCGGCGGCGGTGGTCCCGCTCGTCACCGCGGACGACGACGCCGTCGTGATCGAGGCCGTGAAACTCGCCGACGACCGCTCCGGCGACATCGTCGTCCGCCTCTACGAAGCCCACGGCGGTCGCGCGCGGACCGCTCTGGAGCTCTCCGCCCCGTGGGACACCGTCACCGAGACGGACCTCCTCGAACGCCCCCTGGCAGGCTCGGAGCCCATCCGGCCGGGGACACCGGACACCACAGCGCTGCCCCTCACGCTGCGCCCCTTCGAGATCCGCACCCTCCGGTTCACCCTCCGGGCGGGCTCGTGACACGCGTACGCCCGACACGACAGGGGAATTCCGTGCCCACAGAACTCCAGGCCGTCCTCTTCGACATGGACGGCACGCTCGTCGACACCGAGCGCCTCTGGCGGCGGGCGGTGGAGGAGGAATGCCTGGACCTCGGCCTCGCGCTCACGGACGCGGACCTCCCGTACGTCGTCGGCCGCGCGATCGAGGACACCGCGGCCCACCTCGTCTCCCGTGCTCCCGGCCGCACCGAGCCCTCCCGGCTCGCGGCGGCCCTGGAGCGCCGTTTCACCCGGCTCGTGCGCGCCGAGGTGGTCCCCCTCCCGGGGGCCGAACGCCTGCTGGCGGCCCTGGGCGCGGCCGGCGTGCCCACCGCCCTGGTCTCGGCCTCGCCCCGCTCCGTGGTGGACACCGTCCTCGCCGCGCTGGGGCGGCACCGGTTCGGCACGACCGTCGCCGCCGGCGAGACGCCGCGCACGAAACCCTTCCCCGACCCGTACCTGGCGGCGCTGACAGCCCTGGGTGCCGCTCCGGCCGCCTGCGTGGCGATCGAGGACAGCCTCGCGGGCGTGGCCTCCGCGGAGGCGGCGGAGTGCACGGTCCTGGCTGTCCCCTCCCTGATCCCCGTCCCCACGGCACCGGGGCGGACGGTGGTCGACAGCCTGCTGGACGTGGACCTCGTCCTGCTCCGGGGCCTCACCGCGGGGCGGTGAGGCCCCGGAGCCGTGGTCGGCTTCGGGGGGAGCCCCGGCCGGCGACGGTCTACTGCGGCTCGCGCCGCACCGCGCACAGCGCCCAGATGACGACCACGGACATGGCGATCACGATGATCGACCAGGCCGGGTAGTTCGGCAGGGACATGAAGTTCGCGACGATGAGGAGCGCGGCGATGGCCACGCCGGCCACGCGTGCCCACGTGGACGTCCGGTACAGCCCGAAGCTCACGAGGACGGCGATGACACCGATGACGAGGTGGATCCAGCCCCACGACGTCAGGTCGAACTTGTAGACGTAGTTGGGCGTCGCGACGAAGACCTCGTCCTCGGAGATCGCCATGATGCCCCGGAAGATTCCGACGAGGCCGGTGAGGCCGAGCATGACGGCGGCGAAGACGGTGAGCCCGCCCGCCCACGCTTGTTTCGTCGTGTCGACCGGGTGTGAGGAGTGCGTGGCGGCCATGGGGTGCCTCGATTCCTGTCGATTCCTCGGGCGTGGGGCGTCAGACGACCGGCCCCGACGTGTCGTGGCGCGGGGTGCCCGCCGTGTCGTTCCCTGTGACGCCGGCCCGGCGCAGGGTCGACCGCCAGGCCAGGGCGGCCGCCGTCTCGGCCAGGCCCATGAGGACGAGCCACAGGCCGAGGAGTCTGGTCAGGGCCCGCGCGGACTCGGTCGGCAGAGCCAGGACCACGATGCCCGCGACGATGCCCAGCGCGGCGATCGCCATGACGACGCCACGGTGCGGCATGTTCTTGGTGGCGATCGCGGTGTACAGGGTGAAGATGCCGGTCACGAGCCAGACGGCACCGACGATGAGCGACAGCGCGGCGATCGTCTGCAGGGGGTTCCGCAGGCACAGCACCCCGCCCAGGACGTACAGGACGGCGACGATCAGGCCGGCCACCCGTTCCCCGCCGGAGCCCTGGCCGAACACGGCGACGAAACGGAACGCACCGGCCGCCAGAAGGTACAGGCCGATGAGCACGGCCAGGACGTGCAGGGTCACGTCCGGCCAGACGAGCGCCAGGATGCCCGGCACGAGCGTCGCCATCGCCGCGCCCAGGAGCCAGACCCAGGAACCGCCGAGACGCGCCAGCTGGTCCGCCGGGTCCGCCGTGTCGGCAGCGGAGGCGGGTGTGGGTCCTTGCGACGTGGCCATGTGTCCTCCTCCCCGGTCGCCCGGTGGATCACGGGGATCATCCGGGCGGCTGGTGGCTCCCCCTCAGTGTGCGTCCTCCGTCCGGCCGTCGCCTCCCGTCGCCTCCCGTCACCGCAGGACAAGCGCTCTGCCGCGCCGGAACCTACCGTGGACCTGGGGAAGCGATCCCACGGAGGGATGATGGACAAGAACAGGGCCATGGACATGGCCAAGGCCCGATTCAAGGAGATCGCCGGAAAGATCACCGGCGACGAGCGTCTCGAGTCCGAGGGCAGAACGGACCAGGCGAAGGTCAAGATCCGGAAGAAGATGCAGAGCATCCGCCACCGTGCCGAAGGCTTCAAGGACTCGCTCAAGCACGACCGTTCGTGACGTAAGCGTGACGCGTCAGCGGGGGAGGAACGGGGGCGGGCGGCCGCGCAACCGATGGCGCGGGCCGATCGGCACCTGGCCGGCCGTGGCGCTCGTGGTCGCCGTACTCGTCACGGCCAATGTGCTCCTGCACCAGTGGACCGGCGCGCTCCGCCTGGCGACGGCCGTCGCGGTCGGCGTCCTGCTGCTCGCCGTCCTCCGCTGGGCGGGCGGCACTCTGGCCGACGCGGGCCTGGCGCGCGGGACCCTGGCCCGGGGGGCCGTGTGGGGGCTGGCCCTGACAGGGCTGGTCGGAGTCGTCTACGCCCTCGGGGCACTGCTCCCGGCCACCCGCCCGCTGTTCGAGGACCGGCGGTACGACGCGATGACCGGGGGCGACGTGCTGACGCGCGTTCTCCTGGTGGTGCCCGTCGGCACGGTCCTGGTGGAGGAGATCGCGTTCCGCGGAGTGCTGTACGGATTGGTGTGCCGGGCCCGTGGGGCGGTCTGGGCGACCGCCGTGTCGAGTGTGCTGTTCGGCCTGTGGCACGTCCTGCCGTCCCTGCACCTGGCGAGCGCGAAGCCCGTGCTCACCTCTGTCCTCGGAGGTTCCGTGCTCGGCTCCGTCCTCGCGGTCGTGGGCGCCGTCCTGTTCACCGCGCTGTCGGGCGTCCTGCTCTGTGAGCTGCGACGCCGCAGCGGCAGTCTGCTGGCCCCGATGGGGCTGCACTGGGCGGTCAACGCGCTCGGTTACGTCGTCGGCTTCCAGCTGCGCTGACCGCGCGGCCGCGCCGCGCGCACGGCGGTCAGTGATCCGGCTGGATGACGTCCCGCAGCCGGTCCACGTCCTGCGGTGTGAAGTCCGTCGGCCGCATGACGGCGTTCCACCCGTCGACGTAGGCGGCCTTGTACGTGTGACCGTGGCCGTCCGGGACGCCGGTGGCGAACGGCAGGTCGGCGGTGACCTGCCAGAAGGTGACGAAGGGGATCCAGACCATCCCTTCGAGCACGTCGCTGCCGGGCGCCTCGCCGATCCAGTCGGGCTCGGAGAGAGCCAGCGCGGGGCTCCACCAGACGATCGGATCGGACGGGTGCATGAGGTACAGCACCCGCGTACCGTTCCACGGCTGGTCCGCCGGAGGGCTCGCGGTCGTCGGGTCGTCGGTGAACCGCACGGTCCGCCCCTGCTTGTAGACGGGCTCGATCTCCGGACTCCCCGCGTCGCGGTGGTCGCTGAACTCGCGGAACAGGGTGTTGAAGTTCGGTGGGCCGGCGAAGAGCGTGCCGGCGGTGCGGTTGCGCAGGTCGTACTCGCCGCTGAAGGCCGTCTCGCCGCCGAACGACCCGAGGCTCTCGCCCGCCACGAACAGCCGCGGACGCTGGTCCTGCGGCAGCTTGGACCAGACGTCGTAGACCGCGTCGAAGAGCTCACGGCCGGCCTCGCGCGCCTTGGACTGGTCCACGAGATAGGAGAGCCACGACGGCAGGTACGAGTACTGCATCGCCACGGTGGCCGAGTCGCCGTCGCCGAGGTACTCGAACGAGTCCACGGCGGCCGGGTCGACCCAGCCGCTTCCGGTGGTGGTCATGACGAGCAGGTTCGCGCGTTCGAAGCCTCCGGCCCGTTCGAGGTCCGCGACGGCCCGCTCGGCGCGGGCCTCCGCGTCGTCGGCGGTCTGGAGCCCGGCGTAGGCCCGCACCGGTTCCTGCGCCGGGCGGTGGGTGAACGCGCCGATGTCCCGGGCCGACGGACCGCTGCCGGTGAAGGCCCGGCCCTGGTAGCCGAGCGTGTTCCACGGCACCAGCGAGCCGGGTCCGCCCGACCGCAGGGTGGTCGTGGGCTGGTGCACGCCCTCGGGAGTCTCGTTGTCCCGCAGCGAGAACGCCTCGTTGGTCGCGTTCACGAAGCCGCCGATCAGCACCCCGCTGACCACGGACCACGCGAGGGCCGCCACCACGACCCAGCCGACCACCCGCGCCGCGCGCGGGCCGATCCAGCGGCGGAGGAGGCGGGCGAACCATCGGTACAGGCGCCGCAGTCCCCGGCCCGCGAGCAGCAGCAGCAGGAAGACGAGCGCGGCCACGAACGGGGAGGCGACGGTGGCGAGGACGTTGTAGTCGGTGACCCCCATGAGCCCACGGATCTCGTGCTGCCAGTACTGACCGAACCCGAACGCCAGGCCGAACAGGACGATCGCGCACCCGATCAGGACCTGCCACGACCTGTGCGACGCGCTCCGCGCCTCCCGGTCGGCGAACGCGCGCCACACATACGCCGCGACCACACCGAGCCCGTACCCGATGGCCGCGCTGATGCCGCAGATCAGTCCCTGGAGGATGCCGCCGCGGGGCAGCAGCGACGGGGTGAAGGACAGGCAGGCGAGGACAAGCGCACCCCAGCAGCCCGGCACCGTCAGATGGAGCGACCGGCGGCGCTTCCCGGTCCCGGCGGCCGGCTCGGCGTCCACCGTCCCCGTGACCTCGCGGTCCTGGGGGACGTCCGGCCGGGGCTCGTGCTGGTCAGGAATCATGACTGTCCTCCGGCTTTCGGAGGAAATCATCCCAACACCCTGCAGGGCACGCCATTCGGACCCGGCGCTCCACGAGAGCGGGGCCGGCGGCCGCGATGGCCGGCCCGTGGCCCCCGAGGCGGCGGGGGCCACGGGCTCAGGCGGCCGTCACCCGGCGCACGCGTACGTGAAGGCGGCCTCGGCCTCCAGCGGGGTCCCGTCCGCGCGCAGCACCTGGAGATGGGCGGTGCCGTGGAACCGGCCCGGGCCGCGGACGGTCCAGCGAAGGTGCACCGGCACCTCGTGCTCGCCACCCCGGGCCGTACGGGTCAGCACCTCGGACCGCTGCCCGTCACTGCGCAGCCAGCGGTACCTGAACGGTCCGGCTTGGCCGTCCGTCGTCACCACACCGGTCACCTCGGCGGTCCCGCCGCACGCCAACTGGTGCGGGGCCGTGACCCGGACCGCCGTCACCTCCGGGCCCGTCGACGGCCGCAGCAGCAGCCACAGGACCACCCCCACCGCCACCAGCGCGGCACAGGCACCGAGCAGTCCGGCCCGGCGCCGCCGGCGCACGGGGGCGGGTACGGGCGCGGGCACGGCCCACAGAGCGCGCAGGGCCTCCTCCTCGGAGCGCGGGACGCCCGGGCCGAAACGCAGCACGATCTCGTCGTCGTCCTCGCCACCGGGCAGAGGCGTGAGGGGTGTGGCGGCGGCGCTCCCATGGCGCTTGCCGAGGACGGTGTCCCGCTGGTCGGGGGCGCCGCCGGCGGGGGCGTCCGCGGCCGTGTCCTCCGTCGCCCCCGCGTCCTGCACCGTCTCCTCGCCCGGCCTCGCATCCGCCTCCGCGTCCTCCACCGACGCCGGCGGCTCGGCGAGTTCCGCCAGGGCGGCGGCCGCCGCCGTCCGCAGGGCCGTCCTCCGCAGGAAGTCCCGGGGCAGCGCCGTACGCCCCGAGGTGAGTGTCGTACGGGCGGCGGCGAGGCCGTCGGACTCGGCCGTGGCGGAACAGCGGGCGAGCAGCTCGGCCGCCGGTGTGCCGGGCGCGGCCCAGGCCGTGCCGAGGGTACGGGCGAGCCCCGCCCACGCCTCGATGTCGGCGCCCTGCGGGGAGGCCACGGAGGCCTCGTCGCCGGGCAGCGCGGCGGCCAGCGACGCCACGGAGGCCTCGTCCCCGGCCAGAGCACCGGCCAGCGACGCCTCGGTGAGCTGAGCGGTGCCGTCCGGGGCGAGGACCACGTGGTCGGGGGTGAGCGAACCGTGGGCGAGGCCCGCCGCGTGGAGGGCGAGCAGCGTCTGCGCGGTCTCGTTGAGCACGCTCGCCGCGCTGCCCTCGTCGAGCCCGGGCGCCCCCGCGGCGAGCAGGTCGGCGACCGTACGGGCCGGCGGGCGCGCGACGATCAGCCACACGTCCCCGGCCTCCCGCACCAGGTCGACGGTGGCCGGCACGCCCGGCAGCCGTAGCTTCGCCACGGAACGGACCGCGGCCGTGAGCCGCTCCTGCGCACCGCTCGGCGTGAGCAGGGCGCGATGGATCCGCAGGGCGCCGAGGGGCGGTTCGTCCGCGTCGGCGGGCCCCAGCGCGTACCAGACGCCGAACCGGCCGTCCCGCGACCAGTCCGACAGGGCACGCCCGGCGACCGTGGCCGGTGCCGGGGGCGTCGGCGACATCGGTGGAGTCAAGGGGGGCCTCATCCTGCCTCGTTCTCCTCGGTGGTGGCTCAGCACGGCGGTGCGTCGGCGGAGGCCGTCCGCGTTCCGCCCGGGGACGCCGGGCTGCTGCTGACGGCGATGGTCCAGGTGCCCCGGCACGGGTGGTTCGCGAAGTCGCCCTCGAAGGTCACGGAGTACTGCGTGCTCCCCGACAGCCGGCGGGACTGCGAACCGTACGACTCGGCGGGCGAGTCGACGTAGAAGTCCGCCGTGAGCGTCAGCGGACCGGTGCCGGTGGTGTCGACGGTCACGTCGGCGATCAGCGTGCTGCCCGGCCCCCGGCGCAGGGAGCCGATGACGAGGGTGATCGTGCCCGGCGTCGGCGCCGCCGGGGTCGTGGTGGGCGGGGCCGACGTGGGCGGAGCCGGGTCGGTGGAGGCGGTGGGACCCGGTCCGGGTGCGGTCGTGGTCGGCGGGCCGTCCGTGGCCGGTGCCGTCGTCGTGTCGCTCGGTGCCGGTTCGGTCGAGGCGCTGTCGGACGGCGACGCGCTGGGCGTCGGGGCGTCCGAAGGAGCGAGGGACGAGGAGGACGGAGCCGGGGCACCGGAGGCGGGAGACCCCGAGGGGACGGAGTGCGCCGCGGTCGTCGTCGTGTCCTCCGGCGTTCCGGCCTTCGCCACCGTCGCCGCACCCGCCGCGACCACGGCCAGGACGGCCGCACCGACCAGCGTCTTCCCGAGCACACCCCTGAGGCGGCCCAGGACCGTCAGCGCCGGCGTCGCCTCGTACACCGCCCCCGTCGTCGCGAACGGGAACAGCAGGGCGAGCAGGGCGGCGAGCCGTCCGAGCCCGCGGCGTCCGCGCTCCTCCCAGTCCGCTCCGTAGCCGTCGGTGGCGGCGCGTTCGAGTCCGGCGAGCAACGCGTCGACGGCGGGCCGGTCGGCCGGGTCCTTCGCCAGACCCGTACGCACCAGATCGCGCACCGGCTCGGGCACGCCGGCCACCTCGACGGGTGCCCGGAGGTGCTGGAGCCGCAGGGCGATCAGGTCGTCGGCGACGAACGGCTGCCGGCCGGTGAGGCACTCGTAGAAAACGGCCGTCGCCGCGTACACGTCGCCCGCCGGGCTCGCCGGCTCGCCGTCCCACTGCTCGGGCGCCATGTATGCGGGAGTGCCCGCGGCCTCCGCCTCGCGGCCCGCGCGCACGGCGATCCCGAAGTCGGCGAGGGCGCTCGAACCGTCGGCGCGCACCAGCACGTTCTCCGGCTTGTAGTCGCGGTGCACCACCCCGGCCGCGTGCGCCGCGCCGAGCCCGAGCAGCGAGCCCTTGAGCAGCACCAGTGCCGCCTCGGGGCCCGTCGACCCGTGCTCGCGCAGCAGCGCGCGCAGAGCCACCCCGTCGACCGCCTCCATGACGATCGCCGCACCCCGCCGGGCCTCCACGTACTCGTACAGCCGCACCACGCACGGGTGCCGCAGCTCGCCGAGCAGCCGCGCCTCGGCGCGGAACCGGGCCAGGAAGTCCCGGTCGCCGTGCAGCCGTTCGCTCAGGTACTTGACGGCCACGGGCACGCCCGTCGCCTCGTGCCTGGCCAGGACGACCTGCCCGCCGGCGCCGCGGCCGAGCGTCCGCACCGCCTCGTAACCGGGAACCGCCCAACGGGCATCCGCCGTGGGTGTGTCGCTCATGCCGTCCCCTCCAGGGGCGCGCCGTCCACGGCCGCCCCGTCCGCCGGGCGCGCCCGGCCGTCATCCGCCGCCGTGCGGCGCCGCTTCACCACCCGTACCAGCCACCGCACCGGCGCGGCCCACACCGGGAACGCCACCAGGGCCACGACCACCGCCACGATCACCGTGTCCCACGGTGCGGGCACCCGCCCGTCCAGCCACTCACCGAGCCGGGACCGCCAGGCCAGCAGGGCGAGGACCAGGAAGCCGTACGTCCCGAGGACCACCGCGAGGCCGTACGCGGCCATGCCGGTCTGCCGAGGCCCCGGCCGGCGGCCCGCGCGCAGGTCCCGCCACAGCCCCTTGCGGAAGTACGCGCTCGCCTCCTCGCGGAGTCGCGGCACGCGCAGGGCGTCGGTGAGCGCCTGGTAACCGTCCAGCGGCATCAGCGGATTGAAGTTGTACAGGGTGTTCAGATACAGACCGAAGGCCAGGTGGAACAGCACGGCCGAGACCGGCCCCACCGGCAGGAAGGCCGCGCCCACGGCGCACCAGCCCGCCAGGGCGGCCGTCGACACCGGCCCGGACAGCGCCACCACGACCCGCGACCAGCGGGTGCCGAACCACATGTCGCTCGTGTCCACGAACGCGAACGGCATCCCCATCATCAGCATGAAGCCGCCCCGTCTGACCTTGCGGCCGTACGACTTCACCGCGAGGGCGTGCGCGAGTTCGTGCACCACCAGCGCCGAGACGTAGCCGACGGCCAGCGCCACCGGTCCCCAGACACCGGACCCGCCGAAGTCGAGGAGGTGCTGCCGGCCCTGTGCCACCGCGAAGAACACCACGAGACCACCGAGCAGCGACAGCCAGGTCAGCGCCACTCCGGTACGGGTGAAGAACCGCCAGCCGCCGCCCGCGTACAGCCGGGTCACGACTCCGTCGAGTCCCGGTACCGACACCTCCAGTTTCAGCAGCGCCCGGTACACCGCCCGCCACACCCGGCGCGGCCTGGAGAGCGCCTTCTCCTCGCTCTGCCCCGGCAGACCGCTCAGGAGCCCGGCGCCCGCGAACGCCGCGAGCGCGGCCTCGATCCGCGGCAGCGCCAGCTCGCCGAAGCGGTCCGCGTACGCGAAGAGCAGGTCCCGCACGGTGGCGTCGCCGTCGAGGGCGTTCCACAGGAACACCTCGCGCTCGTCGAGCCGGAGATACGCGCCCGTCCGCGTGTTGTTCAGCACCCAGTGCGGCTCCGCGCGGCCGCTCGTCGGCACCTGCTTGAGCGCCCACCCGCCGCGGCGGCGCGGCCGCGCGGTGAGCGGGCCGTGCGCCTCCGGCGCGTCCGGCTCGGAGACGACACCGGCGGCCAGCTCGGTGAGCTGGGTGCCGACCATGACGGTCCGCGAGCCGATCCGCACGTCACGCGGCTGCTCGAACACCAACCGGACGTCGCCGACGGACAGTTCGGCGCCGTCGTCCAGGCGCGCCGAACCGCCGTGCAGGGTCGCCCCGGCGACCGCCGTGCCGTTGAACGAATCCAGGTCCTCGACCCGGAAGCCCGACGCGTCACGGACGATCCGGGCATGGCGGCGCGACACGCTGCCGTCCGCCAGGACGACGTCGTTCTCCGCGCCGCGGCCCAACGTGGTGGTCTCGCCGGTCAGCGGTACGAGGAGGTCGGGGTCGTCGAGGCCGCGCAACCGGGGCGCGGCGAACGACGTCGGTGCCGCGCCGCGGCGCAGGGTGCCGCAGCGCAGGCAGTACGGGAAGTCGCGCCGCACGTGCACGCGACAGGCATGGCAGAGCATGGTGAGAGACCCGACGCCTCAGGAACCGGTGACGAAGGAACCGCCGGCCGGGCCACCGAGCGCGTCGTGACCGGGCCCGGTGGCGCGCAGGTGACTGTCGCCGAGCCGGTCGAGGCCGGGACGGACGAGCCCGTCGCCCGCGTGGTCGGAGTCGGGAGCGGGAGTCTCGGAACGCCCGCCACCACCGCTGGGCCGGCGCCCGTTCTCACTGCTGCCGCCGTCACCGCCGCCGTCGCCACCGCCGCCTTCACCGCCGCCGGTGCCGCCACTGCCGGGCCGGCGCCCGTTCTCGCTGCTGCTGCCTTCACCGCCTCCGCCGTCGCCCCCTCCGTCGCCGCCGCCCGGGCCTCCGCCGCCGGGCCGACGCCCGTTCTCGCTGCTACTCCCCTCGCCGCCGCCGCCGCCTTCGCCGCCTCCGTCGCCGCCGCCGGAGCCTCCGCCGCCGGGCCGGCGCCCGTTCTCGCTGCTGCTGCCATCACCGCCGCCGCCTCCACCGTCGCCTCCGCCTTCTCCGCCGCCGCCTCCGCCTTCACCTCCGCCGGAGCCGCCACCGGGCCGGCGGCCGTTCTCGCTGCTGCTGCCTTCACCGCCCCCGCCGCCGTCGCCCCCGCCGCCTTCCCCGCCGCCGGAGCCACCGCCGGGCCGGCGGCCGTTCTCGCTGCTGCTGCCTTCACCGCCCCCGCCGCCGGAGTCGCCTCCACCGCCCCCAGAGCCGCCGTCGTCGCCCTCCGCGTAGATGCCACCGTGCCCGAAGCCCTCGGCACCGCCCCCGCCGAACCCACCGTCGTGGCCGCCGACTCCGTCACCGAAACCACCGCCGAACCCGCCGCCGTGGCCGCCCCCGAAGCCGTCCCCGGCCCCGCCGCCGAACCCGTCGCCGAGTCCACCGCCGAGCCCGCCCTCGAACCCGTCCCCGGCCCCGCCGCCGAAGCCGTCGCCGAGTCCACCGCCGTGGCCGCCCCCGAAGCCGTCCCCGGCCCCGCCGCCGAAGCCGTCGCCGAGTCCACCGCCGTGGCCGTCCCCGAAGCCGTCCCCGGCCCCGCCGCCGAAGCCGTCGCCGAGTCCACCGCCGAGCCCGCCCTCGAAGCCGTCCCCGGCCCCGCCGCCGAAGCCGTCGCCGAGTCCACCGCCGAGCCCGCCCCCGAAGCCGTCGCCGAACTCACCGCCGAGCCCGTCACCGAACCCGCCGTCGTGGCCGCCGATTCCGGCCTCGCCGAAGCCCGAGTCGCCGTCACCGAAGGAGCCGAAGTCCCCGAAGCCCCCGGCGTCCCCCAAGCCACCGGCGTCCCCGAAACCGCCGAAGTCGCCGGCGTCGCCCAGACCGCCCATGTCTCCCAGCTCGCCGGTGTCGCCCAGCCCTCCGAGGTCGCCGAGGAGGGAGCCGTCGTCGCCGACGGGCGTGTCGGTGTGGGCGTCGCCGATCAGGCCGGCGAGGTCGGACGCCGTCCCGTCGAGCTGTCCGGCCAGGTCGCGGGAGTCGCCCAGGGCGTCCGCCGCGTCGTGCGGGCCCGCCTCGACGGGCACGTCGTGGGCCGCGAGGGCGTGGGCCGCGTTGCCGAAGAACAGGGACGACTTGGACAGCCGGGCGTCGAGGGTGGAGGGCCCGTCGGTCGCGCTCGACTCCACACGGAGCCGCCGCAGCTCGGTGACCTGCTCGGGCGTCAGACCGAGTCTTCGTGCGACCTCGTCGGGGTCGCCGTCGAGTTGCTCCGCGAACGCGGGATCGATCGCGAGACGGGTCATGGCATCGCGAAAGGCGTCGTTGTCGGTCATGGCCTCACGTTCTCCGTCGGTACGCGTGCGCGCACGGTGCTCCCGGCGGGAAGTGGAGGGTCCCCCTGGTCGGTGGCATGGATGCCATTCCGGCCATCCCAACCGATGCCTACAGGGAACCTTATAGAGGCTTTCGACCCCCTGGCGCAAGGGCTCAGGAGGCCCCAGGAAGGGACGAACCGCCTACCGGGCACGGGCCCGTCGATCGAGTTTCGGACAGTGCCGTTCACCCCTTCCGGCCCTGAACCCCGGACCCGTCCCGGGGCGGTGTCCGGGCGAGGAAGGCCCCGCACACGCGCCGCGGCGCGTACGGGGCCTTTGTGCCGCATCGGAACGGCCCGCACGCAACTCTGGACCGCCGAGTCGGCGCTCGGGGAGCTAGTGCTTGTGGCCGTGTCGTACGTCCAGGCAGAGCGCCCAGACGTCCGAGTAGCTGCCCTGGGAGGGCGAACCGCCGCTGTGGGTGGCTGCCGTCCAGTACGACGGGTTGGTGGCCCCGTCGCCGACCGGGGTGCCTGCGGCGTCGCTCGGGAAGCTGCCGTTGAGGTGGGGGCCGCCCGAGGTCGCCTTGCCGAAATCGGTCGTGGTCACGTTGCCACCGCTGATCGCGGCGCCGCCGCTGACCAGTTGCCCATCCTCGCGGGAGCAGCCGGCCGTCGCCGTCTGCCCCGTGGAGGCCGTGTTCGGGCCGTCGACCTCGGTGAAGCGGACCGTCGTGGAGACGTGTTCGAGGCCGATGTCGTCCGTGCTGCAGATCGCGTAGGCGTAGGTCATGTTGTCCGCGCCGCGCCCGCCGCCGATCCCGCCGACCGCCGTCCAGGAGTCGGGGTCGCGCTCGCCGTCACCCGCCGCGATGGAACCGTAGTGGTGCTCGGCGTCGTCGAAGGTGGGGAAGCCGGCGATCGGCTTGAGGCTGCCGACACCGGCCGGGGTGGTGCGGGCGCCGCCGCCGATCAGGACGGTGCCGGCCGGGCAGGTCGCGGTGACGAGCTTGGACGAAAGCCCGACGGACGGCCCCTGGGCCTTGTTCATGACCACCTGGGTGTGCCTGATGAGGTTGCTGTTCAGGCAGATCGCGTACGGGGTGGTGGAGAAGGCGTCGCTGCTCCGGCTCCCGCTTCCGCCGAACGTCATCCAGTGCGTGGCGTCGGTGCCGACGATCCCGGGCGCGTCGGTGTACGCGGTGGCTCCGTCGGCGCTGGGCACCATGCCCATCACGTGGTTGCCGTTGGACATCTCGTCGTTGCCGATGGTCTGGTCGGCCCCGCCGCCGGAGACGAGGCCGTCGGGGCAGTCGGCGTGCGAGGACACACCGGTGAAGGGCGTCGCGGGGCCCATGGTGGCCCCGGGGGTGACGACGGTGACGTCAGCGGTTTTGGCGTACGCGGCTCCCGGCACCGCGACGGTCAGCAGGGCGGCAAGGATCAGGGCCTTGCCCGCGGCGGAGTCCCGCCGGATGGTCGTGCTCATTGGACTCTCTCTCGTGTGTTCATGCGGACGACGGGAACGGCTGGCCCTCAGACGCCGTCGTCGGCGCACAGCGCCCAGGCGTCCGTGTAGGTGCCGGGGGAGGACTGGCCTCCGGTGTGGGCGGAGGCCGTCCAGTACGCCGCCGTGGTGGTCCCGTCGCCGACCGCGGCGCCGCCGGAGGTGCTGGGGAAGCCGCCGTTGAGGTGGTCGCCGCCCGAGCCCGGACCGGTGAAGTTCGTGGAGGTCACGCCGCCCCCGCTGATCGCGGCACCGCCGCTGACCAGCTTCCCGTCGCCCTGGCCGCAGCCCACGGTCGCCGTCTGGCCGGTGCTCCCGGTGGTCGGGCCGCTCACCTCCGTGTGGCGGACCTTCACCGTGGCGCCACCGGCATTGATGCCGCTTCCGGCGCAGATCGCGTACGCGTAGGTGTGGTTGGCGCTGTTGGCGCCGGAGTCCCAGCCGACCGCCGTCCAGGAGTCGGGGTTGGTCTCCCCGTCGGCCGCGGCCTTGGCGCCGTAGGAGTGTGCGGAGTTGTTGAAGGTGGGGAAGCTCGCGATCGTCTTGAAGCTGCCCGTGTTGCCCGGGGTGGTGCGGGCCCCGCCACCGAGCAGGCGGGTGTTGGCCGGGCAGGTCGCCGTGACGAGGCCCGCGGTCGCCCCGGCGGTCGGGGTGTTGGCCTTGTTCATGACGAGGCCTGGTTGATCCCGCCACCGGAGACGAGACCGCCGACGCAGTCCGCGTGGGTCGATATCTCGGAGTTGGCGGAGGCGGGACCACCGGTGGCCCCGGGGGTCTTCACCGTCACGCTCACGGAGTTGGCGTAGGCGGTTCCCGGCACTGCCAGGGCGAGCGCAGCGCCGAGGACCGGCACCTTGCTCACAGCAGGGCGCAGCGACAGGTTCGTTGTCATCGGATTCCATCTCTCTGATGGTCGGCATGGACGGCGACTGGGGACCGAAGAGGCGGTTCGAGTTCAGCCGGACTGCCGGGGAGGACGGGAGCGGGCATGCGGAAGAGCCCCTGCGTGCCGAACACCGCGCGCGACACGCAGGGCCTTCCTGGCCGGCGGTCGCGTCGCGGTGAGAGCCACTCCTCCGCCACGGCGCCGGTGAGGGTCAGTCAAGCAGTCGACGAACCGCGGGGGCGATTGGATCGGGACACAGAAATATCCGGTCGGTGGCTCCTTGGGTACGGTGGATCATCCAAGAGGTGAACAGGGTCCTATGACACCCACCTGCAAGGTGGGCAGTGTCATTCGTCTGGCTTGTGCGGTTCGGGATTGCCTGGGTGTGAGATGGGGACCCCTGAGGGAGGGTCTTGTCGAATGCGCGAGGAGAATGCGCCCATTCGGCTGGTGGATGCGACGCCTGGCGCCAAACGGATGTTCTCTTCCAGTAGCGTCGGTGCCCTGCAGGTCGCAGAAGTGACGACTGCTCGTTTCCCGCTTTGTGAGGCGTGCTTCCATGACTCTGTCCATTCGTAACCAGCTGCCCGGAACCGTCGCCGCCGTCACGCTGGGCGAGGCCATGGCGTCCGTGAAGGTGCGCCTGGCCGGCGGCCAGGACATCACGGCGGCCATCACCGCTGACGCCGTCAGGGATCTGGGTCTGGCCGAGGGCTCCGCGGTGAAAGCCCTCGTGAAGTCCACCGAGGTCGCCCTCGCGACCGGCCCGGTCGAGGGCATCTCCATCCGCAACCAGCTCGCCGGCTCCGTCACCGAGGTCTCCACCGGTGGCGCCATGGGTTCGGTGAAGGTCTCCGTCGAGGGCGGGGAACTGACCGCCGCGATCACCAAGGACGCCGTCGAGGACCTGGGCCTGAGCGCCGGCACCGCCGTCGTCGCCCTGATCAAGTCGACCGAGATCTCCCTCTCCGCGGCCTGACCGAGAAGCCCTGTCGCACGCGAGGCCTGTCACACGCGGGGCCTGTCGCACGCGGGGCCTGTCGTACGCGGGGCCTGGCTTGCGCGAGGGTCGCGCTCCCGGGCGGGGCGCGGCCCCGCGCCCGCGGGCTCATCGGCCTGGCGACCGGACTCCGCCCAGTGGAAGGTGACCGCGGCGCGCGGAGTGCCGGTGAGCTCAGAGCCGGTGGACGCCGATCCAGATCCCGGTGACGGCGCTGACATAGCGGGCACCGCAGCGGTCGGACGGGACGACGAGCTGGGTGCCGGCCGTGTCGAGTTCCGAGTGGTCCATGCGGGTGGCGAGCAGTACGGGGGCGTTGCCGAAGTCCGCGTCGATCTCCGCCCACGACAGGACCGCGTGGTGTCCGTCCCCGCCGCTCACGGACAGCAGGAAGCGGGAGCGTTCCTTGCGGCGGGCGGGATCGAAACCGGGCCGCGCCACGGCCATGACCTCGCGCAACAGCGGTCCGACGAAGGTGTGGTGCTGCGGTCCCTCCGTGGCGCAGTCGAAGACCACCTCGGCCCGGTGCTGCCGCCACCCTTCGCGCAGGTCGGCGACGGTGAGCGTGGCCGGTTCGGCCACATCCCCCCAGAGTGCGAAGGATCCGGGTGCGGGCGTGGTCGCGGCCATCGGGTGCGGTGCGGTGCTCGGTCGGCTCATCGTGCGTCCCTTCGGGCGGTCGGTGCGGCGGCTGCGCGCAGTGATACCCGACCGTCCGAGCGGGAAATCGTGTTTGCTACTCGAATTCGGCCTGGAAGCCAGCATTTGTGAGCTTGCTACGAGTCGATCGCTCACATCCTCCCGGTGCTTCGACCGACGTTCCGTGCCTTCCGGTCGAGGGCGAGCCAGACGCGGTCACGGGTCACCGGCAGTTCGGTGAAGCGGATGCCCGTGGCGTCGCGCAGGGCGTTGGCGAACGCGGGAGCCACCGGGTTGAAGGGGCTCTCGCTCATCGACTTGGCGCCGAGCGGGCCGATCGCGTCGGACGTCTCGGTGAAGTGGACCTCGGTGCGCGGGACGTCCGCGTACTGGGGGAGCCGGTAGCGGCGGAAGGCGGCGGTGGTGACCTCGCCGCGATCGTCGATCCGGACGGTTTCGAAGAGGGTGGCGCCGAGGGCCTGGGCGACACCGCCCTCGACCTGGCCGCGGCACTGCATGGGGTTCATGACCTTGCCGGCGTCGGCGGCGTGAAGGCTGCGGAGGATGCGGATCTCGCCGGTCGCGGGGTCCACGGCGAGGCGGAACCACTGGGCGTTGAAGGCGACCGAGCGCGGAGACCCGCCCCAGTGGCCGTCGGCGGCGAGTTCCTCCGTGGCACCGAGTGCATGACCCGCCTCGTACAGCTCCTTGAGCGTGACGAGCCGGCCCGCGCAGTCGAGGGCCTCTGCTCCGAGGACGCACTGGTGGCGGGCGACGCCGGTGTGACGGGCGGCGAGCGTACGGAGGCGTTCGGCGAGGGAGGTCGCGGCGAGCAGGACGGCCTTTCCGGCGACGACGGTGCCGGCGGAGCCGAAGGCGCCGGTGTCGTGGCGGACGACGTCCGTGTCGGACTGGCGGACGGTGAGCCGGTCCTCGGTGGTGTTCAGGGCGCCGGCGGTGATCTGTTGGTGGACCGTGGTGGTGCCGTTGCCGAACTCGGCGGTGCCGACGGCGATGTCGTACCTGCCGTCTTCGAGGAGGGAGACACGGGCGTCTGCGAAGTGGCCGCCGGGCGGGCCGGTGGCGATCATCGCCATGCCGGTGCCCTGCCCGACCAGCCAGCCCTCGGGGGCCTCCCCGGCGCTGCGATCCTCGGCGATGGCCTTCCGTACGACCGACAGGCACTGGTCCAGGCCGTACGAGGCGATGTGCAGGTCCTCCTCCTCCCCGATCGGGCTGAGCATGGCCTCGCCCGGACCGATGACGTTCTTCTCGCGGAAGACCAGCGGGTCCATCCCGAGCCGGCGTGCGAGCTCGTCCATCACGGACTCGACGGCGAAGGTGACCTGGCCGAGGCCGTAGCCGCGGAAGGCGCCCGCCGGGACCACGTTGGTGTAGACGGAGTAGGCGTCGACCTTCTTGTGCGGGGCGCGGTAGACCGCGAAGGGCTCGCCGACGCTGTGGAACATCACCGCCGGGCCGTGGTTGCCGTACGCCCCGGTGTTGGACACCACCCGCATCTGGACGGCCGTCAGCCTTCCGTCCTCACGCGCACCCGCCTTGATAGCGACGGTGAAGGGGTGCCGGGTGGTCGCCCCGTAGAACTGCTCGGCGCGGGTGTACTCCAGCTTCACGGGCCGGCGCAGCTTCAGCGCGGCGAGCGTGACGACGTCCTCGGTGAGCATCTCCTGCTTGCCGCCGAAACCGCCGCCCACGCGTCCCGCGACCACCCGCACCCCGTCCTCCGGCAGGCCGTACAGCGCACACAGGGCGCGCCGGGTCAGGAACGGGGTCTGCGTGGACGAGCGGACCGTCAGCCGCTCTCCCGAACCGTCCTCCTTCGGCTCGAAGTACGCGACGCAGCCGTGCGTCTCCAGGCTGGCGTGCTGCACGCGCTGGGTGCGGAAGGTCTCCTCGTACACGACGTCCGCCTCGGCGAAACCCCGCTCGACGTCGCCGATCTCGCCGTGCACCTCGCCCGCGACGTTGTTCTCGACCCGGGCGATGCGCACGTCGGGCCCCTTGCCGTCGTGGACGACGGGCGCGCCGGGACGCATCGCCTCCTCCGGGTCGGTGACATGCGGCAGTTCCTCGTACGTCACCTCGATCCGGCGGCACCCCTCCTCGGCGGCCCGTTCGCTGTCGGCGACCACGGCCGCGACCCGCTGGCCGACGTGGCGGACCACGTCGTCCAGGACACGCGTGTCGTCGGGGTCCTCGGTGGGGTGCTCGTGCCGGGCGGAGGAGTACAGCGTCGCCGGGGCGTCCTCGTGGGTGAGGACGGCGACCACCCCCGGCACGCGCAGTGCGGCGGTGCTGTCGATCGCCAGGATCCGGGCGTACGGGTGCGGTGAGCGCAACAGCTTCATGTGGAGCAGGCCGGGGACCTCGACGTCGAAGGTGTAGCGGGCGGTGCCGGTGACGACCTGCGGACCGGCCGGCGCGCCCACGTTGCGCCCCACGGCCTGTCCCGCGCAGGGCCGTTCGGTGTGCTTCACCCCCCGGACGGCGTCCTCGATCGCCCGATAGCCCGTGCAGCGGCAGATGTTGCCCTTGAAGGCGCGCGGGAGGTCGTCGAGCTTGCCGTCGTCATGGCCGGAGCACCGTTCGGCCTCGAGTGCCGCGGTCGTCATGAGGAACCCGGCGGTGCAGAAGCCGCACTGGTAGCCCTGGGCGTCGAGGAACTTCTGCTGTACGGGGTGGAGTTCGCCGTCCGGGGAAGCCAGCCCCTCCACCGTGGTGACGGTGCGACCCTCGGCCCGTACCGCCGGGTACAGGCAGCTGTGCACGGGCTCCCCGTCGACGTGCACGGTGCAGGCACCGCAGTCACCGGCGTCGCAGCCCTTCTTCACCCCGAACCAGCCGCGCTCGCGGAGGTAGGTGCGCAGACACTGGCCGGCGCGCGGCTCGTCCTGATGGGACCGGCCGTTCACATGGAGCTGGAATCCCTCGGTCCGCGGGCTCATCGGACTCCTTCTTCCGTCAGGGTGATCAGTTCACGGCGGACTTCCTCGGCGAGGCGCAGGCCCATGTGCCTTCGCCATGCGGGGAGTCCGTGGATGTCGTCGAACCACTCGTCGGGCCGGACCGCCTCGTCGATCGCCAGGCGCAGGCGCGCGCGGTCCGGCGGCAGCGGGAACCAGAACCGGAACGGCCGTACGGTCGCGGCGCTGACCGTCACCGCCAGCGAGCCGTCCACCGGATCGAGCGTCCCGATGACCAGCGCGCCCGAGCGGCCCAGCCCGTACAGCGAGGCCTGCCGGAACGCCGTACGGCACTCCAGCGCCCGGGCGGGCAGGGTCACCGAGCGCAGCAGCTCGCCCTCCGCGAGGTCCTTGACGCCCGCGCCGGTGATGAAGTCGACGACCTTCACCTCGCGCAGCGAGCCGTCCTGCGCCTGGAGCAGACACGTGCCGTCGAGCGCGGCGGTGAGCGAGATCATCGGCCCGGCAGGCAGGCCGTTGCACAGGTTCCCGCCGATCGTCGCCATGTTCCAGATCTTGAACGAGGCCAGGAAGGCCCGGCAGCACTGCTCGAACAGCGGAGCCGCGGGCGCGTCCAGGGATCGCCGCCCGAAGCGGGACAGCTGCGCGACGGTGCACGTCGCCGCGATCTCCAGCGAACCGTCCTCGTGCCGGGTGAGCGGTTCCCAGCCCATCCGGCTCAGGTCGACCAACCGGCGCAGATGCGGCTGCGGCTCGGAGAAGAGGTAGGTGCCGCCACCGAGCCACGCGTCGCCGGGCCGCCACGCCTCGCGCCGACGGGCGTCCCTCACGTCCGCGATCGTGTTCAGATCCATCCCTACCCATGCCTTCCGACCGGTGCCTTCAGGCCAGTGAAGCCGGGGGAGACCGGCGGCACGACTGGACGCGAAGCCGGAAAACGTCCACCTCGCTGCGCCCTGCCCTGGAGGATCAACCAAGAGCTGTTTTGCACCTCTGCTCTGGCATCTACGATGTCTTGTCTCGCATTCGCCTCGTGAATGTGGGCGCGGGACAATCCCGCGACCGCGCTAGGAGCCTCTTCATGCACGTCGGCCATCTCCTCCGTCTCGACCGCCTGGACCTCTCCCTCGTCTGGGGCGACGAGGCGCTCCTCGGCCAGGACATCGGCGGCGTGACGGCGACGGACCTGGAGGACCCGGCGCGGTTTCTGCAGCCGGGGGAGATCGTTCTCAGCGGACTGGTGTGGTGGAGCCCCGACAGCGGTCCGGGCAAGACCGAGCGCTTCGTCTCCGCCCTGCGCGAGGCGGGCGCGGTGGCTCTGTTCGCCGGGGAGGAGACCCACGGAGAGGTGCCGCGACAGCTGGCCGAGGCGTGCCGGAAACACCGCGTCCCCCTGATCGCCGTGCCCGCGCACACGACGTTCCGGGCGATCACCGAGGCGGTCTACCTCCGGCAATGGAGCGAGCTGAGCCGCCGGCCCACCGACCACTTCGCCCTGCCGGAGAACGTCCGCCTGGACCTGGACCGCGCACTGGAGAACGGCGCCACGGCGGGTGATCTGCTGGTCCGGGCGTTCGCTCACCTCGGCATGCCCGCCTGCCACTTGCTGACCAGCAGCGGCCGCACGGTCGCCCGGACCGGCCCCGCCCGGACGGAACTCCCGGCCCGGCGGGCCGCGGAGCTCGTACGCGGCGCACACGGTACGACGGTACGTGTCGAGGCCGACGGCACGGCCTACGACACCTGGCACCTCCACCTGCCCGAGGCCGGCCAGGTGCCCCCGCGGATCCTCCAGGAGATAGCCGAACTCCTCGGGCGTCACCGGCGCCGCGAGGACCGGAACCGGGCGGCGAGCGGCGCGGCGTTCACGGAACTCGTCGACGCGGTGGGCGCGCCGCGCTTCGCCACCCACCGCGTGCGGACCGCGCTGGCCTCCTGCGGCCTCGCCGACAAGGCCGCGTACACCGTGGTCGTCGCGGCCTCGGACACGCTTGGTGAGGCCGGTGCTCCCGGCGTCGCCGCACTCACGGAAGCGCTGCGGCACGTCCCCTCCGTCGCGTTCGCGGTCGCCGACGACCCCGGGGGAGAGGCGACGGCCGTGATCGCGCACGAGAAGGAGGCGGCGCCGCGCGTACGGGCCAGGCTGGGCGACGCCTGGCCCTTGATCCACGGCTGCACCCCGGACATCACCCTGCACGCGGGTGTGAGCGGGCCCGCCGTCGGCCCCGAGGGGCTGAACACCGCACTGACCCAGGCCCGTTACGCCCTGGCCGCGGCCCGCACCGCGGCACCGTCGTCGTCCCACGTCGCCGGCCTCGGCGACCTCGACGGGCTGGGCAAACTGATGGCCGGCATCCCCGTCGACGTACGGAACGTCTACCGCGAGACCGTCCTCGGACCGCTCCTCGGCGCCGGCCGAGGGTCGAGCAGGATGCTCCTGGAGACCCTGGAGGTCTTCCTGGCACACGACTGCTCCTGGGCGAGAACCGCCGAGGCCCTCCACGTCCACGTCAACACGGTCCACTACCGCGTCGAACGCATCGAGACCATCACCGGCCGGGACCTGTCGCGGCTCGACCACAAGGTGGACCTGCGCGCCGCACTGCTCTGCCACTGACGGTCCGCGCGCCGGGACCGCTCAGGGCAGGTCGATGTGCACACTCGTCGACTTCACCCGGGCCGTCACCGTGACGCCGACATCGAGCCCCAGCTCCTCCACGGCCTCCCGCGTCACCAGCGAGACCAGCCGGTGCGGGCCCGACTGGACCTCCACCTGCGCGGCCACATCGTCCACCCGCACCCCCGTGACGATCCCCACGAAGGAGTTCCGGACGGAGGTCGACACGTCGTCCTCCGGAACCGCGTGGAGCCCGGCGCCCCGCTCCCGCGCGAAACGGGCCAGAGCCGCCCCTTCGATCACCCGCTTGCCGGCCCCGTCGCGCACCATGGCCAGCTTGCCGCCGTCCGCCCACCGGCGAACGGTCTCCGAACTCACTCCCAGCAGCTGCGCTGCCTGCCCAATGCTGTATGACGGCACCATCGCACTCTAGGCCACCCCCCCCCCCGGACCACGCGGCACGCGGGAGGACCCTCGTGGCGACGACGGTGCCGGCGTCCCGGAGCAGGTCACGGGTGACAGCCGCGCCCATCCGGCCGCTCCCGTTCAGACGTGTCGCGCGCTCGACTGCCATTCCCGGGGCGTCATCCCGTAGGCGGCGCGAAAGGCCCTGCTGAAGTGGGAAGGGCTCACGAAGCCCCACCGCTGGGCGACCGCCGACACGGCAGGTGCCGTCCTCGACTGCCCGGACAGGTCGCGTCGGCACCTCTCCAGGCGCTCCCGGTGGATCCAGCGGCCCACCGTGGTCCCTTCCGACTGGAAGAGCTTGTGCAGATACCGGACCGACATGTGGTGCGCGCAGGCGATCCTCTCCGGGGAGAGACCGGGATCGGGCAGGTGCCTCAGGATGTACTCCTTGACGCGGGCGAGCATGCCGCGGGCCGTTTCCGACACGTGGGGGTTGAGCTCCCCCTGCCGTTCGCGCACCAGAACCGTCAGCAGGTCCGTGGCCGTCATCGCGAGTTGCCGGCCCGTGTAGGGGTCGACCCCCGCCGCCTGCTCGGCCAGCCGTTCCAGATATCCGGCGACCAGTCCGGACGTACCGGAACGGCTGCTGAACACCGTCCCCGTGATCGCGCGCAGGTCGGCGTCCGACACCCCGAGCACCTGCTTCGGCACGCGGATCGCCGTGAATCGGAAGTCGTCCGGCTGCTCTCTCCGATAGGGCCGGCCGGCGTCGGAACAGGTGAAGGTGCCGGGCTGGACGAGGGCCTCCCGTCCGTCCTGGCTGAGCCGCGCGGTGCCCCGCTGCTGCAGGGTGACGGTCATGAACTCCCCGCCGCCCCTGGAGATCAGGTGGCCATGACGCGACACCGTCTGCGGGCCCGCCTCGACGACGGAGATCTGCAGGGGACCGAGCCGCTCCGTGGTGATCGTCCCCACCGAGGACTCGTCGTGCAGCATGACGTCCAACGGGATGAAGGTGCCGGAAACCAGGCTGTGCCAGTACTCCGCCCGTTCGGCGGGCGAGAGCGGCAACGTGGAAAGTGCGACTGGCATCATGACTCCTCGTCATGGTGGTGCGGACATCTGTGCGTCTCCTCCCGTCCAGTCTCGGAGCCTCCGCCGCCGCTGCCATCAGTCGTCCGACTGGCGCTCTGTTCAGTACCCGGCTTACGCATGCCGCTCGCCGGACACCGCGGCCGCGGGACGGGCCCGGCAGCCGCCCCGCCCTCATGCGAGATGAGCGCGCAGGAACACGCCACCCAGCCGCACCGCCGCCAGCGTCGGCGGACTGGTCCGCAGCGCGGTCAGCGACGCGAAGTCGTGGACCGTGCCCTGGAAGCGGGTGGCGGTCGCGGCGACGCCGGCACGACGCAGCCGGTTCGCGTACTCCTCCGCCTCGTCCCGCGTCACGTCGGCCTCCGCCGTGACGATCAGCGCCGGCGGCAGCCCGGCCAGGTCGGCCAAGCCCGCCCGCAGCGGGGCCGCCGTCGGCTCGTCCCGCTGGCGGGGGTCGACGGCGTACTGACGCCAGTACGCGCGGACGGCTTCCCGGGTGAGCGGATACCCCGTGGCGAACTCCCGCTGCGACGGGCTGTCACAGCGGGCGTCCGTGAGCGGGTAGTACAGGAGTTGGGCACGGATCTCCGGGCCCCCGCGCTCCTTCGCCAGCAGCGTGAGCGCCGTGGCGAGCGTCGCCCCCGCGCAGTCGCCGGCGACCGCGAGACGGTCGGCGTCGAGTCCGAAAGCCGCCGCCTGCCGCACCGTCCAGGTCAGCAGGGCGTAGCACTCCTCCAGGGCGACGGGATAGCGGGATTCGGGGGTGCGGCTGTACTCGGGGACCACGGCCGCCACGGCCGCCCGGCGCACCAGTTCGCTGACCAGCCACGCGTGGGTCTGCCCGTCACCCAGCATCCAGCGGCCCCCGTGGATGTAGAGCACCGTCGGTGGCGGGTGCGTGACGCCGGTCGGCCGGAAGATCCAGAAGCCCACCAGACCGGAAGGACCCACGGGCGCCGCGTGGAAGGTGGCGTCCACCGCGAAGTCCTCGATCCGATCGCCCTGGGACTCCCTCAACGCCTGCCGGGCGGTGTCGGGTTCGAGCTCGTGCAGAAACGGAGGCGCCGTCGAGGCGTCGACGAGCCGTCGTACGACCGGATCGAGGATCACGGGCGACGGCGGCTCGGCGCGTGGCTCCCGATCGTCGGCACCGGGGTCCGGCTGCATGCGGTCTTGCCTCTCGCTCGTGCCCCTGTGGATGGTGGTTCCTCGCACGTCAGCAGTCGTGCAGGAGGTCCCGAAGTTGGTGGCGGCTGCTGATGCCGAGCTTGGGATACACGTTGTAGAGGTGCGAGCCCACGGTACGCGGCGAGAGGAAGAGCCGCTCGCCGATCTCGCGGTTCGACAGGCCGCGCGCGGCGAGCCGCGCGATCTGCTCCTGCTGGGCCGTGAGTTCGGCCATCCCGTCGGCCCAGACGGAGGTGTCCGCCACTCCCGCCGCGCGCAGCTCGCCACGTGCCGCGTCGGCGAGGGCCCGTGCGTCGAGCCGGGTCGCGACCTCCAGTACCGCGGTCAGCTGGGCACGGGCCTCCACGGGCCTCCTGCGCCGGCGCAGCCAGATCGCGTAGTGCAGACGGGCCTGGGCCCGCTCCAGAGGCCAGGTGTCTCCCTCGGGGTTGACGAGGGCGAGCCGGAAGTGGTGCTCGGGATCCGCGTCCTCGTCGACGAGGGCAGCCGCGTGATGCATCAGCAGGGTCATCCGGGTCGTCGGCCGCTCGCCCTGGCTTCTGCGCACCTCGCCGAGGACGCGCGCCGCTTCCTGCTGCCGGCCGACGCGTTGTGCGGCGGCGGCCAGCTCGCTGATGGAACGCGCGGACAAGAAGGGAACGAGGGGCGAGCCGTCCTCCCCGAACAGGGCCCGCAAGTGGCGGAACGCGCGGTCCGCGTCACCGTGGGCCAGCGCCGTCAGGCCGCAGGCGCGCAGCATCCTGGCCCGGGTGGCCCCGTTCTCACCCAGGTTGACGGAGCGCCAGTGGGGGCCGGTGAAGGGGATGTCCGGCACGCTGTCGCCGCGCAGCGCGCACAGCGTCACCTCCAGGGCCTGGAGATCCATGTCGACACGGGGCAACCGGTGGACGACAGCGTCGGAGCGCCCTTCACCGATCAGGGCCTCGGCCTCCGGCCACCGCCCCAGGACGATGAGGGTGTCCACCTGGGCCGGCAGCGTCCACACCCGCGGGCCCCAGGCTCCGGGCGCATCGTGCTGGGTGCGCGCCCGCCGGTACATCTCTGCACAGGCCTCCGACGCGTCGGTGTAGTAGGCCACTGATGCGCCGGCCAGGAGGCGGGTCAGCTGACCCGGTCCGTCGAGCGGTCCGTCGGGCCGTCCGTCGGGCCGGGCGGCCGCCCGGCGGGACATGCCGGCACGGGCGTCGGGATCGACACCCACCGACACATAGGTCTCCAGGGCTGCCAGGACCCCGGGTCCGTCGAGCTCGGGATACAGGCCCCGGTACCCGGGTTCGGTGCGCCTCGCGGGTGCGGCGGTCCGCCGGGCGTGGTCGAGCATGCCCGGCAGCTCCCGCCGGTGCTCCGGCAGCCCTGACTGGTGGGCGATCGCCGCCGCGAGCGCGGTGAGCGCGAACGACGCGGTGGCCGTGCGCGGAGGCGAGTGCCGCCACACGTCGAGCAGGAGGTCGAAGGCCTCCCGCTGGAACGACAGCAGTGCCAGTGCGCTTGCCATGGCACAGGTCGCGATGCAGCGCAGCTCCGGGTCGCGGTTCAGCCGGGAGAACTCCGTGTAGAGGTCGCGGACCCATTCCGCATCCCCGAGATCGCTCGCCGCCACCATGGCGGCGGCGAGGCGCCGGGCCCGGTCCTCGTCGCTTCCGCTCAGTCGCGCCGCCTGCTCCAGAGCCTTGGCCGAGAGGAAGGGGTCTCCTGCCAGCCGGGCCTGTACGGCGGTGGCCTCCTCCAGGGACGAAGCCACCGCCTCGTCGGGGCCGACCGCCGCGGCGGCCAGATGCCAGGCCCGGCGTGCCGGGTTCTGTCCCCGTGCCGCCGCCAGATCGCGGTGTGCCCGCTGCCGCAGCTGCGCGGGCTGCCGGTGGAGCGCCGCCGTGCGGATCAGCGGGTTGCCGAACACGAGATGGCTGTCGGCGATGCCGATCAGACCGGCCTTCTCCGCAGCGGCCCATACGGTGAGGTCGTCGGTGCCCAAGGCGGCCATCACGGTGGGAAGCTCCTCCTCCCGCAGCGCGGCCGCGGCGTAGAGCAGCGCATGCTGCGTGTTCTCCGGAAGCGCGTCCAGGCGCGCGGCGAACATCTGCGGGATCCGTATGATCCGGCCCGCTTCGGCGATGACCGGCGGTGATCCGGTACCGGTGCGTGACGTCCGGTTCAGTTCGACGATCGCCAGCGGATTGCCTTCCGCCTGCCGGAGCAGCTCCAGTCGGAGCCGTCCCCCAGGGGCTTCGGGCTGCGCGTCCAGGAGCCGGGCCGCCGCGCCGGGGGACAACGGGCCGAGCCGTACGACAAGGAGATCCCCGGGGACCCCGGCCGGAGGAGTCTCGCCGTGTGCGGCGAACAGCATGGTCACGCCCTGCTGGGTGAGCCGCTGCTGCACGGAGAAGAGGACGTCCAGGGAGGCGCGATCGCAGTCCTGCACGTCGTCCACCGTCACCAAGAGAGGGTTCGCCCGAGCCAGACGGCTCAGGAGGGTCACGACCTCGGCGCAGGCCGCATGCCGCTCCTGCGGTCCGGTGCCCACACCCGGTTCGAAGACGGCACGGAGCGCGGGCCACCGGTCCTCCGGCAGAGTCTCCGGCGTATCGAGCACCGGCAGGAGCAGCCGGCGCAGCGAGGTGAAGGGCTGCGGTTCCTCGGCGTCCCAGCCCCGTACCGACAGGACCCTGATCCGACGCGCCGCGGCCGTCTCCGCGGCGAAGCGCAGCAACCGGGACTTTCCGGTGCCGGTCTCCCCGAGCACGAGCAGCGACCGAGGCGGACCGGAACGCTCGTCGAGGCACCGCAGGATCCGGTCGGCCTCCTTCTCGCGGCCGATCGGCACCGCCGTGCCGCCTGCTTCGAACTCCGTCATCGCACTCCGACTCCCCGTACAAGGCGCTCGTTCCCGCCCCTGAGGGGATGCTGGCAGGAGCCCCGGCCGTGCTGCTTCTGTCATGTGACCAGTCATGCCGGAAGAGGGCCTGGCAGGATGGCTTCAACGCTGTGAACAGGCAGTTCGCGGCCGGCACTGTCCACTGGGCGGACCGTTCGGCCGTGTGAAGGGCAAGGGAGAGCATGGACGTCGGCTCCATAGACACACGTACGCCGGGCATCCGGGGCAGGGCTCGCGAACTGGAGTGGATCGGGAGGCTGGTCGACGCCGCGGACGGCCCCGGCCCGAAGGTGCTCGTGCTGACCGGTGAGCCCGGGACCGGCAAGAGCACACTGCTTGACCACGCCGCCGCCGCGGCCGAGGCACGTGGTCTCCGTGTCCTCCGGGTTCGGGGGTGCGAGGGCGAGCTGGGCCTCGACCTCGCGGGAGCGCATCAGCTGCTGCGCCCGGTTCTCCGCGACGCCGAACGGCTTCCCGCGCGTCAGCGCAACGCCCTGCGGTACGCCTTCGGCGAGGACGACGGCGACGAACAGCAGACGCCCGACCCGCTCCTGATCAGGACCGGGGTGCTGACACTCCTTTCGGAAGCGGCGACGGAACGACCCGTGCTCATCGTCGTCGACGACGCCCAATGGCTGGACGTCGGCTCACTGGACGTCCTGGCGTTCGTCGCCCGGCGCCTCGAAGGCGAACGCATCGCCCTCCTGCTCGCCGCCCGGGAAGACGCGGTGCCCGTGCGCTTCGACCGCGATTTCCCCCATCTGACGGCAGGGCCCTTGGACCGGGCCGAGGCGGGCCTCCTGCTGGACGAGCAGCCGCACCCGCCGCGCGGCAAGGCCCGCGCCCGGATCCTCGAGCAGGCCTCCGGGAACCCGCTCGCGCTCATCGAACTCGCTCGCGCCCACGCCAAGGAACCGGCGGACCCCGGCTCCGACTCGATCGACTCGCTCGCCCTCACCGCGCGGCTGGAGCGCCTGTTCGCCGCCGACCTGCCCGACCTTCCGGAACCCACCCGGCGTGCGCTGCTCCTTGCGGCAGCCGCCGGTACGGACCGGCTCTCCGACGTCCTGCACGCGGCCCCTGGCCTGGACGAGCCGGACGTGTGGCGGCCGGCCGAACAGGCGGGTCTCGTACGGGTCGAGAGCGGCGACATCCGCCTGCGCCATCCGCTGGTCCGCGTCGCGATCCACCAGGCAGCCTCCTTCGCCGAGCGTCGCGAGGCCCACCTGGCGCTCGCGGCGGCCTTCGCACACGAACCCGACCGCCGGGCCTGGCACCTCGCCGCCGCCGCACTAGGACCGGACGAGGCGGTCGCCGACGCCCTGGCGGAGAGTGCCGAACGCTCCCAGCGCCGCGGCGGATACGCGGCCGCGGCCACCGCGCTGGAACGAGCGGCGGAACTCACCCCGGACCCCGAGCACCGTGCCGGGCGCCTGCTCGCGGCCTCCGCCGCCGCCATGTACGCCGGCTACCCGCAGTGGGTCGGCGACCTCGCGTCCCGCGTCGCCACGCTGACCGACGACCCCCGGATGCTCGCCGAGGCCTCCCTGCGCGGCGGCTGGTCGCTCGCCGTGACCCTCCGCCACGACGACGCGCTCGGGTTCCTGCTCCCCGTGGCCGAATCCATGGCCACCGCGGCACCCGAGCTGGCACTGGACGCCCTGGGGACGGCGTCCACCCCTGCCTACAACTCCGGAGACCCCTTCTACCGCACGGAACTCGAGCGCATCCGCACCCTGATCGCGCCGCGGCCCGACAGGAGCGACAGTCTCTGGACACAGCTCGTCAGCCGGCCGTTCGAGGGCCGGGGAGCGGCGCTGGAGCTCCTGACCCACAAGGTCGACAGCCTGCGGGATGCCTCCCTCCCCGATCTCGTCGTGCTCGGCGCCACCGCCTGGATCCTGGACGAGAGCGAGACCGCCGTGCGCCTCCTCGGCCAGGCCGTGGACCATCACCGCCGCGCCGCGACGGCCGGCACCAACTGCACGGTCGCCCAGGCGCTCGGACTCGCGTTGTTCGAGAGCGGAGCCTGGACGGCCGCCCGGTCCATGGCCGAGGACGCCTTCGGCCTGGCCGCCGAGGCGGGGGCCGACAACGTGTCCGTGGGATCGCTGATCCTCCAGGCCACGCTGCGCGCCGCCCGCGGCGACCACGCGGGCGCCCGGGCACAGGCCGCCGACGCCGTGCGCGGCACCGACCTGCGCTCGTCCCGCAGCCTCTACGTCCGTCATTGCCACGCGCTCGGCATGGCGGCGCTCGCCGAGGGCGACCAGACGACGGCGTACGAGCACCTTCGCCGCGCCTTCACCCGGGACCTCCGCCCCGCCCCCGTGCACCACCACGCCTCGTTCTACTACCTCGCCGACCTCGCGGCGGCCGCCGTTCGCGCCGGCCGGACGAACGACGCCCGCGCCGTGCTCCACGCCGCCGAGCAATCCCTGGACGCACCCCGCTCCGCCCGCCTTGACGCCATCGTGTGCCGTGCCTCGGCCCTGTTGAGTGAGTCCGACGACGCGGAGCCGCACTTCCGCGCGGCGCTCGCCGACCCGGCCGGCGCACGCTGGCCCTTCGAACACGCCTGCACGCTCCTTGACTTCGGCGAGTGGCTCCGTCGCCACCGCAGGGCCGCGGAGGCGCGCCCCCTGCTCAGTACCGCCCTGGAGATCTTCGAACGGCTCGACGCACGGCCCTGGATCGCACGCTCCATCGCCGAGCTCCGGGCGGCGGGCGTGTCCGTGGCGGACTCCACGGCACCGGAGGCGGTGGCCGGCCTGACCCCGCAGGAGCTGCAGATCGCCCAACTGGCCGCGGAGGGCCTGACGAACCGGGACATCGGTGCCCGGCTCTATCTGTCTCCCCGCACGATCGGCTTCCACCTGCACAAGATCTTCCCGAAGCTCGGCATCACGGGGCGCGCCCAACTGAGGGACGTCCTCGCCCCGTGAGGGGGCTGGAATCGCTCGTCGGGATTCCCTCCGCCGAATGGGTCGAGACCCTCCAACGAGGCGGACGACCTGTTCCGTTGCACCCCGCCCGCCCGGTCGTCCGGGCGGGCGGTTCCTTTCCCGCGGGCGTTTCCGCACGAGTTCCGCTTTGGGCGCTGAGGGACAAGAGCCCTTGCGCGCAGGAGCACGGCGGCCGCCCGTGCAGCGCCTAGATTTCGAGAAAGAGTAGCTATTCACGAACAAAGAGGCGTATATGCAGTTCGGAGTCTTTTCCGTGGGGGACGTGACCCCTGACCCGACCAACGGCCGTACCCCTTCGGAGGGGGAGCGCATCAAGGCGATGATCGCCATCGCGCTGAAGGCGGAGGAGGTCGGACTCGACGTGTTCGCGACCGGCGAGCACCACAATCCGCCGTTCGTGCCGTCCTCGCCCACCACGATGCTCGGATACATCGCCGCCCGAACCGAGAAGCTGATCCTCTCCACCGCCACGACGCTCATCACCACCAACGATCCGGTGAAGATCGCCGAGGACTTCGCGATGCTTCAGCACGTGGCCGACGGGCGTGTGGACCTGATGATGGGCCGCGGCAACACCGGGCCGGTCTACCCCTGGTTCGGGCAGGACATCCGGCAGGGCATCAACCTCGCGAGGGAGAACTACGCGCTGCTGCGACGGCTGTGGCGCGAGGACGTCGTGGACTGGCAGGGCACGTTCCGTACGCCGCTGCAGGGGTTCACGTCCACGCCGCGTCCGCTGGACGGGGTCCCGCCGTTCGTGTGGCACGGCTCCATCCGGTCTCCGGAGATCGCCGAGCAGGCCGCCTTCTACGGCGACGGCTTCTTCCACAACAACATCTTCTGGCCGGCCGACCACACCCGGCGGATGGTCCAGCTGTACCGCCGACGGTACGAGTTCCACGGCCACGGCCGGGCGGAGGAGGCCATCGTCGGCCTCGGGGGACAGGTCTTCATGCGGAGGAACTCCCAGGACGCGATACGGGAGTTCCGCCCGTACTTCGACAACGCGCCGGTCTACGGGCACGGCCCGTCGCTGGAGGAGTTCACCGAGCAGACCCCGCTGACGGTCGGGTCCCCCCAGCAGGTGATCGAGCGGACGCTGTCCTTCAGGGAGACGGTCGGCGACTACCAGCGGCAGCTGTTCCTGATGGACCACGCCGGCCTGCCGCTGAAGACCGTTCTGGAACAGCTCGACATCCTCGGTGAGGAAGTGGTGCCCGTGCTGCGGAAGGAGTTCGCCGCCGGTCGCCCGGCCGGCGTGCCGGACGCTCCCACCCACGCGTCCCTGCGCGTCGCCCGGGAAGGGGCCGCGGCATGAAGCTGGTCGCCGTGTCCGCGGGGCTGAGCACCCCGTCCTCCACACGTCTGCTCGCCGACCGTCTCGCCGAGTCCGTCCGCGACGATCTCGGCGCCCAGGGGCACGAGGTGGAGGTGGAGGTCATCGAGCTCCGTGAACTCGCCGTCGCCGTCGCCAACAACCTCGTGACCGGCTTTCCCGCACCGCAACTCGCCTCCGCCATCGACGCGGTGACGGGAGCGGACGGACTGATCGCCGTGACGCCCGTGTTCACCGCCTCCTACAGCGGGCTGTTCAAGTCCTTCTTCGACCTGATCGACCCGGACGCCCTGACGGGCAAGCCGGTCCTCGTCGCGGCGACCGGCGGAACGGCCCGCCACTCCCTGGTCCTGGAGCACGCCCTGCGCCCGCTCTTCGCCTACTTGAGGGCGGCCGTCGTGCCCACCGCGGTCTATGCGGCGTCGGAGGACTGGGGGGCCGGCGGCGACGAGTACACCGACGGCCTGCCCGCCCGCATACGAAGGGCGGGCGCCGAACTCGCCGTACTGATGGCGGCCCGCCCGGCGCCGGAGGCGGGGGCGCCCGAGGACGACGTCACCGCGCTGGAGCGACAACTCTCCGACCTCCGCTTCGACTGATGCCTCCGCAGCGCGCGTCTCCGTACCGTCGAGCGGGGCACGGGTACGCGCGCCGCGGCACCACCACCCAGCACACCGACCATGACACCAAAGGGAGTTCACTCATGTCCCGTTCCCCCAAGCCGACCGTCGTCCTCGTCCATGGCGCGTTCGCCGACGCCTCCAGCTACGCGCAGGTCATCCCGCGGCTGATCGCCCGCGGTCTGGACGTCGTCGCGCCCGCCGTTCCCAACCGAAGCCTGATCGGCGACGCCGCCTACATCGCCTCCGTCGTCCGGCAGATCCCCGGCCCCGTCGTCCTGGTGGGCCACTCGTACGGAGGCGCCGTCATCACCGTCGCCGGCACCGAGGACAACGTCCAGGCGCTGGTCTACCTCGCCGGCTACGCCCTGGAGAAGGGCGAGAGCCTCGGCGAACTGCAGGGCCGTTTCCCGGACTCCGACCTCGCCGCCGCACTCGTCTACACGCCTTTCCCGCTGGAAGGGTCGGCCGGCACCGGGACCGATGTGTCGGTGCAGCCCGACGAGTTCCCGTCCATCTTCGCCGCCGACGTCGACCGCCGCCTGACCGAGGTCCTCGCCGTCAGCCAGCGTCCGCTCGCCGCCCAGGCGTTCGCCGACGTGGCCTCGGCCGCCGCCTGGAGGACGAAGCCCTCCTGGGGGCTGGTCGCCTCTTCCGACCGCACCCTCAACCCGGACGTCCAGCGCTACGGCTACCAGCGCGCCGGCATGACCACCGTCGAGGTCGACTCCTCGCACCTGGTCATGCTGTCCCGGCCCGACAGCGTCGTCGAGCTGATCGAGGACGCCACCCGATCCACCTCCGCCTGAGGCACCCGCCGCGAACCATGCCCGCCCAGCCCGCCGCCCTCTGGCGTCCTTTCCCTTCCGCAGAGAGCGAACGATGAACTCACCTGTCCCCACCGTCGTCCTGATCCACGGAGCGTTCGCCGACGCCTCCAGTTGGACCGGTGTCGCCGGGGCCCGAGGGTGGCCACCCGCTGTGGTTCACCGCAGAACCGTGTCCCCCAGCCAACGGGCGGCGAGCAGTGCCGCGCGGACATCGAAGTCGTCCACGAGATCGTCCGGGCCGTGCGGCAGCAGGGCGGTGGCCTGTTGCACCCGGTACTGCACCGAATTGCGGTGCAGGTTCATGTCCCTGGCTGCCGCCGCGTAGCTGCGGTGGTGCCTGAGGAAGGTGTGCAGCGTCTCGCGCAGGGTCGCCTCGCGTTCGTCGTCCCGTGACAGCTCGCCGAGCGTGGTCCGGACGAAGTCCCGTACCGCCGCCCGGTCCCCGGCCATCAGTGCGACCGGCGCCACGTCGGCGTAGTGCAGCCACTGCGCGACGGGCGGGTGGGACCGCTCCTTCCCCGTGCTGCCCAGCCGGGCCGTGAGGATCTCCTTGACCTGTGCGGCCTGGCGGGCCGAGGTACGGAAGCCCTCCAATCCGATGCCCGGCCGCCCGACCGAGGCGTGCAGGAGGGTCCCGTCCGGAGGAGTCAGCCGTTCGGGACGGGCGCCGCCCGAGGTGGGCAGAGCCAGCCACAGCCGGGCCTCGCGCTCGTCCGTCGGTACGACGAGCGCGGCACGTGCCCGGAGCGCCGCCGTGGCGGAGGCCCGCGCGTCCTCCACGGCGGTGACGAGGTCGAAGGAGGACATGTCCGCGGCCGGCCACAGCGTGCACGCGAGGTGCGGCCCGTCCAGTGGATAGCGCAGGGCCTGCTCGGCCGCGGCCCGGTCCACCGGCGCACCCGCCAGCAGTTCGTTCACCCACTGCTGCCGGACACCGCTCCGGCTGGCCACCCACCGCTCGCGCTCCCGCTCGTAGGCACGCCCGACCTGCTCGCAGATCTGGTCGATGAACTGCGCGGAACGCCGCACGAAGATCAGGACGAGCGGTAGCCGGCCCTCCGGAGGCAGGTCGGCGAGCTCCTCGAAGGCCCGGTCGAGGACCAGCGAGTGCCCGATCCGGTACGCCCTGATCAGCGCCGACAGGGGGACGTCACGCTGCGCCAGGACCCGGGCGTACGCCAGGGCCGAGGTCGGCGCCTCCAGGTCGTCCGCGTCCAGGCCGTGCCCGATGAAGTGGAGCGCGGACACGACGTTCTCGGCGATGCTCGCCTCGAGTAGCGAGCGCAGCGCGGTGTCGTGGTCGAGGACGCTGATCTGGGCGCGGGTCACCCGCGTGAGGCCGGCGACGAGCTCGTCCCGTACCTCCATGAGGCGGTCGGTCACCTCGGCGACCGACGGCTGTTCTGTCGGCATGCCCCGCACTGTACGCCGACGGGCCGCCCCGGTGTTCGTGCCCGCCGCACGAAAGCGGACCTGATCCTTGTGGCCCGCGTCCGTCGCCGTACGGCCGGGCCGCGCCCTACCTTCGCCTGGTTCCGCCGTCCCTCCACCTCCGAGGTGCAAGCCCGCATGAACCTGAGCCGCCTTCCCGCTGTGCGCCGCGCACAGGCCCCCGAAGACCCCGCCCTCTCCGACGACACCCGCGGCACCCTGTCGAACGCCGCCTTCGCCGACCTCGTCGAGCGGTTCGCCCGCCACTTCGCCGACCACGGCATCGGCCCCGGCGACATCGTCGCCGTCAAGCTCCCCAACCGCAGCGAGCTGGTCGTGGCCCTGTTCGCCGCCTGGCGTCTCGGCGCCGCGCTCACCCCCGTGAACCCCGCCCTGACCGAGGGCGAGACCCGTCACCAACTCGCGGACGCCGGCGCACGCCTGCTCGTCGTGGAGGGAGCGCCGGCCGACGGCTCCGGTGCCGTACCCCTCGCCGTACCCCGGCCCGTCACCGTACTGACCCTGGACGACCTGGCCGTGCCGCCGCCGCGCACCGCCGTCCTGCCCGAGCCGTCCGCGGACCCGGAGGCCGGCGCGGACGATCTCGCGCTGGTGATCTACACCAGCGGCACCACCGGCCGCCCCAAGGGCGTCGAGCTGCTGCACCGCAACCTCGACGCCATGACCGAGGCCATGATCGAGTCGATGAAGATGACCGCGGGCGAGCGGCCCCACAGCCTCCTGATCCTGCCGCTCTTCCACGTCAACGGCATCGTCGTCAGCATTCTGTCGCCGCTGCGTGCCGGTGGTCAGGCCACGATCATGGGACGGTTCAGCGCCTCGAACTTCTTCACGGTCCTGGAGAAGGCCCGGCCCACGTTCTTCTCGGGAGTCCCGGCGATGTACGCGATGTTCGCGAACCTGCCGCCCGAGGTGCAGCCGGACACCTCCTCGCTCCGCTACGTCATCTGCGGCGCCGCGCCCATGCCCCCGCAGCTCATCGACGTGGTGGAGAAGAGGTACGGCGTCCAGCTCATCGAGGGGTACGGCCTGTCCGAGGCGACCTGCGCGTCGACGGTCAACCCGCTGGACGGTCGGCGCAAGCCGGGCACGGTCGGACTTCCGCTGCCCGGCCAGACCGTGGCGATCATGGGCGAGGACGGGGAGCCCGTCACCGACGGCCGGGTCGGCGAAGTCGTCATCAGCGGCCCGACCGTGATGCGCGGCTACCTGGGCCGACCCGAGGAGACCGCCCGGGTGCTCCGGGACGGACTGCTGTACACCGGCGACCTGGGGCGGCTCGACGAGGACGGCTATCTGATCCTGGTCGACCGCGTGAAGGACATGATCATCCGGGGCGGGGAGAACGTCTACCCCAAGGAGATCGAGACCGTCCTGCACGACCACCCCGCCGTCTTCGAGGCCGCAGTGGTCGGCCGTCCCGACGCGGTGATGGGCGAGGTCCCGGTCGCCTTCGTGTCGCTGCGCGACGGGACGCGGGCCGCCGCGGAGGACCTCGACGCGTTCCTCGCCGAGCGGCTTGCCCCGTACAAGCGACCGGTCGCCGTCATCCTCGTGCCCTCGATCGTGAAGAACCCCGTCGGCAAGATCGACAAGCCCATGCTGAGGCGCCACGCGCTCACGCCCCTCGACTGAACCGACGCGCACCGCCCGGCTCGCCCCCCGCGAAGAAGCGGCCCCAGTCCGGCTCGCCCCCGCGAAGAAGCGGCCCCAGCTCGGCTCGCCCCCGCGAAGAAGCGGCCCCAGTCCGGCTCGCCCCCCGCGAAGAAGCGGCCCCAGCTCGGCTCGTCCCCCGCGAAGAAGCGGCCCCAGTCCGGCTCGCCCCCGCGAAGAAGCGGCCCCAGCTCGGCTCGCCCCCGCGAAGAAGCGGTCCCCGGCCCCGCACGTCCCCCGCGAAGACACGAAAGGCGTGATCCCCCTTGGGCTTCATGAAACCCGCACTGCCACCCGTCGACGGCGCCACCTTCCGCGCCCTGCCGCGCCGCGAGCGCCTGCAGACGCTGACCCGTCACTGGGTCGAGCACGGCTTCGGAACCCCGTACGCGGTCTACCTGTTCTACGTCGTCAAATGCCTGCTCTACGTCGGCGTGGCAGCGCTCGCGATCTCGACGACCCCCGGTCTCGGACCGGTCACCGGCCTCGCCTCCTGGTGGTCCGAGCCGATCGTCTACCAGAAGCTGATCGTCTTCACCCTGCTGTGGGAGATCGTCGGTCTCGGCTGCGGATCGGGCCCGCTCTCCTCCCGCTTCGTCCCGCCGATCGGTTCGGTGCTGTACTGGCTGCGCCCGGGTACCGTCCGGCTTCCGCCCTGGCCGGACAAGGTGCCGCTGACCCGCGGTGACCGCCGCACGGGAGCCGACGTCCTGCTGTACGCGGCCGTCCTCGGCTCGGGCGTGTGGCTGCTGAGCCGGCCGGGCGACGGCAGCCCCGTCCCGGGTTTCGGCGACGTCGGTCTGATCGATCCGGTGGCGGCCGTCCCCCTCATCGCCTCCCTCGCGGTGATCGGGCTGCGGGACAAGACCGTCTTCCTCGCGGCGCGCGGCGAGCAGTACGGACTGTCGCTGCTGCTCTTCTTCTTCCCGTACGGGGACATGTTCGTCGGCTTCCAGCTCGTCATGCTGGCGCTGTGGTGGGGAGCGGCGACGTCCAAGCTCAACCACCACTTCCCGTTCGTCGTGGCGACGATGATGAGCAACGCGCCGCTGCTGCCGTCCCGCCGTCTGAAGCGGGCCTTCTACCGGGACCACCCGCACGACCTGCGCCCCTCGCGGCTGCCGTTCGTCCTGGCCCACGTCGGAACCCTCACCGAGTACCTCGTGCCGCTGTATCTCGTCTTCCTGGGCGACGGCGGCCGGTGGACCTGGGCGGCCGTGCTCTACATGACCGTCTTCCACCTCCACATCCTGTCGACCGTGCCGATGGGCGTGCCGCTGGAGTGGAACATCTTCTTCGTCTTCTCGCTCTTCCACCTCTTCGTCGCACACGGCGACGTGACGGTGTGGCAGCTGGAGTCGCCCTGGCTGCTCGTCGTGGTGCTGCCGAGCCTGCTGGCCCTTCCCGTGCTGGGAAACCTGCGCCCCGACCTCGTGTCGTTCCTGCCGGCCATGCGCTACTACGCCGGGAACTGGGCCACCACCGCCTGGGTGTTCACCGGCGACGCCCTCGACCGCCTGACGGCCGGGCTGACCACGTCGAACCGGCTCGCGCCGCACCAGCTGGAGATGCTCTACGACCCGGACACCGCCCTGATGACGGCGAGCAAGATCCAGGGCTGGCGCGCCATGCACTCCCACGGCCGCGCCCACAACGGCCTGATCGACCGCGTCACCGACGGCCAGGACGACACCGTCGTCCTCGACGGAGAGCTGATCGCCGGGTTCGCGCTCGGCTGGAACTTCGGCGAGGGCCACCTCCACGACGACCAGCTGCTGCGCGCCGTCCAGGCCCGCTGCGGGTTCGCGCCCGGCGAGGTCCGCGTGGTCTGTTTGGAGGGCCAGCCCATCCACCGGCAGACTCAGGCCTATGAGATCCACGACGCCGCCCTCGGACTGCTGGAAGCCGGCCACGTCACCGTGCGCGACATGCTGACCCGGCAGCCCTGGCCCACCGACGGCCCCGACTATCCCGTCCACGGGGTGCGCTCCCTCCACCCGCTGCGGCCGGTCCCCGGCCAGCCGCCCGTGGAGACGGCGTCGTGACCACCGCCGTCGTCGTCGGCGGCGGGCCCAACGGGCTCGCCGCCGCGGCCCTCCTCGCGAAGGCGGGGCTGCGGGTCACGCTCCTGGAGGCCGCCGACCAGGTCGGCGGCGGCACCCGCAGCGACGAGGCCATCCTGCCCGGACTGCTGCACGACCACTGCTCGGCCGTCCACCCGATGGCCGTCGCCTCGCCCGCGCTCCGCTCCCTGGACCTGGAGGCCCACGGGCTGCGCTGGCGGCTCCCGGAGATCGACTGCGTGCACCCGTTGGACGACGGGACCGCGGGCGTACTGCTGCGCTCCGTCGACGCGACCGCCGCAGGACTCGGCCCGGACGGCGACCGCTACCGGGCCCTGCTGGCTCCCTCGGTACGGCGCTGGGACGCGCTGGCCGAGGACGTGATGGGCCCGCTGCTGCGGGTCCCCGCGCACCCCCTGCTCCTCGTGCGCTTCGGCCTGCCGACGGTGCTGCCCGCCGTCGCGCTCGCCCGGATCTTCCGTACCCCGCAGGCCCGGGCGCTGTGGGCGGGCGTGGCGGCGCACGCGTACCGCCCGCTGTCCGATCCGCTCAGTTCGGCGATCGGGCTCGGCATCCTGACCGCCGGCCATGCCTCCGGCTGGGCCGTCGCCGAGGGCGGCTCGCAGTCGATCGCCCGGAGCATGGCCGCGGTGCTGCGCGCGCACGGCGGCACGATCGAGACCGGCGTACGGATCACCGACCGTCGCCAGATCCCACCGGCCGACGTGACCCTCCTCGACCTCGACCCCGGCCAGGTCGCCGACCTGTACGGCGATCGGCTGCCGGCCCGGGTGACGGCCGCGTACCGGCGTTTCCGACGCGGCCCGGGCGCGTTCAAGGTCGACCTGGCGGTGGAGGGCGGCGTGCCCTGGCGGGACCGGCGCGCCAGGAGCGCCGGGACCGTGCACCTGGGCGGCCCGCTCGCCGAAGTGGCGGGCACGGAGCGGGACGTGACGGAGGGCCGGATGCCCGAGAGGCCCTTCGTCCTGGTCGGCCAGCAGTACCTGGCCGACCCGACCCGCTCGGCCGGCGACGTCCACCCGGTCTGGACGTACGCGCACGTCCCGCACGGCTACGACGGGGACGCCACCGAGGCGATCCTGCGACAGCTCGAACGCTTCGCCCCGGGCGTACGCGAACGGATCGTGGGCCGTCGCGTCACCCGCCCGGCCGACTTCGCCGCCGCCAACCCCAACTTCGCGGGCGGTGACATCCTCACCGGGGCGAAGACGATCCCCCAGCTCGTCCTGGGCGCGCGCCCCACGCTCGACCCCTACTCCACGGGCCTGCCCGGGGTGTTCCTGTGCTCGGCGTCCACCCCGCCCGGACCCGGTGCGCACGGCATGTGCGGCGCGGGGGCGGCGGCGTCCGCGCTGCGCCACCTGGGAGCCCACCCGCACGGGGGAGAGGGCGTTCCCCGTCGCCGCCGCGAATGAAGGCCGGTGGCCTGCCCCCAGGAAACGACCGGGAGCGACGGTAAGATGATCTTGCTGGCAGGGTGCGGTCGGCTATGGGGGATACGGTGGGAGAGCGGCTTGACTTCGGAATTCTCGGCCCACTCGTGGCCCGCGTCGGAGGGCGAACGCTTCCACCCGGCGGGGCGCGGCAGCGGACGGTACTGGCCCTCCTGCTCCTGACCCCGGGACGCGTCGTGCCGCTGGACGTCCTGGTGCACGAGGTATGGGGCGACCGGCCGCCGGCGACCGCGCGCACCCAGATCGCCATCGTCATCGCGGCCCTGCGCAAGGCCTTCAGAAGCGAAGGTGCGGCGGACGAGGTCATCGTCACCGCGCACCCCGGCTACCTGCTGCGGCCGGCGGGGCACGGGCTCGACAGCGAGACCTTCACCGGACTCGTCGCCGAGGCGGAGACGGCGACGCGTGAGCACCGCCCCGCCGACGCCGCCCGCTGCTACGCCGAGGCGCTCGCGCTCTGGCGGGGACCCGCGCTGACCGGTGTGGCCGGTCGACGCGTGGAGGACGAGGCGGCCCGCTGGGAGGAGCTCCGCCGCCACGCCCAGGAAGCGCTGACCGGCGTACGTCTGGAGCTCGGACACCACCGCGAGCTGCTGCCCCAACTCGAAGCGGCCGTACGGGAACACCCCCTGCGTGAGCGCGCCCGGTGTCAACTCATCCTCGCGCAGTACCGCTGCGGACGGCGGGCCGAGGCGCTGGAGAGCTTCCGGGAGGGGCGGCGCCTGTTCGTCGACGAACTCGGCATGGAACCGGGCCGGGAGCTCCAGGAGTTGCACGAAGCCATCCTGCGGGACGACCCGTCCCTGAGGGCCGGCACGACGGACGCGGCGACGGCCCCGCCGACGGCGGAAGCCTCCGCACCGGCCGCAGCGCCCGGCTCCGCGTCGGCCGCACTGCCGTCCGGACCACCGGCGTCCCGCCCCGTCGTCCCCTCCGAACTCCCCTCCGACGTACCGGGTTTCGCGGGACGCGAGCAGGAACTGGCTGCTCTCGACACCCTGGCGGACGCCCGGGACGACGACCGGAACGCGCCCTCCGTCGGGCTGATCACGGGCGTCGCGGGCGTGGGCAAGACCGGCCTCGCGGTGCGCTGGGCGCACCGCGCCACCGCGCACTACCCGGACGGCAGGCTCTTCGCCGACCTGCGGGGATACGACGAGAACCACGCCCCGACCGCCGCCGGCGAGATCCTCAGCCGTTTCCTGCGCTCTCTCGGAATGGCCAGCGAGGACGTCCCCGACGGCCTGGAGGACCGGATCGCGCTGTACCGCAGCGTGCTGGCCGACCGGCGGGTGCTGCTCGTGCTCGACAACGTCCGTACGCCGGAGCAGGTACGACCGCTCCTGCCGGGCGGCAGCGGCTGCACCGTCCTGGTCACCAGCCGCGAGCAGCTGGAGCAACTGGTGACCTGGCCGCCGTCCGCGCGGATCCACCTCGGCCTCCTGCCCGCGGACCGCTCCCTCGAACTGCTCGGCGGCATCGTCGGCGAGGACCGGATCCTCCGCGCGCCCGCCGAGTCGGCCCGCCTGGTCGAGTTGTGCGACCGGCTGCCGCTCGCACTGCGCATCGCTGCCGCCCGGCTGGCCTCGAAGCCGCACTGGACCGTTCGGCATCTGGTCGCCCGGCTCAGCGACGAGCGCCGCCGACTCGACGAGCTCAGCCAGGGCGAGCTGCGCCTCAGGGCCGGCTTCGCACTCAGCTACCGGTACCTGGACCCGGACGCGGCCCGCCTCTACCGCCTGCTCGGGCTGCTCGCCGTCCCGGACTTCACCACCTGGGTCGCGGCCGCGCTCCTCGACTGCGGCGAGCTCGCAGCGGAGCGGCTCGTCGAGCACCTCGTGGACGCCCAGTTCCTGGGGGTCGCCGGAGTCGACGCGACCGGGCGGCTGCGCTATCGCTTCCACGACCTGATGCGGCTGTACGCGGGGGAGCTGGCCCGCGAGGAGGAGTCCGAGGCGGACCGGGCGGCCGCCTGCGACCGCGCGTTCAGGACCTACCTGACCATCGCCGAGCTGGCGTACCGGCGCGAGAACGGCGGCGCCGGCGACACGCTGCACGGCGGCGTACCGCGCAGGGACGTCGACCCCGTCCTGGTGGAGGAACTGCTGCCGGAACCGATGGAGTGGTTCGAGGCGGAGCGGCTGTGCCTCGGGGCCGTCGTGGAGCAGTCGGCCCGGATGGGCGCGCACGACCTGGCCTGGGACCTGGTCATGACCATGCAGGCGCTCTTCGAGTCGCGCAACTACCTCGACGACTGGCGGGACTGCAGCGAGCGGGCGCTCGCGGCGGCTCGCACCGCGGGCAACCTCCGGGGGCAGGCCGCGATGCACTCCCAGCTGGGGAGGATCGCACTGCGGCAGCGCGACGTACCCTCGGCGCTCACCCGTCAGGAGACCGCCCTCACCCTGTTCGAGGAAGCGGGGGACGCATACGGTGGGGCGCTCGTGCTGAACGGCCTCGGGCTCATCGACCGGATCCGGGGCGAGTACGAGCAGGGCGTCCGGCGGTTTCGGGCGGCCCTGGACGTGTTCCGTGAGGTGGGAGACCGTGCCGCCGCGGCCTATGCGCTCCACGGCCTCGCCCAGTTCGCCCTCGACGAGGGGCGGCCGGAGGAGGCCCTGGAGCTCTGCCTGGAGGCCGTCCGGGTCGCCGAGACCATCGCGGTCGACGGGCGCAGCATGGCCCTGGCCCTCTACCGACTGGCCAGCACCTACCTGGCGCTGGGGCGGCTCGACGCCGCGGAGGAGGCGTTCGGCCGGGTCGTCCCGATCGTCGAGCGGAAGGCCGACCTGATCGGCGTCGCGTACGCCCTGATGGGGCTCGCGGAGACCCGGCGCGCGGCCGGGGCGGGCGAGGCCGCCGAGCGGACGTATCTGGAGGCGCTGGACTTCGCCACACGCCGGCAGAGCACGCTGCTCGAAGGTCAGATCCGGCTCGGCCTCGGCCGGCTCCATCACGCGGAGGGCCGCCCGGAGGAGAGCCGTGTGCAACTGGCCGCCGCGCTGACCGTGTTCCGTGCGATCGGCTCGCCGCCGTGGGAGGAGAAGGCGGTCGGCGCGCTGGCGCTGGTGGACGCCGGGGACACCGCCTGACCGGGCGGTGTCCGGTACAGGAGCCGATCGCCGGAGACCCGGCCGCCCGGATATCGCGTCGATACCCGCCCCGATGCCCGGCTCGATAACCGGCCGATAAGGCCGTTCCCTAGCGTCGTCGCAGACGAGAAACCCCGCGATCCGCAGGCAACGGTTCGCGAGCTCCAGAGCTCCAGAGCTCCAGAGCTCCGGGGGTTCCCGAGTTCCGACACGTCTGGAGTCCGTGATGACGCACACCGCCGGCGTGCCCCGCCAGGGCACACGTCCCTCCCCCGGAGCCCCCTGATGCGGTTCCGGCACCGCGACGGCACGGCCGTCCATCTCGGCTACCTCGCCGACGTGCGGACGGCCGGCAGTCTGGAGGAGATCGTCGGCCGGCTCGCCCCGTACGCCGATCCGGTCCGCCGGGCCGCCTCCGCACCCGTCGTCGGCCTCGGCCTGTGGCTGCCGGCGGACACGGCGGCCGCCCTCGCGGCCGACCCGGGCGCGGTCGCGAGGCTGCGCCGGGAGCTCACCGCCCGGGGCCTGGAGACGGTGACCCTCGACGGCTCCCGCCACCGGGTCTTCCACGCCCCCGTGGTCAAGCGGGCCGTGTACTACCCGGACTGGTCCGAACCGGCCCGCCTCGCCTACACCCTCGACCTCGCCCGGATCCTCGCCCGGCTGCTGCCGGACGACGCCGCGCGCGGCTCCGTGTCGACGCTGCCGCTGGCCTGGCGTACCGCCTGGTCGCGGACCCGGATGGCGGCGGCGATGCGGCAGTTGGACGCGCTCGCGGCGGGGCTGCGGCGGATCGCTGCGGAGACCGGCCGGATCGTCCGCGTCGCCGTCGAGCCCGAGCCCGGCTGTGTCGCCGCGACCACCGGGCAGGCCGTGGAGCTGCTCAAGGACGTCGACCACGACTGGATCGGCCTCTGCGTGGACGCCTGCCACCTCGCCGTCGCCCACGAGGACCCCGGAGGCGCCGTCGCCCGGCTGCTGCGGGCCGGGATTCCGGTGGTGAAGGTCCAGGCGTCCCACGCCCTCCAGGCCGCGGACCCGGCGGACCCGCGGGTCCGCGAGGCGCTGGCCGCCCTCACGGACCCGCGCTTTCTGCGCCAGACCACGGAGGCCGCTCCCGGCGGCGGTGGGGGCGCCCCCGGAGACCGCCCCGTTGGGGGCGCCCCCGGAGACCGCCACCTGTCGCTCGGCTCCGACGACCTGGCCACGGCCCTCGCCGGTGCCCTGCCCGCGCGGACACCGTGGCGGATCCACCACCACGTACCCCTGCACGAGGAGCCCGCAGCGCCCCTGTCCTCCACCCGGCCCGTACTGAGGGACACCCTGCGCGCCCTCTTCGCCGAGGACCGCGCCCTCACCGACCACGTCGAGGTGGAGACCGCCACCTGGTCCGCGCTGCCCGCGCACCACAGGCCGACCGGCGAGTCCGGCCCGGCCGGGGCGGTCGCCGCCGAACTCGCCTGGGCCGCCCGGGAACTGACCGGCCTCGGCCTGACCCCCGACGACGGACGGCGGACGAGTCCCGCCGCACCGCAATCACCCACCGAGGAAAGGACCACTCACCCATGAGCACCACACCGCGGACGACCGGCCTCGCACTGCGCATGGACGGCGTCGTGAAGGAGTACGGGAAGACGGGCCGCGCCGTCCGCGCCCTGGACGGAATATCGGTCGGCATCGAACGGGGCTCGTTCACCGCCGTGATGGGCCCGTCCGGCTCCGGGAAATCGACCTTCCTGCACTGCGCCGCCGGCCTCGACGGACCGTCAGGCGGCTCGGCCTTCATCGGCGACACCGAACTCGGCGGACTCAACGAGACCCGGCTGACCGAACTGCGGCGCAAGCGCGTCGGCTTCGTCTTCCAGGCCTTCAACCTCATCCCGTCACTGTCGGTACGGCAGAACGTCGAGCTGCCCCTCCGCCTCGCCGGCGAACGGCTCGACCCCGCCTGGCTGGACGAGATCCTGAGCCGCGTGGGCCTGGCCGGACGGGCCGCCCACCGGCCCGCCGAGCTCTCCGGCGGGCAGCAGCAGCGGGTCGCGATCGCCCGCGCCCTGATCACCCGCCCCGACGTCGTCTTCGGCGACGAACCCACCGGCGCGCTCGACACGATGACCGCCAAGGAGATCCTCGGGCTGCTCAGGTCCTGCGTGGACGACACCGGCCAGACCGTGGTCATGGTCACCCACGACCCGGTCGCCGCCTCGTACGCCGACACCGTGCTCTTCCTCGCCGACGGGCGGATCGTCGACCGCATGCAGGCCCCCACCGCCGACCGGGTCGCCGAGCGCATGACGCACCTGGGAGCGTGGGCCTGATGCTGCGGTACGCCTTTCAGACCCTGCGCGCCCGCAAGGGCGGCTTCACGGGCGCCTTCCTCGCGCTCTTCTGCGCGGCCGCGCTGGTCACGGCCTGCGGAGTCCTGCTGGAGACCGGACTGCGCGGGACCATCGGCACCGAACGGTACGCCGGAACCCCGGTGATCGTCGGCGCCGACCAGAACGTGCACGAGGTCACCGTCGAACACAAGGGCGACAAGACCAAGACGAAGGAGAAGGCCAAGCCGCTCGGCGAGCGCGTCCGGCTGCCCGCCCGAACGGTGACCACGCTCGCCGCGGTGCCCGGCGTCCGGGCCGCGCTCCCGGAGATCACCTTCCCCGTCTCCGCGGTCTCGCCCGAGGGCCGGATCATCCCCGGCGTCGACGCCAAGCCCTCGTACGGCCATTCCTGGACCTCGGCGCCCCTGACCCCCTTCACCCTGACCGAGGGCACCGCCCCGGCCCGCCCCGACGAGGTCGTCCTCGACCGCGAACTGGCCGGGCGCACCGGCCTCGCCCCCGGCGACCGGCTCACCGTCCAGTCGACCCGGGCGCCGTGCACGTACCGCGTCACCGGCATCGCGGCACCCTCCGGCGGCGATCTGCGGCAGCAGACCTCGCTGTTCTTCTCCGATTCCGAGGCCGAACGGCTGTACGGGCACGAGGGCGAGGTCGCCACGGTCGGCGTGCTGCCGGAGCCCGGCGTGGCCACCGCCGAGCTCGCCGCGCGCGTCGCGAAGGCCCTCGAAGGCTCGCGCGCCCAGGTGGTGACCGGCGGCGACCGCGGACCGGTCGAGTTCCTGGACGCCGCCAACGCCCGGATCAAACTGGTCTCCATGGGAGGCGCCATCGGCGGCACATCGCTGCTCGTCGCGATCCTCGTCGTCGTCGGCACCTTCGCCCTCACCATCCAGCAGCGCCACCGCGAACTGGCCCTGCTGCGCGCCGTCGCGGCGACCCCCCGCCAGGTCCGCCGCCTCATCGGCCGCGAGGCTTTGATCGTCGGCCTCATGGCCGGCGTCCTCGGATCGCTGGCGGGCCTGCCCCTCGCCTCGTGGCTGCACGACCGTTTCGTCGCCCTGAAGGCGATCCCGGAGACCCTGGACGTCACCTACAGCGTCTTCCCGGTCTTCGCCGCCGTCGGCGCCGCCCTCCTCGGCGCCTGGTCGGCCGCACGGATCTCGGCCCGCCGCACCTCCCGCATCCGCCCCGCCGAAGCGCTGTCCGAGGCGGCGATGGAGCACCGCCCGGCTTCCCGGGGCCGCATCGCGGCCGGAGTGGCGGCCCTGGCCGCCGGTACGGTCCTGCTGGCGGTCCTGTCCACGCTCCGCAGCGAGCCCGCGGCGACCCCGGTGACCTTCCTGTCGGTCGTCGTGCTGGCCGTGGCGGTCTCCCTGCTGGGCCCGCTGACAGCCCGCGGCGCACTGGTCGTCCTCGGCGTCCCGCTCCGGACCTCACGGGTGGCGGGCCACCTGGCCGCGGCCAACGCCCGTGCCAACACCGGCCGCCTGTCCGCGGCCGTCACCCCGCTGACCCTGCTGATCGGCATGGCCTGCACCGTCCTCTTCGTCCAGACCACCATGGGCGCGGCGGCCACAGCCCAGGCCCGGACCGGCAACAAGTCGGACTGGGTCGTGGCGTCGGCCGGACCGGGCGTGCCCGCGCAGGGCGCCGACACGCTCCGCCGGCTCCCCGGCGTGTCGGCGGTGACCGAGGTCGTCCGCACGTCCGTACGCGTCGGCCTGGTGAAGTACGCGGCCCAGGGGGTCTCCACGGACGGCCTGACCCGCACCTGGGACCCGGGCGTCACCGCCGGCAGCCTGGACGGCTTCGACCGGGGAAGCGTCGCGTTGAGCGAGCTCGCCGCCGACGACCTCGGAAAGAAGCCGGGCGACACGCTCGAGCTGACCCTCGGCGACGGCACGGAGACCGAACTCACCGTCGCGGCCGTGTACGAGCGCGGCCTGGGCTTCGGCGATCTGACGATGGCCCACGCGCTGGTCTCCCTGCACGTCGACAACCCGCTGGCCTCCAGCCTGCTGGTGAAGACGGAGGGGACCGACCGTCCTGACCGCGCCGCCCTGCAGAAGGCGCTGGGAGCCCTGCCGGGCGTGGCCGTCCTGGACCGCGACGAGGTCGAGGACCTGCAGGCCGAGGTGCAGCAGTCCAACGCCGAGGTGAACTACGTGGCGATGGGCCTGATCATCGCCTTCACCGCCATCGCGGCGGTCAACACGCTGGCCATCTCGGTCGCCGACCGCGCCCGCGAGTTCGCCCTCCTCCAGCTCATCGGCACGACACGCCGCCAGGTGAGGCGCATGCTCCGGATCGAGGCAGCCCTGGTGACCCTGATCGCCACGGCACTGGGCTCAGGCATCGCGTACGCGGTCCTCACCGCCTTCAGCCTCGGCATGACGGGCTCGGCCGCACCGTCCATGAACCCCTGGACCTATCTCGGCGTCGTCGCCTTCGCCACGGCCCTCGCCTTCCTGGCGACGCTGCTCCCGGGCCGCCTCGCCCTGGCGGGCCGCCCGGCGGACGTCATCGGCTCGCGGCAGTAAGGGCACGGCGGAGGGGAGGCGGCAGGAGCGGCACGACGCGGCGCCGCGCGGCTGCTACGTGGCGCGGAATCGTCCCTTCTCGACCTCGGTGACCAGTCCCCTGCCGGCCAAGCGGTTCAGGTGCTGTGCCGCGGTCCGTCGCTCCACCGGCTGCACGTGGGGGCCTTCGACGTGCGGCCGGTAGACCAGCCCGCGCTCGGCGATCTCCTCGACGGTCCGCGGCTCGCCGAGGTACGCCAGGAGGGTCGCGTCCCGCTTCTCCACCACCCCGACGAAGGCGTCGAGCCGCCGGCCGAACTCCGTGGCGCCCTCGATCACGCCCTTCTGGTGGGCCGTGCCGTACCAGCGGGCGCCGATCTCCCGGCATCGGCGCATGGATGCCTCGAAGTCCGGGAGGCTGCTGCCGAGGTCTCCGTAGAACGGGCCGAACGAGGTCAGGTCGATGTCCGCCACGAACAGGAAGCCGTCCGGCTCGATCAGGAAACCGCAGTGGCCCGCGGTGTGGCCGGGGAGGTGCACGACCGTCACGGTGCGTCCACCGAGGTCGAACACGGTTCCGTCGGTGAACCCCGTCGCGTCGGGGCGGTCGCGCACGTGGAACCGGTCGCGCAGCATCGTCTCCGTCTGCTGGGTGGCGTCCGGTGGGAGGCCGTAGCCGGCGGCCATGACCTCGCGGGATCGCAGGGCGGCGAGATCCCTCTCGTGGGTGTGGACGGGCACGTCGTATCCTCCGAGACCCGCGACGTGGTCCTCGTGCGCGTGGCTGACGAGCACGGTGTCCGCGTGTGGTGCCGAGCCGACGAGCGACAGCGACGGGTCGATGACCAGGGTCTCGGCGGTGCCGCGCACGAGGACGGAGTGGGCGTACGGGTACGCCCCTCGCTCGGCGCCGACCAGTACGGTGACTCCTCCGTACTCGGCCTCCGCGTATCCCGTCGTGAGCAAGGTCGGCACTCCTTCGTCAGTTCCCGCTCGATTATCCCGCCGGTCGCCGGCATGGGCAGGGTCCCCCGGAACCCGACGACACGGGGGCCTCCGGGAGCGGTCCCCGGAGGCCCCCGCGTGGCGTGGTCAGCCGCGCAACGCCGAGGCGAAGATCTTCGGCAGCGCGGTCCAGCGGGGCTCCGCGGCGAAGTCGGCGAGAAGACGGCCGGTGGTGGCCGCGGTGCGGTGGGTGACGAACCACGGCGGCTTGGGGGACAGGGTCGTCCTGCCGTGGAGGAGGGCCCGGGGCGCGGGGTGGAACGGGCCGCGGACGACCGTGCGTTCCGGGCCGTCCAGGAGAAGGGCGTTGTGCACGACGCCGATGCCGCTCTGCACGTCGTCGAGGGTGTGGCCGGGGTAGGCGCCCCAGGTGGCGGTCGCGGTGAGATAGCCGACGCCGGTCCACGCGTTCAACGCGACCGTTCCGTAGCGGAGTTCGGCGATCGCCTCGTCGAGCGCGGGCCCGAGGGCGGAGACGGTGCCCGGGTGGGCGATCAGGTTCACGCCGAGCGTGCCGGCGAACTCCTCGTTCGCGGTGCGTACGGCCTCGGCGAGGAACCGCCGCGCGTCACCGGGGAGCTCCAGGACGGCGAGGACCGGGCCGAAGTACTCGGAGGCCAGGGCCGGACCGGGATGCGCGGGGTCGACGTCCTTGATCAGCACCCGCCCCGCGCCGATGTTCTCCGCGCCGGGGTACGACTCCAGGGCCGTCGCCACCCGGTCGTCGCTGCCCGGGTAGTAGGCGGGGCGCACCGGGGCGTCGGACAACGCGGCTCGCAGATGGGCCAGGAACCGGTCCTTCTGGGCCCAGTCGGAGCTGACGACGACGACCTGGCTCGCGACGCAGTTGTAGCCGCCGTTGTGCAGCTTCTGGGTGGCGACGTGTTCGGCCTGGTAGCGCAGGTCCGCCTCGGACCAGCGGCCCGGGAGCACGATCGTCGGGGACACCCCGCCCAGTTCGCTGGTGACCGGCTTGTCGAGCAGCGGTGTGCCGGCCTTCTTGCGGTCGGCCCCCTCCCTGCCCGTACCGAAGACGATCGCGTCGTGGGTCGCGGCGCTGCCCGTCATGTGGACGTGGCCGACCTTGGGATGGTGCACCAGGTACGAGCCCACGTCGGCGCCGCCGGTGAGGATCCGTACCGCCCCCAGGTCGATCAGCGGGCCGAGCACCCGGCCGAAGACGTCGAGGAGGCCGTCGGTGACCGGGTTGAGCTTGAGGGCCACGACACGGTTGTTCGCGTACAGCTCGTACAGCACGTCGAGGACCGGGATCGAGGTGATGTTTCCCGCGCCGAGCACGACACCCACGCCCTTGGTGTCGGCCGGATGCAGCTGGGCGAGGCCCGCGCGCCTGCGGACCGTCTCCTTCGTGACGCCCGGAGGCATCCACACCTCGGCACTGAAGCCGTTCAGCAGGAGCTGGTCCCAGATGCCGTGCGGCAGCACGCGGACGGAGACCCGCCCGCCGGGCGCCCGGCCGAAGGAGAAGCCGTCGACGGGGCTGCTGCCCTCCTCCAGGGACCCGATGCTCGCGGCGAGCGCGCCCAGGGAGGTGAGCACGGGGTAGGGGCCGGTGATCCACTCCTCGCCGATCAGCGGGCTGTCCTCCGGCAGCCGCTTGTAGGCCACCGCAGCGCGCACCCACGCCTCCGCGTGCTCCGCGGTGGCCGCATGCATCCGCTCCAGGAGCTCGCGGCGCTCCGCTCTGCCACAGGCGGCCCAGGCCGCCTCGCCACGGACCAGGTCGTCGACGGCCTGGTCGATCTTCCACCTGCTTTCGGTGGACGGCGGGGACGTCGTCATCGGACGGCTCCCTTGATCAGGTCGGCCGCCTTCTCCGCGGCCATGATGGTGGGCGCGTTGGTGTTGCCGCGCGGAACGGACGGGAACACGGACGCGTCGACGACCCGCAGACCCGGCACGCCGTACACGCGCAGCTCCGGGTCGACCACCGTGCCGATGGCGCACGTCGACGCCGGGTGGTACAGCGTCTGACCGACCCGCCGAGCCCAGGCGAGGATGTCCGCGTCGGAGTCCGGGGCCGGCACCTCGAACGGCCCCGTGACGAGGTCGGCGACCGCCTGCTGCGCCGCTATCTCCAGGGCGATCCGGACTCCGGCGACGATGCACTCCTGGTCCTCGGGCGTCACGAGGTAGTTGTGCACGATCCGGGGCGCGGCGTCGGGGAGCGGGGAGCGCAGGGTCACCGCGCCGCGGCTGGTCGGGGCGAGCACGAGGGGGCCGAACGAGAAGCCGTGCTCGGTGGCCGCGCCGAGCCCCTCCTGGTGGAAGAGCACGGGAGCGGCGTGGAACTGGACGTCGGGGGCGTCCAGTTCGGGCCGGCTGCGGAAGAAGCCACCGCTCTCGCCGATGTTGGAGGTCAGCGGTCCGCGCCCCTCGCTCTGCAGGAGTGCGGCGTTCTCGGGGCTCGCGGCGCTGATCAGCGACTCGACGTCGGTGCGGAAGCTCAGCATCGCCATGTAGTGGTCCTGGAGCCCCTGGCCGACCGGGAGGTCGCGGACGACGTCGATGCCGAAGGCGGTCAGGTCGGCGGCGGGCCCGATCCCGGAGAGCATCAGCAGCTTCGGGGACTCGTAGGCGCCCGCGGACAGGATCACCTCGCGCTCGGCGCGGATCACCTCGACGTCGCCGCCCCGCTCGACCTCCACACCCGTCGCCCTGCCGTCCTCGACGACCACGCGGCGGGCGTGGGACGCGGAGAGCACCGTGAGGTTCGGCCGACCGAGGGCGGGGTGCAGGTAGGCGACGGCCGCGCTGCAGCGCAGGCCGCCCCGCTGCGTGAGCTGGTAGCGCCCGACGCCGAACTGGTCCGCGCCGTTGAAGTCGTCGTTCGCCTTGTGCCCGGCCTGCTGGGCCGCCTGCACGAAGGCCGAGGAGAGCGGGTGCCCGGAGCGGCCCTCGCTGACGGTGAGCGGCCCGCCCACGCCGTGGAAGGCGTCCTCGCCGCGCTCGTTGTCCTCCGCGCGCTTGAAGTAGGGCAGCACCTCGTCGTACGACCAGCCGGTCGCCCCGGCGGCGGCCCAGCCGTCGTAGTCGGCGCGGCTGCCCCGGATGTAGATCATCGCGTTGATCGAGCTGCAGCCGCCGAACACCTTGCCCCGCGGCAGGTACGCCCGGCGTCCGCCGATGCCCGGCTCCGGCTCGGTGTCGAGGTCCCAGTCGAGGCCCGACTTGAACAGTTGGGGGAAGGCCGCCGGTATGTGGATCTCCTGCGCGGTGTCGGGGCCCCCGGCCTCGATCAGCGCGACCCGGACGTCCGGGTCCTCGGACAGGCGCGCCGCGAGGACGCAGCCCGCGGATCCGGCACCGACGATGACGTAGTCGTACATGTTCATCCCGTCCCTTGAATGAAGAATGCCTGGTGACGAACGACGTGGTGAGGAGGGGGAGGGGCGGACCGCGAGCGATCCGCCCCCCGTACCCGCTAGGCCCGGGGGCCCCTGTGCCGGGGCGGCCGGGCCGGGCCCAGAGCGCCCGAGAGGAAGGTGAGCTGGTCGGCGAGCGCCCGCTTCTGCCACGCCCCCTCGTACACGTCGAAGTGGTCGACGGGGTACTCGCGCAGCTGCGCCCGGGTGCCGGCCCTGCGGGCGGTGCGGCGTGCCGCGTCCGGTGGTGCCACGTGGTCGTGGGTTCCGACCTGCACGAGGAGCGGGCACGTCAGGCGTCCGGCGTGGGTGACGGGCCGGTTGAACCCGACCTCCAGGGCCGTGCGGGCGCGCACCTCGTTGCGGAAGGTCGGGCCGACGATCGTCGTGTGGATCGCCTCGGCGTCGGGTGTGTTCATCATCGCCAGGGTTCCCGGCGGTCCGATGATCGGCAGGAGGTGCGGAGCCCTTCCGCCCAGGGCACGGGCCGCGTCACGCAGCCCGTGCCCTGCCATGCGCAACAGCCGGCCGACCCCGGCGTGGCGCACGATCTGTGTGAGGGTCGCGAGGCCGTCCGTCGCGGGCGTCAGCGCGACGACCGCCGCGACGCGCCGGTCCTCGGCCGCGACCACGACGGCGTGACCTCCGGAGTACGAGGTCCCCCACAACACGATCCTGTCCGGATCGACGCCGGGCAGGCGCCTGGCGGCAGCGAGGGCAGCGCGGTAGTCCTGCCGCTGACGGCGGACCGAGACGTCCTGGCGGGGCGTTCCGCCGGAGTCCCCGAAGCCGCGGTAGTCGAAGACGAAGGCGTCGATCCCGGCGTCGGCGAATGCCTCGGCGTACCCCAGCAGGCCGCTGTCCCGGGTGCAGCCGAAGCCGTGGGCCATGACCACGCACGGCCGGCCGCCGGCGGTGGCCAGTTCGTCGGTCCTGGCCCGGATGTGCCAGGCGACGCAGCCGACGCCGTGGCTGGTGAAGGTGATGTCCGTCTTCATCGCGCCTCCTCCGTCGAAGCCGCCGGGACCGCCGGCCGGACGGCGGTGAACCTGAGCGCGCCGTCCTCGACCCCGCCGTCGCGCAGCCGCTCGACGTCCTTCTCGTAGGCCATCTCGACCGTCCAGGGGCCGCGGGTCCCGGCTCGCGGGAACGCGCCGACTCCCCGCTGGACGTAGTTCGAGGTCAGGTCCAGATAGGGCACCCGCTCCATGTGCGGATCGTTCAGGACCGGTTCGACGATGCCGTGCCCCTGCGCGTCCATGTGGTCGAGGAGCCGGCAGAAGTGTTCGCAGACCAGATCGACCTTGAGCGTCCAGGAGAGGTTCGTGTAGCCGAGGGCGAACACGAGGTTGGGCACGCCCGAGAGCATCATCGCCTTGTAGGCCGTCGTGTCGGACGGGCTCACCCGGCGTCCGTCGACACCCAACAGGACCTTGCCGAAGGGCGACATGATGAGACCGGTCGCCGTCACGATGACGTCGGCAGTCAGCTCCTGGCCCGACTTCAGCAGGATGCCCGTCTTCGTGAACCGGTCGATGTGGTCGGTGACCACCGAGGCCCGGCCGTCCGAGAGCGCCTTGAACAGATCGCCGTCGGGCACCATACAGAGGCGCTGCTCCCACGGGTTGTAGCGCGGGGTGAAGTGGGTGTCGACGTCGAAGTGCTTGGGCAGCTGCCGGCGCACGTTGGCGATCAGCAGCCTGCGCATCAGCTTCGGAGCGCGCATGGACGCCTTGAAGACCCCGCGCGTGAGTGCGATGTTCTTGCGCCGGACGATCTCGTGGGCGCGCCGGTGGCCGAGCAGCTTCCGCAGGGTCTGGGCGATCACGTCCTCGGCCGGCGCGGAGAACACGTAGCTCGGCGAGCGCTGCAGCATCGTGACGTGCCCGGCCTCGTCGGCCATCGACGGAATCAGCGTGACCGCCGTGGCGCCGCTGCCGATCACGACCACGCGCTTGCCCGTGTAGTCCAGGTCCTCCGGCCACTGCTGGGGATGGACCACCTGGCCCTGGAAGTCCTCGACACCGGCGAAATCGGGCGTGAAACCCGCGTCGTGGTCGTACATTCCGGTGCCCAGGAACAGGAAGCGCGCGGTGAACCGCACCTTCTTGCGGCTGCCGGACTGCTGGGCGGTGACGGTCCACTGTCCCTTCGACGAGGAGAAGTCCGCGCTGAGCACGCGGTGGCCGAAGCGCATGTGCTCGGCCAGTCGGTGCTCGTCGACCGTCCGCCGCAGGTAGTCGAGGATGAGGTGTCCGTCGGCGATCGACTTGCGATGGGTCCACGGTTGGAAGCCGAAGCCGAAGGTGGGCATGTCGGAGTCCGAGCGGATGCCGGGATACTGGAAGAGACTCCAGGTTCCGCCGATCTCCTCGCGCGCATCGAGGATCGCGAACGACGTGCCGGGGCGCAGGCTCTTGAGGTGGGAGGCCGCGCCGATGCCCGAGATCCCGGCGCCGACGATCAGCACGTCGAAATCCGCGGTGGCCGTCCGGCGGGTGGTCGTGTTCGTCACTGGAGCCCCCTGGGCACGGTGAGGGAGGGCTGTACGGCGTTGGTTCCCGCCGTACGGTCCTTGCCGGCGGCCCTGCGGCCGAGTTCGGCGCGGGCGAGCGCGTTCTTGTGTACTTCGTCGGGGCCGTCGGCGAATCGCAGCGAGCGGACTCCGGCGTAGGCGCGGGCGAGCGGGAAGTCCTGGGACAGGCCGCCGGCGCCGTGCGTCTGGATGGCCTTGTCGAGGATCCACTGCACCGTCCTGGGCGTGGCGATCTTGATGGCCTGGATCTCGGTGTGGGCGCCCTTGTTGCCGACCGTGTCCATCAGCCAGGCGGTCTTGAGGACCAGGAGCCGCAGCTGTTCGATCCGCACCCGGGACTCGGCGATCCAGTCGCGGATCACGCCCTGGCGGGCGAGCGGCTTGCCGAACGCGACCCGTTCCTCGGCGCGGTCGCACATCAGCTCGACGGCCCGCTCGGCGACGCCGATGAAGCGCATGCAGTGATGGATCCGGCCGGGCCCGAGACGGGCCTGGGCGATGGCGAACCCGCCGCCCTCCTCGCCGATGAGGTTCCCGGCCGGCACCCGCACGTCGTGGAACACCATCTCCGCGTGGCCGCCGTGGTCGTGGTCGTCGTACCCGAAGACCTCCATCGCGCGCCGGATCTCCAGACCCGGGGTGTCCCGCGGCACGAGGACCATCGACTGCCGGCGGTGCCGGTCGGCGTCGGGGTTCGTCCGGCCCATCACGATGAAGACCTTCGCGTTGGGGTTCATCGCGCCGGTGATCCACCACTTGCGGCCGTTGATCACGTAGTCGTCGCCGTCGCGGACGATCGACGTGGCGATGTTGGTGGCGTCGGAGGAAGCGACGTCGGGTTCCGTCATCGCGAACGCGGAGCGGATCTCGCCGGCGAGGAGCGGCTCCAGCCACTCCTCGCGCTGCGCCTCGGTGCCGAACATGGAGAGGACTTCCATGTTGCCGGTGTCCGGGGCGGCGCAGTTGAGGACGGCGGGGGCGAGTTCCAGGGAACGGCCGGTGATCTCGGCGAGGGGCGCGTACTGGAGGTTGGTCAGCCCGCCGCCCTCCTCGCCGGGGAGGAAGAGGTTCCACAGGCCGCGCCGCCGGGCCTCGGCGCGCAGCTCGCCGAGTACGGGGACCGAGTCCCAGGCCCAGCGGTCCGTCAGGTGCCCGAGCTGTTCCTCGAAGACCCCCTCGGCCGGGTGGATATGACTCCACATCAGGTCGAGCAGGTTCTCGCGGAGCATCTCGGTGCGCGGATCGAAGGCGAAGTGCATGGTCAGTGTTCCTTGAGTGCGGAGAGTCCGGCGTCGAGCAGGGGGCGGATCGCCTCGCCGATCCGGTCGAAGCCGGGGCCGACGGTCTGCCCGCCCAGGTGGCGGAAGTGGATGCCCTCGAGGATCGTGGCGATTTTGAAGGCCGCGAGGCCGAGGTGGAAGCCCAGGTCGCCGAGGTCGCGGTTGCTCCGGGCCTCGTACCGGGCGACGATCTCCGCCTCGGCGAGGAAGCCGGGGGCGTCTCCGGCGTCGGGGGCGATTTCGGGGCCGACGAGGCGGGCGAGCCGGGTGTAGAGCAGCATCAGCGCCAGGTCGGTGACCGGGTCGCCGACGGTGGCCATCTCCCAGTCGATGACCGCCCGGAGCCGGTCGTCTCCGTCGACCAGCACGTTGTCGAGCCGGAAGTCGCCGTGGACGATCCCGGGACGTGAGGCGGCGTCCGCGGCGGTGGCCCGCTCTTCCAGAGCGGCGTGCAGGGTGACGGCGTCCGGCAGGTCGCGCGTGTACGAGGCGGCCAACTGCCGCCGCCAGCGCGCGACCTGACGGGTGAGGAAGCCCTCGGGCCGTCCGAAGGCGCCGAGCCCGACCGCGCGCGGGTCGACCGTGTGAAGGTCGGCCAGGGTGTCCACGAGCGCACCGGAGATCCGCCGCACCCGCTCGGGCCCGAGCGGTGCCAGGTCGGCGGCCGTGCGGTACGGCCGGCCCTCGACCGCCTCCATGACGTAGAACTCGGCGCCCAGCACCTCGGTGTCGAGACAGAGGCCGTGCAGGTGCGGTACGGGCACGGGGGTGTCGGCGAGCGCCGACATCACCGCGTACTCGCGCCCCATGTCATGGGCCGTGGCAAGGACATGGCCCAGCGGCGGCCGTCGCAGGATCCAACTGGACCCGCCGTCGGAGAGTCGGTAGGTCAGATTGGACTTGCCGCCCGTGATCAGGGTGGCGGAGAGGGCCTCTGCCCGCGCCCGGGGCACGGCCTCCGCGAACCAGGGGCGCAGCCGGGTCAGGTCGATGCCCGGCGTCTCGTGCCGGTCGTGCAGACTCATCAGGCACCGCCGGCCACGGTGAGGCCGCCGTCGACGACCAGCGTCTGGCCGGTCATCCACGAGGCGTCGCCGGAGAGCAGGAACGCCACGGCGCTTCCGACGTCGCTGGGGATCCCGAGCCGCTTCAGCGGGTAGGCCGCCGCGACCTCGTCCTCCCGACCCTCGTAGAGCGCCGCGGCGAACCTCGTCTTCACCACGGCCGGGGCGACCGCGTTCACCCGGATGCGGGGTCCGAGCTCGACGGCGAGTGCCTCGGTGAGGTGGATGAGCATCGCCTTGCTGGCGCAGTACATCCCGATGTCGGGTGCCGCGCGGACGCCGCCGACGGAGGCGATGTTGACGACCGCGCCGCCGTGCTTGCCCATCCACGCCGCGTGGACCTTCTGGACCCACGACAGGGCGGAGACGCAGTTCACCTCGACGATGTTGCGGGCCACCCCGAGATCGAGGGCGATCAGCGGCCCGTAGACCGGGTTGATCCCGGTGTTGTTGACCAGCAGGTCGGCGCTGCCGAACGTGGCGATCGCCTGGGCGATCACCTCGTCCTGATGCTCGGTGTCGGCGGCGTGACCGGCGATGCCGAGGGCGTGGTCGGGTCCGCCGAGCGAGGCGACGGCCTCGGCCAGGACGTCCGGCTTGCGTCCGGTGATCACGACCTTCGCGCCTTCGGCGACGAGCCGTTCGGCGACGGCGAGCCCCAGCCCGCGACTGGCGCCGGTGATGATCGCGGTCTGCCCCGTGAATGTGTCGGCCATGGTTCCTTGCTCTTCCTCGAACTGGGATCGGACGTGTGAGTGGCGGCCGGCGCCGGCGCGATGTCCCGGGCGGCGCGTGTGCCGCTCCCGACGGCGCCGTCGATCCCTCCGATGCCGGGGGGCAGGGCCCCAGGGTGGGATTCGATATAGAATCGAGTTCGAGTTTAGAGTGTGTTCGGAGGGTGTCAACCTTGCGTGCGGGGTCTTGCGGGAGCCGTGACTGATACGATCTCGAATCGTGTTCGAGAAAAAGTTGACAACTCGGGCGTCGACTCGCCCAGCTGTGCAGCGCCGCGGCGTGCAACGGAGACGGGCCATCCTGGACGCCGCCGAGGCGCTGCTCGCCGAGCAGGGCTACGAAGCGGCCACCCTGAAGGCCGTCGGTGAGCGGGCGGGCATCCCGATCGCCTCCCTCTACCACTACTTCTCCGACCGTCATCAGGTCGACGCCGCACTCCTGCAGCGGCATCTGCCGGCGATCGAGGAGACCCTCGACGCGGCTCTGGAAGGCGCCGAGCTGCCTTCGCTGCGAGCCGCCGCGGATGCCGTCATCCACCCCCTGCGCGACTATTTCCGCCGGCACCGCAGCTGTGTCGAGCTGTGGTTCCCAGGGCGCGGCGAGACGGTGACCGCTGTCGTCCGGGAATTCGACGCCGCGCAGGCGGACCGGTTCTGGTACCTCATCGTCGAGCGCGGATTGGTGCCCGCCGATACGCCCCGATGCGCCGTGCAGCTCGCTTTCGAGGTGGGCAACCACCTCTTCGACATCGCGTTCCGGCAGTCACCGGCCGGCGACGACACCACGATCGAAGAAGCGGGACGCATGGTGGCCGCGTACTTCGAGACCTACGCCGCGTGAACGGTCTCACCACGACGCGCCGCGGCGGGGCCGGAGAAACCGGCCCCGCGAGAGGGCGTCCGCCCTGGTCTCCGTCGCCACCACGCGCGCGGCCGCGGTCGAGCGAGAGATCCGGCTGAGAGCTGAGGCGGCCGGCCGTGCTCCACCGCCACAAGGACGCCGCGCCGCGGCACACGCTCTCCCGGCCCGCCACGCCGGGCCGATGGGGGCGCCGCTAGCGCAGCGGAGCGCCCCAACGCACCTGCAGGCGCAGCTCGTTCTTCAGGAGCTTGCCGCCGGCATTGCGAGGCAGCGCCTGGGTGACGACCGCCGCGTACTGAGGCACCTTGAAGTCCGCGAGCCGCTGTCGGCAGTGTGCGACCACGGAGGCGATGTCGATCTCGCCCTGTTCGGCGAAGAGGACGGCACCGACCTTCTCACCCATGACGTCGTCGGGTACGGCGAGGACGGCGGCGTCGGCGACACCGGGTGCGGAGAGCAGCACGGCCTCGACCTCGACGCTGGAGATGTTCTCGCCGCCGCGGTTGATGATGTCCTTGACGCGGTCGACGATGTGGACGCGGCCGGCGTCGTCGACCCGGACGATGTCCCCGGTGTGCAGCCAGCCGTTGGTCATCGTCTCCGCCGTGGCCTCCGGCCTGCGCCAGTACCCGTTGGTCACCGTGACACCACGCACCACGAGCTCGCCCGTGGACGGGTCGTCACCGATCGGCACGATGCCGAGGTCGACCGACGGCACCGCGTACCCGACGGAGTCCGCGTGGTCCGCGGCGTCCTGGTCCGGAAGGACGGTGATCAGCGACGCCGTCTCCGTCATGCCGTAGCCGTTGATCACGGTGGCTCCGGGGAACGCCTCCTTCAGGGACCGCACGAGTGACGGCGCGATCGGAGCTCCGCCGTACGCCAGCCAACGCACCCCGGACACCTCGGCGTCGGCGAAGCTCGGATGGCGCAGCAGCAGGGAGTAGACCGCGGGCACCGTCACGACGAAGGAGATCCTCTCCGCCGCCAGCGCCGTCGTCAGCTGCGGCAGGTGGAGCGCGGGCATGATGACCGACGTGCCGCCGAGGTAGGCGGCGACCATGAACTGCGAGTTGCAGGCGGTCACGTGGAACAGCGGCACGGAGACGAGGGTGCGCAGCTCCGGTCCGACGTCGCGCGGAATGCCGAGACAGCGCACCAGGTTCTCGGCGTTGGTCACGAAGGCCTCGTGCGTGGTCGGCACGCCCTTGGGGCGCCCGGTCGTGCCCGAGGTGTAGAACAAGGCGGCCACGTCGGAGGGTTCCAGGTTCGCCGCCACGTACGGATGGCCGTCGGGGAGGGGAGTGCCGGCCGCCAGATCGACCTTCACGCCGGCGTCGCCGAGGACGAACTCCACTTCCGGCTGCGCCGACCGCGTGTTCACGGCCACCGCGATGCCGCCGGCCATCACCGTGCCCCAGAACGCGAGGGCCCAGTCCGTGCCGGCCGGATACCGGACGGCCACCCGGTCCCCCTGCGCAACGCCTTGGGCCCGCAGTCCGCCGGCGACGCGCGCGGCGCGCTCCCACAACTGGGCGTAGGTCAGCCGGAGCCCGCCGAGTTCGACGACGGCCTCGGTGTCGGGCCGGGTGTCGGCATGGGCGCGCAGCATGTCGACGAGCGTGGCGGGGACGTCCCCGAAGCGCAGGAGGCCGTCCGGGCCCCTGTCCAGATCCTTCCGCGGGAAGGGGTTGCGCGAGCGTGTGACGGGGATGACGGGACGGGGCATCTCGGCGGCTCCGGAGAATGACGTGTGCGGTCGGCGTGTGACGTGGGGGGTACAGGCGACCAGGGCATCGCCGTGACTTGACCTCCCTGGTACGGGGTCGCGGCGATGCCCTGGTCAGGGTCGAGTCGGAGCGTCCCTAGTGCGGCGACTCGACGTCTTCGTGGCGCGGTGTGTGCCCACGCGCCTCAGGGCGGTAGGGAAACCCTCGCGTTCGGAGAGGCCTTGGGGACGAGTACACCGAGGCATACGTGTCCGGCCGTTCCGGTTCCGGTACGGGACGCGTGATCACAGGTGTCATCAGCTTCCCCGTTCCGTTTAGTCGATCTGGAATCGAGTTTGATAACCGGAAGGAGTGATGTCAAGAGGGGCGACCGGGAGCGTGCCGCCGCCCCGGGTGGACCGGGTCCTCCGCGCACACGTGTGCCCTATTCCGAGGCGATCTCCTGCCCTCCGACGTCACGTGACGCCCTGCGACGCCATTGCCGCCGCCGCTCTCGGGAAGTCCGCGAGTTCGTCGGGCATGAGGCCGACGTCCGCGAACGGGCGCACGGCCATCCGCAGGCGGCCCATGGAGGCGGCGGCGCGCAGTCCGTGTCCGACGACATCGCCCGCGAGGAGGGGGTGCGGGCGGGCTCCGATGCGATCGGATAGGCGAACGTACGGTGCGGGTCGGCGTGCTTCCGGTCCGTCGGCTCGCCTCGTTGGCCAGGAGGAGCCGCCGCTGCAGTCGGTGGTCGCGTTCCTCCAGGTAGGCCGCGACGACTGGGTCGGTGCCGCCATCTCGGCCGCGTCGAGGCCGCGCTCGAGCAGGGTTGGAACCGCGGTGACGTGCGTGGCCGCCTCTTCGGAAGTGAGGGCGGTGAGGTCCGGGAGGGCACGAGCGCTGGGTGGTTGGCGGTACGCGTTCCATCATGCGTAAACTCAAACCCGATTCGATATCGACACCCGCTTCGAATCGGCACTCCTGCCTGCCTCCCCGCTGGCTCCGCCCGACCGGCCGGCCGCGGGCACGGCCTGTCCCGGTCCAGCTCCACGCGAGCGACGAGGGACCGGGCCGAGGGCCGGCGCTCGCCCGGCGCACTCAGGAAGCCCGACGATTCCGTCCGGCCCGTTCGAAGGTTGCGCCCCACGGCCCGGGCTGCCACGCCGCTCCCACCGTGACGTCCCGAAGATGACCGCCGGCCCTGGGCTCGCGACGGTCCCGCTTCGCATGCCGTCACCCACCCACCACCCTCACCACCGGAGGTTTTCGTGCGCTTCTCGTCGATGCCGACCCCACCGGCCCGCCCGCCCTCGCCGCGGTGGGGAGACGGATCCGAGGGCGCCGCCCGGCAGGTCCGGCGGGCGTTCGTGACCGTGAACGCGGTGCCACTCGCCATCGGTGTCGCGCTGTCGTGCTCCACCGCGCTCTCGGGAGTCCGCGTATACGGGCGACTCACGGTCGGCGTCGTATGGGGCGCCCTGCAACTGGTCGTCTTCCTCGCCAGTGTGTGGTGGTACGAGGACCGGTCCACGAGGCTGTGCGCCTCCGCCGAGCGGTCACTCGGCCCTGACCTGCCGTCGGCCGGGCCTGCCGGCGCGCCTGCCACGCGAGAGGGATGGTGATCCGGTGGCGACGCCGCTCCTCTTGGGCCCGGGTGGACTCGACCCCGTGGGCTCGGCCGCCCGGGGCCCCGTGATCAGTGCGTTCCTGATCTTCATCGGCCTGTGCCTGCTGTGGATCTTCACCCTGGCCAGCCAGGAGGACCGCGCGGAGAGCCTCTACACGGCCGACCGGTCGCTCTCGCCGGTCTTCAACGGCTTCGCCCTGGCGGGCGAATACATCACGGTCGTCACCCTGTTCGTGGGCTCAGGAGCGATCGCCCTCTTCGGCTACGACGGGTTCGGGTCCGCCGTCGACAGCGTCATCGCCTTCGGCGTCCTGCTGCTCCTTGCCCGCAAGATCCGCGACAGCGGCAGTCACACACTCGGCGACCTCTTTTCCCTGCGGGCGTCAGGGCAGGCCCCGCGCACGGCGGCGACCGTGGTGACGCTCGCCATCACGATGCCGCTGCTCATGGTGCAGCTGCGAGCCGCCGGCATCAGCGCGGCCCTCCTGATCGGCATGTCGAACGACGCGGCCCAGGTGGCCTGCACGGTCCTGATGGGCTGCCTCGTCGCCTGCTTCGCCGGGGTGGCGGACCTGAGGGGCACCAGCTTCGTACAGGTCGTCAAGGTGCCGGTCACGTTGGTGACGCTCGCGGTGGTCACGCTGCTCGCCCTGCGGAAGTTCTCGTGGAGCCCCGTCAGCCTGCTGTCGGCCGCCGTGGAGCGGAGCACTGATCCGGACCGATACCTGGGCCGGGGGCTCTGGGCGCACACGGCAGGCCTCGGGACGCTGAACACGATCAGCGACCACACGGTCGTGATCCTCGGCATGGCGATGATGCCGCACCTGATCCTCCGTATCGCCGCATCGCGGAACGGACAGTCGGCACGACGGTCCACGAGTATCGCCGTGGGGCTGACGGGTGCCTTCTACATCCTCTTGATCACGACCGGATTCGCCGCCGCGGCGGTGGTGGGCAGTGAGGTGATCAGCGGGATCGACGCGAACGGCCAAGCGGCTCCGATCCTCCTCGCGTCGGGTGTCCTCGGCCAGGCATCAACCGCCCGCGTGGTCCTCATCACCCTGATGGCGTGCGTCGCCTTCCTCGCCGTGCTGACAGCCGTGACCAGCGTGACCTTCGCCGCCGCGGTCTCCCTCACGCGGGACGTCCTTGCCCGGACCGGGCGCCCTCTCGTCGACACCGGGCAGGTGCGGGCCCTTCGCGCCACCGTTGTCGTCCTGTGCCTGGGCGGCCTGTCGCTGTCCGCGGCCGTCCACCAGTATCCGGTGGAGTTCCTGGTCACCTTCTCGCTGGGCGTCGCGGCGACGTGTGTCTTTCCCGCGCTGATCTACTCCTTCTTCTGGCGGGGGTTCAACCGCCAAGGGCTGCTGTGGTCCGTGTACGGCGGACTTCTGCTCTGCGTGGTGCTCACCGTCTGCTCACCAACCGTCGCCGGGACCGCGTACGCGCTGTGGCCGGACGCGACTTTCGACTGGTATCCGTTCCATACGTCGGGCGTGGTCTCCGTCCCGGCGGCCTTCTTCCTCGGGTGGCTGGGGAGCACACGGTCGCGGGCGAATGCCGAGCGCGGCTCCCAGGAGGAGGCGTACGAAAACGTGAAGAGATAGGTAGCGGCGCGCGGGGCGTACGCGTCACCCACGCGACCCCGCTGGGGCGCTCGCCGGTTCGGGGGTGCACCGCTTCGGTCTCGTAGAGCGGGCCGAGGAACTGGGCGAGCGGTGTTCCTGCTCGACCCCTTCGCCCCGGCCGACGTCGCCGCGCCGGCCCGCGTCCGTGGCGGAGGGCGCGGATCTGCTCGGCGTAGCGCCCCCGCTGAGGGACGGTCGGGGCACCCCTGCCGGACGACACCCCTGCCGCACGACACCCCGCCGCGCAGCGACGATGGCCCGTCGCGATGCCGTAGCTTCGTACTTCGACCTGGTCGGAAGCCGAATGTCCTGGGGAGTTCGTCCGTGCAGCAGCCGCGTTCCGAGCGCCCCCGTCGGAATCGGTGGCTCTCCGAGCGGCGCCGATCGGCGGTCGCCGGCGTCATCGCCGCAGGCACGGCGGCTCTTCTTCTCGGCGCTGACAGCAGCTGGGCACAGATCTCGGGGGCGGACGTCTGCGTGCTGCTCCTGCTCGCCTACCTCTTGCCCTATCTCCTGATCACGGTGATCGCCTTCTCGACCGCATCGCCGGACCGCGTGGGCACCTGGGCCCGCCGGGAGACGAGGGGCACGGTCCTTCAGCGGTACGTGTACGGCACGGCGCCCGGACCTGGGGTGTCGATCTTCATCTCGGGTGCCGCGCTCGTGGTGGCCGTGGTGTGGCGACCCGGGCACATCGGCTCGGCGTACGAACCGGGTGCCCGGGCGGCGGTGGCACTCGTCCTGGTCGGCCTGGCCTGGATCTGTGTCGCCGTCTCCTTCGCGGTTGCCTTCCAGGCCGACAACCTCGTGGAGGACGGACGGGCGTTGGACTTCCCCGGCGAGGGGGACCCTCTCTGGGCCGACTATGTGTACTTCGCCTTGTCGGTCATGACGACGTTCGGTACGACGGACGTCGACGTGACGTCCCGGGAGATGCGTCGGACCGTGACGGCCAACGCGATCATCGCGTTTGTCTTCAACACCGTCACGGTTGCCAGCCTCGTCTCCGCCCTGGACAGCATCTGACGAGCCCGGGGGGGCCCGCATCCGATGTGCGACGAGCCGGACTGCGTCGGCGACGATCCGGGCGACGACGTCATCGAAACCATGTTCTGGGGGCCGCTCGTGACGTTCTGACGGGTCACGGCCGACCTCCCGTTCGCCACCGGGATGCTCGACAGCCTCGTGTCGCCGGACGGAACGGAGGGTTCAGACCCGCTCCCACCATCCAAGGGCCAGGACGACGCCCTTCTTCGCCGAGCATCCCCACGTATGCCCCCGGAGGGTGAAGAAGGCCGAGGAGAACATGGCCGAGGTGGCGGTCAGCGCGATGATGGCGACGCCGAACTGCCAGGAGATGAAGAAGCCGAGCAGCAGGGCGGGGATGAGCATGATCAAGCACCCGATGAGCGCCTCGCGGAGAACCCGGTTCCAGCTCGCCCTCTGCCACGCCCTCGCTCTGCCGGAGTACCCCTGGAGGCGGACGTGCCGAGTGCTGCCGCAGGCTTCGGTGTTCATCGCGGCGCCTCCTCGAAGGTGTGGCCGTTCCCGCCGTCGTCGTGGCGGGCCGGGCGAGGGGCAAATTAGATATCGAATCTAGTTCGAGTTTAGGGTGTGGCGGCGAGGGCCGCAAATTGAACCGGAGGCCCTGCGTCGTCCGTACTCAACCCAGGGAGGGGAGCTGTCATGAGCAGCGAAGACCACGACACGGGCCGGACGGCCGAGCGGTGGAAGGCGAAGGGCGTCGCCCTGCGAGTGTTCTTCTACGTTTTCGGTACGTACGTGTTCCTCGACGTGGTGGGCCTGCTGGGCGCGCACGCCCAGAAGTAGCCGGGGGCCCAGGAGCGCGCCCTGGCGTGCCGAGCCGGCCTCCGGCGCCCGAGGCGACCGTGGAGGCAGGCACGCAGGCGGGCAGGCAGGCGGGCAGGCGAGCGGCGCGGAGCCGCGACGCACGCGGCCCCGCACCCTGCCGTAGCCCGGGCGCACGGCGAGGTCCCCCAGGTGGCCCTCACCCCATGCCCTCACTCGCCCCCGTGATCACTGGATCGACCCCGCCGCCGAATCTCACTTACACGTTGTCATTGACGTCGTGTAAGTGGAGCCCTAGCCTCTCCCCATGACGACGCAGAAGAGGATTGTCTTCATTGGTGCGGCGGGCGATATGTGTCGAGTCGCGATCGAGCGATTTGCCGAAGCCGCCGGGGGCGCCGACTGGAAGCTGGAGCTGTACGACATCCGGCCCGACGCCCTTGACGCACTGGTCGCGAGCCTGCCCCCAGGGTCGGCGAGCTCAGGGTCCTTCGACCTGTTCAACCCGGTTGCCCTCCGTGCGGCCATCGAGGGAGCCGCACTCGTCGTGCTGGGTGCCGGGCCGTACATCCGCACCGCGGAGCCGGTCATGGAGGCGTGCATCGAGAAGGGGGTTCCCTATCTTGATCTCGATGACGACGAGGCCAGCACGCGAGCGGCGATGGAGCTGGATGCGGAAGCGAGGGCGGCCGGCGTTCCGATCTTCGTCGGTTGTGGCGCGTCCCCCGGGCTCACCAATGTGATGGCTGCGGACGCGGCCCGCGACATGGACAGCGTCGACCGGATCGACGTGGGCTGGGCGACCGGCGACGAGGGTCCGGTCGAGTTCGGGCGGGCCGTACTGGATCACGCGATCCGAGGCTTCGCCGGACCGTGCCAGACCTGGGAGAACGGACGGGCCGTCACTCACCAGACGTTCGTGGAGTCGGATGTGTTCGACCTGGGCGGTTCGTTCGGCTCCGCGTATCGGCTGTACGAGTGCGCGCATCCGGAGGCGGTGACCATGCCGCGACGGTGGCCCGGTGCGGACCGGATCCGTGTCCTGGGGGCGCTCGACCCGGCGCCTGTCAGCGGCGTCATGCGCGGTGTCGCCGTAGCAGTGGAGGAGGGCAAGATCTCGATGGATCAGGCCATCGACTTCGTCAACGACGTCGTCACCGACAAGCCGGGCTCGCCGAAGGTCTGGCGCTACGCCCTCGCGGGGCTGTGGGGATCGATCCGCCGGGGCGAGATCGCCGTGGGCGAGGTGCTGAAGTACTTCGCGGCCGCGGCGCGCAAGAAGCACCCCGACTTTCGCGGGATCAACTACGTGCGGGTGACCGGAAAGCGCGACGGAAGGAAGGTCGTCTCGATCCGTCGCATCCCGGTCAGCGGGCCGGGCACACCATGGACGAGCATGGCGGCGGGAACCGGATCGGCGACCGCGGCGTTCATGATGCTCGCGGTCGACGAACTGGGCGACATGGCAGGCGTCCTCGCGCCGGAGGACTGGGCGAACCCGGAGCGGTTCTACGCGGCGATGGCGCGGACCGGCCGGACGACGGTCGACCAGGTCGTCGAGGCGGTGAAGGCATGAGCCGGCGCCCGAAGCACGACCCCAAGGAGTCGGAGCGCGAGATCCTCGACGCGGCGGAGGCCTTTCTCCGGGAGCGGCCGTTCCGGAAGATGACGGTGGACGCGGTCATGAGCCGGACCGGGCTCAAGCGGCCGGCCTTCTACGCCCACTTCCGCGACCGCCACGACCTGGCGCTCCGCGTCGTCGAGGAGCTCGGCCTCGAGCTCGGTGCGATGATCGACCGGTGGCTGACGGGTGTCGACCTGGCCACCGACGCCAAGTCGGCGTTCCAGGGCCTGGCCGAGGTCTACGCCAAGCACGGCCCCGTACTCCGGGCGCTCTCGGAAGCGGCCGGCAGCGACGACAAGGTCGAGGCCGCCTACAACGCCCTGGTCCAGCGATTCATCGACGCGACCACCCAGCGCATTTCCGAAGAACAGGCCGCGGGGCTGGTCAAGGCGGATCTCGACGTCGAGGAGACGGCCCGCGCCCTGGTCTGGATGGACGAGCGCTATCTGACGCAGGCCTTCTCGAAGGAGCCGCACCCGGAGATCCAGCGCGTCGTCGCCGTCCTTTACAACATCTGGTTCTCGGCGCTGTACGGAGGGGATTGAGCCATGAAGGAAGTGATCTTCATATTGGCCGACCTGTGGATGGTCTTCGCGGGGTTCTTCTGTGGATGGAGGTTCCTCCGGCAGTACGGCAACCACCTGCTCGGCCTGGAGTGGATGATCGTCGGTACCTCGGGCGTCAACTTCCTGATCTGGGCGCTCCGTGGCGGGGACGTCACCGATCCGCAGAGCATGCTGGTGTCCTTCTTCGACGCGTTCTCCCGAGGGGTGGGCATCACCCTCATCCTGATCATGGGTCTGCTGCGGGTGACCCATCGGTACAAGCCGGGTCCGGTGGTCGACATCGGAGCGTTCGTCCTCGCCACCTCGGCCGGCCTCTACCTCATGCGGTTCGGCGGCCATGGGTTCTCCCTGGGCCCGGCGACGTTCTTCGTCGTCGTCAACGCGCTGACGACGCTGTTCCTGATCTATTTCACGTGGCGCGTCTGGAACACGGGCGCCAGAGGTCCGGCCGTCGGTACGGCGCTCGCAACCGCGGCGGGATCCGTCATCGCGATCACCTACGACTTCTTCCCGCTTCCCGGCGACGACGCGCACCGCACGATCTTCGCCGCCGCCGCGCTGGCGACCTGGGGCACGCAACTGTTCGTGTACTTCCTTGCTTATCGCGCGATGGAGAACCACAACCGGGCAACCGAAGCCGGGGCTGTCCCGATGTCACTGAGCACGGCAGGAGGGCAGGGGAGATGAAGACCGACAACGTGGAGTACTCGACCTTCAGCGGGTGGGTCGATGAGCCGGCGGACGTCCTCCCGGCACTGGCTGAAGACCTCGCCTGCGACGTCGCCGTCTTCGGCGGTGGCCTCGGTGGCATGATGACCGCCCTGCGGCTGGCGGAGCGCGGTCAGGACGTGGTGCTCCTGGAAGCGGAGTTCTGTGGGCACGGCTCCAGCTCGCGCAACGCGGGGCAGTTGGCGAGTGCTCCCGGTGGCGACCTCCAGCTCCTGAACCTGCTGTACCGCAAGAAGATGCCCGGCATGGTGCGGCTCTCCGAGAACGCCGCTCGCTTCGTCGAAGACCTCATCGACACCCACGAGATCGACTGCGACTACGAGCCGGTGGGCAACTGCTTCGCCGCCGTGTCGCGCGGGCAGATGGGCCGGGTGCGTCGGGTGGCCAAGATCCTGCGGGGCGTCGGCGCACACGTCGAGGTGGGCACGAGTGCGGAGCTCGGCATCCCCCGCGGGTTCGTCGGCGGGATGCGCGAGGTCGTCGGGGGGATGATGAACCCCGGCAAGTTCAGCCGCGGCGTCCGGACGGTGCTGCTGGCCTCCTCGGCTCGGGTCTTCGAAGGGACGAAGGTCACCGACGTCACCCGGGACGACGGTCGAGTCGTGCTCTCCACCCCGCGTGGCGCGGTGCGGGCGAACAAGGTCGTGCTGGCGACGAACGCGTTCGCGGGGGAGTGGGAGATCACCCCCAGGAACGTCTCCGTCCCCATCTGGATCATCGAGGTGGAAACGGAGCCGATCGACGAGGACCGGCTGGCTGCGCTCGGCTGGACCAGCCGGTCAGGGGTCGTGACGCAGCACAACATCATGGAGAACTACCGCCTGACCTCGCGCAACACCATCGTCTTCGGCGTCCGGAGGCTCGAGCGGGGAACGACGTTCCCGCTGCCCGCGAAGAAGCCGGATCCGGGACTCGTCGACGAACTCGCGACGGCCTTCGCGACGAGGTTTCCGGCTCTCGCGGACGTCGCCGTCGAGCGTGCCTGGGGTGGGTGGATCGCCATCACCTCGTCCTTCCTTCCGCTCGCGGGCCAGGTCGGCGACAACACCTTCTACTCGGTCGCCTGCAACGGTCACGGGCTGGCACAGGCACCGTATGTGGGCTCGCTCATCGCCGACATGATCGTCGACGGCCACCGGCACGACGACCTGGAACTCCTGTGGACGCGGAGGTCGAAGTTCCCTCCCGCCGTGGCGCTGGGGCGGCTGGGCGTGCGCATGATCTGGGCGGTCGACCGCTGGAACGACCTGTTCAACGGAAGCCGTCGCCGTGCGCGACGGGCGCCCGCAGCGTGAACCGACCGGCGTTCGGGCCACCGGGTCCGAACGCCGGTCGGGCGATGAGCAGCGGCCGCATCGCGTTGAGGCACTGACAGTGACGCAGCGTGGTCGTCGAGATCGTCGCCGGTGTGCCGTCGGACTGCTTGTGCGGGGCAGATCACGGCACGGATTCCGCGTCGGCGGACGTGTCCCGGCAGGTGCCGGTGAGTCCCTCGCGAGATTTCACCCATCGAGCGGAATACCCCCAGGGGGTATATGGTTGTGATCGTCGTCCTGAACGGAAGACGTCACGAGACGCATCACACCGATGGAGACGCCATGAGGAATCACTCGGGTCACGACCAGACCAACCACGCTGCCCACGGTGCCCACAGTGCCCACGCCGCCCATGCCGCCCACGGTGCCCACGCTGCCCACGGCGGAGCCCGGCCCGGTGGGCTGTCGGTCGCCGAGGACGGCTACACCCTTGAGCTCGACTCGACGATCCTCACCGCCGGCGTGCAGCCGGTCAGCTTCCGCGTGATCGGCCCCGACGGTCAGGCGGTGACCGAATTCCAGCCCGAGCACGAGAAGGAACTGCACTTCATCGCCGTCCGGCGTGACACGGCCGGCTTTCAGCACGTGCACCCGGTGAGGGACGAGAAGGGCACCTGGAGCGTCGAGCTGACCCTGGAACCGGGGGACTGGAGGTTCTTCGCGGACGTCCATCCGGTCGGCCACGACGGCACCCTGACGCTGGGGATCGATGCCGCGGTCGCCGGGGCGTACGACCCGAGGCCGCTCCCCGAGGTCACCGGGATCGCGCAGGTGGGCGAGTACACCGTCGCCCTCGACGGCGAACTCCTGCCCGGCGAGGCGAGCGAACTGACCCTCACCGTCAGCAGGAACGCACAGCCCGTCACGGACCTGCAGCCCTACCTGGCCGCGTACGGGCATCTGGTGGCACTGCGGGTCGGCGACCTGGGCTACCTGCACGTCCACCCGGAGGGCGCCCCCGGTGACGGCACCACCGCGCCGGGTCCCGAGATCGCCTTCATGGCGGTCGCACCTTCGGCCGGCACCTACCGCCTGTACCTGGACTTCCAGCACGGCGACGTCGTCCGGACGGCCGAGTTCACGGTACGCACCACCGCGACCACATCCCGCTCGGACAGGGCGGCCCAGGCCGCACCGGAGCACGCGAGCCACCACCACGGCCACCACGCACACCACTGACCACATGCACCACTGTTCGGCTGCCGCCGCACACGGCCCGGCCGGGGGCGCCCGACCCGCCGAGTCCCACCGTGCTCGGCGCATACCCGCACCGGAAGGAGCGTCATGCCCGTCCTGACCCGACGCACGCCCGACACAGCGGACGATGCCTCGCGCAGCTTCCTCGCCGACCTCGCCGACCTGGTCTCCCGCCCTCGGTCGATCGGCGTCACGGCCTCCGCGACGGCGCACTCGCCGGCCATACCCGGTGGCTACCTCCGGCTCGGCCGGGCCATGGGACGAACCGATCTCGACCGCAGGAACAGCGAACGGACCTCGATCACCGTCCGGGTCCTGAGGGGTCGCCGACTGTGTCTCCGCGCGACGACCGACGCCGTCGGCACCGTCGCATTCCGCGTGCTCGCATTCAGCATCCTCACCGGCGCCTTCAACCTGCTCGCCGGCCTCACACCGGGGAGCGAGACCGGTGCGTAGAGACACCCCCGCCTGTGTTCGCGGGGCACGGCCGCCGCCCCGGGGCCGTGCCCCGCCGCATGGATACGGAAGGAACCCGCCATGCGTCTGTTCGCCATCCGCGACTACCGCCACCTGTTCAGTGCCCAGGTGATCGCCCTGTTCGGTACGGGTCTGACCACCGTGGCCCTCGGGCTGCTCGCGTACGACCTCGCCGGCCCCCGTGCCGGCATGGTCCTCGGTACCGCCCTGACCATCAAGATGGTCATGTACGTGGTCATAGCTCCTCTGGCTGCCGCGTACGTCGACCGGCTCCCCAGGAGAACGCTCCTGGTCGTCCTCGACGTGGTCCGCGGTGCGGTGGTCCTGGCACTGCCGCTGATCAGCGAGGTCTGGCAGATCTACGTCCTGATCGGCCTGCTCCAGGCGGCCTCCGCGGCGTTCACCCCGACGTTCCAGGCGGTCATCCCCGCCATCGTCACCGACGAGTCCGACTACACGCGTGCCCTGTCCGCCTCGCAGGTCGCCTCCACCATGGAGAGCCTGCTCAGCCCCGTGCTGGCAGCCGTCGCCCTGACGTTCATGAGCTTCAACTGGCTGTTCCTGGGCACCTCCGCCGGATTCCTCGTCTCCGCCCTGCTCGTCCTGTCGACGCGCATCCCCGACGCCTGCCCCAGTACCCACACCAGGGCATGGGACAGAGCCACATCAGGGATCAGGACCTTCCTCTCGACACCCCGGCTGCGCGGCATCATGGCGCTCAATCTCGTGGTCGCGACGGCGGGATCGATCGTCGTCGTCAACACCGTCAACCACGTCCGTGACGAGCTCGGCGGCTCGCGGGCGGACGTCGCCTGGATGCTCGCCGCCTCCGGCACCGGAACCCTCCTCGCCGCGCTCGTACTGCCCCGCGTACTCGACCGGATCACCGCCCGCACCGTCATGACGACCGGCGCCGGAGTCCTGGTCGGCGGCACGACCGCCGCGGCGACGCTCGTTGCGGCAGGCCTCATCACGTGGACCGGTACGGCGATCATCTGGACCGTGATAGGCATCGGCATGGCACTGATCATCACCCCGACCGGCAAAGTCCTGCGCGCCTCCGTCGGACGGGACGCGATCCCCGAGACGTTCGCGGCCCAGTTCTCCCTGTCGCACCTGGCCTGGCTGATCACCTACCCCATCGCGGGCTGGCTCGGCAGCAACGGGGGCTTCGCCGTCACCTGGTCCGTCCTCGCGGTCCTTGCCGGAGCGGGCACGGCCAGCGCCCTCCTCCTGTGGCCGCGCCACGACGGACGAGCAGCCGTGACGACTCTGCCGACGCCCGCCCGACACACCCTCCGGACGGACCCCTCCACCCTGTCCAAGGCCGCGTGAAGGACCGTGCGCGCCACCTGGCCGCCGTACCGCCCCGCGCGGCCGGCGGCCCACGGCGTCTCAACGCGTCGCGTCAGCGCGCACGGCCCCGCCGGGTACTCTCCGGTCGATCTCGGGGGTGAGGCGGCAGGCATGATGTCGTCGTGATCGGCTTCGAGATTGTGAACTCATGGTCGGCGAGTGCCTCGTGCCCGTCGCGGACGGCAATCTCGTACATCCACCGGCCGGTGCCGGAGATGCCTCAGAGGGCGCCGGCCGTAGACCACGGCGGTCCACGTCGCCCAGGTCCCAGTCCCGGATCGCTGAATAGCGCCCGTGGTCCCCGATGGCGATCGTCACTTCCACAGCGCAGTGGGGGCAGGCCAGGTGGTGGCAGTCGTCCGTGAAGTCCCCCAGGACGGCACTCCAGTGGTACTCCTCCATGGCCGCGAGCGAATCGAGGAAGCACGTGAGGCAGTCGACCGGCCGCGATTGCAGGTGCCGGTCGAGCAGCTTGCGGAACTCGGAGATCTCCTCGGCGCAGTTCGCCGGCAGATCATCGCAGCCGTGGTGTCCTGCCGCGCATCGCACCCGTGATCGACTGAGTGCATGAGCTTGTCAGTGGATGTGTTCGTCGTCGGTGCAGACGACGAGAGGACCCTGTTGGATGTTCCGGAGGGCAGTTCCGACGTCGCCGGCTTCGAACGCTGGCGTACCTCCGTGTGGGGGTCCGAGGCCCTACGTTCCTTGGGGGCGAGGTTCTTCCCGATGCTGGCCGGCGGCGACCTGACGGTGGCGCCGGACCAGGTGGCGGACTTCCTGGCCGAATGTGCCTTGATCCGAAGCAACCTCGAACTCGTCGCGTCCAGCACCGACCCGGCGAAGTCGCATGGGGAGTACGTTCGGCAGATCTCCGAGCGCCTGCGGAACATCGAGGACGCCGCCGAGCGTGCGCGGAGCGTCAGGGGTGGTGTGATCATCTGGTAGGCCCTCTGTTCTGGAGGAAACCAGGCGGTGGGTCTTCCTGTGGCACGGCAGGATGGCGCCATGACGTTGATCCAAAGGGGCGATGCCGCGTAAGTCGCCCGGCGCCGTGCGCGCCCAGACGCGGTCGATGCGGGGTCAGTCCCGACAGTTCAGTCAGGTCCGAGGCCTGCGACGAAGTGCCCAGGCTGCTGTCCGGCGCCTTGAGGCTCGCAGGTTTTGGCCCGGCTTCTTGAGTGAGGCGCTCGGCCAGTACGAGCAGTTCTTGCGCCGGCCTGGTCGGTGGCTCTATGTGCCGTTGGCGAATTGCCCGTGCCACGATGTGTTGGGCAGTCGAGACAACCTGCAGGCCGTGCTTGATGCGCTGCCGTCCGCCGCGCGCCGCGAAATGCGGCAGATCGTGACCCGGCTCGACGCGGAGTTCGAGCGGCGTACGTTGCCGGATCCGTTTGCGTCGGAACGGTTGGGCAACGAGTGGTTCGACCCGCCGAGTCGGCCGTGGTGGTACCTGCGGTTGACCGGGCCTTAAACGAATGGGCGAAGGCATCTGCCGCTCGCCGTCGAAGGCGGAAGGCGTCCAGTGGCGGGGTACGAGGCGATGAACCGGGCGCCGGCGTCGCCCTGCTCGCCCCCGACCGCGGAGGCCCGGCCCTGGCCTTCCACATGCTGCCCTGTCCGATGCTCGACGACCGCAATGCGACACCGGCGAGGTATGAGATCACCGACATCGGCATCTGGGACCGGGCCGCCAACCTCCAGGGCTGGCAGGCCCTCCTGGGCGACAGGTTCGGCACCGACCGCGTCAGCTCCTACGCCGCCCCGCCCGCGCCGACGACCTCAGCGGACTGTCGCCCACGTATCTCGACGTCGGCGACCTCGACCTCTTCCGCGACGAAGACCTCATCAACGCCAACCGGCTGATGCGGGCCGGCGTCCCCGTCGAACTCCATGTCTACCCAGGAGGGGTCCACGCCGGCGAACTGCTCGCCCCCGACGCCGAACTCGTCACCGGCATCACCGGCTACCGCATGAGCGCGCTCAACCGGGCCCTGCACCCCTCCCGCGCAGCGGGCGGGCCTCGGTAGTCGGACCGGTACCGGCTGCACCGCGCTCCGCTGCGGGGCGGTTCGATGCCCCGCAACGTACGCATTTCGGCTGCGTCGACCGGCATTCCGGGCGCCCGTCGGACAACCCCGGTCTTGAGGGCCGGTCCGTAGGTCACCAGGAGGGCCGCGCTCAGCCCACCTCTCCGGTTGCCGCCGCGCCGGTGCCCGTGCGCTTCCGTTCCGAGGTGAGCCGGCCGACGAGTTCCGCGGATCGGGCCCTGTATCGCGCCACCGACGCCATCTTGATCTCCTCGTAGCCACGCACGAGGTCGGGCAGCGAGGCGATCTCGACGGCCAAGCCGTGGCCGTCCTCGTCGAGAGTCCGGCAGACCTCGGTGATCGTGGCCTCGTACTCGACGACCAGGGCCCGTTCCGTACGCCGCACGCGTGCCGCTCCGAAGGGGTCCAGGCGGGTGCCTCGGAGCCTGCGCATCGCGGCGAGTGCCTGGAAGGCGGGCTTGAACCAAGGGCCGAGTTCGATCTTGCGCGTCATTCCGAGTGCGCGCAGTACGGGCGGATGGAGACGGTAGGAGATCCGCGCCCCGTCCCCGAAGCGGGCCTTCACCTCCCGCTCGACCTCCGGGTCGAGGGAGAGACGGGCCACCTCGTACTCGTCCTTGTACGCCATCAGCTTGTGCAGGTGCCGGGCGACGGCCTCGGCGAGTGCGGTCGAGCCGGGGACGCGCTCGCTCTCCGCTTGCCGTACCTGCTCGACGAAGCGTGCGTACCTCGCCGCGTAGGCGGAGTCCTGGTACGCGATGAGGTCCGGCACCCGGACCGCCAGGAGCCGGGCGAGCTCCGACTCGGCGGCGGCCCCGACCAGTTCGAGGGTGCGCAGGGCGTCGGCGGACGGGCCGCGCCCCGGCTTCGGTGCGGCGGCCCGTCCGTTCAGGAGACGAGCGAAGGCCTCGGGGTCGGCGACGGCCTGGCGGCCGAGTCGGAACGCCTTGAGGTTGGCCTCGACCTTCACGCCGTTGAGGGTGATGGCCTGCTCGATGGCACGGGCCGGCAGCGGCAGCCCGCCGGTCTGGTAGGCCGCGCCCGTGAGCAGGAGATTGGCGAACTGGTCCTCACCCAGCAGGTCGTTGGCGAGCCGGCGCGCGTCGAGGAAGACTGCGTCTTTGGACCCGGCACGGATCCGCTCCTTGAGCAGTCCGGCGGGCGGGAACGAGATCTCCGGGTCGATCACCATCTGTCCGGTCGGGACCTCGGCCGTGGAGACGACCGCCACTGTTCGCGCCGGGGCGGCCGCAGTCAGCTGTCCGGGATCGGCCGCGACAAGCAGGTCACAGCCGAGGTAGAGGTCGCACTCGTCCAGGGCCGCTTTGCCGGCCTGCTCGGTCGCCTCCTTCGTGATCTTGATGTCGGAGACGACCGCCCCGCCCTTCTGGGCCAGGCCGGTCTGGTCGAGGGCCCGGACGTGCCGACCCGCGAGCGAAGCCGCGGTGCTGAGGATCTGGGCGAGGGTGACCACGCCGGAGCCCCCGACGCCGGTGATCCGGGTGGTGTGGGACGCCGGTACGAGAAGCGCCGGATCGGGCAGGGCGGCGTCGTCCGGCATCGGGACGGGGGTGAAGGCGGGCTTTCCGCCGGCGGGGACGACGGTGAGGAAGGAGGGGCAGTCGCCCACCAGGCAGGCGTAGTCCGTGTTGCACGAGGACTGGTCGATCCGGGTCTTGCGGCCGAACTCGGTGTCGACGGGCTGCACGGAGAGGCAGTTGGACTGCTGTCCGCAGTCGCCGCACCCTTCGCACACCCGCTCGTTGATCACCACGCGCTCGGTGGGTGCGGGCGCGAGGCCGCGCTTGCGCTTGCGTCGGAGTTCCGTCGCGCATTCCTGATCGTGGAGGAGCAGAGTGACGCCGGGGATCCTGGCGAGCACCTCCTGGGCCTCGGTCAGACGGGCCCGGTCCCAGACGACGACGCCTTTTGGAAGGGTGACCCTCCGATACCGCTTGACGTCCTCGGTCGTCACGATGATGCGTTTGACGCCCTCCGCCAGGAGGCCTTGGGCGATCGCGGGCACGGGCATGACGCCGACGGGTTGCTGGCCGCCGGTCATCGCCACGGCCGAGTTGTAGAGCAGCTTGTAGGTGACGTTCACCCCCGCGGAGACCGCGGCGCGGATGGCGAGGCTGCCGGAGTGGTGGAAGGTGCCGTCACCGAGGTTCTGGATCAGATGATCCCGTTCCAGGAACGGCTGCATGCCGATCCACTGGGCGCCTTCGCCTCCCATCTGGGTCATGCCGATCACGTCCCCGGCCTGGGAGGGCGCCATGAGCGTGACCATGGCGTGGCAGCCGATCCCGGCTCCGACGGCGGTGCCCTCGGGGGCCTTGGTCGAGAGGTTGTGGGGGCAACCGGAACAGAAGTAGGGGGTGCGGGTGAGCAAGGGCAGAAGGGGGAGGGTCTTACGCTGGGTCGTTGCCCGCCTCATCTCCAACCAGCTCTGTACGGTGGGGAATTCACCCAACTCGCTCAGGTGGGGAGCGAGCCGTGCGGCGACGGTGTCGGGATCGAGTTCTCCGTCGAGGGGAAACAGGGCCGAGCCGTCGGGTGCGCGCTTGCCGGACACGGACGGCTGGTCGTTCCGGCCGTAGAGCAGGTCCTTGAGAGCCGCCTCGACGAGTGGCCGCTTCTCCTCCACGACAACGATGTGGCGCAGTCCCCGGGCGAACCGTTCGACGACCGTGGGCTCCAGCGGGTGGATCATGCCGAGGTGCAGCAGGCGCACACCGCGGCGCTCCAGTTCCGCGTCGTCGAGTCCGAGGACGCGCAGGGCCTGCCGGAGGTCGAGGAAGGTCTTGCCCGCAGCGACGATGCCGATGCGGTCGTCGGGGCCCGTTCGCGTGATCCGGTTGAGGTCGTTGGCGGCGGCGTAGCGACGGGCGATCTCCAGCCGCGCGCCGTCCCGGCTGCGTTCCAGATCGCCGAGGGCCGGCTGGACCATCCGGCTGCCTACGGTGTGGCGGTACGGCACTCCGTCGACCGTGAGGTCCGGAACGACCGGTGACACCCGTCCGGCGCTCACGTCGACGGTGCCGGAACCGTCGGCGACGGCCGTCACGATCTTCAGCGCCACCCACAGTCCGGATGCGCGGGACATCGCCACACCGTGCAGCCCGAAGTCGAGGGCTTCCTGCGGGTCGGACGGGTAGAGCGTGGGCAGACCCAGATCGGCGAGGAGCAGTTCGGAGGCGCCGGGGACGGTCGACGACTTGGCGGCGGGATCGTCGCCGACCAGGGCCACTGCGCCGCCGTTCGGGTGCGTGCCCATGAGGTTGTTGTGCCGGATGGCGTCCGAAGCGCGGTCGAGACCAGGGGACTTGCCGTACCAGAGCGCTGTGACACCGTCGACACGCTTGTCCGGCTGCGCCGAGGCGAGTTGGGTGCCCTGGACGGCCGTCGCCGCGAGTTCCTCGTTGACGCCCGGGCGGAAGACGATGTCGTACTCGTCGAGGAGGGGGCCGCATCGCGCGAGTTCCATGTCGTATCCCGCGAGCGGCGAGCCCTCGTATCCGGAGACGAACGCCGCGGTGTCGCGGCCCTCGCGTCGGTCGCCGCGGCGGACGTCGAGCGGCAGGCGGGCGAGGGCCTGGATGCCGGTGAGGTGAACGACGCCTTCTTCGCGTAGGTATCGATCCTGAAGCGTGGGGCGGGAGGCTGTTGCTTGCTGGTGGGTCACCACTGTGTTCCTCCGGGTGGGGCATGTGCGGCCGCGGGGGCGGACGAGGAGTCGGCCCCGTGCGGCGGGGGCGGGCGCCCGATACGGCCGTGCCGGCAGGGCTCGGCCGCGGGGCGTGTGTCGGTACGGGGGGCTGTGATCGCCGGCGGGCGGCGCGGGTGTGTGCCGGTCCGCACTGGTCGCGGATGGCCGACGTGGGCCTGCGCCGGTCCGCACTGGTCGCCGTCAGTCATCACAGGTCGGCACAGGCCGGTCCCGGTCCCTGTCCCGGTCTCGTTCCCGGGTCTGGTCCGGTCCCGGTCGGCGTCGGCCGGAACAGCGGCACAGGCCGCCAGGCAGGCGTGGCAGGCGTGGCAGGCGTGGCAGCGTCGCAGGTTGAGGCCGCCGGGCTCCGGCTTTCTGGCGGGCACGTCGAACGCTGCGGTGAAGAGGACGCCGAGCCAGGGTCTGCCGGCGGACGGCCCGTGCCACCGACCGGGACAAGAGGCCAGGACTGAAGGCCCGTGCGAGCGCCGGGCACGCGGACCGGCGCTCCACAGGGGTGCCGTGCGGGGCCAGGCCCCGTTTCCGTCGAACTGCCGCCTGCCGTGCAGCACATCCGGTACGTACGGTCGCGGCGTCGCCGTAGCGGCCCGGCAGCTCCGCCGCGAGGCCGCTCCGGCGCCTGGCGGTCCCACGCAGCGGACGGCGCGCGGCCGTCCTCCGGGGCGACGACGGTGGGGCGACGGCGGGACGACGACGGCAGGACGACGACAGGACCTAGGCGGCCTGCTCGGTGGCGTTGAGCAGGGCGGCGAGCGCGGAGCCAGGGGATGATCCCTCGGAGCTGTGCCACGCGATGTGACCGTCCGGCCGGACGAGAAGGGCTCCGTTCTCACCGATCCCGAGCAGCTCGAGGCAGGAGCCGTCCGGGCTGGTGACGTCCCTGCCGATGACGACGGTCCGCTTCACCACCTCCTCCCCGGTCTCCGCGAGGGAATCTGCCCAGTCCGTGCCCTCGGGCCCCGTGATGAGGGTGAAGCCCGGTATGAGGAGGTCGTGGGTGGACACCCGTTCCCCGGCACGTTCGATCCAGGCGTGCGGCAGTCGTGCTCCGGGTGCGGCGATCGGTGTGTAGTCGGTGGCCGAGTGCGGGGCGCCGCCGTCGTGCCGGGCCGCCCCGTAGACGTACCCGATCTCCTGGTTGAGCGCGTCGAAGTGCGGGCGCTGTGGCGGAATGGCCTCCGCGATGCGTCGGCGCTCCGCCGCGGCCACCGTCGGGTCGGGGCTTTCGAGGCGGGAGGCGATCCTGGTCGTTTCGGGCCCGATCCCGACCTCGGCCATCCTGAGGGCGTTGAGCACGCTGTGGCGGGCGTTGTCGACGGCGACGGGACGGCGCTCCCGCTCGTACCCGTCGAGCAGGGCGTCGGAGGCGCCGCCCTTCAGCACGGCGGCGAGTCTCCAGCCGAGGTTGTCCGCGTCGGCGAGGCCGCTGTTCATCCCCAGGCCGCCTGTCGGCGGGAACTGGTGCGCCGCGTCGCCCGCGAGGAACACACGGCCGCTGCGGTACGTCGCGGCGGTCCGTGCCGTCATGGTCCACGGCCCCACGGAGCGGATGTCCACGTCGAGTTCGGTGGCTCCGACGGCCTCCTGGATGATCCGGGCACACCGTTCGGGCGGGTAGTCCCGCGGTGATTCGACGGCCGGGTCGAAGCTCCGCTGGAAGGTCCACCGGCGAACGCCGTCCATCCCGATGAGGAGTCCCGGGGAGGCGCTGTTGATCAGCCAGACCAACAGAGCGGGATCCCCTCCCATCCACGGGGAGAGATCGGCGTGGAAGTAGATGTTCAACTGGTGGCCGAGAACGGGGGAGCCGTCCACGCCGATGCCGAGCGTGTCACGCAGGCCCCCGGTCGCCCCGTCCGCCGCCACGGCGTAACAGGTGCGCAGGATCTGCCGCCCGCCGATGCCTTCCACGGTGACGTCGACGCGATCGCCGAGGTCCGTCACCTCCACGACGGTGGTGCCGTAGTGCACCGTGGCCATGCCCTGGGCGAGGACCGCGTCGAGGAGGTGTCGCTGCACACGGTCCTGGGCGCAGGACGTGAGCTGCTCGGCCGAGGCGTGGATCCGTCGCAGGAGCTGTTCCTGCGGGCCTTCGACGAGGTCGATGCGGCCCAGTGGTTCCCCGGCGAGGGTCTGCTTCCACAGGATGGTGCCGGCCCAGGACGGGTCGGCCGCGTCCGCTCGGACGGCGTCCGCGATGCCCCAGGCGCGGAACAGTTCCATGGACCTGGTGTTGACGACATGGGCCCGGGGGTGCGGATTGATCCCGTCGTACCGCTCGAAGACCATGCTGCGGACGCCGTGCCGGCCCAGGACGAGCGCGGTGGCGAGCCCCACGGGGCCGGCTCCGACGATGACGACGGGGGCGTCGATGTCGGTCATGCGCGCCTGACCAGCTCGGCGAAGGGCTCACCCGAGTCGAAGCGGCGCACCAGGTCGTCCGGGTCGAACTCGACCCCGATCGGATTGGCTTCGAAGGCTCCGGACCGGAACCACTCGTCGAGGGCCGCTTCGGTGGCGAAGTTGTCGATCTGGAGCTCGATGTGATTGCCGTCGGGGTCCGCGAAGTACATCGAGGTGGTCGGACCGTGGTTGATGCACCAGAAGGGCAGGATGCCGTCCTTCTTCAGCCGCTGGTACGTGCCGAGCAGATCCCCGAGCGTGCTGTACGTGAACGCTGCGTGGTGCAGACCGGTGTGCGCGTCCGTCGGGCGCTCGGACGCTCCGGTGGCGACCAGCGCGACACGGTGGTGCTCGTCGTCGTAGGTCAGGAAGGCGAGGGCCTCGTTGGCGAAGGTGACGCGGCCTTCGAGGACGCGCACGTACCAGTCGGTCATGGGCGACAGACGGCCGGTGCGCAGGACGATGTGGGCGAGTTTGCCTGGAGAAGCCATGGGTGGCGACCTCCTGATCGAGGGCACGACAGCCATCTCTTGACTGCCATACAAGAGGACTTTAGGCACCTCTTGTATGGCAGTCAAGAGAACGGTGTCAGCGTGCCGACGCGACCGCTGTCAGCGCCTCCACGAGGAGGTCGATGAACTCTCCGGTCGGCCGGTCCAGGCCCCGGGCGCTGACGAGCAGTCCCTCGAAGAGCACATGGGCCATGTCCGCCACGGGTGCGACGTCGACCCCCTCGGGCAGCCGGTTCGCGACGGCCGCGAGCAGGCGTCCCTCCAGCCAGTCCCTCATGCGCGCGTAGACCTCGGCGAGGGCGGGCGACGCGTCCATGCGGTCGTACGCCTCCCGGTGCAGCCCTCGATACGCCTCCAGGTCGGCGAGGAACGTCACCAGCTGCCGCTGCGGATCGTCTCCGATCGCGGGATCGGTCTCCACGCGCTCCCGCTCGCGTAGGAAGAGGCGGTCCAGCGTGGCGGCGAACAGGTCGTCCTTGGTCGGGAAGTACCAGCGGACGGCGTTGGCCGCCACGCCGGCCGCCTTTCCGACCTCGGTCAGGCTGGTCCCCTTGTATCCCTTGGCGGCGAAGAGCTCCCAGGCGCTGTCGACCAGGACGGCCTCGCGCTCGGCTTTGGGGATCTGTTGGCGGTTCCTTGGCATAGCAACCCAGCCTAGGCGGCACATCCCGGCCCTCGACGTCTGCACCCGGGATCGGTGACTCGACGACCCACGGGCTCTTGACTTGGAAACAAGAAATCTCTTGACTGGTGAACAAGAGAACGCCCCCCAACCCGAAGGAGTCCGTGATGCGCCTGTACAGCACAGCCCTGGGCATCGCCAGGGAGGAGAGCCCCGGCGAACTCTCCGTACTCGACCTTCCCTTCGCCGACCTCGGCGCCCTGCTGCGCGGACCGGGTATCGACGCCGCGCGCGCGGCGGCGGTCGTCCGGCGGATCGCCCTCGACGAGATCCGGGTACACGCCCCCGTGCCCCGGCCCGGGAAGATCCTGATCGTCGGCCTCAACTACCCCAGCCACGCGGAGGAGGCCCTGGAGATGCTCGCCGCGATGGGGCGGCCCGACATCGCCCTGCCCGCTGAGCCGAACTTCCAGGTGGTCGCCGGATCCGCGGTCGTCGCACCGGGCGACGACATCCGCCTCCCCGCCGTCGCGGCCGACCAGGTCGACTACGAGGGCGAGCTGGCCGTCGTGATCGGCCGGTCTGCGAGCGCGGTCTCCACCGCCGAGGCCGCGCGCCACATCGCCGGACTGACCATCGCCAACGACGTCTCCGCGCGCGACATCCAGCAGCGTGCGATGTCGGGCGATCCGACCGCGTCCATCGGCGTGGCCAAGAGCTTCGACACCTTCAAACCTCTCGGCCCCTGCCTGGTCACCCCGGACGAGTTCACCGCGCCGTTCGACCTGCGGCTGCGCACCCTGGTCAACGGTGACGTGCGCCAGGACGACCGCACCAGCAGCTTCATCCACGACGTGGCCGAGCTCATCTCCTCCCTCTCCCGCTACCAGACCCTCGAACCCGGAGACGTGATCCTCACCGGCACACCGCGCGGCGCGGGCGTGTTCTCCGGCCGCCATCTGCGCCCCGGCGATGTCGTCGAGGTCGAGGTGGAGCACATCGGCACGCTCCGCAACCGCGTGGGGGCCGCCACCCTGCCGTGAACGCGGGCACGGCGGAACGGCACTGCCGCGCGGAGCCGCCCAGGGGTGGTACCGCGGCACTCGCCGTGAACGCGGGCACGGCGGAACGGCACTGCCGCGCGGAGCCGCCCGGACGTCGTACCCCGCGGCACTTCGCCGTGAGCGCGGCCCTCCTCAGGCGCCGAGCAGCTCCTCGCCGCCCTTCTCCATGTCGAGGACCGCGTCGGCCGGGGGCGCTGCCGCGTTCACCGGCTCGCCGTACTGGGCGAACGAGATGCTGATCTCGGAACCCTGGGACGCTCCTTCCAAGAACCGGATGTAGGGCTTCCCCTGGGCGGCCACGTAGATGACCAGGCCCTCGTTCCCCTCGGGACCGCGCAGCGGGACGAGTCGCTCACCGGCATGGACGACGACGGGGTCTCGCCGGACACCCGCTCCGTTCCGGGGAACGGTCGACAGCGCCTTGTCCACGTCGCACTGGTCCTTCAACGCGGTGGAGATCGCGGGGAGCTTCAGGTACTTGCCGCGCGCCCGAGCCGTGTTCTCGTTCGCACGAGCCGCGGCCTCGGGACCGCGGCGGGCGGCCGCCGCGCGCATCTCCGCGAGCGCGGCATCGGTGTAGCGGATGTACGACACGCCCTCGCCCGCGATCCTGATGATCTCTCCGCGCTGCATCGGTCCCAGGTCGAAGGAGCCCGTGCAGTTGCCGTCCCGGTCGGCGTGCACGGAGATCACGGACCGTCCACGGGGTGAGCGGATCGTCAGGGACAGGCGCAGCGCGTCCGTGTCGCGGAGCAGGTCGAACGCCGTCTGAGCCGTTCGCTCCCCCGAGGGAGCCGTGGGCCGGTCCTGTGCGGGCCCGTCGTCCTCCGCGGGAGCAGCTCCCGCGGGCCCGCAGCCCGTCAGCAGCACCAACGCCACGCACAGCCCTGCCAACCGCCCCCTGCTTCCCGCAGCGGCACGTCGCATGCTTCTCCCTCTTCTCATGGCTGGGAACGGATCACCGCGACGCAGCACAGTGCCGCGAGCGCCAGACCGGCCGCCGCCGGCCCCGCGAGGGCTGTCGCGGCCGAGGAGGGAAGGACGCGGTCGGTCGGGGGGACGGCGCCCTCCGGGTCGAAGACCATCGTGAGCCGCTGGCCCGGGTGGGCGTCGGCGCCGCAGCTGCGCCAGGCTTCGGTCGGGACCGGGGCGCCGTCGGGAAGACGCACGGAACACGAGTTCTTGACGTAGTCCCGTCCTTCGTAGCGGTGGACGTGGACTTCGGTCACCACCACCGTACGGCTCTCGCCGCGCGCCGCCAGGACGGCCTGCGCGGTCTGGCCCGGTATCCACCAGGCGAGGAAGCCACCGGCCAGGGCGACCACACCGACCAGGGCGCGCCCCGCGTTCGTCGAGAAGAGATACACGGCGGAGGCCAGGGCCACGACGGCCCCGACCACCGTGCCGATCGTCGTGAAACCGGTCAACACGCCGGTCACCGCGGCAGCCGCGACCAGACCGGCCGTCACCACGCCCACGACGACGCCCTCCACCACCAGCCGCGCAGGTGGCCGTCCGGAGAAGTTCGCCGGGCCCCACAGGAATGCCCCGTCGTAGGACATGGTGCTCCATTCGTCGCTCAGGATGGTGCGGATGGGGTGCCGCCCGGGTGCGGGTGCCGGTCATGCCCGCACCCGCACCCGGGCGGCTGGAATCATGTCACCAGCCGCTTCCTCCGTAGATGGTGGTGAAGCTGGTTCCGCCGGCCACGTCGACGCCGGTCACCAGGGTGACGCCGCCCCCGACGGTGTAGACGGGATCACCGTCGCTGTTGACCACCCACGGATTGCTGAAGTCCGTGGGGAACGACCATTCGTCCGCGGAGTTGACCGCCCGGCTGTACAGGCCGTGGACGCCGAGCAGCGGGCCGACCGACGCATCGGCTCCGACGCCGGAGCCGGCGAGCTGGTTGAAGCTGTCGGCATTGCTCCAGACGATGTCGATGCTTGCGGAGGCTCCGTCACCGACGGCCGGTCCATGGCTTTCGGTGAAGCCGATGTCGTAGTCGCCGTTGCTGGTCTGGACGACCATGAAGCAGCCCTGCTCCGCGTAGCCGACGAACATGGACCCGCCGATGCCGGCGCAGATGCCGGTGCTGCCGCCGTCGCGGCCGCCCTGGGTGAAGCCGGTCAGCAGCGTGTGGGTCACGCCGCCGAGGAAGTTCTCCCAGGCCGGTATGGGCTTGGGCTGCGGGGCCGGGGCCGGCTCGTCGCTCTCGGTGGACGGGGTGTCGTCCGTGGTCAGCTGCCAGCCGTTGCCCCACTCGCCCGGACCGGACGGAAGCTCCTCCGTGTCCTGGTTCATCCGGGGGCAGGTGAAGCTGTTGTACCCCATGCAGTCCGGCTCGTGGCCGTCGAGCTCCACCCGGCCGACCGGGTTGCCGCCGGTGAAGGCGTAGCGGTTCCCGGTCACCGGATCGGCACCGAGACGCATGTCGGCGAGCGCGCCGTTGTACATGTCGCGGGTGGTGAAGCGGTTGAGCTCGGGCTTGTAGTCCCGGAAGCCCATGTCGTACGTGCCCGAGGAGACGTCCCACCGCTTGGCGTTGTACCGGTACGGGTTGAACGCGTCCTTGGCCGGGTCGTCCGGGTCGGCCTTGTCGCGGCCGGTGAACTCGCCCGCCTCGTCCTTGCCGTAGGCCGTGTACCCGTACGTCGCCGAGGTGTCGCCGGCCGCCGTGGTGACGGTCTCGACGTCGCCGCGCGCGTTGTAGCCGTACACGCCCAGCTCCTCGCCGGCCCCCGGGTTCTTGAGCTGGGACAGCCGCTCGCCCCAGGGCGAGTACTGGTACGAGGCCGTGACCGCGCCCGCGACCTCCTCGCTCAGTACCTCGGCCGACAGACCGAGGTAGTTGAACGTGGTGGTCTTGCCGCCGCCGGTCTTGCTGGCCGTGCGGTCGAACGGGTCGAAGGCGTACTGCGTGACCGACTGGCTGCCGTCGCCCTTGAGCCTGGACGTCTCGACCACGTGGTCGAAGCCGTCGTAGGTGTTGCGCTCCACCACCTTGCCGCCGCCGGTGACCGTCGCCAGGCGGCCGAAGGGGTCGTAGTCGTAGTTCGCCACAGCCCCGGAGATCGTCGCCGACAGCAGGCGGTCACGGTCGTAGGTGAAGCTGGACGACACTCCCTTGACCGTCTGTGCGACGACGTTGGCGTTGTCGTCGTGGACGTACGTCTCGGTCGACGCGTTCGTGCCGGTCTTGGTGACCTTCGCGATGCGGTCGACGGGGTCGTAGACGTAAGCGGCGGTGACGTCGATGTACGTCGACGCCGCGTCCGCGCTCATCTTCCGGCCGACGTCCTGCGCCGGGTTGCCGTTGGCGTCGTAGCTCAGGGTGTGCTGGGAGACGAGCGTCCCGTTCGCCTTCTTCTCGGTGCGGGTCTTCACCGACCCGTCCAGGAAGTAGGCGTGGTCGACGGAGTTCCCGTTGGCCTTGGTCTCCTTCAGCGTCTGGCCGCGGGCGGTGTACGTGTACGAGCTGACCTTCGGGGAGCCGTCGGTCGCGGACGTGCCGACCGACACCGACGCGACGAGGTCGCGCAGGTCGTACGTGTACGTGGAGAACTGGTCGGGGTGCGTGACCGTCTCCGCCAGGCCGTTGCGGTCATAGGTGAAGGAGGTGGCCTTCTTCTCCTGTCCGTCCGCCGACTCGGTGACCTTCTGGACCTGGTTGAGGCCCGTGTAGGCGACCGCGTAGGTGTCGATCCGGGCACCGGAGGAGGTGTCGTCGATCGACGTCAGGTTGGCGTTCACGTCGTATCCGTACGTGAAGCTGTTCTTCTCGGTGTCGGTCTCGCCGGACGTGTTCCGGACGAGCTTGACGCCGTCGGCGACCACCACGCCGCCGCTGTTCTGGAACAGCTGGAGCTTCGCGGCACCGTTCTGGGTGAAGGAGTACGAGCCCAGCGGGACCCAGGTGCCGTCGCCGGTGCCCTGGTTGATCACCTTGTCCGTGGTGCCGCCCGCGTGGCTGACCGTGTACTTCGCGGTCGTGGCCGCGCCGGTGACCTTCGGGTACTTCACGTACGCGGTGTACGTGCCGTCCTTCGGGATGTTCAGCGTCCAGGTGAAGGCGTCCGTGCCGGTGCCGGCGGCGTGGACCTGGTGGTCGTAGCCGTGCTGACCGCTGATGCTGCCCTTCGTCCACGTGCCGGTCGCGGTGGTGTTCTGCGTGTCCGAGTTGTCGACGAGCACCACCGCGCTGCCGACGGGCACGCCGTCGTCCGACCGGGACTTGAGCTTGCCGTCGGGGAAGTACGACCACGTCATCGTGCGGTTCGAGGAGCCGCCCGCCGAGGTCAGGGTCCGCACGGTCTGCTTGCCCAGGTCGTTGTAGTCGTAGCCGGTGACGATGGACCACGGGTCGGTGGACGACTCGACCCATCCGTTGTCGAAGTACGTGTACGCGGTGTCGTTGCGGACCGTCTGCCCCTCGGAAGGAGGCGCCGACACGGTCTTCACCCGGCCGACCTCGTCGTACGTCGTCTCCGTCCAGACCTTCTTGTTGTAGCGGGCGTCCGCCGGGTCGTACGGCTGGATCTGCCGCTTCACCCTGTTCAGCGCGTCGTAGGTGGTCTCAGTGGTGAAGTCGTCGGCGGCGGCGGTGTCGACGCCGCGTGGGCTGATCACCTTGGTGGCGTTGCCGACCTGGTCGTACTCGTACTTCGTGGTCCGGAAAGTGGTCCCCTCGTACGGGACCTTGACCTCCTGCTTCTTCCCGCGCTCGTCGTAGACGACGGTCGTGGTGTTGTTCTCGGCGTCCGTCGTGGAGACGACCAGGGAGTCCTTGTCGTAGCCCTTCCTGGTGGTCTTGCCGGCGGCATCGGTGACCGAGGTCACCCGGTGGTTCAGGTCGTACGCCGTCCTGGTGGTGAAGTCGGTGGCATCGGCGGACGCGTTCTTCTTCGGGTCGATGACCGTGACGAGGTTGCCGACGTTGTCGTACTCGTAGGACAGCTTGTGCCCGGAGGCGTTGACGACGGACGTCAGCTGGTTGACCGCGTCGTAGGTGCGCGTCGTGCGGTAGTCGGACGGGTCGCCGGTGGTCAGCGTTCCCTTCGGCTCGGTGGTCGAGGTGAGATTGCCGGCCTTGTCGTACGTGTAGGTCGTCCGGCGCTCACCCGACGTGGTCGTGTCCTGCGGAGCCGTGGCGGAGACGACCTGGTCGACGGCGTCGTAGACGGCCGTGGAGACGGCTCCGTTCGGCGCCGTCGACGTGACGATGTTGTCGTTGGCGTCGTAGACCGGCGCGGGCGTGGTGATGAGGGTGCCCTGGTCCTGCTTCTTCGGGACGGTCCGGCCCAGCGTACGGCCGAAGACGTCGTACGACTGGGTGGTCTTCTTGCCCAGGGCGTCGGTGACCTCGGTGACCTGGCCCCGGTCGTCGTAGGCGAACCACGTCGGGTTGTTCAGCGCGTCCGTGATCTGCGTGGGGTAGCCGGTGGGTCCGAAACCGCTGTTGACGGTCGAGTTGCCGTTGGCGTCGATCGCCTTGGTGAGCCGGCCGTAGGAGTCGTACTCGTACGTCGTGGTGTAGTCACCGGCGGTGCCGGTGGTCGCGACGCCCTTCGGGTCCGTGACGGTCTTCAGGTTGCCGAAGGTGTCGTAGCCGAACTGCCACTTCCGCCCCTGGGGGGAGGTCTTGGCGGTCAGGTCGGCGGAGAAGCCGTCGGCACGCGTCTGGTACGTGTACTGAGCGGAGCCGGCGGGATAGGTGCCCACCGCGCACTCGCTCTGCGCGGGAACGCCGGCCTTGTTGCCCTCGGCGTCGCGCTGCCAGAGCGGGTAGCCCGTCTTCTGGTCGTAGCAGTACGCGGTCTTGGCGCCGTTGGCCTCCTCCAGGTACGTGACGTTGTTGTCCGCGTCCCAGGCCAGCTTGGTGGTCTCGGACTTGGCGTTGGTGTTCTGCACGGGGCGGCCGAAGTCGTCGGTGACGTGGTCCGTGGCGTGGTTCTCGGCGTCGGTGACCCGGGTGGCGGTGAACTTGGGATTGCCCGCGTCCACCGCGTAGGTGTAGCCCGTGGCGCCCTGGAGACGGTCGGTGATCGTCTTGGTCCACCAGTGGTACTTCGGGTCGTCACCGCTCTGCGGGGCGTAGTACGTCATGTCGGTGGCGTTGCCGCGCGGGTCGGTGACCTTGACCAGCTTGACGTTCTTGTTGCCCTGGGTGGCGTCGTACACGAAGCCGAAGACCTTCGGCTGGGTGGAACCGGCACCGTCGGTGAGCTTGGTGAGCAGGCCCTTGTCGGAGTACTCGAAGGCGACCTTGCGGCCCGAGATGTCGGTCATCGACTTGATGTGGTCGATGATCTTCGGGTTGGAGCTGTCGGCCTTGGAGTAGTACTCGATCGTCAGCGACTGCCGGCCGGCCGGGTCGGTGATGTACTTGAGGAACTTGGTCGGCTTGTTGTTCGACTTGCGTTCCTCGTAGGTGTACGTCTGCGTGTTGCCGTTCTTGTCGACGACCGAGGTCATGTAGCCGTCGCAGCCGAACAGGAAGCGGGTGCCGTCGGGACGGGTCATCGTCCAGGCGTCCGGGACCGGGTCCTTCAGCGGGGTGCAGTCCAGACCGGGCTTGGCGGCCAGCTTGTAGTGGACACCGGCCGGCGCCTTCCAGGAGCTCGTGGCCGAGTCCCAGCGGAAGACGTGCGTGGTGCCGTCACCGTCGGGGAGACGGATCTCGGTCGGGTTGGGCTTGGGGTGGAACTCCAAGGGCGCGCCGAGCCGGATCGGGCCGGAGGCCTGGAAGGACCAGCCGTATCCGGAGACGGTGTCGGAGGTGTCCTGGCTGTTGTAAGCGAACCGGGCGAAAGTGGAGAGGCCGCGGCCGGGGTTGGTGAACGCGTTGTACGACCAGACGCTGTTGCCCGAGGCCAGGTTGTTCATGACGGTCGAGCCGGCGCCGGTGTTCTTGCCGGTGTAGGAGTAGAACTTCTCCATGCCGAGCTGGTTGGAGGTCGGGTCCTCCACCGCCACGTTCTGCGCGAGACCCGGGATGCCGGAGGTGCCCGAGATCCAGGTTCCGGCGGTCTTGTTGTAGACGTCCCAGGTCAGGACGTAGTCCGTGCGCTTGTTGCCGTTGTCCGAGTTGATCGGCGTCTTCACCACGGCCTGGAGGTCCACGCTGTCACCGGGGACGACGTTCGACGGCAGAGCGGTCTGGACCTGGTTGCCACCGGTGGTGACGTCCGTGCCGTCGGGCAGCGTCCACTTGTAGGTGAGGACGTGATCGGCCGAAGTCCAGTTGGCGGCGGTGGTGTTGGTGAGGGTGAAGTCGACCGTGTAGTCGCTGTTCGGCGTCATACGGGCCGGGGTCTGCGGCGCGTAGTACGTCGACTCGGTGGTCGAGTCGATGTACGTGACCACGATCTTCGGCTGGAGGCGCGGCTCGGCACCCTCCGACGACAGGAACAGGGTCCGCTCCTGCTTCGCCACCTCGTCGGCCATCTTGATGGCCACGCCCTTCTGGGAGGAAGGCGTGGACACCCAGGACTGGGCCAGCGAGGTGATGTTCCAGTCGTGACGGGCCGGGTCGTTCGTCATCGCCCCGACGTCACCGACGGACGCAGCGAAGTCACCGCCCTGCGCGGTCCAGTTCGTGGCGGCATCGGCCTTCACCCAGGTCGCGGACTCGTCGAAGTCGCGCGTCAGCGGCCGGAGTTCGTAGACGGCACCGGTGGTGTCCTGGGCGGTCTGGGTCGACCACAGACGGACCTTGGCGTCCAGGACCCGGGCGGTGGTGGGGATGCCGAGGGCCGGGAACTTCAGCAGGGCCCGGGTGTCGTCGTAGGTGGCGGAGTTGTTGCCGACGGACAGCCAGTTCTTCGCGCCGCCGTCGTCGATGGTGTCGTGCGCGGTGGTGGTCTGCAGCGAGGACAACGTGGTGTCCTGCGTCGCGGTCAGCACCTTGGTCGTCCGGCCGGCCTTCGGCAGGCGGACGAGCTGGGTGGGGGCGGCGACGACCTGCCCGTCCTTCGTCCTGACCGCGACCATGTAGTAGTACGCGCGGCCGTACGGGTCGGGGTCGTCGCCCTTCGTGGGCACCGCCGTGGTGTCGGTGAAGGATGTCGTGCCGGACGAGACCGGGGCGACGAGGGTGGCGGCGGAGGGGGTGAAGGTCTGGTTGATGGAACGGTGGACCTGGTACTCGACGATGTCGTCGCCGGTGCCGACGGGGTCCTTGTCCTGATAGGCGGACCAGTTCAGCTCCGCGCCGGTGTCGTGGATCGTCGTCGGGGCGGAGAGGTCGACGCCCTGACGGCCGAAGGTGAGGACGAGGCGGGGGTAGTTGGCGGTCTCGCCGCCGTATCCGAACTCACTGCCCTCGTAACGGGGTCCGCCCTTGGGTCCGTTGGCGGACTCGTCACCGGCCTTGATCACGAAACCGTTGTTCGTGTACGTGCCGTCGATCCACTGCTGGACCGTCTTGGTCACCGGGAAGGAGTGCCAGGTGTTCAGCTCACCGGGCTGCTTGGTGACCACACCGCCCTTGGTGAAGCGGACGGCGTCGGCGATGACGGAGGTCGCGGTCGTGACGGGCCCGTCGCCGAGGGCGATCTTGCCGAGCGTTCCCGCCTTGAACGGGTGCGAGCCGAGGGTCTTCCACACGCCGGTGGTGCCGGCCTGCTGGTTGACGGTGTAGGCCTTCGTCCCGCCGTCGTAGGTGACGGTGTACGGGGCGTTGGTGGCACGGTCGGAGGCCGGGACGTAGTGCGTCTCGACCTGGTAGGTGCCGTCCTCGGGAAGACTCGGCTGCCAGGTGTACGTGTCACCCGCGACCGAATCCTTGTTGTACATGTACGTCTGGTTCACCGCGTACTGCGTGTACGCCGTGTTCCCCGACGCAGGCCACGCACCCACGGCGGCGGTACGCCCGGCGTCGCCGTTGTCCACGACCACTGCCGTGCCCGACAGCTCACCCGTGAAGGTGTTCGCGCTGTTCCAGGTGGCGGTGTCCTCCGACCATGCCTGGGTGGCGCGGTGCGCCTCCAGCTGGACCTCGGTGTCACCCGTGGTGTGGTACTGGTCGAACCACAGCTTCAGATCGGCCGAGTCCAGCTTCGTCCCCGCCGGAACACCCGTGATCGGGAACCGGATCAGCGCACGCGAGGCACCCGTGGAGGTGTTGCCGACCGACAGACGCCAGTTGTCCTTGTAGTTCGTCGTCGGACCGTCCGACGAGATCATCACGTCCTGCGCCGTCGTCGGCGTCGGAGCGATCGAGATCGTCGGGTCGATGGTGACCGGGTACTGTCGCTCCGGGGCGGCGAGCCACTTCGCGTCGGGCGTGACCGACAGCTCCCAGCCCTTGCCCGCGCGCGTCAGCTTCTGCGTGACGTTCGCGCTGTAGGCGGAACCGTACGCGGCCTTGGCGTCCTTCTTCGCGTCCGTCATGAACGCGGCCGGGATCACCAGAACCGGATCGGCCCCTTCACCGAAGAAGGAGATGGAGCCGTCCTTGTTCTGCTGCGGGGTTAACCCGCCCGCGTCCAGCGTGAACGTGAAGGAGACCTGACCGGACGGCTTCGCGTCCAGGACGATGTTCTCCTTCACTCGCCCCGGACCGACCACGTACGACAGGTCGGCCCCGGACACCGCGTCCTTGTACGTGACGGTGTCGCCGGCCGCGACCGGCGCGAGCTGTCCCGCTCCCTTGAGACCGAGGGTCACCGCATGCCCGGCACCGGCCTCGAAACGCAGCAACCGGTCGGCGTCCGAGCCGAACCAGCTACGGGCGGCGTTCGTGGTGTTGGCGAAGTCGAAGCCCTTGGCGTCGGACGGGACGACCGTCGGGTCGATGTCCTTCCAGGACTTCCCCGCGCGATACCCGGTCGGGACGGCCGACACCTCGGCCTGCACCCGCCCGTCGGACAGCTGCCAGTACCGCGCGTTCGCCGTGCGCTTCCCGGTCAGCTCCGCGACGCGCTTCGGCTTGGCCGCAGCCTTGCCCTTCGGCAGCTTCTCGCGGGACGGCAGCACCGGGGTACCACCGGTCTGCGGCTCCTGGGGGCCGGTTTCTTCCTCGTCGCCCGAGAACCAACCACTGAAGGCTTCGCTAATTCCCTTGTCGTCGCTGTCCGAAACCTGTGCGGCGTAGGCAACTTGTGGCAACATGGTGCTCGCCAACGCGGACACCGCGAGGCAGGAGACGAATCTCCCATATCTCACTTTCAAGCCCTTCCCTTTCCTTTTGCCTCATCCCGTGGGCGGAATCAGGGCGCGCCGATACGGCCGACGGGGAACTTTTGCTCCCGCCTCGGCGCTGGCGGTCGGGATTATTGGTCACGGAGGTGATGGTGTGTCAACTGACTTCACATACCGGACCAGTTGCGCGCTAGAACACATGGTGAGTGAAGTCCATTCATCCGCTGGTTCACCCGTCGACGTCGCGATAGTGCGTAAACCGCCCGGTTCTGACCGGCCGAATTCGCCGGAGACCTCCAGGACTGTCGTGAGTGCCGAGAAGGCCGAAGCCTGCGCCGAGAATTCGGAATCGGAGACTCCGGCATGTGCGGCGGAATCCGGAGGCCTCGACCGCCGAGACCTCGCCATCGGCCTCTCGCTGCCGCGGCGGAAGCTCCTCGATCGTCATGCCGGGCCCCGGGGGCGGACACCTCCACGCGGATGCGGCGCCGGACGCGCGAACCGCGCCGACGATCCGGCTGCAGGCCCTGGAAGGCGGTCAGGCCCGGGTCCGTTTGAAGGGCTCACCTGGACGGCCGAGGCTGAGCGACAGGCAAGTGATGAGACCTGAAGGGGTGTTGGGGCGCTGTCGTGGCGAGGCCGGGTAGGCCATGAGACCGCCGCGTGCCAGAAGCTGGGGCCGGGACCAGCTCGGCGGTCCGCTCGTGCTTGTCTGGGACAACCTGCGCGCTCACCTGATGCCGCAGATGAAGTCGTTCATCGAAGCGAACGCCGCCTGGCTGACGGTCTTCCAGCTACCCTCCGACGCTCCCCGACCTCAACCCTCAAAGGGGGCACGGCATCTGGGCACCGGCGCAACGGACTGTCGTGACGATTCAGTGCTGCCCTACTGACTTGGTCCGATGCTGGTAGGGCAAGGTGCATGCGCCGAGAGGCAATCCCTTGGAGAAGAGGTTGACGAAGCCGATAATGAAGACCCACGGGGACATGCCGGCATTCTTCGCCGTGGAGAGTCCACCCGTCGCTGTCACCACCAGGCCGAGGCCTCCGTAGGGAGTGAGAGCCACCGCCGAGGCCCATCCGGGTGAAGGGGGAAGCCATCGCGGGACCCGCCGTCCGCTCAGCCCGGATATCCAGCGTGGGAAGATCTGGCCCCACGGTCGGGTGAGTGCTCTGAGGAGCGTGATAACCAGAAGGACGCCCACGGCGGTGAAATCGATCCCGCGCTCCTCCAGCCGTACAAGAGCCTGGGGAGCCCCGTTCTTGGTGAATTCCTCGGCGATACTCATGCCCACTGGTTTGCCTGCTGTTCCGCCCCGGGCTGAACTCGCCGTCGAGACCCGCAGGTTCTTCCGCCGCCGACAACGCCGGCCCCACATCATCCGCGGCCACTTCGGCGGCCCTCACGTCCGCTACACCCTCGCCCCGTCTCAACGAGGTGTGACCGTTCTCGGCGATGTTTGACCGGTGCCGATGTTGGGCTCGGCCTGAGGTTCAGGCGCGCTGGAGGATCCGGCCCTACCAGGGCTGCTGTGCAGGGGGCGCCGGGGCCTCGGTGGTGACGGGGCCGAGGCCGCTCTCGATCGGGGTGTCCCACTCGATCAGGGCGCCGGGGAACCACGTGACTGGCTTGGTGTCTCCCCGAGTGTTCGCCCAGGCGGCGACTCGTAGGGCGGCCTGCCGGTTGGGCAGCAGGCCGCGTTCACCGGTATCCACTCCGAGGTGGAGCCTGCCCTCCTCGTACAGGTCGTTGCAGAGCCAGGTGTGGAGCAGGCCACAGTCGTAGCCGAGTACCTCCCAGCCGAGCTTGTGCCCGCCCTCGGCCACCTCCCGGGCGGCCTCACCAGCTTCCTGACCGTTGAGGTGGGCCAGCAGCACCGGTTCGTCCGTCCCAGCCGCGCGGATGTCGGCGACGAATCCGCCGACATGCTCAGAGGGCACCAGCAGGGCGTACAGACGTGCGTCCACTGGTAGCTGGAGAGGCAGGCAGGCCGCGCGTGCCTCCTGCGCCGTGCCGAACCAGCAGCCATCATCAGGAAACCGGTCGATCAGGCAGTCGGACGCCGACGTCAGCCGCTCCGTACGGGGGAGCCCCGCGACCGTGGGCCGCTCGGGCACCGCAACGAAGTAGCCGGCGAGCAGCATCTTGCCGGGCACGTCACCGTCGGAAGGAAGACCCTCAATCATGCCCGCACCGTACCTGACCTGCGAGGTCAGACCCTGGTGAGACGGGAGAACCCTCAACGAATGAACCAAATGCGTTTCTGATCAATAGAAGTCGAGCCTCAGCCTCATCTAAGGGCTGTCCCGTAAATGATCTTCAGGTCGCCTCGGGTGTGGTGGACACCGTCGCCTTTGAGGCGGCAGTCGCGGAGGATCTTCCAGATCTTCATCCGGGCGAAGACGTGTTCGACGCGGGCGCGGACCTGCTTGTGGGACTTGTTGTGTTCCTCTTTCCAGTCCGGGAGTTCGCTCTGGCCGCGCTGCCGACGGTGGGGGATGACGAGTCCGGTGCCTGGGTAGCCGCCGTCGGCGATCGTCATGGTCTTGCCGACGGCGGCCTTGGCGCCGGACTCCTCCCATGCCTTGCAGTCGTTGCGGTTTCCGGCGAGCGGCCGGCCGACCACGACGACCAGGCGGGTGTCGGCGTCGATGACGACCTGGTGATTGGTGGAGTACCGGTAGTTCTTCGACCGCTCGGCGACGGTGTGGTCGCGGGTGGGGACCAGGGTGCCGTCCACAATGAGCACGGTGTCCTTCGCGAACCGCTTGCGGGGCTGGAGCGCGAGCATCGGCCCGAGGTGGTCGATGATCCGGTCCGCCGCCGACTTCGACACCCCGAACAGCGGAGCGAGCTGCCGCATGGTCAGGTTCGTTCGCCAGTACGCCGCGACCAGCAGGGCCCGGTCCTCCAGCGGAGGGCTCCACGGCCGGCCCCTGCGGACCACGTCCGCACCCGCACGACGCAGAACCGTCACCAGCATCCCGAAGGCACGCGGGCTCAGCCCGGAGAACGGGGCTATCCAGGACGGCTCCGACGCCGTGATCACACCAGCCACATCACGATCATCTCGCTCATGCGACCACTTCTGCTCAGGCCCGTGGTCGAGAATCCTGCCATGACCGAAGCTGACCGCCACAAGGCATCCACACGTACATTCCTTGCATGCGCAGCCGAAGTGGCTCGCCTGCTGGACCTTGAGACTGCGGCCGACGTACCTGAAGACCGACGTGCGCGGCACCTGGCCGGAGCCACACGAAGACCGCTGCTGGAACGCGCCACCCTGCCCGAGGAGTTCTTCGATCCGCTGATGGCTGCTGCCGTCTACGACCCGGACCCAAGCTTCTGCCGCTGGTTCGTCGAGCCGGCGCTCTACGCATTCGGGCGCCGCAGGGTCATGACAGCCTTGCTCGGCTATCTCCGCACGGGCACGACCGCAGAGATAGCCGGTGCCCGGCGGGCCTGGTACTGCGCACATCTGCCACTACGTGCTGACCGGTCACCGGCCTACGCGCCCAGCGGAAGTCGCGATCCGGCCCTGGACGAAGTGGAGGATGTGGTGGGCCAGTGGCTGGAGTCGTCCAGCACCCAGCAGCGTGATCGCAGTGCCTCAGAGAGCTACCAGGGCTCTCGTCGGCCGTTCTCCTGAGCTGCGACACTCTGCGCGTGAGTTATCCCGCGACAGACCAGCTGTCCTCCGCCGAACGCGCCTTCATGATCAACGCCACCGAGATCGACATCCTCCCCGGTGTCTGGGGCGACCTCGACGAGCCGCTGGTCTCAGGGCCCGCCTCGGCTCTCGTCCCGATCCTCCTTCCTCTCGTCGACAGAGGATGGATCGAAGTGTGCCGGCTCGTTCCCTGGACAGCGCCGGACGGCACTCTCGGAGAGCAACCTGGGCCCCCTATCCCGAGGCAGGACCTTCCCGCGGTCCTGGCGGACGCCGAGGACTGGGAGTACCCGCGATCCGGCACGTGGCTGGGGTGTCTCACACTGACCCTCACCGAAGCGGGACAGGGGATCCCCCGCTGATACTCGGCCTCAACGGCACCCCTCCGCTCTCTGCAAGATCCTCCGCGGCTGCCGTTTCAAGGACGAGGGTGTTCACCATGCCGTGCTCGCCATCGCCCGCCTACACAGCCTCACCCACGCCGGATGAGGCTGAGCGTTGCTGTTCGATCGGCATGTCGTAGATCATTTACGGGACAGCTCTTGGCTCAGCGAGAATCTTTCTCCCCCCGGACCACAGTTTCGGGTTGCGGCCGTAGACCCCGTCGCCGGCAGCCCAGCGCATGCCGTGCCCAGCGTCCAGGAACCGGCGATCACGCGGGCGGCCAGTCCCGGCTTGGTCGCGAAGACGGTGTCCTCGCCCAGACCCGCGGTCCGGGTCACGCGTCCACGAGCGCGGGACGGACGGCTGCCGGTCTACCACCGCATGCCCGTGCAGTCCCCGCGTAGACGAGGTAGACCGCGACCTTGGCGCTTTCGATCCTCCCGGCGGTCCCGGTGTAGTGGCGCTGGACACCGACGGTGCGGGTGGCACCGCCAACCGCGCTGTGGATGCCGTGGGTGGCAGGGTTCGGTCAGTCGTTCTGCCGTAGTTCATGAACCAGTGGGTGTCGAAAAAGCGGCCCATCGTGAACGGGTGGTGCGGGTCGACGAGGATGCGGCAGACGAACTCGGCGCGGCTCGGCAGTCGAAGGTGATGTCCTCACCCTCGAAGACCCGGACCGCCATGGGCCAGCGGTCGGGGTCGTCGCCGTCGGCCCTCCAGCAAGACAGGTTCTCGTGCTCCGTGCCGGCCCAGATGAGCAGGCCGTCCCCCTTGAGACTCGTCCACGGCTCCTGGTTCAGATCCAGGAATCCGTCCAAGGCGCCCTTGCCGGACGTCTCGACCATGCGCTTGTAGTCGCTCGGCAGCTCGGTGCCCAGGCCAGACTCCGTCTCCGCCCAGTCCATGTCCGGCCGCTGGTCGGAATGTGTCCAGCCGGTGATCCGTCTGAGCCGCTCCATCCCGTCGGTGTCCTCGTCCTCGTTCTCGTCCGGAGCGGCACCCAAGGGTCCCGGCACTCGTCGACCGTCGGATCGGCGAGGCCATGGTTCGCGTCGCCGTGCTCGCCGCTCTCACCTTCAGGTCCGTGGAAAGAGGCCCCGCCCGCGCGGCTCACGCGGGCCCCTCGGAGTACGGCAAGAGGGCTGCGCTGCCTTCCATGACGATGCCGTACACATCGTCCGTCGTGAGCTTCTGCTGCGTACGGTCTCCCTCGAAGAACACGACGCGGCGGCGCCGCGACATGTCGGCGAAGCGGGCGATGACTTCCTGGGCGATGTCGGGCAGCATCGCGGCCGGTGCCGAGACGGCGCCGAGAACGCCCTCGAAGGGCCTGCCGGTGTGCGGGTCGAGGAGCAGGCTCCAGACCCCGTTGTCGGCGAGAATCTGCAGGAGGTACGTGTACGTGTTCCAGTGGGCGCCGTCCTGCGAGGCAGCCGGTGACGGGCGCCGGTCGCTCTTGCGCACCACGTTGATCAGGTAGTTGGCGTCCCCCGCAGGGCCGGCCAGGATGTGCAGGCGCCTGGAGCGTCCCCAGGCGCCGGGGACCAGCACGCCCTCGCGTTCCAGGTCGAGCAGCAGGGACTGGACGAGTCCGTCGCGGGTCGAGTCGTCGCTCATGGTGCCGGGGCCGCCCCTGCGGATGTGGAGGAGGGGGGCGTCATCGGGGACGAGGGGGAGGAACTTGGTCACTACGGTGAGGGCTTCGTCCGTCGTCGGGCGGATGGGGCCGTCCCGGACGACGATGACGCCTTCGATGGTGTCGGGATCCATCGGTGTGACGTCGTGGCGTCCGGTGGGCAGTACGGGCGTCGTCAGGAGTCCGCCACCGCAGCCGGCGTTGCCGCAGAAGCCGCCGACCGGTTCTGCCACGTCGACTGGGTCTGTGTACGAGGGCGTCCGCTTCCTCTTCAGACAGTCCCTGCACAGCGTGTAGCGGCACCTCTGGCATTGGAGGCCGATGGGATTCGTGACGTCGATGCGCCCACCCTTGTCGCCATGCAGCACCGTGTGAGTCGAGTACCAGCGGGCGTCGCAGGACGAGCACTCCGTCGTGATCGGCGCCAGCAGCGCGCTCTGCACTTGCATGTCGGTCGGTGGTTCGGGAGAGACGAGCCGTGCCGTGCGGCTTTGGCCCAGGACCGTGAGCGCCACGAACAGCGCGTCGGTGCTTTCCGGATCACGGCGCAGACGGCGCAGGACTTCGTCCAGCGCCGTACGGTGTCGTCTCTCCCTGAGCAGTTCTCCCACCGTGTGCCGCAGGTCCGTGAGGTGCGGGCCTCGTTTCCATTCCGACAGTTCGAACCGCCGCATGGAGTTCACCGCCAATCCGCTAGTTCGGCCGCTTCGGCATGCCGCCCGGCCCTGGTCAGTGCCTGTACGGCGGTCTGCCGTACCGTCGCGAAGAGCGCCGGGGGGAGTGGCGTGGCCAGCAGCCGGTTGAGTTGGTTGATGGCCTCGCCGAGCCGGCCGAGCCGGATCAGCACCTCGGCCAGCGCGAGCGCCCTGCGCTGCTGGTCGATCGGGGCCAGGGGAATCCCGGGGGAGTCGACCGGTGGGCTCTGGACAGCTCTGGCGAGCATCTCGGCGAGCATCCGGAACGACTGAGGGCGCTCTGACAGGTGTTGCTGCAGGCAGCTCGACACGAGGATGCTGATGCCCTCCCCGGGCGGGGTGACGGGTACCTGGGTCGGCTCGAACTGCCCCCAGTAATAGAGCTCCTCCTGACGACGTTCCGGGCCTGGTGACGCGTAGTAGTCCAGCAGTTGCGCCTGCTGGGTGACCGGGTCGGGTGCCAGGGCGAACGGGTAGGGGAGTCTGCCCGTGCAGGCTTCGTAGAGGAGCACGCCGAAGGAGAAGATGTCGGCGCGGGTGTCGCAGGGTTCCCGCCGCAGCACCTCGGGCGCGGCGTACGCCCAGGTGCCGCCCCGCGCGCTCGCGAAGCGTCCGTCCTGGATACGCACCCGCCGGGCCAGGCCGAAGTCGGCGACCTTGGCCTGACCGGTGTCGTCGATGAGTACGTTCGACGGTTTGAGGTCGAGGTGAGCGACCTCGACGATGTCGGACAGGTGAGCCATGCCGGCGCACACCTGCTGGAGGATTCCTGCGAGTCCGGGTCCGTGCCGCAGCCGGATCAGGTCGGTCAGGGTCGAGGGCGCGTAGTCGAAGAGGATGCCCGACCGCCCCCGCACTTCGAGGACGTCGAGCGTGGTGACGGTGTGCCGGTGCGGTTCGAGCGCGAGCAACATGGCGAGTTCGCCGTCGCCGACGAGAGCGTCGGACAGCGGGATCTTGATCGCGCGGCGGCCCCCGCGCTCAAGGTCGTCGACGACAAGGACCCATGCCTGCCCGCCTCGGCGGATCTCCGCCACCGACCAGCGGCCGGACAACACCGCGCCGATGGCGGCGGGTGCTCCCGCGGGCGGTGGCGGTGGTTCGAACGGTCCATCGGCCGTGAGGTCGGTGGTGGGGTCCAACTGAGGGTTCCTCCCTTTCACTCGGGTGCCTCAGGCGTGACGCTCGCATTCGGGTCGAAAAGGTCGGGCGCGGAGAACTCCACCAGCATCGTTCCGCTCGCGACGCTCAGCCGGTCCTTGTCCCCGACGGGACAGGAGTCCCCTTTGGCCAGCCTCAACTGGCGTGTGGCGCCGGCCAGGAACGCGGGGTGGGAGCCCAGGTGCCGGTAGGTCAAGGTCGTACCGATCAGGCTGAGATGGCCGTGGAAGCGGCTGTCGCGGTGGTCCGGCAGGCACACGCGATTGTGTGCGTTGCGGCCGAGCGAGACGGTGAAGTCGTCGGTTTCCAGGATGAGTTCCGTCGCACCTTCGCGCAGCCACGACAACCGGAGGGTGCCATCGGTGAACCGGTTGACCGGTGCGGCGAGACGCAGGCGCTCGGGGGCGAGCGCGACGAGCCGCTCGGCCGGGGCGAGCAGCACGGTGTCGCGGTTCCAGCGCCCCGAGTTGAGGCGCGCCGACACGATGCCGATGACGCTGCCCGTCCCGGTGAGCAGCACCGGTGCGCCGCTCATGCCCGGCTGGGCGTGCCGACAGCTCACCTTCACCCAGGACGTGCCGTCCTGCGCAGTGGCGCCGACGTACTGGCCGACACCGGAGTCGTAGTCGCGGGACGTGGCGAATCCGCGCAGGTGGACCGGGGCGCCGGGGGTGGCGCTCGTATGCGAGGCGAGTGTCATCGGCTTCCAGTCGTCGGCCTCGCGGACGTGGATCAGCGCCACGTCGGTCGCGCTGTCCGACGGCAGGGAGCAGTCGACGGGGAACGAAACTCCGGGAGCGGCGATCGGTTGGAATGTCCATCGCGCGGCCGGGTGCGGCGCAAGGACATGAGCGGCGGTCGCGGCGAGCCCGTCGGCGGTGAGGACGAACGCGGTCCCGACGGGCTCACCGTCGCGCACCAGCCTTCCGACAGTGTCCACTGCGACGCCTCAGTCCGGGAACAGCCGGTTGGCCAGTTCGAGCAGGGGATCCTTGCCGGATCGGCCCGCGGCCGACAGCTGTTCCGTGTCCGACCCGCTCCCGGGGGCGCGGGTCGCCTGGACCGCCGCCGCCAGTCTGTGGCCGTTGAGAGCCGCAGTGGCGTTGGCGTCCGCACGGGATTCGGCTGCTTCGGTACGGGCAGTCAGGTCCGCCACCCGCTGCCGCTGAATCGTCGTACCGAACAAGGCGCCGATGGCCGCGAACGCGACGGCCTCGACGGACCCGAGGACGACGAGCAGACGTGACCAGGTGACGTCGCTCGCGTCGGCGTTGAAGGCCAGCCAGGCGAGGAGCCCGAGCCACAGCGCGATGACCGTGACCGCGACGACGAGCGCTGTCCCGGCGAGCGACGCGCCCGCCGCCGCATCCCTCGGCTCTTCGCCCGCTGCCGCATCCCTCGGCCCTTCGCCCGCCGCCGCATCCCTCGGCGCCTCGCCCGCCGCCGCTGCTGCGTCCCTCGTCTCCTCGCCCGCCTCGTCACCCGTACTCTCGATTACAGGCACAAGCCCCCCTCTGATGCCGCAGCTGCCCGAACCCGCCTCGCCGTAAGGGAGTTGGCCGTACGACCGCTGACCGCTCTCCCTGTCGTTCCCTCTACCCCATCGGGTCCTCCCTGTCCCCTGGGGCACCCTGTTGCTGTCTGGTCGTCACGATGGCGCTCAAGTAGCCTGCCGTGAATGAGCCCTTCGCGGAGCGGGAACTCGGAGAATCAGGCCATCCAGTTCGTGGGGACCGAGAAGCAGCCCCAAGCCACCTACCACGTCTACCGCGGTCCGGACCGGGCACAGGCCCTGGCGTTCCTCCGGCAGACCCCGGTCAGAGAGCCTCATGTGTACGTCGTCGTCGAGACGCCGCAGGGCAATGTCGGCCGCGACCTGATCTACCTCTTCGAAGAGGGCGACGGACAGCTGATCGAGTTCGGTGCACGTACGCAGTCGGAAGACCCCGTGCCGTCGGCCACGCACTGCGCCTGGTGCGGGTTCTACGTCGTTCCGTTCGTTCTGCCCCCGGAGGCACGTCTCGCCTCGACTCTGAGCGTGTATCTGACCATTGACGAGGCGCGGGAGAACGGGCACGGACTGCGCTGCCACCACTGTTCCCTTCTCCAGTGCACCTTCTGCGCCGATTTCGTCGAGTCCGGTGACGGCGGGCCGACACCCCACTGTCACGCGTGCGGTCAGGAGCTGAAAGACCTCGTGAAGGTGTCTCCGTCCGCGTAGCCGGCACGGGCATCAGGAGTCGCCGAGAGTTCCTCCAGGAGTGAGGGGACGCTGACCGTGCTCGTGCGGGCCACCCTCTCGGAGTACCTCGCCTCACGCCTCGTGCGCTGATCGGGGCGGCCGACAGGGCGTCTGCCGGGAGAAAACCCGTCAGACGCCCCTTTTCGTGCCTCTCATGGTCGGCTCGGCGACGAGAGGCGCCCCGTACGGCGTGGCGCTTCTTCGGGCCCGCCAATCGGTCGGACGCGCAGCTCGAACGGGTGAGGTGCGGGCGCCGTCACGCCGCTGCCCGGCGCGTGCCGACCGATGATCGCAGGCGGTTGGCGGACCGCGGTTCCCAGGGCCGCACCGTCCATCGCACGCGGAAAGGCCGCCCATGCGCATCCTGCTCGTCGCCAGCAGCTTCAACAGCCTCACCCAGCGCGTCCTGGTCGAGCTGCGTGACCGCGGGCACACCGTTCCCGTGGAGGTCACCCTCGACGGGGCTGCCGTGCGCGAGGCCGTCGCGCGCCATGCGCCCGATCTGGTCGTGGCCCCCATGCTGAAGGCCGTCGTGCCCCGCGATGTGTGGACGGCGCACCTTTGTCTGATCGTGCACCCGGGGCCCGTGGGCGACCGGGGCCCGTCCTCGCTGGACCACGCGATCCACGACGGGGTCGAGGAGTGGGGCGTGACCGTCCTCCAGGCCGACGAGGAGATGGACGCGGGCGACGTCTGGGCCTCCGCGACGTTCCGCGTCCCGGAGGTCGGCAAGAGCGATCTGTACCGCAACGAGCTGTCCGACGCCGCCGTGGCCGCCGTGCTCCTCGCCGTCGAGAGGGTCGCCGCCGGGGCGACCCCACGTCCGCAGACCGGCGAGATCCGCGCCCGTCCCGCGCTCCGGCAGGAGGAGCGTCGGATCGCGTGGGGCGAGGACACCACCGAGACCGTTCTGCGCACCCTGCGGGCCGCCGACTCGCAGCCCGGTGTGCCGGACCGGCTGCTGGGCGCCGAGTGGTTCCTGCACGGCGGCCACGCGGAGGACGGTCTGCGCGGGCGGCCCGGTGCCCTCCTCGCCACCCGGGCGGGCGCGGTCTGCCGGGCCACCGTGGACGGCGCCGTGTGGATCCCCGAGCTCCGCGCCCGCACCGGCCCCGGCAGGCCGCGTGCCTGCAAGCTCCCCGCCGCCCTGGCCCTCGCCGGCCGGTTGCCGCAGCTCCCCGAAGTGCCGCCACCCACCGACCCGGCGCCAGGTCGGCGGACCTGGTCCGACATCCGGTACCGCGAGCTGGGGCCGGTCGGCGTCCTGTCCTTCGCGTTCCCCGGCGGGGCGATGAGCACCGACCAGTGTCGCCGCCTGCTCGACGCGTACGAGACCGCCCGCGGGCGCCCCACCTCCGTCCTGGTGCTCGGCGGGCAGCGCGACTTCTTCTCCAACGGCATCCATCTGAACGTCATCGAGGCCGCCGCCGACCCCGCCGCCGAGTCCTGGGCCAACATCAATGCCATGAACGACCTGGTCGAGGCGGTTCTCACCACGACCGACCGGCTCGTCGTGAGCGCGATCGGCGGCAACGCCGCCGCCGGCGGGGTGATGCTCGCCCTCGCCGCGGACGAGGTCTGGTGCCGTTCGGGCTCGGTGCTCAATCCGCACTACCGCCGCATGGGCCTGTACGGATCGGAGTACTGGACCCGCACCCTGCCCGGGAAGGTGGGCGAGGCCCTGGCCGCCCGCCTCACCGAAGAGGCCCGACCGGTGTCCGCGGCGGCATCCCTGGACATGGGTCTGGTCGACCGGGTCGTCGACTGCGGACCCGGGGAGTTCGCCACCGAGGTCACCCGATTGGCCCTCCAGCTGGCATCGAGTGGTGGTCTTCAGCCGCGGATCGCGGCGAAGAAGGCGGAGCACGAGCGGCAGGAGTCCGTCGCTCCCCTTGCGGCCCATCGTGAGCAAGAGCTTTCCCGGATGCGGACGATCTTCGACGATCCCGCCGCGAGCTACCACGCACGCCGCCGGGCGTTCGTCCGGAAGGAGGTTCCGCGGGCGCCGCTCCCGAACGGCCCGGGTGCGGGCGCGGCCGGATCGGCCGACTGTTGAGCAAGACCCAGGCCCGACACGAGGCCTTCGCCCATCCCTCCTCAGGAGGCGACCACCCATGAGCGCAGTGAAGCCGGCCCCGGTCGAGGACCGGGGTGCCGCACCCGGCAGCGAAGAGAAGCCGATCCACATCCTCTGGATCAACGCGGGTCTGAGCTGCGACGGCGACTCGGTGGCCCTGACCGCCGCCATGCAGCCCAGCATCGAGGAGATCGCCCTCGCGGGGCTGCCAGGGCTGCCCAGGATCGCGGTCCACTGGCCACTGATCGACTTCGAGTGCGGTCCGGTGGGCGGCGCCGACACGTTCATCGAGTGGTTCTTCAAGGGTGAGCGGGGCGAGATCGACCCGTTCGTGCTGGTCGTCGAGGGATCGATCCCGAACGAGGCCATCAAGCAGGAGGGCTACTGGTGCGGCTTCGGCGACGACCCGGAGACCGGTCAGCCCATCACCACCAGCGAATGGATCGACCGGCTGGCGCCCAAGGCCCTCGCGGTGGTCGCGATCGGCACCTGTGCCACGTACGGCGGCATCCACGCCATGGCGGGGAACCCGACCGGTGCGATGGGTCTACCGGACTATCTGGGCTGGGACTGGAAGTCGCACGCCGGGATCCCCATCGTGTGCGTGCCGGGCTGCCCCATCCAGCCGGACAACTTCGCGGAGACGCTGACCTACCTGCTCTATCAGGCGGTCGGCTCCGCGCCCATGATCCCGCTGGACGACAAGCTCCGTCCGACCTGGCTGTTCGGGGCGACCGTGCACGAGGGCTGCGACCGGGCCGGCTACTACGAGCAGGGCGAGTTCGCCTCGACGTACGACTCGCCCAAGTGCCTGGTCAAGCTCGGCTGCTGGGGCCCCGTCGTCAAGTGCAACGTCCCCAAGCGCGGCTGGATCAACGGTGTCGGCGGCTGTCCGAACGTCGGCGGCATCTGCATCGCGTGCACGATGCCCGGATTCCCGGACAAGTTCATGCCGTTCATGGACGAACCTCCCGGCGGCAAGGTCTCCAGCACCGCCAGCGGCGTGTACGGCTCCGTCATCCGCCGCCTGCGGAACATCACGGCCAAGACCGTGGACAAGGAACCGAAGTGGCGGCACACCGGCGAGCGCATCACCACCGGCTACCGGCCGCCCTGGTGACCGGGACGCCCTCGCTCCACCCCTGCAGCACCCCCCATCCATCCCACTGTTCGTGTAGTCGAAGAGTTGACGAAGGGCACCGCAACGACCATGGCATCTCCGGCGAAGACGACGGGTGACGGATCCGGCCTTGTGGAGATGGCATGGGACCCCATCACCCGGATCGTGGGCAGCCTCGGCATCCACACGAAGATCGATTTCAAGCAGAAGCGCGTCGCGGAGTGCTACAGCACGTCCTCCGTCTTCCGCGGCTACAGCGTCTTCATGCGGGGCAAGGACCCCCGCGACGCGCACTTCATCACCAGCCGCATCTGCGGCATCTGCGGTGACAACCACGCGACCTGCTCGGTGTACGCGCAGAACATGGCGTACGGCGTGAAGCCCCCGCACCTCGGCGAGTGGATCATCAACCTCGGCGAGTCGGCGGAGTACATGTTCGACCACAACATCTTCCAGGAGAACCTGGTCGGGGTCGACTACTGCGAGAAGATGGTCCGCGAGACCAACCCCGGTGTCCTGGAGCTGGCCGAGCGCACCGAGGCGCCCCACGCCGCCGAGCACGGCTACCGCACGATCGCGGACATCATGCGCTCCCTCAACCCCCTCGAAGGCGAGTTCTACCGCGAGGCGCTCCAGGTCAGCCGCTACACCCGGGAGATGTTCTGCCTCATGGAGGGGCGGCACGTCCACCCCTCCACCCTCTACCCCGGTGGTGTCGGCACGGTCGCGTCCGTGCAGCTGTTCACCGACTACATGAGCCGCCTCATGCGCTACGTGGAGTTCATGAAGCGGGTCGTCCCGCTCCACGACGACCTCTTCGACTTCTTCTACGAGGCCCTGCCCGGCTACGAGGAGGTCGGCCGCCGCCGCGTGCTGCTCGGCTGCTGGGGCGCGCTCAACGACCCCGAGCACTGCGACTTCACCTACGCCAACATGACGGACTGGGGCCGGCGGATGTTCGTCACCCCCGGTGTCGTCGTCGACGGCAAGCTGGTGACCAACGACCTCACCGAGATCAACCTCGGCATCCGCATCCTGCTCGGCAGCTCGTACTACGAGGACTGGCAGGGCCAGGAACAGTTCGTCACCCACGATCCGCTGGGCAACCCGGTCGACCCGCGCCACCCGTGGAACCAGCACACCATCCCGGCCCCGCAGAAGCGGAACTTCGACGACAAGTACAGCTGGGTCATGTCCCCGCGCTGGTTCGACGGCAAGGACCACCTGGCACTGGACACCGGCGGCGGCCCCATCGCGCGCCTGTGGTCCACGGCGCTCTCCGGCCTCGTCGACATCGGCTACGTCAAGGCCACCGGGCACAGCGTCGTCATCAACCTCCCCCGGACGATGACCAAGCCGGAGACCACCTTCGAGTGGAAGATCCCCAAGTGGAGCAACGCCCTGGAGCGCAACCGCGCCCGGACCTACTTCCAGGCGTACGCGGCCGCCGTCGCCCTGCACTGCGCCGAGAAGGGCCTGGAGGAGGTCCGCGCCGGACGCACACAGACCTGGGAGAAGTTCGAGGTGCCGGACGAGTCCATCGGCGTCGGCTTCACCGAGGCCGTACGAGGTGTCCTCTCGCACCACATGGTCATCAGGGACGGCAAGATCGCCAACTACCACCCCTACCCGCCGACGCCGTGGAACGCCTCCACGCGCGACACGTTCGGGACCCCCGGTCCCTACGAGGACGCCGTGCAGAACACCCCCATCTTCGAGGAGAACACCCCGGAGAACTTCAAGGGCATCGACATCATGCGCGCCGTGCGCAGCTTCGACCCCTGTCTGCCGTGCGGCGTCCACATGTACACGGGCAACGGCAGGACCGTGAAGCAGATGCACGTGCCCACCGGCCTGAGCGGTCTGGCCGGATGAGCGCGACGACCGCCGAACAGGCGGGCCGACGGGTCGAGGAGGTCCTGGACCGGCTGGCCGAGAGCGGCGACGCCCAGGCCTGCGCGGCCACGGAGGAAGTCGTACGCGTCCTCATGGAGTTCTACGGCAGCGGCATCGCCCGCATCGTCGAGCTCCTCGGGCGCCCCGCCGCCCGTCCGCCCGCCGACCCGCTGGGCCCGCTGCTCGCCGACGAACTCGTCGCGAGCCTCCTCACCCTGCACGGACTGCACCCCGAGGACGCGCCGACCCGTATCGCCCGCGCCCTGTCCGCCCTGCCGCAGCCCGTGGAGAACACCGGATTCGACCCGGCGACGGGTGTGCTGCGGCTGCGGGTCACCGCCGCTACCGGCTGCGGCTGCTCCGGCACCCAGGAGTCCGTCCGGCAGGCGGCCGTGGACGCCCTCGCCTGCTTCGCCCCCGAGGTGACCGGCGTGGAGCTGGAGAGCGGCGCCGCGCGTGAACCTGCGCTGCTCCAGATCGGCACCCGTCCGTCGCTCGCGGGCGCGGACGGCCGTTCATCGGCCGCCCGGTGAACGGGCCGCCGAACAGCGCCGTGCGGCCCCCGGCGCCCACCGGCCTGCGCCGGTTCACCACTCCCCGCCCACCCCGTGAGGAGCGCTGCGGACTGTGCGGCGCCCCGTTGGCGGCCGAGGAGCGTCACCCGCACCTCGTCGACACGGTCGAGCGGGCCCTGGTCTGCGCCTGCGGCCCGTGCGCGCAGCTCATGGACCGCTCCGCAGCCTCCCCGGGGCGGTTCCGGGCGGTCCCCGGCCGATTCCTCAGCGACCCCGACCACCGGATCGACGACCGGGCCTGGGAGTCGCTGCGGATTCCGGTCTCCGTCGCGTTCTTCTTCCGCAACTCCGCCCTCGACCGGCCGGTGGCGCTCTACCCCAGCCCCGCCGGTGCCACCGAGAGCGAACCGGACGAAGAGGCCTGGCGGTCCGTCCTCGACGCCACTCGGCTCGCCGCCCACCTCGAACCCGACGTCGAGGCCCTGCTGCTGCGCCGCCACGAGGGCCGCACCGAGTGCTTCCTCGTGCCGATCGACCTCTGCTACGAACTGGTGGGCCGCATGCGACTGCACTGGCAGGGCTTCGACGGAGGCGCGGAGGCGCGCGCGGACCTCGACGACCTCTTCACCCACGTCCGCGGCCTGGCCCGCGAGCCGCAGGGGAGCCGGCCGTGACCGAGTTCTCCTTCAGCTGCACCGACGTCCGCGCCGACGCCTACGCGGCCGGACCCACGCTCGTGTTCCGGCTGCGGATCACCGCCACCGGCGGCACCCGGGTCCACGCCATGGCCCTGCGCTGCCAGATCCGCGTCGAACCCGCCCGGCGCGGCTACGACGACCACGAGGCCGCGGCCCTGGGCGATCTGTTCGGCGAACGCTCCCGGTGGGGCAGCAGCCTCAACCCGGTCCAGTTCGCCCAGGCCTCCGTCATGGTGCCCGGCTTCACCGACGAGATCGAGACCGACCTCGTCGTGCCGTGCACCTACGACACCGACATCGCCGCGTCGCGCTATTTCAGGGCGCTCTCCGACGGCGACGTCCCGCTGCTCCTGCTCTTCTCCGGCACCGCCTTCACCGGTGCCGGCGGCTTCCACGTCGAGCCCGTTCCCTGGGACAGGGAGATCTCCCACCGCATGCCCGTGAAGGTGTGGCGCGAGATGATCGACCAGCACTTCCCCGGCTGCGGATGGATCCGGCTCCCCGGCGACACGATGGACGCCCTGCTCGCCTACCGCTCGCGCCGGGCCCTCCCGTCGTGGGAGGCCACCGTCGAGACCCTGCTCGAAGCGGCGGGGGAGAGGACACGATGACCACCGCCGCCTTCACCCCCGGCACCGAGGCACGGTTCGCCGTCGCCCGGCACGTCGCCGACGCCGTCCTCTTCGAGGGGTACGTCCTCTACCCGTACCGTGCGTCCGCCGCGAAGAACCGGCTCCGCTGGCAGTTCGGGGTCCTGGTGCCGCCGTCCTGGAGCGCCGCCGCCGAGGAGCACGACTTCCAGCTCACCGAGTGCCTCATGGAGCCCAGGACCGGTGCCGAACTCGCCGTGGAGCTCCGCTTCCTGCGCGCCCAGCGGCGTACCGTCGAGGAACTGCGCGGGGACGGCACCTTCGCTCCGGTCGGCGAACTCCGGCTGCCCGACCGGGTCCTGATGGCCTGGGACGAAGGCGTCGAGGAACGGGTCACGCTCGTCGCCCCCGTCGCCGACCTGCGGGGCGACGGCATCGCCCTGCCCTTCAGCCGCCCCGCCGCCGAGGAGACGGAGGAGGTCACCGACACCGACGGACGCGTCCTCGGCCGACTCGTACGCCGACGCGAGGGGATCAGCGGCACCCTGACGATCTCCGCGGCCGAACTCGACGGCCCGTACCGGGTCGAGCGCCTCTCGGTCACGGTGGAGAACACCAGCGACTGGACCGCCGAGCGGAACACCGACCGCCATGCGGCGCTGCCGTACTCCCTCGTCGCCACTCACACGCTGCTGCGTATCGACGGCGGCTCGTTCCTGTCGATGACCGACCCGCCGGAGTGGGCGAAAGGTGCCGTCGCCGCCTGCCGCAACCTGCACACCTGGCCCGTCCTGGCCGGCGAACCCGGCCGCGACGACCTCGTGCTCTCCTCGCCGATCATCCTGGAGGACCACCCCGCCATCGCCCCCGAGAGCCCCGGCGCCCTCTACGACGCGACCGAGATCGACGAGATCCTCGCCCTGCGCACGGCCGCCCTCACCGACGAGGAGAAACGCGAGGCCAGAGGGACCGACGCCCGCGCCGCGGCCGTGATCGAGCTGGCGGACACCATGCCGCCCGAAGTGCTCGAACGCCTGCACGGCGCGGTACGGAGCCTCCAGAGCGTCACCGGGCCCCCGAAGCAGACCGGGAACATCCTCGAACCGGAGACGCCCTGGTGGGACCCGGGCGGCGACACCGGCGTCGATCCGGGGAGCGACCACGTCCTTGTCGACGGCCGCCCGGTCCGCGCGGGCAGCAGGGTCGTCCTGCGCCCACGGCTGCGCCGCACGGACGCCCAGGACCTGTTCCTCGACGGGCGCAGCGCGCTGGTCGAGGCGGTCCTCCACGACGTCGACGGCGGAATCCACATCGCGGTGACGGTGGAGGACGACCCGGGCGCCGACATCCGCCGCGAACAGGGCCGGTTCCTGTACTTCCAGCCCGACGAGGTCGAAGCCCTGGAGGACGTGTGAACAGCCCCGCACCCGGCACCCCGGCACCCGGCACCCCGGCACCCGGCACCCCGGCACCCGGCACGGCTCGCACCCTCGTGGCCGGCGTGGGCAACATCTTCCTCGGCGACGACGGCTTCGGCGTGGAGACCCTGCGGCGGCTCACCCGCGAGGAACTCCCCGCCTCCGTCGAACTGGCCGACGTCGGCGTCCGGGGCGTCCACCTCGCCTACGAACTCCTCGACGGCTGGGACACCCTCGTCCTCGTCGACGTCACGGCCCGCGGCGGTGAACCGGGGACGCTCTATCTGATCGACGCCTCGGCGGCCGGCGACCGAGGCCACGCCACGGAGCCCGCGCCGCTCGACGGCCACCGGATGACGCCCGACGCCGTCCTCGCCCTGCTCGACACCCTGTGCGCGGGAACAGGGGCCGCGCCGCCCCGGCGGATCCTCGTCGTCGGCTGCGAACCGGCCTGCCTCGACGAGGGCATCGGGCTCAGCCCGCAGGTCGCCGCGGCCGTGCCCGAGGCGGTGCGCATGGTGACCGAACTGGTCCGCCAGGAAGTCGTCGTATGAAGACCGAAAGGGAGAGCACCATGCACAGGAACGTCCTCGGCGCGGCAGTCGCCGCCACCGCCGCCCTCGCCGTCGTGGCCGTCGCCGTCGGAGTCCTCCCCGACCTCCGGCGCTACCTGCGCATCAGCAGAATGTGACGCTTTCGCGGATCCGGTGGCGGCGGCTGCACCGAACGGACGACACCGACGCCCGGCCCCGGCGCGCCGGGCGTGCCTCCGCCACCCCCCGTTCTCTAATGGCGCCCGAGCCCCACCCCCGCGCCCAGGACGGAGACCGATGCACGAGATGTCCCTCGCGGTCGCCGTCGTCGACCAGGTCGAGGCCGCGGCGAAGTCCCATGGGGCCGTCGGCGTCACCAGCGTCGAGCTGGACGTGGGCGAGCTGGCCGGCGTCGTCGCCGACGCCCTCGCGTTCTGCTTCGAACTCGCCTGCGCCGGCACCGTTCTGGAGGGCGCCGAGCTGATCACCCGCACCGTTCCGGGCACCGCGCGCTGCGAGCCCTGCGCCGCGGACTGGGCGGTCGGCATGCCGCCCCGGCTGCTCTGCCCCCGCTGCGGCGCCGCGGCCGGCGAACTGCTCTCCGGCCGTGAACTGCAGATCCGGCAGGTCCGCTGGGCCGGCCCCGACACGCCGCACGGGCGACATCGCCAACCGATCACCGAGGAGAGCTGAGCATGTGCCGAGCCGTCGACCTCCAGCGCGCCGTCCTCGCAAGGAACGAGGCAGCGGCACACATCCTGCGCACCGAGCTGAACGCCCGCGGGACCACCGTGATCAACCTGCTCTCCAGCCCCGGCAGCGGGAAGACCGCCCTGCTGGAGCGCGAACTGACCCTCGCCGGCGAACGGGGCGTCAGCGCCGCCGCGCTCACCGCCGACCTCGCCACCGAGAACGACGCCCGCCGCCTGGCCCGCTCGGGCGCCCCCGTCAAGCAGGTGCTCACCGACGGCCTGTGCCACCTGGAGGCCGACATGGTCGCCCGGCACCTGCACGACTGGCTGCCCGAGGCCACCCGGCTGCTGTTCGTCGAGAACGTCGGCAACCTCGTCTGCCCCGCCGGCTACGACCTGGGGGAGTCCCTCCGCGTGGTCCTCGCCTCGGTCACCGAGGGCGAGGACAAGCCGCTCAAGTACCCCAGCGCGTTCGGCCTCGCCCAGCTGGTGATCGTCACCAAGACCGACATGGCCGAGGCCGCGGCGTTCGACGAGAAGGCCTTCCGCGCCCACGTGGAGCAGGTCAACCCCGGCGTCGAGGTCGTCCTCAGCTCGGTGCGTGACGGCCGGGGCGTCGGCACGCTGCTCGACCGGGCCCTCGCGGTGGCCGAGGGGAACCGCGTCCACACCCCGGCGATGGCACAGGCCGGCGCGTGATCACGGCGCGGCCCGGGTCCGCCCCCGCCGCGGCCCCGCGGCGCAGTCGGGTGGTCGTCCGCGGCGTCGTGCAGGGCGTGGGCTTCCGGCCGTTCGTCTACGCCCTCGCCACCGGTCTTCGCCTGTCCGGCCACGTCACCAACACCGCGGAAGGCGTCGTCGCGGAGGTCGAGGGCGACCCCGCGGACGTCGCGTCCTTCTGCGCCCGGCTCGCGCCCGACGCCCCGCCCCTGGCCCGGGTCGAGTCGGTCGAGGCGGCCGAGGTGACCGCGAGCGGCGGCAGCGGCTTCACGATCGTGCCGTCCCGTCACGGCGGCGCCGTCCGCACCCTCGTCCCGCCCGACACCGCCACCTGCGACGACTGCCTCGCGGAGCTCGCGGACCCGGCCGACCGGCGCTATCTGCACCCCTTCATCACGTGCACCAACTGCGGCCCGCGGTTCACGATCGTCACGGGACTGCCGTACGACCGTGTCCACACCACCATGGCCGGGTTCCCGATGTGTCCGGACTGCGCCCGGGAGTACGCGGACCCGGCCGACCGGCGCTTCCACGCGCAGCCCGTCGCCTGCCCCCGTTGCGGCCCCCGACTGCGGCTGGTCACCGCGCCCGACGCCCCCGCCCGCTTCGCCCCCGAGCCGACGCCCGCCCCCACCGGCACGGCTCCGGCCCCCGGCCCCGATGGGAACTCTCCGGCCCCCGGCCCTGACCGGAACCCTTTGGCCCCCAGCCCCGATGGGAACCCCTCGGCCCCCGGCCCTGACCGGAACCCTTTGGCCCCCAGCCCCGATGGGAACCCTTCGGCCCCCGGCCTCGACCGGTCCGACGCCGGCCGCGGTCCCGGTGCCGACCCGGTCGCCGGCCCTGACCGGTCGGACGCCGGCCGCGGTCCCGGTGCCGACCCGGTCGCCGCCGCGCGTGCGATGCTCGCCTCCGGCGCGATCCTCGCCGTCAAAGGCCTCGGCGGCTACCACCTGGCGTGCGACGCGACGAACCCCGACGCGGTGGCCGAACTGCGCCGCCGCAAGGCCCGCGGTGACAAACCGTTCGCGATGATGGCCGCGGACCTCGCGGACATCGAACCCCTCGCCCACCTGGGCCCGCTCGAACGCGAGCTCCTCACCGGCGCCGTCCGGCCCGTCGTGCTCCTGCGCCGCCGCGCCGAAGCCCGGCCGCGCCGAGGGGCGGCGCCCGCGCCGGAGGTCGCGCCGGGCAGCCCGGACCTCGGTTTCGTGCTTCCTTACACCCCCGTGCACCACCTCCTCCTCGGCCTCGGCACGACGGACCGGAAGGGACCCCGGCTGCTGGTGATGACCAGCGGCAACCGCGCGGGGGAACCCATCGTCACGGACGACGCCGAGGCACTGACCACGCTCGCCGGCCTCGCGGACGCCTGGCTGCTGCACGACCGGCCCATCCACGTGCCCTGCGACGACTCCGTCGTCCGCGTCTGCGACGGAGAACAGCTGACGCTGCGCCGCTCCCGCGGCTACGCGCCGCTGCCGGTCGAGCTGCCCGTCGAGCTCGCCCCCGCCCTCGCCGTCGGAGGGGACCTGAAGAACACCTTCTGCCTCGGCGAGGGACGTCAGGCCTGGCTCTCCGCCCACATCGGTGACATGGACGACCTCGCCACCCAGTCCGCCCTCGCCTCCGCCGAGCGGCAGCTGGAATCGGTCACGGGCGTACGGCCCGGACTGGTCGCCGCCGACCGCCACCCCGGCTACCGGTCCACGCGCTGGGCCCGCGAACACGCCGCGGGACGGCCCGTCGTCGCCGTACAGCACCACCATGCGCACGTCGCGGCGGCGATGGCCGAGAACGGTCTCGACGGCACCCGTCCCGTGATCGGTGTGGCCTTCGACGGCACCGGCTACGGACTCGACGGCGCCGTGTGGGGCGGCGAGTTCCTCCTGGCGGACTACGCCGGGTTCCGGCGGTTCGCCCACCTTGCCTCCGTACCCCTGCCGGGCGGCGACGCGGCGGTACGCCGGCCCTATCGCATGGCCCTGTCCCACCTGCGGGCCGCGGGCCTCGCCGCCGACCCCGCCCTGCCCTGCACGCGCGCCTGTGCGCCTGGAGAACTACCCGTACTGGAGAGGCAGTTGGCGCGCAACTTGAACTGCGTGCCCACCTCCAGCATGGGGCGCCTCTTCGACGCCGTCTCCTCCCTCGCGGGGGTCTGCCAGCACGCGGGATACGAGGCGCAGGCCGCGATCGAGCTGGAGGCGGCGGCCCTGCGCGCACCCGCCACGGCCGAGGACCCGCGCTACGCCTTCCGGCTCGGCCCGCCGCGGCCCGGCGCCCCGCTCACGGCCGACCCCGCGCCCCTTCTCGCGGCGGTGGCCGCCGACGTGCTGGACGGGACCCCCGCGGCCGTCGTAGCGGCCCGGTTCCACCACGCCGTGGCCCGGCTGGTGCGGACGGTCTGCGCCGCCGCCCGCGCCGAGACCGGCATGGAGACCGTCGCCCTGACCGGGGGAGTGTTCGCCAACGCGGTGCTCTCCTCGGCCTGCGCCCGAGGACTGAGGGAGGACGGCTTCACCGTCCTGCGTCACCGGCGGATCCCGCCGAACGACGGCGGACTGGCCCTCGGCCAGCTCGTCGTGGCCGCCCGGACGACGGACCGAGCGGACCCCGGCGTTCCGCGACGAGAGCGACAGTGAGGAGACACCGATGTGCCTGGCGGTACCCGGAAAAGTGTTGGACATCGAGGACCGCGACGGCACTCGGATGGCCACGGTCGACTTCGGCGGCGTGGTCAAGGAGGTGTGCCTGGAGTACCTGCCGGACCTGAAGCCCGGTGAGTACGCCATCGTGCACGTCGGCTTCGCCCTCCAGAAGCTCGACGAGGAGTCGGCCCGGCGGACGCTGGAGCTGTTCGAGACCCTCGGCCTGCTCCAGGAGGAGTTCGGAGACCCGTGGGAGGCCGCAGAGGCCGCGGGAAGCGAGTGGCAGGCGCAGGACGACGTCCGCGGAGAGGTACGGCCGTGAAGTACATCGACGAATTCCAGAACCCGGATCTCGCGATCCGGCTGCTCGACGAGATCCGTGCGACGGTGACCCGCCCCTGGGCGCTGATGGAAGTCTGCGGTGGCCAGACCCACAGCATCATCCGGCACGGCATCGACCAGCTGCTGCCGTCCGAGATCGAGCTGATCCACGGCCCGGGCTGCCCGGTCTGCGTCACCCCGCTGGAGATGATCGACAAGGCCCTGGAGATCGCCTCCCGGCCCGGGGTGATCTTCTGCTCCTTCGGCGACATGCTCCGCGTCCCCGGCACGGGCCGCGACCTCTTCCAGGTCCGCGGACAGGGCGGCGACGTCAGGGTGGTCTACTCCCCGCTGGACGCGCTGAGGATCGCCGAGCAGAACCCTGACCGCGAGGTGGTGTTCTTCGGCATCGGCTTCGAGACCACCGCGCCGCCCAACGCGATGACGGTCCACCAGGCGCGCAAGCGGAACATCAGGAACTTCAGTCTGCTCGTGTCGCACGTCCGCGTCCCCCCGGCGATCGACGCGATCATGCGGTCCCCGGACTGCCGCGTCCAGGGCTTCCTCGCCGCCGGCCACGTCTGCAGCGTGATGGGCACGGCCGAGTACCCGGAACTCGCACGACGCCACCGGACGCCGATCGTGGTCACCGGATTCGAGCCGCTGGACATCCTGGAAGGCGTACGCAGGACCGTGCTTCAGCTGGAGCGGGGCGAGCACACGGTCGAGAACGCCTATCAGCGCGCCGTACCGGCCGAGGGCAATCCGGCGGCGCAGGCGATGCTGAGCGACGTCTTCGAGATCACCGACCGGGCCTGGCGCGGCATCGGCGTCATCCCGGACAGCGGCTGGCGTCTGTCCGAGCGCTACCGCGACCACGACGCCGAGTACCGCTTCTCCGTCGGGGGAATCGACACCCGCGAGCCCGCCGAGTGCCGCAGCGGCGAAGTGCTCCAGGGCCTGCTGAAGCCCAACCAGTGCGAGGCCTTCGGCACCACCTGCACGCCCCGCTCCCCGCTCGGCGCCACGATGGTGTCCAGCGAGGGCGCCTGCGCCGCCTACTACCTCTACCGGCGGCTCGACGCGGGAACCCCCGGACAGCGGCCGCCCACGCCGGCGGGCGCGGCCTCCGGCACCCCGTCCCCGGTCACCGCCTCCCTGGAGGGCAGCCCCCTTGCCTGACATCAGCACCACCCCGGCACCCGACATGCTCGCCTGGACCTGCCCGGCGCCGCTGCGCGACCACCCGCGCATCGTCATGGGCCACGGCGGCGGCGGAGCACTGTCCGCCGAGCTGATCGAGCACGTCTTCGCACCCGCCTACGGCGGACCGGCCCTCGCCCACACCGCCGACGCGGCCGAGATCCGGATCGGCGGCGCCCGCCTGGCCTTCTCCACGGACTCCTTCGTGGTCCGCCCCCTGTTCTTCCCCGGCGGCAGCATCGGCGACCTGGCGGTCAACGGCACCGTGAACGACCTCGCCATGCGCGGCGCCCGGGCGAGCCACCTCTCCTGCGGGTTCATCCTGGAGGAAGGCGTCGAGACCGATGTCGTCGCCCGCGTCGCGGAGGCCCTCGGTGCGGCGGCGCGCGCGGCCGGCGTCCAGGTCGTCACCGGTGACACCAAGGTCGTGGAGGCCGGCCACGGCGACGGCGTCTACATCAACACCTCGGGGGTCGGGTTGATCCCCGACGGAGTCGACCTGCGCCCGCAACGGGTGGTGCCCGGAGACGTGGTGATCGTGAGCGGCCCGATCGGCATGCACGGCGTGGCGATCATGAGCGTGCGGGAGGGCCTCGAATTCGGTGTCGAGATCAACAGCGACTGCGCACCGCTCGGCGGCCTCGTCGAGGCGATGCTGGACGTCACGCGGGACCTGCACGTGCTGCGCGACCCCACACGCGGTGGCCTGGCCGCCTCGCTGAACGAGATCGCGGCGGCGTCGGGCACGGGCGTCGTCGTCCAGGAGCGCGCCGTCCCTGTCCCCGAGGCGGTCGGCAACGCCTGCGCGGTGCTCGGACTCGACCCCATGTACGTGGCGAACGAGGGCAAGCTCGTGGCGTTCGTCCCACGGGAAAGCGCCGACGCCGTCCTGGCCGCGATGCGCGCGCACCCCGTGGGCGCGGAAGCGGCGGTGATCGGCGAGGCGGTCGAGACCCACCCGGGCATGGTCGTGGCCCGGACCGGACTGGGCGGCACCCGCATCGTGGACATGCCGCTCGGGGAGCAGCTGCCGCGGATCTGCTGAGGTCAGTCCCGGCGGCCGCGACGCTCGCGAGAGGTGTCCAGGGTCCACATGTGGGTGCAGTTCGGGCACTGCAGGTGGACCCGGGGCCCCTTGTTCGCGATCAGGTAGCGCCAGTGGCTCCGGCAGTTCCGGCGGTCCAGGCAGGTCCCGCAGTCCCGGGCGTCGTCGCAGCCGGGGCACGCGACCCAGGCCCGCCGGGCCGGGTCGGCGTGGGGATCAAGCGGAAGACGCATGGCCCGGCTCCTCCCCGGGCAGCACGCCGGCCGCGACCAGTTCCGCGTGAATCCGCTGCTGATCCTCGTCCAGGCCGGAGTACAGCAGGGCGTGCGCCGCCTGCTCGTCACGCAGAACGGCCACGGGGTCCCAGTCGGGCCCGAGGGCCGCCACGACTTCGGCACGCCGACGTGCCTCCTCGACGGTGAGGTCGATGCTGAAGCCGACGAGGTCGGCATGAGGGCCGGGGACGTGGTTCATGGGCGGGGCTTTCAGGCGGAATCGAACATGTACGCCACCACGTGTACCAGAGCGCACGATGCGTACGGAAGTGCCCGACCTGCCTTCGAAGGCCCCTGTGGCGCACCTCATGCCGAACGCCGTGAGCTGGAGGGCGGCCACCGTGGCGATGTACCGGACCACCGCCGGCCCGGTCCGGCACCCTCCCGCTCCGGGGCGATCACGTTCCGCGACCGCTCACCCGGTCGGCCCGTACCCGGCCCGACCAGGTGAGCGGCGACCGGCCCGACCAGGTGAGAGGCGACAAGGACCCGTACGCACAGCTCCCGTCGTCATGGCAGCCAGGTCCGAAGAGGAGGGTCCGTGCGAGGGGCCTCACCAGGTCCTGCTCACCTTCCCGACTGGAGGGCGCCCCAGGTGCCGGAGCCGACGATGCCGTCGACCGTCAGGGCGCGTGAGGACTGGTAGTCGCGCACGGCCTGGTCGGTGCCCGGACCGAAGGCGCCGTCGATGGCCACCGTCCGGCCGAGCGCGGCGGTCAGGGCACGCTGGAGCCGGGTGACGGCTTCTCCCGTCGAGCCGCTCTGGACGGTGGGGGTGGTGCCGCGGGACAGCAGGGCGGTCCACGTCTTCGGCCCGATCACCCCGTCCGCGGTGAGCCCTGTGGCGCCCTGGAAGTTCTTGGTGGCGGTGGTCGTGGAGGCACCGAAAGACCCGTCCGGTGCGCCCGGGTCGTATCCGGCGGCTGTGAGCAGGCACTGCGCCGCCTTGACCTGGTCGCCGTTCGAGCCGCTCTGGACGGTGGCGTACGCAGTGAAGTCGAGGTTCGTCCCGGTGCAGTTGGGTGCGGGCTGTGTGCCGGTGCCCACGTCCAGGTAGTCGCGGTCGATGTTGATCGAGTAGCCGCCGTAGGACTCGGTGACCTCGCCCGCGTACTGGTGGATCCGCTGGTGGCCGGACCAGTAGGTGGACGGGACGTAGGAACCGGTGTTGGTGTCGGCGGCGCCGTTCCACCAGCCGTAGAAGATGTCGTCGACCCGCGTGTAGGCGCTGTTGCCGTACTCGCTCGCGGCGTCCTTGATGCCGGAGGACACGCTGGAGTAGAAGCCCGACAGATAGCCGCCGCTGTGCAGCCGCTCCGTCCAGCCGGACAGGTACGACAGCACGGCCGCCTTGCAGGAGGCCGTGGAGGCGTATCCCTCGATGTCGCTGTAGACGGCGCTGCCCGCGGGGATCCCGAGGTTCGCCGCGGCGGTGAGGGCGGCGGCCGCCGCGGTGACGCCCTGGGACTTGGCCGTCGCGGGGTCGGTGGACATCTTCAGGGAGAAGCTCGTGCACGGGGCCTGGCGGCCGACGTCGATGGGGATCAGCCGCCATCCGTTGCCGGTCTGACCGGTCACCCAACTCGCGGTCAGATTCGGCTGCGCGCAGCCGCGGAAGGATCCGCTGATGTAGACGCCGACCGCGCCGTACGGGGAGCCGGCCCGCCAGGCGTTCATGGCTGCCTGGGAGGGCGCGGCGCAGGTGTCGAAGCCCTTGCCAAGGTAGCTGCCGGGTTGCGGCCCGGCCGCGGCCAGGGGAGTGGCGTCGGGCCGCTGGGCCGCACGGGGCAGCTCGGTGCGCCGGGCATCCGGGGTGAGTTCGGCCGAGGCCAGAACACCCCGCACCAGATTCTCGGTCGCCGGGGTGTGGGCGGCGGTGACGAGTACACCGGCGTCTTCGACCGCGATCTGGATGGTGTCATTGCTGGAGGCGGCGGTCGGGGCGGTGGCCTTGCCGCGTGGGGCCCGTGCGGTCGCCGTCGTCGCCTGTCCGGCGGAGCGGGCGGTGAGGGGCTCCACGACAATGCCTGCCGTACGGCCCACGAGGTGGGCGGGGCAGTCGCTCTGCTCGGCGGGCTCGCCCAGGTAGACGGCGGGTCGGTCGAACCGGAGGCAGGCCCGTGGACTTTCGGCCAGATCGACGACCTGCCAGTCGGCGGGGACCTCGATGCGGTAGCCCTGGTAGCTGACGGTCTGTCGGCCGGACCCGGGCGGGGAGGCAGCCGTGGCGGATCCGGGCGGGGAGGCAGCCGTGGCGGATCCGGGCGCGGCGAACGCCCCGATACCGGCGAGCACCGCCAGCGTGGCCGTTCCGGCACGGACGCGCCAGGGGATGCGGGAGGACATCAGGGCACTCCTACTCGATGAGGGGAGGGGAGGGGAGGGAGTGGTGGGGCAGGTCTGCTCGGGGCAGGGCTGAGCGGGGCCCGTCCGGAGGGCCGGAGTCTTCCCGGCCTCGCGCCTCGCGGGCGGAACGGGCTCTCCCCCGGGCCGGAGCCGGTCCGGGGGGAGAGCCCGATGTCCGTGTCGTACGTACGGGTCAGACGCCGCAGTTGGGCGCGGACCAGGAGCGGCTGGTGCGTCCGTCCACGTGGGTGTGGTCGTTGTGGTCGGGGTAGCCGGGGCCGAAGATTCCGCCGAAGCCGTGGTAGCGGGCCCGCTGGGCCAGCGTGCACAGCGACGGGCTGCCGGTGAGGTCGGCGGCGTCACCGTACAGGTGCCGACTGTTCGAGGCGCCGCCCACCGCGCTGTTGCAGGCGTACGAGCGGAATCCGCTGGTGACGGTGATCGGCACGTCACCCAGGGCGTGCCGCATGGCCTCCAGCTTCCACATCGTCTGCAGGGCGTTGGACTTGGCCGTCGCGGCGCTGACCGCGCCGCCGGACCAGTCGGAGTTGCACTTGTTCAGTTCGGCGTAGGTGAAGTGGATGGGGGTGCAGTCCGGGTCCTGCAGGGCGTAGATCTTGCTGAACGTCTGGGAACCGGCGACGCCGTCCGCGGGCAGCCCGTACGCCTGCTGAAAGCGGGTCACCGCGGCCTTCGTGGCCGGACCGAACGAGCCGTCGATGGCGATGACCTCGCCGTACGCCGCGTGGCCGGCCACGCGGATCTGCAGCTGCGTCACGTCGGAGCCCGACATGCCCTCGGACAGGGTGCGGCCCCAGGTGTAGCACTCGTCGGCCTGGGCGGATCCGGCCGTGGACAGCATCCCACCCAGCGCTGCCACCATGACCATGACAACCGAGAGGGTGAGTTGGATCGTGCGCCGAAGCATCGCGTCTCCGTCCTGCGTTCCGATTCCCCGCCGAGGGGCTGAGGCGAGTGTGAGGGCTGTAAGCGGTGTGTGTCCACACCATCACCGTCCGCCACAGGATTAGACCTTCGAAACAACCCGTCTGCAGGTCGACGGTCGTGATGACGCCGGTCGCGTACCGGGCCGCACGTGCGCTGTTCCGCAGAATCGGACGCACGCGCGGCCCGGTGAGTCGCAGCGAGTCCGGTGCTACATCTGCTTCAGCTCCGCGTGCACCGCCTCTGCGACGGCTGCCGTCGCGTGCTCGGCGAACAGGATCGTGTAGTGGTTGGTGTCGTCGACCCGGCGGGTGGTGATCCGGTCCGGGGAGAGGCCGCCCGCGGCCAGACGCCCCTCGTCGTAGAGCCCCTGAGGCTCGTTCATCACTCCTCGCTCCGCCCACAGCATGGTGCCGCGCACCTCCGGCCGGTGGATGGCGGTCAGCGTCTCGGGGTCGCCGATGGGGCCGGCACCGTCGGCACGGATCGCGTCCAGGACACAGCTGCTGCGCATCTCGGGCGGCTCGCCGGCCAGATCACGGTCCACGTACGCCTGGACGTGCGGGCCCCAGTGGGCCGCGAAGGCCGGGTGCTCACGGAAGAGCGCGCGGTACGCGTCGCCGTCCGGGAAGGTCGTCTTGAGCCGGCGCATCGCCGGGCCGATGACCGACTCGATCACCTCGTCGATGTCCGCGCCGCCCGGTATCGGGAATCCGAGGCCACCGTCGACGAGGACCACGCGCGGGAAGCGGTCCGGGTGCCGCGCGGCGGCCACCGCGGTGGTGAAGGCCCCCAGGGAGTGGCCGAGAAGCAGCGCCTGACGCAGGCCCAGGTGATCGAGGACGGCGAGGACGTCCTCGACGTGGGCCTGGATGCCGTAGGGAGCCGGTAGACCTGCGCTGCCGGCCCGGCCGCGCAGGTCCGGGGCGTACAGATCGATGTCGCCGAGCTGCTCGGCGACGGCGCCGAAGGTCAGGCTGTTGCCCGTGATGCCGTGCAGGGCGACGACCGCAGGCCCTTCGCCCGGCCAGCGGGTCACGGCGAGGTCGCCTCCTCGTACGGGGACGGCGAGTTCCTGCGGAGTACGCGTGGTCATGCGGACCTCTCCCATCAGTTCGGTCTCCTGCTGCCGGGCGCGTCGAGACTGCCCGCGGCCATGGAGACGGCCGGCACGAAGAGTGTCCCGAGAACGGACCTGGGTTCAAGGCCTGGGCACCGGGCCCCGACCCACTGGGCCTGGCACCCGCGGCGAACCCGGTCGCCTACGTGGCCGACCCCCGGACTCTCACCGTCCCCTGGGCCTCATCGCCAAGGGATGCACCGAGGACGGCGGTTGGTGGGGCGGCATGACCCCGGCCTACCTGAAGGACGAGGACGACAAGCCGGAGTCCGATCGTGTCGAAGTGGAAGGGGTAGTGGGCGGGCAGTGCGACGGCGAGGCGAGTACGGGTGCCGCGACGGCGGTGACCCACGCCCACAGGTGGCCGTGCCGCACGCCGAACCAGGCCAGGGCCGCGACGGCGAGGCCCGTGGCCGCGATGAATCCGGAGACGGCGATGTGCAGGTGCGAGATGTAGTCGTACAGCTCGGGGCTGAACGCCCGGATCTGGGTCTTGCCGACGTCGACCTGCGCTTGTCCGATGCCGAGTTCGAGGAACGAGTCGGTGAAGTCGCGGATGAAGGAGATGACCGCGTAGCCGATGATCGCCAGGCCGGCGAGGGCCATGAGGGCGGATCCCGCCTGGAGTGAGCCGGCCGCCTTGCCGGTCTCGGTTGTGGGGTGGCGGTGGGTGAGGGTGGTCATGACGTGCCTCCTGGCACGCGCCGCGGTCGTGCGGGCCGCGGGAGGGGCTCAGCGGTCCGGCTTGACCGCGAGCAGGGAGATGCTCTTGACGCCGTACCTGGCGCTGGCCCGGCGGGCCTGGCCGGAGAGGAACTCGTAGTCGTTGCCCCGGAGTTCCTTGATGCGCAGGCCGGCGGTCTCGATGGCCTGCCGGTAGGTGGTCTCGTGGGCGGCGCCGCCGATGCACGAGGCCCAGAGGCTCGCGTCGCAGACGACGGCCTCGGTCAGCGGCTGTTCGGTGACGATGTCGGCGAGGGCGAGCCGGCCGCCCGGGCGCAGGACGCGTGCGGCTTCCTCGAAGACCTTTCTCTTGGCGGCGGAGAGGTTGATGAGGCCGTTGGAGATCGCACAGTCGAAGCTCGCGTCCTCGGCCGGCAGTGCTTCGACGCGGCCCTCGCGGAACTCGACCTGGTCGAAGCCGCCTGCTTCGGCGAGCTGCCGGGCCTTGGCCGGCTGGGCGAGCGTGAAGTCGAAACCGACACCCGTCCCGAGGCTGTGACCTGCTGCGCGGTGCAGAAGGAATCCGTACCGGAACCGCTGCCCAGGTCGATCACGCGCTCGCCCTCGGAGAGTGCCGCCAGGTCGAGGAAGTAGCCGACCCCTGCGAAGGACTCGACAGCACCGGCGGGAACCCGGTTCAGCAGGTCGCCGGGATGGCCCAGGCGAAGAGCCAGGTCACGGCCCATCTCGAAGTGGTAGGAGCCCTGCGGCTCCTGCGCCACCAGGCGGTACAGAGTCCGGACCTTCTCTTCCAGCTCCAGGGTGTTCAACGTGGCCAAGACGTCTTCTTCCAGCAGAGCGGGTGCCTGTGAGTACGAGGACGGTGAGGGGTGCTGGAGTATTGCCCGCGCGAGGAATGCGGACGAAGCGAAATACCGGCCCCTCCGGCCGGGTGATCGCGCTCGACTTCCTCCCCGAGATGCTCGCGCGCACGGCGAAGGCGGTGTCCGAGGCCGGTCTCGCGAACGTCGACCTGCTGGAGGGCGAGATGGAGGACATTCCCCTGCCCGACGGCACCGTCGATCTGATCGTCTCGAACGGTGTCGTCAATCCCTCCCCGAGGAGACCGCGAGTGATGGCCGAATGCGCCCGCGTCGTGCGGCCGGGCGGGCGGCTGTGCGTGTCGGACCTGACCGTCGGGCAGGACGACCTACCTCCGGAGATCCTCACGCAGCCGGCGGCCTGGGCGGCGGCCTGGGCGGGCTGTGTCGCCGGGGCGCTCTCGGAGCCCGCGTTCGTGCGGAAGCTGGAGAGGGCCGGTTTCCGGGACGTCGAGGTGGTGCACCGGGAGGCGCTGAGCATCGACGACTGTGCGCTGTATCCCCTGTTCACCCCGGCGGTGATCCGCCTCATGAGAGAGCTGCTCCCGCCCGCCCGGCAGCGAGCGGTGGCCGTGTCGATCGTTGTCAAAGCCAACCGTCCGTAGGCGGAGTCGGTGGTGAGTCCGTCAGACGCTCCGTGCCGCACCATGACGGTCGGCGGCGGCCCACCTCAAGGGCGGGGAGTGGGCTCTTCAGTCGGGGCCGCTCCAGTCGAAGGGGAAGTGCTTGCTCGACTTCCCGGTGCGTTCCCAGGAGAAGCCGAACGCGTCGGCGCGGTCGGCGGTGGACCGCCCCCAGGTGGCGATCTGGCCCGGCCCCACCTCGGAGCCCGGAGAGTTGAGGACCTGGACGCGTGCGCCCTCCGGGGTGGTCGGGCCGGTGAGCGCCTCGGCGGTCGCCGTGACACGGCCCGGGATCTCGGCTCGCCAGCCGGCGAGATCCTCGTCGACCTCCACGTGGATCGGGGCGACGTCCATGCCCCGCACCTCGGGGTGGAACAGCGCCCCGAACTGGGCCGGCCATCCGCCCGCCTCGCCGCCGAAGACGGTCCCGAGCGCGGCCCTCTGCTGATCGTCGGCGCGTTCGTCGAGGAAGACCGCGGCGTACGGCTCGGTGTGCGTGCCGGCCCACGGGTTGCCCTCGAACGACCCGAGCATCACGACGTTGAGGTCGTCGAGCCGAACGTCTCCGAAGTTGCCTTCCCTGATGTGCCAGACCATGATGCCTTCGCAGTCGCCGTAGGTCGGGGACTGCGCGAACGTGCACGGGCACGGAATCGCGCACTTGCATACGTCGAACCAGTCGCCGGTCAGATGCCAGCGCGTGCCGGTGGTGGCCTGTTCTGTCATCTCGCTTCCTCCAGCCGAGCTCCGAGGAGCTCACTCGGAGTGGCGAGACCGCGTGTCCCGAGCCCGTTCCCGGGGATCGGAGGACGGTCTCCCTTCCAGCTTGCACCTCATGTCCCGGGCGGGAAACCGGCGGACGTCCACGGTGGGCCGCGGCGGGGGCCGGGTGGCGACACTTCAGGCCGGTCCGGCTGGTAGGTACGCCCCAGGGCGCCTCGCTCGTACGCACCGCCGTCCAAGGGATTACCACGTGTGCACACGGCGTCACATGCCGTCCATGGGCGGCATCGAGCCCTCCGGCCCCGGCAGCATCGAGTCCTGGAACGGTGCGAGCCCCGCCAGGACGAGGAAGGCGACGCACGCGACGCCGCTGAGGTCGCGCCGGATGCGAGAAGCGATGGGCCGTCACGAAGCCGACGGCAGGCCTTCGACCCGACTCCGAAGGTCAACCATGCTTGGCCCACCGCCGGGCGAGCCGAGCAGCGGCCATACCGGTCACGAGGGCGGCGAGCGGCACGACGATGTTCGCCCAGGGGTCTCTGACAGGCTTGTAGGTGGCGGTTCCGTCCTTGATGACGATGAAGCCGCGGGGTCGGGCAGCGACCCCGCCGCCACCCCCTCCGCCTTCGTCGGTCTTGGCTGCCGCCGTGTCGCGTCCGGCGCCGCCGCCGAAGCCGAAGGCCGTCTCGGCGACGGGGATGACGGTGACACCGCCGTTGGTGACGGGCTCGCCGTAGACGGCCCGTACGGAGGCCCGTGCGCCGAGCTTGTCGGCCAGGTGTTCCAGCAGGCTGGCGGAGGCATGGGCGATGGTCGACTCCACCGGTGGGGCGGGCTGGATCTTGTCGTCCGGGGCGGTCATGGTTGCCTCCGTGGTCACTGCGTACGGCGGTGCCGAGGACGTGGATGCCGGCTGGCGAGGGATCCCGGTCCCTGGGAACGGGATCCTGGTACCTGGAAAGTGGGAGCGGTCGACGGCGGTCCGGATGAAGCCTGCGGTGATGACGGTGGTCTGGGTGTCGAGACGGGTGTGGCAGGCGCCCGACAGCCCCACGAGGGCGACTCTAGTCTGCTGAGGGGCGCTGAGCAGTGCAGCGCTTTCATGCTGTGCCCGATCGACCCGTTCCCCCAGGACTGCACTCGACCGGCGCGTGAGCTCGCCGAGGTCCTGGGCGCGGTCATGCGACCGTCGGGTGCCGCGGGGCAGCCGTGTGCGAGCCGCCGCAGCCGGGCCTCAGGGGGTGCTTCTGCGCCAGGGCGCATCGAGCCTGGTGCTGTGTGCGTCGGCGGCGAGCCGCAGGGCGTAGAGCGCCCGTCCGGCTGCGTCGGGGACGGGGCCGAGGTAGTGGTGGCCGGTCATGTGGCACCAGGCGGGCAGGTCGAGCGGGGCTGCGGGGTCACTGGCGATGACGTGGACGACGGTGCCCGGCCCGGCGCCGTCGATCTCCTTGCGCAGCCGCAGCAGGAGGGTGACGCAGAGCAGGCCGGTGCCGTCGACGGTGATGCCAGGGGCGGGGCTGCCGGGGGGCGGCATGTTCATCAACGGGCTCCGGGTCTGCGGTGAGGTGTCGTGGATCGTCGAGGGTCAGGGCTGGATGCGCGCGCCTGAGGGGAGGGCCGCACGGATCGGGGACGCTGCCGCCGTCTCGATGTCCCCCGGCGTGGTCCAGCGGCCCAGGGACAGCCGCAGCGCGCCGGCCCCGGTCTCGTTGTTCGCCGCCATCACCGACACGAGCACTGTGTCCTCGGTGAGGGCTGTGGCCAAGGCGGCCGGCTCCACGAGTTCGTCCCGGTCGACAGGCAGGACCGTCACCTTCGCACCGTGCAACCGCTCCAGCGCACGGCATGTCTCCAGCACGGCGGGGTGCTCGGGGGCCTGCGTGATCACATGCGGACGGGGGCGGTCGGAAGCCAGCACCGTGCCGCGCAGTGCGAGCAGGTCGGCCTCGGAGCCGGAGGCGGTGAAGACGATCTCGCCTGCCATGGCGCCGATCAGGTCGGCCACCTGGACGCGGGCCGCGTCCAGCGCCCGCCGAGGCGCCCGGGCATAGGGGTGGCTGCTGGAAGGGTTCCCGAAGAATTCCGTCAGATGCGGCAGCATCGCTTCGGCTACGCACGGATCGACCGGTGTGGTGGCGTTGTAGTCGAGATAGACCGGCCCGCCGGCGAGACCCGGGTGCGAGGGAACGCTGTCGGGGACGTTGTTCACGCCGCGGCTCCGGCGTGCACGGGGAGGTCGGCCAGGCGCCACTCGAGCATGCCGTCGTTGAGCCGGATCGCCCGTCGGCCGTGGTGGGTGAGCAGGCGCACGGCGTCGTAGGCCAGCGCGCAGTACTCGCCGCGGCAGTAGACGACGACGTCGGTCTCCTCGGGCAGCTCGCCGATCCGGTCGGCCAGCTCGGCGACCGGGATGCACACAGCCCCGGGGATGTGTCCCGCCTGGTACTCCTCCAGCGGCCGTACGTCGAGGACGACGACGTTGCCGGCCTCGACCCGCGCCAGCAGCTCCTCGTGGGTGACCTCGGCGGCGCCGTCCTCACCGAGGTAGGCGTCCCGGGCGGCGGGAACGGCGGCCTGGTGGCGGTCGGCGACCTTGCGCAGCAGTGCGAAGAGCTGGGCCACGTCGTCACCGGCGAGCCGGTAGTGGATGCGGACGCCTTCCCGGCGGGTGGCGACGAACCCCGCCTGCTTGAGGGTCTGCAGGTGCGCCGAGGCGGTGGTCAGGTTCAGCCCGGCCGCCTTCGACAGTGCGTCCACGGTGCGCTCGCCCTGGGCGAGCAGGTCGAGCAGTTCAAGGCGCTTGCCGCTGGCCAGCGCCTTGCCGCTGGCGGCGAAGGCGTCGTAGAGGGCGGCCTTCGTGCCGCTGGTGGTGGCATCCCGCATTGCATCCTCCAAATATCTATGGATTACTGTAACTGATGTCGAGAACTGATGTCGGGCGGTGAGACCTTCCGCCCGCCCCCCTTCTTCTCGTGAAGGACAACAGCACGATGGGTTTCCTCGAAGATCACCTCATTCCGCTGGTCGACGAAGGACTCGGCAACAGCGCCTACCTCGTGGACCTGGGCGACGGCCGCGCCCTCGCCGTCGACGCGAGCCGGGACCTGCGCGCCCTGCGCGCCGCTGCCGAGCAGCGCGGCCTGACCGTCGCGTACGCGGCCGACACGCACCTGCACGCCGACTTCCTCTCCGGCGCGATCCAGCTCGGCCACGACCACGGCGCCACGATCCTGGCCTCCGCCGCCGGACTGCGTGCCTTCGACCACCAGGGCCTGAGCGACGAAGACGAGGTCGACCTCGGCGGGCTGACCCTGCGGGCGCTGGCCACCCCAGGCCACACCGACGAGCACCTGTCCTTCCTGCTCCTCGACGGCGCCCGAGAGCTCGGCGTGTTCACGGGCGGGTCACTGATCGTGAACTCCGCCGCCCGCACCGACCTCCTCGGAGCGGACCGTACGGAGGAGCTGGCCCGGGCCCAGTACCACTCCCTCAAGCGGCTGACGGCCCTGCCGGACGCAACGGCCGTGTGGCCCACGCACGGGGCCGGGTCCTTCTGCTCGGCCCCGCCGGGCAGCGAACGCATCACCACGATCGGAGCCCAGAAGCAGGCCAACCCGCTGCTCGCCGCACCCGACGAGGACACCTTCGTGTCGCAGCTGACCGCGAGCCTGGGCAGCTACCCCGCGTACTTCGACCGGCTCGGCGAGGCCAACCGGCGCGGGCCCACCGTGATCACCGGCACCCCGCTCCTGCCGGAGCTCTCCGCAGAACAGGTCCGCGCCCTCGTCGCCGACGGCGGCCACGTCGTCGACGTGCGCCCGGCCGCCGACTACGCCGCCGGCCACATTCCCGGATCGATCGCCATCCCCCTGCGCGGCCAGTTCGCCACCTGGCTCGGCTGGCTCCTGCCCGACGCCGCCCCCCTCGTCTTCGCCACCGCCGACGGCCAGGACCTGAGCGAGATCGTCTGGCAGGCGTACAAGATCGGCTACGAGCGGCTCGCCGGCCGTCTCGCGGGTGGCACGGACGCATGGACGGACGCCGGCCACCGACTGGCCACCACCGCGTTCGTCACCGCCGCCCGCGCCGGGGGCCAGCCATATCTCGACGTGCGGCAGGAGTCGGAGTTCGCCGCCGGACACGTCCCCGGCGCGGTCAACATCGAACTCGGCGGCCTCACCCACGTCGCCGCCGAGGCTCCGGAGGGCGCGGTCGTGGCCTGCGGGCACGGCGAGCGCGCCATGACCGCCGCGAGCCTCCTCGAACGGGCCGGCCACACCGCCGTCGCGGTCCTCGACGGCGGACCGGCCGACTACGCCGCCGCCCACGGCGAGAAGCTCGTCCAGGGCACGGAGGACAGCCGCCCGTGAAGACCGCTCCCGCCTCGGCCGCGACGACGAACGCCTCCAGCCGTCCGGTACGCCTCGGCCTGCGCGAGAACCGGCTCCAGTTCACCCTGCTGGTCATCGTCAACATCTGCGTCGGCGGCCTGGTCGGCCTCGAACGCACCACCGTCCCGCTCATCGGCTCCGAGACCTTCGGCCTCACCAGTGATCTGGCCGTCTTCTCCTTCATCATCGCCTTCGGCCTCACCAAGGCGGTCACCAACCTCGCCGCCGGTGCGCTGACCGCCCGCTTCCGCCGCAAGCAACTCCTCGTGGCGGGCTGGCTGATCGGCATGCCCGTCCCCTTCGCCCTCGCGTACGCACCCTCATGGGGCTGGATCGTCGCCGCCAACGTTCTGCTCGGCCTCAACCAGGGCCTGACGTGGTCGATGACCGTCAACATGAAGATCGACCTCGTCGGGCCTGCCCGCAGGGGCCTGGCCACCGGACTGAACGAGGCCGCCGGTTACACCGCCGTCGGCGCCACCGCCCTGCTCACCGGCTACCTCGCCACCGCCTACGGCCTGCGCCCCGTACCCGAACTCATCGGCGTCGTCTTCGTCGTCGCGGGCCTCGCCCTGGCCCTCGTCGTCCGCGACACCGCCGCCCACGTCGCCCTCGAACTCGCCAACCACACGAAACCCCTGCCCACCGGCGAGGACACCGGCCTGAAGGCCGTCTTCGCCCGCACCTCCTGGCGCGACCGATCCCTGCGCGGCGCCAGCCAGGCCGGCCTGGTCAACAACCTCAACGACGGCCTCACCTGGGGCGTCTTCCCCCTGCTGTTCACCGACCACGGCCTCGGCATCGCCGCCATCGGCCTCATCAAGGGCCTCTACCCCATCCTTTGGGGCATCGGCCAGATCCCGACCGGCCACCTCGCCGACCGCATCGGCCGCAAACCCCTGATCGTCTACGGGATGCTCGTCCAGGCCGCCGGTTTCGTCCTGGCCCTCGCGCTGCTGGACCGGCCACTGCTCGCCGGTATCCTCTCCGCCGTCGCACTCGGCCTCGGCACCGCCATGGTCTACCCGGCCCTCATCGCCTCCGTCTCCGACCACGCCCACCCCGCCTGGCGCGCCAACGCCCTCGGCACGTACCGCTTCTGGCGCGACATCGGCTACGCGGCAGGTGCCCTCGTCGCCGGCGTCCTCGCCGACCTCCTCGGCCTGAACGCCACCGTCATCGCCGCCGCCTTCCTCACCGCCGCCTCGGGCCTGCTCGCCGCCCGCTGGATCACCGAGCACCGGCCCGGCCCCCGCTGAGCCACGAGCCTGCCGGTCCCGGACGGCCTCACCAAGAGAGGCGGTCCCGGACGGCCTCACCAAAGGAGACCAGGGCGCCCTGGACCAGCCCGTATCGGCGGTGACGGGCGGGTGGTCGGCGGTGAGAAGGGCGTTGTCGTCGATGCGCGGCCGCCCGCTGCTCGCCGCGATCGGCCCGGTGATCCGGCGCGGGCCGCGGGCCCTGTGGGGCCCGGTCGCCGACGATCCGCTCTCCGGAATCGAACCCGCCCGGGCATGCCTGACCTGCCCGAGGCCTGCGACGCCGAGCGGCTCCGCCGGCGGAGTGCCGTGGAGTCACAGCCAGCCGTTGCGTTTGAAGCCGCGGTGGATGACGAAGCAGGCGGTGGCCATGACGCCGAGAACCAGTGGATAGCCGTAGGTCCAGCGGAGTTCCGGCATGTGGTCGAAGTTCATGCCGTAGACGCCGCAGACCATCGTGGGGACGGCGACTATGGCGGCCCAGGCGGTGATCTTGCGCATGTCCTCGTTCTGGGCGACGGTCACCTGGGCGAGGTGGGCCTGGAGGATGGAGTCGATCAGGCCGTCGAAGGAGCCGATCTGCTCGGTGGCGCGGGCGAGGTGGTCGGCGACGTCGCGGAAGTACGGCCTTATGTCGGCGTCCACCGAGGGGCAGGGCTCGGTGGCGAGGACCGTGAGCGGGCGGGCGAGGGGGGTCACGGCCCGCTTCAGTTCGAGGAGCTCGCGCTTCAGCTGGTAGATGCGGCCGGCGTCCGCAGTCTTGGAGCCGTGGGGCGAGAACACATCGGTCTCCACTTGCTCGATGTCCCCCTGGACCGCGTCGACGACGGAGAGGTAGTCGTCGACGACATGGTCCGCGATCGCGTGCAGCACCGCCGACGGCCCCTTGGCGAGCTGCTCCGTGTCGGACTCCAGGGCCTCGCGCAGCGGGCCGAGCGAGCCGTGGCGGCCGTGGCGGACGGTCACGACGAAGTCGGGGCCGGTGAACACCATGATCTCGCCGGTGTCGACCACCTCACTGGTCGCCGTCAGCTGCTCGTGATCCACGTACGTGACCGTCTTGAAAACGGCGAACAGCACCTCGCCGTACCGCTCCACCTTGGGTCGCTGATGGGCGTGCACGGCGTCCTCGACGGCCAGCGGGTGCAGGTCGAACAGTTCTGCGATCCCCGCGAACTCCTCCTCGGACGGCTCGTGCAGGCCGATCCAGAGAAAGCCGTCCTTGTGCTTGCGGACCCGCCGCAGGGACTCCTCGATGCCGTCCTTGCCGGTCAGCCGGCGGCCGTCGCGGTAGGCGACGCAGTTGACGACCGTGGTGCCGAGCGGTGAGCGGGCCGGGTGGCTCAGGTCCACGCGTCGCGTTCGCCGCGCCAGGCGGGCCATTTTGCGCAGGCTCCCGACCATTGACATGCTGCTGCTCCTTCGGGAGGTCCGGTCCGTGTGCCGGAGGGTGCCACCGCCGGCCAGGGCGCCTTGTGCGCACCACCGGGGACCCTACGTGCGTGGACGCGTAAGAAGAAGGACGGAATGCCCGGCTACGGAGCGGGCGCTCAGGCGCTCGCCCGGCAGATCGAGGGGACATCCGTCCGAACGTCGGCGGGCCGCGGTGAGGCCGCACCGTGGCCCGCCGACGTTCGGGGAGGCGTGTGCCGAGGGCTTCGGCCGGTTGTCGCGGGGAGGCGTCGCGCCGTCCTACTGCGGCACGAGCGTCACGCCCGGTCCGGCAGCGGGACGAGCAAGGCACCAACAACGGCTCGCGGACCTGGAAGATGAGCGTGGACCGCTCTGCGTTCGCAGGCGCGCCCCGCGCGAGAAGGTCATCGACCTGGGCGTTTGCGTCGCGCTCCGCCAGGGCTTGCGATCCGCATGCCGAGGGGCCGGGACGCGCTCATGCGCCCCGGCGAGCTGCCGGAAGCCCTCCATCGCCTTCTTCAGTCCCGGCCCTGTCCCCGGCGGGGGTAGCCGTACACGGTGGCCCGTGCTGCCGCGGCTGCGGACTTCGTGGTCACGGTCGACCCGTCCGGGATCAGCGCGTAGCGAGATCACGCCCTGTGGTTGAGGAAGTCGACAGGCACGGCAGGGCGCCGACCGGTGCTTGGAGAGCGGGCTGCGGCGCGCCCGGCATCCCGGAAACCGGGGGTCATGTGATCTCCTCGGCGAGGAGATCCATGAGCAGGCCGTCGTGCCAGGTTCCGTCGGGCCCGCGTTCGTATTGCCGCATGACGCCGACAGGCCGGAAGCCGACCTTCGCGTAGCAGCGGATGGCGGCGGCGTTGTCGGCGGCCGGGTCGATGACGAGCCGGTGGAAACCGGCATCGTGGATGAGGTGTCGGGCGAGGGTCCTGACGGCGTCGGTTCCCAGGCCGCGACCGTGTACCGCAGGGTCCAGGAAGATGTCTATGCCGGCGTGCCGGTAGTCGGGCTCTTCCTCGGCGTGCCACTGGATCATGCCGATGATCCGGTCCTGCTGGTAGATGGTCAGGCGGTGCGTGCGGGGATCAGCCAGCTCCTCCGCGACCTCGGCTGCGAAGTCGGGGCCGCCGCGCCAGCGGGCCCGCACTTCGGGGGTGGCGCGAATCGCGGCCAGCCCGGGGACGTCGTGGGGCTTGGAAGGCCGGAGTTCGAGGGCGTCGCCGCACAGTACGGTCATGTCCGGAGCCTACGTTCCAGCGCGGGGGAGCGGTCCCGGGCCGCGCGCGACGTTCTTCCTGGACTCAGCCCCAAGGGCGTCTGCCTGTCGACCCGGTCTCCGCGCCGAACCCCTCGCCAGGCACGACTGGAGGGTGGACACCTACCCGCTGCACGCCGCCGGGGGAACTCCCGGCTGTCGCTGGGCACCCTGCAGGGAGCTGGCCCGGGATGCGGCACGATGGCCCGATGAACGTACAACTGGGAAGCACGACAGAGGAATCCGTGGGGGAGCTCGCCAGGCGACTCCTCGCGGCAGACACCGACGGCTGGACGCCGGAGGGTGTGAGGGCTGTGGCGGCCCATCTGGGGTGGGCCTGGGGCGGCACCTCGGACGCTCCCGTGCTGATCACTGGTCGGTCTTCGGGCGACGCTCGCTTGCGTCCGGTCGGCGAGTACGAGAAGCGTTACGTCGACGGCGAGTCGTACGTGGAGCTCGCGGTGCCACTGTCGGTTCCCGCGCCGGACGCCGCAGCGCAGGCGGCATCCTTCCGGGCAGCGAAGGAGGAGGTGACGGCCGCGCTGGGCAAGCCGTCCATCATGGGCTCGCACGGTGACATGGGCCCCTTCTACGACAGCGAGCCGCTCTGGGGCGCCCCCTTCCTGCGCTGGCGCGGCAGGCCGAACACGCTCGAACTGCGCGCCGGGAAGTCGGGGCCGGAGCTGGTCCTGCAACCCACCGACCCCGCGGAGAACTGGTTCTGGCGTCAGGGCGTCGGCGAGGAGCACGCGATCAGCGGCTTCTTCGGCAGCAACCGTGACCAGGCCAACGTCGGCCTCGGTTTCCCGGGCGGATGGACCGCCCGCAGCTGGGAGACCGTCACCCGGTCGCTGGGAGATTTCCTGGGAGCGCTGCCTGCCGAGACCAGCGCCCTGGGGGTCCGGATCGGGATGCCGTTCTACGGGCGCAACGGCCGAAGCGCGCCCCTCCTCTTCGACGTGGTGTGCGGCGACCGGCTCTCGATCGCCTGCTTCGCCCCGGACGACGTCGATCCGGCCGCACTCGGCTGGGGCACGGTCGCCGAATTCCCGCACACGGCCTCGGTCTTCGGCGACGACGATCCGGTGTGGCGTGTGGACGCGGGCGGCCCCGGCGAGCCGAAGGGCCGCGCACTCGCCGAGATGCTCGTGGCCACGGCCAGGGCGGCGGGCGCGAGCGAACCCACCGACCTGATCGTCGGCGGCGAGGCGGAGTACGTGGACGGCTACCACGTCACCTATTACGGGCTGGGCCTGCCGACCGGCTGACCGCCTCCCGGGACGCACCGCCGCGGCGATGCGCCGCCTCACCATCACCGTCCCTTTCACCTGGTGGGTGCAGCGATCCGGAAGAGGCGGCCTGGGGCCTGTCCGAACGATGGGTCGTGGGTGGCGTGAGGACCGGCCGCACGCGCCCGGGCGGGGCGGTGGTGCGGGCGGGGCGCCGTGGTTGAACGGCGCCCCCCGTGCTCCTCCCGCCCGTGCGGCGAGAGGGCGGTGGTTGAACGGCGGCCCCCCGTGCTCCTCCCGCCCGTGCGGCGAGAGGGCCGTGGTTGAACGGCGGCCCCCGTGCTCCTCCCGCCCGTGCGGCGAGAGCCAGCCGCGCGGAAGCGGCGGACCTCGGAGGCCGGTCACCGCAGGGGCGGGCGGCGCAGGAGCCCGAGAGGGCACCTGGTTGCGTCCTCCTGGCCTCGCCCTACTCCGCACGACGCGTCACCCGAGAGACCGTCAACGCCGAGGGCGGGAGGCCCCTGCCCCGGCAGCGCCGAGATCGTCACCTTCGCCGGTGCCGTCGCCGCCGAAGGCACGGCGGTAGGCAGTGGGGGAGATGCCGAACGCGGTCCTCATGTGGACGCGCAGGGAGTTCCCGGAACCGAGCCCGGCGCGGTGCGCCACCAGGTCCACCGGGAGATCGGTTGTTTCCAGGAGCTGCTTGGCGAGTTCGAGCCGCTGCGCCGTGAGCCATTGCACGGGCGTCATGCCGACCTCGTCGCGGAACCGTCGGGTGAAGGAGCGCAGACTCATCCGGGCGTGTTCGGCGAGGCGGGCCAGAGTGAGCGGTTCCGCGAGGTGTTCGAGGGCCCAGGCGCGGGTGGCGGTGGTACTGGCCAGGGTGGGCTCGGGGACCGGACGGTCGATGAACTGGGCCTGCCCGCCGTCTCGCCAGGGCGGTACGACGCACATGCGGGCGGCGCGGTTGGCGGCCGCGGCGCCGTGGTCGCGGCGGATCATGTGCAGGCACAGGTCGACACCTGCGGCCACGCCTGCGGAGGTCAGCACGTCGCCGTCGTCGACGAACAGCACCTCCTCGTCGAGCTTGACCTCGGGGAAGGCCTGGCGGAACTCAGGGGCCAGGTTCCAGTGGGTGGTGGCCGGCCGGCCGTCGAGGAGTCCGGCTGCGGCGAGCACGTACGACCCGGAGCAGATCGACACCAGTCGGGTGCCCGGCCTGATCCCGTCGATGGCGGCGCCGACCTCGGGAGGCAGGGGGCCTCCGCGGCTCAGCTCGGGCATGGCGTGCGTGGGCGGGACGATCACGGTGTCGGCCTCGGCGAGCGCCTCCGGGCCGGCCGCGGGCTGCACGGTGAAACCGGCGTCGCTGAGGACAGGGGCGCCGTCGGCCGTACAGACGGTGACCTCGTAGAGGGGCCTGCCCTCGGCGTCCTCCACGCTTCCGAAGACCCGGGAAGGGATGCCCAGCTCGAAGGGGGGCACGCCCGGGAGGGCGAGCACGGCGATGCGGTGCGGCCTCGCCTGCACTTCCCCCTGCTCTTCCGCCCGCTCTTCCGTCCGCTCGTCCCCCGTGGTCGTTCCCGGTATCTCGGTCATGGCCAGATCCTGTCACATAGTGGCTAGGAGGCCAACACCTCTCCGGGGCGGAATGCCCGATCGTGGAGCGGTCGCCGCCGGAAGGGATCCGGCGGCATCCCGATGAGACAGAGAAGCGAGGCGGACGACATGCGTGCGGTGGTCGTGGAGCAGTGGGGCGGACCCGAGAACCTGGTCGAGCGCGAGGTGGAGCGCCCCGAGCCGGGCCTGAACGAGGTCCTGGTGCGGGTGCACGCGGCCGGGGTGAACCCGGTGGACTGGAAGACCCGCGCGAGCGGCGCCCTCATCGGATGGGGCGACGTGCCCGTCGTCGGCTGGGACGTGTCCGGCACGGTCGAGGCCGTCGGCCCCGGCGTGGGGATCTTCCGCCGCGGCGACGAGGTCTTCGGGATGCCGCTGTTCCCGCGCCAGGCGGGCGGGTACGCCCAGTACGTGGTGGCACCGGCGCGCCACCTCGCGCCGAAGCCGGCGTCCCTCACGCACGTGGAGGCGGCCGCGCTGCCGCTCGCCGCCCTGACCGCCTGGCAGGCTCTCGTCGACGCGGCGGACGTCCGCCCCGGCGAGCGCGTACTGGTGCATGCCGCGGCCGGAGGGGTGGGGCACCTCGCCGTGCAGATCGCCAAGGCCCGCGGTGCGTACGTCATCGGCACGGCGAGCGCGGCCAAGCACGACCTGGTGCGAGAACTGGGCGCCGACGAGGTGGTCGACTACCGTACGGCTCGCTTCGAGGACGTCGTTTCCGACATCGACGTCGTGTTGGACGGGCTCGGAGGAGAGACGGCCGTGCGCTCTCTGAAGGTGCTCCGTGGCGGCGGCAGGCTCATCACGCTGCCGGGCCCGGACGACGTGCCCGCCGCCCAGGACGGGGTCACGGCCGCGTGGGTCCTGGTCGAACCCGACCACCTCGGCCTGCGAGAGATCGCGGGCCTGGTGGAGCGCGGCGTGCTGCGGCCGGTGGTCGACACCGTGCTGCCGCTCGCCGAGGCCGCGGAGGCCCATGCGATCGGCGAGCTGGGCCGCACGACGGGCAAGATCGTCCTGACGGTCGCCTGACCCCGCCCCGGCCGGACGCCCAAAGCACGTCTTCGTCGGCGACACCCGCCTGACCACGAAGACGGTCGCAGCCACCGGGCCCGAGGACGCCCAACGGTTCTTCCACGCCGACCACATTGGCTCCTCCGGCCACCGCGCCGGGTCACGCCCTGGCGCGAGGCCCAGAGCAACGGGAGGGGCTGATGCGTGTGCCCGCCGGTCACGGGCGGCGCGGTGCCGGGCGGGTGGTGGCGAAGGGCGTGGGCGGAGCGGCTGACCCAGTACGGTGCCGTGGGCATGGCCGCAGAGCGCCCGCAGCGCGGTGCACCCTGTACGTCAGAGCGCGTCCGGGCCGCGCTGCCCCGTGCGTACGCGCACCACCGTTTCCACGGGTACCGCCCACACCTTGCCGTCGCCGATCTTGCCCGTGTGGGCGGCACGGACGATCGCGTCGATGACGGGCTCCGCGTCGGCGTCCTCGACGACGACCTCGATTCGTGCCTTGGGGACGAGGTCCACGCGGTACTCGGCGCCCCGGTACACCTCGGTGTGTCCTCGCTGGCGCCCGTAGCCGCTGGCCTCGGTGACCGTCAGCCCGCTGATGCCGAGTTCCTGGAGCGCGGTCTTCACCTCGTCGAGGCGGAACGGCTTGACGATCGCGGTGATCAGCTTCATGCGGAGGGCTTCCTGTCCTTGACGAGCGAGGTGACGGGGGACGCGGCGTGCAGCGGCGCGGCGCCGTGGCCGAGCACGCCGTGATCGTAAGCGGTCTCCGCGTGCAGCGTCTGATCGAGTCCCGTCAACTCCTCCTCGGCGGAGGCCCGCAGCCCCATCGCCCGGTCGAGAGCCTTGCCGATGCCGTACGTGACGAGGAAGGTGTACGCCGCCACGGCCGCCACGGCGAGGGCCTGCCGCCCGAGCTGGCCGAGCCCGCCACCGTACAACAGCCCCTCCTTGCCGCCGGTCATCACCGAGGTGGCGAACAGGCCGATCAGCAGCGTGCCGACGACACCGCCGGCGAAGTGCACGCCCACGACGTCGAGGGAGTCGTCGTAGCCGAAGCGGAACTTCCAGGCGACCGCGTACGAGCAGACGACGCCCGCGGCGAGCCCGATCGCCGCCGCGCCCGGCATGGCGACGACCCCGCACGCCGGAGTGATCGCCACGAGGCCGGCGACCGCGCCGGACGCCGCACCGAACGTGGTCGGGTGCCCGTCGCGCCGCTGCTCGACGAAGAGCCAGCCGAGGAGGCCGGTGCACCCGGCGACGAGGGTGTTGAGGACGGACGCGGCGGCCAGGCCGTTCGCGCCCAGCGCGGAGCCGCCGTTGAAGCCGAGCCAGCCGAACCACAGCAGACCCGCGCCGAGCAGCACCATCGGCAGATTGTGCGGCCGCATCGCGTCCTTCTTGAAGCCGATGCGCGGACCGAGCACCAGGCACAGCGCGAGGCCCGAGGCGCCCGACGCGATCTCGACGACCAGTCCGCCCGCGAAGTCGAGGGCGCCCAGCGAGTGAGTGATCCAGCCGCCGGGGCCCCACACCCAGTGCGCCACGGGAACGTATACGAGGAGCGTCCATACCGGTACGAAGACGAGCCAGCCCGCGAACTTGGTGCGGTCCGCGACCGCGCCGCTGATCAGCGCCGCCGTGATGATCGCGAAGGTCAGCTGGAACGTGCCGAAGAGGAGGGTGGGAACCGTACCGGTGAGGCTGTCCGGCCCGATGCCCGCCATGCCGAGGTGTCCCAGCCCGCCGATCACGCCGGCGAAGGCGTCGTCGCCGAACGCGAGCGAGTAGCCGGCGGCCAGCCAGACCACCGTGACCAGGGCGATCGACACGAAACTCATCATCAGCATGTTGAGGACGCTCTTCGTGCGGACCATGCCGGCATAGAACAGGGCCAGGCCCGGGGTCATCAGCAGAACGAGCGCGGTGGCGGCGAGCAGCCAGGCGGTGTCGCCGGTGTCGAGCCGGGGTGCGGCGGCGAGGGGCATCAACGGTCTCCTCCTACGGGTCAGGGGGAGAGCCTCACGGCGGCGCGTTTCGCGATGCGTACACAGGCATTTCCGCTGTGTTTCGTGTTGCGCGGGGATTACCTGGTCCTCACAGTGCGGCGGCTCCGCGCGTGCCCACCGGCCCTGCGAGGCCCGTGCCCAAATGACCTCGCGCCGGTGTCCCGTCTCACTCAATCGAGGCGTCTTCTCGACGAACCGAGTCGTTCGGGCTTCCGTCTCAGCGAACCTGGTCGCGCTGTTGAGGGCGCTGGGGGTGCTGGATGGCTGTACCCGGTGGGGTAGATCAGGCAAGGCCGGCCAGGGCCTTGATGGCCGGGCGGAGCAGCGCGGCGATGTGCTCTGCAGGGGCCTCGCGAAGCGCGGCCAGGCCGAGGAACTGGTGGCCGATGGTCACGCCCAGCAACGCGGTGACAACCAGTGCGGCACGCAGTTCGGGATCCTCGGCAGCCGGCAGGGCGGAACCGACGCTGTCGATCTGCCGGCCGAGAGCGGCACGGACGTGATCGGCTGCAGCCTGGTCGGTGAGCATGGACCGCATCATCGCCAGCGTGCCTTCGGGAAGACCGCCGAGCTTGAGGCCGAGCGAGGCCAGCAGCTGATCAACGAGCTCGTCGGTGTCAGTGGCCGTCAGCGCGGCGGGGACCACCCGCACGGCTTGGCTGAACAACTCCCGCTTCGAGCCGAAGTACTGCATGACCAGAGCCGGATCGACGCTCGCCGCGGCCGCCACGGCGCGAATGGTGGTGCGCTCGAATCCCTTCTCGGCGAACAGCTCCCGGGCGCTGTCAAGGATGCGCACCTCGGTCGCTCGGCGTCGGTCGGCTCGGGGCTGGCGAGAAGTGGACACCGATTCACTCTACAGCCGTTGACCGAACTTCCGGCCGACCCTACGGTGAGTGAGTCAACAAGTGTTGAGCGAATGGAACAACCCCCGTGTCGCATCTGGATACACCTGCTGTTCGCACCCCTCACGAGGTGCTGACCTGCTACTACCAAGCCATGCTCGACAAGTCCCCGGACGATCTCGCCAATCTCTACTCCATCGACGCGGTGCACGAGTTCCCGTTCGCCTCACCCGGCTTCCCCCCGAGCTTCGAAGGTCGTGAGGCTGTGCGCGCCGGATACCGGGCAGCCTGGGGCGCCAGCCCCGTCCAGGTGGAGGAGGTCAGGAGAGTCGCGGCTCACGAGACCGCCGATCCCGAAGTGATCGTCGCCGAGCATGTCGTGGTGGGAAGGCTGCCGGCCAAGGCCACCACGTTCACCGTCCCCGGCCTCCTGATACTCCACGTCCACAACGGACTGATCACACGAGTCCGCGACTACATGGACGGCCTGGGCGTCGCCGGCGCCAGAAACTGAAGGCCCGACCAGTACAGCGGCAGCCTGCCTCGAAGGGGACGGCCCTCAGCTCGTTCGGCCCTGACGCCCGACCGCATGACTGACCGGACGAGGAGTCCACCACGGTGCTGGACGGACGGCCTCCTCGCCTCGTCGCCGATCGGCATCGCCGTCCACGACACCGAGCTGCGGCTCGCGCGTGTCCATCAAACCTTTGAGTGCCAGGGCGTCATGCCCGCCTGGAAGCGGTCCATTTCAAGACCGGCGAGCCCATCGGCTACGGCTCAGCCGTCGCCCGGCACGCCCCGGAGCCATTCCGCGCATGCGGACGGACTCGCTAGGTGGTGCCGGCGGGCGTACGGCGGGACAGGGCGGCCTTCGCGTACAGCAGGTGGGCGATGGCCTCGGCCGCGAGGAGCAGCACCACAAACCACGGAGCGAGTACGTCCGCGCCGAGAACCACCAGGAGGGGGACCGCGATCCCGGGCACGGCCCAGACCGCCACCTCACGCAGTCTCCGGCCGAACCGCAGCGCGATCAGGGCGTGCGCTCCGTGATAGACGGCCAACCCGCCGGCGAGGGCCCACACCGCGCCCCTCGCCAGATGGTCATGGCTGGACTCCTCCACGGCCGTGGCGAGTCCGGCGGCCATGGAGATGACGGCGGCGGTGACGAAGAAGTGCAGGAAGCCGCCCACGTCACGGGCGAGGAGGTAGGCCTCGCGTGTGCCGGCGGTGCCCATGACGCGCTCCGCCGCGGTCGAGGCGAAGTCGAAGTAGGACCACCACAACGCGGCCAGCAGGACGAATCCGAGCACGGCCACGATCCCGGCCCGGGCGGTCCAGGTGTGGTCCGTGGCGGTGATGAGGGCCAGCACCGACTCGCCGAGGACGATGATCACGAACAGGCCGACCCGTTCGACCAGGTGGCCGGTGTGGACCCGCCCCGGGATGCCTCGCCCACGCGCGGTCAGCAACAGGACCATTTCCGCCAGGAGCAGGACGGCCCACATCCCGTAGCGCCAGGGGGCCGGAACCGCCGCCGAGCCGGCCCAGAGCAGCCCGGAGAGCAGACAGTAGGTCAGCGGCCGCCAGCGGGGCAGCGTGCGGGGCGCGGGGAAACGGGTGGCTGGCCACCAGAGGGCGAGCAGGACGAGGCGGGTGCCCGCGTAGCCGAGGGCGTAGGCGGGGGCCCGGTCCCCGTCGGCCTCGGGCACCGCGGCGGCCATCACGGCGAGGCACAGCATCGCCGTCAGCATGACGACGCGGCGGCGGGCACTGTCGTCCTGGAAGAGGTTGGCGGAGACCGTGAGGTTCGCCCACATCCACCAGGGCGGGAAGTAGAGGCCGAGGAACACACCGAACTCGCGCCACCCGGGGTCGCCGTGGAGACCGTGCGAGAGCTGGGCGACGACGGCGACGAAGACCAGATCGAAGAAGAGTTCCAGCCATCCGGCGTGTCGGGGCTCCGGCTCCGGTTCCGACGTGGGCGAGGGCAACGGCGCGGGGGTGTGCGGAGTGCTCATCGGGCCATCCGAGTGGGAATTCGACAGCGGCTCGGTCTGAGCGCATCAGATCACGAATCAGGTCACGCGTAGGCGAGCCATGCTCACCGAACGGCGGCCGGACGCGGAACGGGGCTTTTCCGGAGGCGCCGGGACCGAGCTCGTCGCCGATACCGTCCAGCACGGTGGCAGCCCCGACACGGCATTGCTGCGCACGGCCACCGGTCATGCGGTCACCCATGAGGTTCGGGACTCGGGCAGAGGGCGGCCCTGGCGTTCGTGATTTCCCGGCGATGAGGATCCGTGCCGTGACAGCGGAGCTGAGTTCCGCAGGATTCCGGACCACGACCGAGCGCTTGAGGCTGTATGAGCCGTGAGGCCGGTCGGCTCACACCCTGCATCCGGTGCGGCACCATCCGCCACCACGAGCGGGCCCTGCCCGCCGAACCCGCACCCGAGGCTTGAGCTGAGGAAACCAGCCTGGAATTCGAACCGGTCCACGGGGAGAAGGCCGGCTTCGTCTCAGTAGCGAGCCGGCGGGGGAGCACCCAAGGGGCGTGCCTGAACCGCGCCGCCACACCGCCGAGGAGGCCGAAGGGTCTCCTCCGCCCGCCACATCACATCGTCGTCATCCCGCTCGGGGTCAGTCCCGGCAGCAGCCAGTCCTGGAACGGCGCCAGCGCGGCCAGTACCAGGAACGCCACGCCCGTCACCCGGGCCAGCAGCGCGCCGTGCCGCCACAGCTTCTCGAGGAAGATCACCACCGCGATCGCCGCCATCGCCGCCACGTTCATCACCCCGAGCGGTACCAACACCACCATCAGGGCCCAGCAGCAGCCCACGCAGTACCCGCCGTGGTGCAGCCCCACCCGCAGGTCGCGCACCGGCGGTCGGAAGCCCGCATACCGCATCAGCTGGGCCATCGGGCTGCGGCAGTGCCGAAGGCACACGTACTTCAGCGGCCCCAGCTGGTACAACCCCGCCAGGGCGAAGGCCGCCGCGCCGATCCACTTGCCGGCCTGCGGGTCGCGGTCGACCAGGCCGCCGGTGAGCGCCAGTCCGACGTACGCCAGAAGCCCGAATGCCGTCCACGCCAGCAGGTACCCGCCGAGGAACTCCGTGGTCCGCACCGCCCGCTTCAGCCCGCTCGACTGCCGGGCGATGCCCCTGGCCCAGGTCACCGCCACCGGGGCCACCGAGGGCAGCATCATCGCCGCCATCATCGCCAGCCACAGCGGCAGGAACAACGGCAGGGGCATCCCCATCGTGCCCGGCCCGATCCCCATGTCACGGGCCTGCCCGAGCGTGATCACCCAGGCCAGCGCCGCGATCACCGCGATCAGGCCCCACGCCACCGCCAGATCCCTCGCAGGCATCAACACCCCGGGCCGCAGCGGCTGCTTCTCCACGGTGACGGAACGCATGGGGCCTCCCTGAAGGCACTTCCAGGACAGCACACCGTCGCCTGCGCGCGCCAGTGCCACCCGGCGGACAGAGCCTACGGCTTCCGCGGCGTCGGCCGGGGCGCAGCGGCGGGCGGCCGAGCAGCGGTGTCGGGAGGGCGCGAGGGCTTGCGTCCGGCTCGGCCCCGCTTCCCACGGGAGGCCGATCGAGGACGCGGTCGGCGGACCAGACGACCTGGCCCCCCGTATCAATGGTGCAGGAGCTGGAAGCGTCGCCGTCGCGGACTGTTCGGAGACGACGAAGGCCGTCGACGTGGCCCGAGGCTGGGCCATGAGGGCCGTGAGCGGTTCTCGAAGGTTCGCCGCCGCGCGTACGGTGGACATAGGGCCGGACCGGTCCGCCGGTGCAGGCGCTGAGGCAGCCGCTGCGTGAGACCGCCCGCCGCGGGGGTTGTTGTCCTCCCGCACAGGAGGGAAAGGCGATGCGCGAGCACAGGGTCGGCACGCAGGAGGAGTTCGAGGCAGCCCGGGAGGAGCTGCTCGCCCAGGAGAAGGAACTCACGCGGCGCGGCGACGAGCTCGCGCGGAAGCGGAGGGATCTTCCCTGGGTACGGGTCGAGAAGGACTACCGCTTCGAGACCGCGAGCGGGACCGGGTCGCTCGCGGACCTCTTCGCGGGGCGCTCGCAGCTGCTCGTCTACCACTTCATGTTCGGTCCGCCGTACGAGGCCGGATGCCCGGTGTGCTCCTCGATCGCGGACACCCTCGATCCCAACGCGGTTCACCTCAAGGCTCGCGACGTGACGCTGATCTGCTCGTCGCGGGCGCCGGTCGACAGACTCCTCGCCTACCGGGAGCGGATGGGCTGGAGCTTCGACTGGGTCTCCGCGGGCGGCGGTGACTTCCACCGCGACCTCGGCTTCCAGCACACGGAGGAGGAGCTGAGACCGTTCCTGCAGGCGAGATTCCCGCGACCGTGAGCCAGATGGCAGAGGCGTGCGGCACGGACGTGCTCGGCTACGTCACCGAAGGCCCCGGGCTGAGCTGCTACGCGCTGTCGGAGGGCACGGTCTACCGGACGTACGTCAGCACCGCCCGCGGCCTTGAGCCGGCCATGGCCTACTACGGCCTCCTCGACCGCGCGCCGCTGGGCCGCCACGAGGAGGGCGAGGAGACCCACTGGCTGCGCCGGCACGACGAGTACGAGGAAGCCTGAGCGAGGGGCCCTTCGCGATCTCCTCCGGCGATCCGCGGAAACCGTCGGTTCCGCCCGGTGCGTACTGCTCGTGCCAGGCCGTTTCTCCGACCGCCTCCGGAAGGTCACGGCCCAGACCGAGGCAGTTCTCAGGGCAACCTTCCCCGGGTGCGGAACCTTCGGAACACCCCTAGCCGTCGGACATCGCCACCCAGTTGTACCCGAAGTAGTTCAGGCCCTGGGTCTGGTCGGTGGCCTCGAAGGAGTGGGTCAGGACGTTGAGGCACTCCATCCGGCGCGGTTCCTTCTCGTCCGTCAGCAGGCCGCGTTCCTGCTCCATGAGCTCTCGCGAGCACGTCCGGTGGGTTGTCGCGGTGAGCCGGTACATCGACAGGACGTCGCCGTCGAAGGTGGCCCTGCCGGTGAAGTCGTTGCAGCCGGCCCTGCCGGTGACGGTCCCGTCCCGATGGAAGACGTAGTACACCTCCTTGCCGCCGATGATCGGCACGACGGAGTCGCCCGCGACCAGATGGTCCAGCCGCCATCGGGAGCCGAAGAGCCCCTCGGGCCGAATCAGTTTCACCGCGACGTAGTCGCCGCTCCGATTCCTCAGGTCCATCGTCAGGTCGTCGACGCGCCGGCTGATGTCGAGCGGCCCGCTGAGGAGCTTCCGCAGCTTCTCCTCGAAGGCGAGATACGACGCCGGGCACCGCCCGGCCGGGGCCGTCCCGTCGGTTGTCTCGCCCACGGTGAGCGTTGTCTCGGTGACGGTGGTGGCCGCCTTGAACGGGGTGCACCCGTAGCTGCCCTCGGTCGTGTTGTCGTAGCCGGCCTCGACCCATGCGGCGGCATGGGGCGGCGCGGTGATCGTCCGCCCGTCGACGGTGACCCACTGCACGTACCAGCGCGCCCCCACCAGCAGCCCCCCGTTCCCGCCGGGACCCTTGGGGGTGGGCGGGGCCGCGGCCCGTCTCGTGCCCGTCGGCGTGCAGGCGCTGATGAGGAGCAGGGCGGTGAGGAGAGTTCCGACGATGGTTCTGGCGCGGAATCCACGTTTGACAGCTACATGCATGAAGTGTCAGACGGACGCGGCCCGCCCAGGGTTGTGGTGTCCCTCCTCGGCCCCGTGGTACCGGCGGCCCGGCCGCGGCGGCCGCCTGATCACACGTCGCTCGATCCACAACTCCTGACGATTGCTCCTTTTCGGGCCCTGGCCGTGGGAGCCAGTGATCCGTCTCGACGAAGGTGATCAGTGCCGTACCTCACCCGGCCCTGCCATGGCCTGTACGGCGCACCGAGCTGTTTCTCCCGGGTGATACGAGTGGCGCGCGTCCCGCGGTCACGGGTGTCTGGAGGAAGGAAGTGCGGGCAGAGAGCGGGAGACCATGGAGCGGAAGCACAAGCGCCTCGCGACACCCTGGGCGGCCGGGGTGGCAGGAGTCGTGTTCGCGATCCTGACGGCCACGGCGATCGTCCTGGTACGCATCGCCCTGCCGAGCGGCGTCGACGTGGCCGTCGACCCACGGCAACGGAGCACCGTGCGGACGGCGCTGGAGCTGGTCCCGTTCGCCGGGATCGCGTTCCTGTGGTTCATGGGCGCCCTGCGCGAGCAGGGGGGCGAACGCGAGGACAAGTTCGTCTCCACGGTGTTCCTGGGCAGCGGTCTGGTCTTCGTCGCCACGTTGTTCGGCGCCGCCGCGGCGGCCTGGAGCGTGCTCGACGAGGGCGGTGGGCAGGGTTCCTCCTTCGGCCGCGATGTCGCATACGCCCTGCTGACCACGTACGCCATGCGGATGGCAGCGGTGTTCGTCATCACGACGTCGACCATCGGACGCCGGCTCGGTGTGCTCCCGCGCCCGCTCGTCGTCGTCGGCTATCTGGCGGGCCTGACGCTGCTGGTGGTGGGAGCAAGCGTGCCCTGGTCGGAGCTGGTCTTCCCGGCCTGGGTGCTGATCCTCAGCCTGAACAGCCTGTGGGGCCGGCGTTCCGCCGAGGCACGGCCCGCCGCCTCGACCTGATCGGGCCGCACGGCTCACCCGAACGGTCCGCTCCCCGTCGCTGTGACCCTCCCGTCCGACGAGAGTGGCACAGGGGCCTGACCGGGCCATTGGAGAGGACCGATTCCATGGTGAGCGTTGCCGTAGACCTGAACCGCTGCCAGGGGTACGCACAGTGCGCGTTCCTCGCTCCGGAGATCTTCACCATGCACGGCGACGAGGCGCTGCTGTACGACCCGGACGTCGACGAGACGCAGCGCGAGAAGCTGGCCCAGGCCGCCGCGGCCTGTCCCGTTCAGGCCATCCTCGTCGACGCCGTGGACGAGAAGTCGGCCGAGGCGGTGTCCGGTGCTCGGTGACGGAGCCTTGGAGCAGCTGAAACGCGAGGGCCGCATCGTCGTCGTCGGCGCCTCGCTGGCAGGCCTGCGGGCCGCCGAGACACTGCGCGCCGAGGGCTTCGCGGGGTCACTGACCATGATCGGCGACGAGCCTTGCGAACCGTACGACCGGCCGCCGTTGTCCAAGGGGGTGCTGCTGGGCAGGGCGCGCGCCGACCGCACCGCGCTGCCCCGGCTCCGATCCGTCGACGCGACCTGGCGGCTCGGCGTTCCCGCCACCGGCCTGGACATGGCGGCGAGGAGGGTGCGGCTGGCCGACGGCGACGAGGTGCCGTACGACCGGCTGCTGATCGCCACCGGCGTCCGGGCTCGGCCGTGGCCGCGCGAGGAGGAGGCAGAACTCGACGGCGTCTTCGTGCTGAGGACCCGCGGCGATGGCGCCGCGCTCGCCCGGCGGCTCGACGACGGACCCAAGCGGGTCCTGGTCATCGGGGGAGGGTTCGCCGGCTCGGAGGTCGCCTCCGCCTGCCGGGAACGCGGCCTGCCCGTCACCGTCGCCGAACGAGGCGCCGCGCCCCTGGTCGGCGCACTGGGTGGGGTGGTCGCCGCGGTGGCCGCGGGCCTCCAGCGCGAGCACGGTGTGGACCTGCGGTGCGGGGTCATGGTGACCGCTCTGGAGGGTGACGCCTCGGGGCGGGTGCGCGCCGCGCATCTGTCCGACGGCTCCACCGTGGAGACCGACGTGGTGGTCGTCTCGCTCGGTGCCCTCCGCAACACCGAATGGCTGAACGGTTCCGGGCTCGGGGCCGGCCCCCGCGGCATCGCCTGCGATGCCGGCTGCCGGGCCTTCGACATCCGCGGAATCGTCACCGACGACATCTACGCGGCGGGCGACGTCGCCCGCTGCCCCCACCCCCTGTTCGGCTACCAGTTCCTGTCGCTGGAGCACTGGGGCAATGCCGTCGCCCAGGCCGGGATCGCGGCGCACAACATGCTCAGCGAGAGCACCGACCGACTGCCGCACATGGACGTGCCGGCCTTCTGGTCCTCCCAGTTCGGCGTCAACATCAAGTCGGTCGGCGTACCGTCGATGGCGACGGAGATCCTGATCTCGCAGGGCTCGCTGGACAGCCGCCGGTTCGTCGGCGTCTACGGATACCAGGGGCGCGTCATCGGTGCCGTCTCCTTCGACCACGGGCGATGGCTGCCGTTCTACAAGGAACTCATCGAGAGCACCGCGCCGTTCCCGCCGCAGTTCCCCACGGTCGACCGGCACGCGGACGGACAACGGCCGATGGACGCGGACTTCCCCGACCCGTCGGTCCCCAGCCACGGCCCCACCGTGACCCTCAGCGGATACTCGCCGGCCGACCGCCGGATGACGTTCACCCCCGCGCACTGACCCGTACGGCCACAAGGACCTGCCATGACGCACACCCTGTTGCACCAGATCCTGGACTACGCCAATCGGGCCGACCCGTACCCGATCTACGAAGAGCTGCGGAAGACACCGGTCCACCACGACGGCGACGGGCCGTACGTGATCAGCACCTACTACGAGATCCGCAGCCTTCTGCACGATCCCCGGATCAGCTCCGACGCCCGCAACCTGGCGTCCAGCAGCGCTGACCCGCTGGCCGAGCAGGCCCCTGAGGAGAGTGCCCTGCCGCCGGGCTTCCTCCGGCTCGACCCGCCGGAGCACGACCGGATGCGACGCATGACGAACCGGCACTTCGGCCCGCCGCACTCCCCCCGCCGGGTCGACGGGATGCGTCCGGAGCTCCACGACATCGTCGCCGGCCTCATCGACGGCTTCGACGACCCGGGCCGGATCGACCTGGTGGAGGAGTTCTCCTACCCGTTCCCGGTGACGGTGATCTGCAGGCTGCTCGGAGTGCCGCGCGAGGACGAGGCGCGCTTCCACACTTGGGCGGACACCCTCGCCGCCAGCCTGGACCCCGACCCGGACGCCGATCCCGCCGACCGCGGCAAGGGCGCGCATGAGGCCCGGATGCAGCTGGGCATGTACCTGGCCGGCCTGATCGAGGAGCGCCGCAAGAACCCCGGGGACGACATGCTCTCCCAACTGGCGACGGCCAAGGGCCAGGACGGCCCGATGACCACGATGGAACTGCTCAGCACCGCGGCTCTGCTCCTGATCGCGGGGCATGAGACCACGGTCAACCTCATCACCAACGGAATGCTGACCTTGCTGCGGAACCCCGACGTCCTCCAGCGGCTGAGGGCAGAACCGCGCCTGGCCGTGCCCATCGTCGAGGAACTCCTGCGCTTCGAGCCGCCGGTGCAGCTGCTGCCGCAGCGCACCACTCTCGCCGACATCGAGGTCCGCGGCGTCACCATCCCGAAGGGCTCCACCCTCTGGCTGGTCCTGGCGTCCGGCAACCGCGACTCCCAGCGCTTCGAGAACCCGGACCGCTTCGACCCGGACCGCCCGGACATCCAGCACCTCGGCCTGGGCAGCGGCATCCACAGCTGCTTCGGCGCACCGCTCGCCCGACTGGAGGCCCAGCTCGCCCTGTCGGAGCTCGCCAGGAGACTCGACAACCCACGCCTGCTGGAAGACCCGCCCCCGTACCGCCAGAACGCCGTACTGCGCGGTCCGCGCCATCTGCGGATCGCCTGCGACGGGATCCGTCCCTAGGGGGTGGCGGACGCCTCACCCCTCGTCAGGCGCCGGCTCGGCGGACCTCCGGTGCCCGGTTAGGTGCCCGGCACCGGTCCCGTGGAGGCGCGGATCACCAGCTCCGGGTCGAAGAGCAGTTCGCCGGTCGGCACCTCGCGGTTGCTGACCAGGGCGAGGACGCTGCGGCCCACCTCCAGGGCGAGCCGGTCGGCCGGCTGGCGGACGGTGGTGAGGGCGGGGTCGGTGAACTCGGTGACGGTCGAGCCGTCGTAACCGACCACCGAGACGTCCGCGGGCACGGAGAGGCCCTGCCGCCGGATGCCCCGGATGGCGCCGAGGGCCATGTAGTCGCTGGCGGCGACGATGGCGGTGGCGCCCTGCGCCACGAGGGCCGCGGCGGCGGCCTGCCCGCCTTCCACGGTGTAGGACTGGCGGACGACCCACCGTTCGGCGTCCTCGGCGCCACGCCGGGCCATCGCCTCGACGAAACCGCGCACCCGCCGGTCGGCGGGCCGGTTCCCGGCGGGGCCGGAGGCCATGCCGATGCGGCGGTGGCCGAGCCGGTGGAGGTGGTCGACGGCCAACTCGGCGGCGAGGGTGTCGTCGGTGGAGTAGACGGGCACGGGCACGCCGTCGGCGAACTCGCCGTTGATGCCGACATAGGGGACGCGACGCTGGCGCAGCAGCTCGTAGCTCTCGGTGTCGGAGCCCTCGACCGTGTTGGAGGCGGAGAGGAAGACCACGGCGGCCACGCCCTTGTCGATGAGCGCGGTGAGGAAGTCCAGTTCCTGGACGCCGCCGGGGAAGACGGGGCACAGGACGGTCTTGAGGCCGTGCGGGGCGAGCGCGGACTCGATCCGCTCGGCGACGTCGGCGAAGAACGGGTTCGAGACGAATTCGGTGACGACGGCCACCAGCTGGCCCTGGGTGGGGCGCTCGTAACCGAGTTCGGCCATGGCCCGCTCGACCGCCTCGCGTGTCTTGCGGGACACCCCCTGGCGCCGGTTGATCACCCGGCTGACGGTGGCCTCACTGACCTGTGCGCGGGCTGCGACGTCGGTGATGCCGACCTTCATCGCGGTCCTTCCGTGAGTGTGAGCGACACCAGGCCGCCGCGCGGGACGGCCAGGGGCCGTGGTCCGTCGGGCAGGAGCGTCAGCGGATCATTCATCATACGGCCGTCGGGGCCGTGGACCCGGGCCCTCACGGGTCCGCCGCCGCCGATGACCTCGACCATCACCCGGTCCCTACCGGAACCGTTCACCAGATGGAAGGTGCGGTACGCGGCGGTGTCGAGGGTCGCGACCCGGTCGCCGTGCACGCTGATCAGGCACTCCTCGCCCCGGGCCGAGTGCACCAGCGGGTACAGCTCGTCGGGCCGCCCCGGCTCGGTCTCGCCGTCGAGGATCAGCTCGCGGTGCCGACGCCACCACCCGAGCCAGAACCGCACGGTCTCCCGGTGTTCCTGGGGCACCTCGTCGAGGCGTACGGAGATCTGCGGTACGGCGTGCAGGGCCCCGATCAGCTGCCTGGCCACGGCCTCGGTACCGGCGCTGTGCGACCACATGAGCATGTCGGAGTGGACGGCGCCGCCGACCGCGAGGAGAGCGGTGTCGAGCGTGTTCACCCGGTTGGCGGTGGCGTCCGCCGGACAGTCGAAGGAACGCAGCATGTTCCCGTACGGGGCCATGCCCGGCCCCGTGTACGGCTGGCGCAGCTCCAGCAGGATCCCGGGCCGGACGGCCTCGAGCTCCTGCCGCAGCCCGTCGAGGAGGAGGGTCATGGCGTGGCCGACGTCGCCGCCGCCGTCGCCCGCGTAGACGGCGGCCTCGTCGAGGAAATCGAGCTTCAGCCCGTCGAGTCCGTAGTCGCGGACGAGGGAGACGCACAGGTCGACGACGTGCCGGCGCACTTCGGGGCGGCGGGGATCGAGGACGTGGGCGCCGGGCACGGTGGCGGGGCGGGGGGCCGCGGCGGCCCACCGGTCGTGGCAGTCGGCCTGCGGGCCGAGCAGCAGGGGCGCCACCCAGAGGAGGTGGCGCAGGCCGTGGGCGCGGACGGCGGCCACGTGTGCGGCGAGGTCGGGGAACTTGGCGGGATCGGGCCGCCAGTCGCCGACGCCCGCGTAGCCGCGGCCGTTGCCGTACGCCTGCCAGCCGTCGTCGAGGATCAGCGCCCCGCAGCCGAGCTCGGCGGCGAGGGCGGCCTGGCTCTCGACGGCGGCGGCGGTGACGTTCTGGTTGAAGGCGTACCAGGTGGAGTAGACGGGGACGCGGGCCGTGTCCGGGACGTGCATCGGCGGGCGGGCGGCGGCGAGGTGGGCGCGGATGGGGCGCAGGGCGGCGGCGACGGAGGCCGAGCGGGGTGCGAGCAGCAGGCGGTGGGGCCGGTCGGCGGGGGGCAGCCGGAGGTGGACGACGTGGGTGTCGTTCTCCTCGGAGACGCCGAAGCGGATCGTGGCTTCGGTGACGGGGTCGGCGGCGGCCCAGGTGAGGAGGGTGGCGCCGGAGTGCTCGTAAAGGGAGCCGGCGGCGGGGCCGTCGACGAGGCAGGTGGCGGCCCGCCCGGCCCAGTCGGGGACGAGGGTGCGGCGCCAGCCGCCCTGCGGATGCCAGTAGCCGGCCGCGTCGCCGAGGGGGACGGAGAGGCGGACCTCGACGGGGACGCCGGGGGCGTGGACGTCGAGGGCGAGCAGTCCGTCCGGCAGGCGGGTCAGGGTCCAGGAGGGGGTGGTGCCGGGGGAGAGGAGGGCGATCGAGACCGCGTCGTGAAGGGGTTCGGCGGGCACCGGGGTCTCGTGTGCGGTGGTCACGGGCTCGTCGGCCCGGGCCTGGAGAGTCATGGTCATTCCTTGACGGCGCCCGCGAGGAGGCCGGAGACGAAGTGGCGCTGGAGGAGGAGGAAGACGACCGCCATGGGGACGGCGGCGACCGACGTTCCGGCGAGGATGGCGCCGTAGTCGGTCTCGTCGAGTCCCTGGAGGGAGGCGAGGGCGACGGGGATGGTGAAGGTGAGCTCGTCGCGCAGCACGATCAGCGGCCACACGAAGTCGTTCCACTGGTAGAGGAAGAGGAAGATCGCGAGGGCCGCGAGGGCGGGCCGCATCGGCGGCAGCGCGACCCTCAGGAAGAGCCGCAGCTCACCGCAGCCGTCCACGCGGCCGGAGTCCAGCAGCTCCGTCGGGAGCGCCGCCATGGACTGCCGCATGAGGAAGATGCCGAAAGGCAGGGCGAGGTTGGGGGCGATGACGGCCTGGTAGGTGCCGAGCCACTGGAGCTCGGCCATCATGCGGAAGAGCGGCACGAGGGTGATCTGGGTGGGCACGACGAGGCCCAGCATGAGCAGCCCGAAGAGGACCTCGCGGCCGCGGAAGCGATAGGTGGCGAAGCCGTATCCGGTGAGGGTGCAGACCGTGCCCGCGAGCAGCGTGTACACAGTGGCGATGCCGAGGGAGTTGAGGACGACCCGGCCGAAGTGGGCGGTGTCCTGGAGGGTGGCGAGGTTCTCGGCGAGGTGGCCGCCGGGAAGCAGGGGCGGCGGGCTCGTGAAGAGTTCGCGCGAGCTGTGGGTGGCGCCGACGACGAGCCAGTAGAAGGGCACGGCGACGGCGGCGAGGGCGATCGCGAGGCCGGAGGTGAGCAGGAGCGAGCGGCCGGCCCGCCGGTCCGGGGCCCGGTTCGTCATGGCGTGTCTCACGACTTGTCTCCCAGGAGGCGGAACTGGACCAGGCCGAGGAGGCCGATGAGCAGGGTGAGGGCGTAGGCGAGGGCGGAGGCGTAGCCGAAGTCCGCGTAGGTGAAGGCGTTGCGGTAGAGGTACACGCCGATGGTGAGGGTGGCGTTGTCGGGGCCGCCGCCGGTGAGGACCGTCGGCTCGTCGAAGAGCTGCAGCGTGCCGATGGTGGACAGGACGGTGGTGAGCAGCAGTGCGGGGCGCAGCCCGGGCAGGGTGACGTGACGGAAGGCGGCGAGGGCGCCGGCCCCGTCCACGGCGGCGGCGTCGTACAGCTCCGCGGGCACGGTCTGGAGGCGGGCGAGCAGGATGACGGCGTTGTAGCCGGTGTAGTGCCAGGTGAGGGCGAGGCCCAGGGAGATCCGGGCCCACAGGCCGTCGGTGAGCCAGGGCACGGGGTCGACGCCGACGAGGCCGAGCAGCCAGTTGACGAGGCCGTAGTCCTTGTTGAGGAGGACGGAGAAGACGATGCCGTACGCGACGAGTCCGGTGACCATCGGAAGGAAGAAGCCCAGCCGGAAGACCGGGCGGCCGCGCAGGAGCGTGGAGTTCAGGGCGACGGCGAGGGCCGTGGCGAGGGCCAGCATCAGGGGGACCTGTACGGCGAGGACGATCGCCGTGTTGCGGAGCGCGGTCCACATCAACGGGTCGTCGAGCAGCCGCCGGTAGTTGTCGAGGCCGACGAAGGTCTCCGTGCCCGCGACGGTGCGGTGCAGGCTGATCACGAAGGACCAGCCGATCGGGTAGAGCTTGAAGACGGAGAAGAGCAGCAGGGCCGGCAGCACGAAGAGGTACGGGGCCGCCCGGCCGCGCCGCCGGGGGCGGGCGGCGGCCGGGAGCGGTGTTGCCAGGCTCATCGGGCGGCCTTCCGGCCGGTCTGGCGGACGAGTTCGGCGGCCGCCTCGCGGAGCACGGCCGCCGGTTCGGCGCCCTTGAGGAGGACCCTGGACTGCGCGTCGGTGACCAGCTTGAGAGCGCGGGCGTAGTCGGAGGTGTAGTTCACGGCCGGGGAGGGCGCCCTGAGGGCGGCGAGGAAGATCTCGCCCTTCTTCTGGCCGCTGAAGAAGGCCGAGGGCTCGTGGAACACGGCGTCGTCGTAGGCCTTCATGAGCGCAGGGGCGATGCCCTTGCCCCGGTAGATCCGCACCTGGGAGGCGGGGCGGGTGAGGGCGAACTCGACGAAGGACCAGGCGGCCGCCTGGTGCCTGCTGCTGCCGGCGACGGCGAGGTGGGTGGAGTTCACGGTGGCGGCGGTGGGGCCGCCGCGGCGCACGGCGGGCGGGAGCCGCACCTTCCACTTGCCGGCCTCGGCGGGCACCTGCTCCTCGACGATGCCCCCGAACCACGTGGGCCAGGGCACGACGGCGTTGGTGCCCTGCTTGAGGGAGCTCATGAGGGCGTTCCAGCCGCCGGCGAGGTCGCTGACGAGACCGGCGTCGTTCATGGTCTTGATCAGCGTCATGGCCCGCACGGCCTCGGGCGAGTCGAGGGTGACCCGGCCTTCGAGGTCGAAGTAGAAGGCGCCCTGGAGCTGGAGCAGCATCTGGAAGAAGTTGGCGGCGTCGGGCTGGGACGCCGGCTTGTCGATGCCGAGGAGGTGGACGCCGGTCTTGGCCTTGAGGCGCTTGCCGGCCTCGATCGTCTCGTCCCAGGTCTGGAGGGCATCGGCGTCGACGCCCGCCTTCTCGAAGAGATCGGCGCGGTAGTAGAAGCCGGCCGAATTGGCCTCCCAGGGCAGGGCGTTCACACGCTTGCCGTCGGGGCAGACGGTCTGCCAGAGGCCTGCGGCGAAGGCGTCCTTGTGCCGGGTGGCGCCGAGCGGGCCGAGGTCGGCGAGGCCGCCGGGGAATCGCTCGACGTAGCCGGGAAGGTAGTCGACGCCTATGTGCAGGACGTCGGCGAGCCCCTGGCCGCCCGCGGCCAGACCAGCGGTGATCTTGTCCCAGATGGCCGGGTTCCCGATGTCCTGGACCGTGACCCTGATGTCCGGGTAGACCCGGTTGAAGTCCGGCAGGAGGGCCTTGAGTTCGGTGGCGGGCCCCTGCCAGGACCACACGGTGATCTCACCCTTCTTCGGGTCGCCCGCCCGGCCCGTGCCTCCACCGGTGCCGGTGCCGGTGCAGGCCGAGAGGGCGAGGCCCCCGAGGCCGGTGGCGGCGAGGGCGCCACCCGTGCGCAGGACGCCTCTGCGTCCGATCGGTCTGTCCGCTCCGTTGCGGTCGCTGTGTGTCATGAGCCGGGACAGTACAAGCGGGCTTCTCCACTTGCAATGGAGCGATGAAAACTTTCGGTTGTACCGTCGTTCGATGAATGCGAGAACCATTGCAAGCCGTCGTGGGGATTGCTAGCGTGCCGCGCGCCGAGTCCACCCACGCTCCGGGAGATCCCCATGACGCGTTCCCGCCTGGCTCTCAGATCCGCGACCGCCCTGCTCGCCGCGCTGGCCCCACTCGCGGTCGCCCCGGCGGCCCCGGCCCCCGCTGCCGAGGCCGAAGCAGTGTCCGGCGCCCCGGCGCTCCTCACCGTGAGCGACCCCGGCTTCGAAGCCGGGGGCAACGGCTGGGAGTTCACCCCGGGCACGGGGACCGCGACCAACTACCCGCACGCCGGTGCCCGGCTCGCGTACCTGGACGCGGGCAGCGGCATGAAGGTCTCCCAGACGCTGACGGCCACCGGCCACGGCTCGTACGCGATCTCCGCCTGGATCGCCACCGGAGGACCGGGCGGCCGGTACGTCCTGCGCGTCAACGGCTCTCCCGCCGCCTCGCTCGATTTGCCCGCCGCCGCCCAGTACCGCCGCCACACCCTCGGCCCGGTCTCCCTCGCCCCCGGCGACCGCCTGGAGATCGCCTTCGAGTCCGGCCGGAGCTGGGTCAACGCCGACGACGTCATGGTCTCGCCGGCCACCCCCGCGAACCCCCGGATCACCTCCAGCGACCCTCAGGCCGCCGAGATGTTCGCCTGGGCCACCCGCAAGGCAGGCAGCTGGGTCCACCTCCCGGGCACGCAGGGGCCGCTGAACGCGGACGAGCGCCAGACCGGCGGCACCGGCACCGGCGTCTACGCCCCCTCCTACTGGGCCGGCTACGCCAACCGCAGCGGCTACTACTCCCGGGACATGACCCACCAGCTCGCCGGCGCCGGCGTCCTCGGACTCCACGCCGAGAACAAGGCGATGCTGCGCGCCTTCGCCGCGTCCGCCACCGCCGAGCACGCCTACTACCCCGTCTGGGCGCTCAACTTCGACAACCGCAGCTACCTGTCCATCGACTACCGCCGCCCCGACCTCTTCGTCCGTGAGGTCCCCGCCGTCTTCGAGCTCGTACAGAAGGCCGAGGAGGCGTACCGCTGGACCGGCGACCGGAGCTACCTCGACGACCCGGTGCTGTGGGACTTCTACCGGCACGCCACCGAGGAGTTCGTCACCCTCCACGACGGCAGGAAGGACAACGGCGACCGGGTGAAGGTCGCCGAAGGCACCGGCAGAGGCATCTTCCAGGGCGTGGCCAGCTACAACGAGCAGAGCGACGAGCCGCTCGCCGAGGCCGGCGACGCCATCGGCTCGCAGTACCAGGCCTACCGGGCGATGGCCGCGTTGGCCCGCGCCAAGGGCGACGCCCGCACGGCCGCCGACTTCGCCCGCCGCGCCCGCGAACTCCGCACGTACTTCAACACGACCTGGAGCGGGGACGGTTCGGCAGCCGACATGGTCCGCGGCTACACGATCGACGGGCGGGCGCTGACCGGCTGGGGCAAGGAGAACAGCTGGTTCATGCCGATGAAGCAGATCATCGAGCCCGGCGCCCGACGCGAGGCCTACCTCGACTACGTCGACGCCCAGGCCGAGGGCGAGGGACGCCCCGAGAACATCGAGGCCCTCACCTACCTCCCCGACACGTTCTTCACCAACAACCGTCCGGACACCGCATGGAAGTGGATGCGGCACGTCTACGCCCAGAAGGACGTCCAGCACGTCAACACCCGCCAGGGCACCAACGGCGACTACCCCGAGGTGTCCTTCACCCTGATCGCCCAGACCGTCCAGGGCCTCATGGGCGTCACGCCGAACGCCCCCGCGCGTCTCCTCACCACCCAGTCCCGCCTGCCCTCCGGCATGGCATGGCTCGCCGTCGAGGACCTGCGGATCGGTGACTCGGCCTTCGCGCTCAAGCACGAGGGCGCCCACCGCTCCACACTCACCCACACCTCGGGCTCCGCCCCGTACACCTGGGAGGCGCGCTTCCCCGGCAGCCACGACACGATCACCGTCGACGGCGTCGCCCGCCCGGCACAGATCCGGGTGATCGACGGCGCCGTGTACGCAACCGTCCACGTCAAGGTGGCCCCGGGCGGCACGGCCACGGCCGAGGTCCGATGACGTCCGGCGGTACGGGCAGCGTCGCGCCGGGCGGGCCTGGAGTTACGGGCGGCATGGCGTCGGGCGGGCCTGGCGGTGCGGGCGGCGGCACAGTGCTCGGCGGTACGAGGCACCCCGCGCCCGCCGGTAGCGGAGGCCCCGCGCCCGCCGGTAGCGGAGGCCCCGCGCCCGTCGGTGCCGGGTGTCCGGCGCAGCCAGGGGTCTTTCCCGGCGGTCCCGAACTCTTCCGGCTCGACGCGCGGGTGGCCCACCTCAACCACGGCTCCTTCGGCGCCGTCCCGCTCCCGGTCGCCCGCGCGCACCGGCAACTCGCGGCCGAGGCGGCGGCCGACCCGGATGCCTTCTTCCTCGGCGTCCCGGACCGGCTCGCAGCCGCCCGGGCCCGGATCGCCGCCCGCCTCGGCGCCGACCCCGAGGGTATGGCGCTCGTCACGAACGCGACCGAGGCCGCGCATCTGGTCCTCGACGCCCTCGGACTCGGCGCCGACGACGAGGTCCTCGTCACCGACCACGGCTACGGCACGGTGGTCGCGGCCGCCGCGCGCAGGGCCCGGCTCGTCACCGTTCACCTCGACCCGGAGCTGCCGGACGAGGGTGCGGTGCGCCGGGCGGTGCTCGCCGCGGTCACCACCCGCACCCGGGTGGCGGTGCTCGACCAGATCACCTCACTCACGGCCCGAGTCGTCGCCGGGCCACGGCTTCTCGCCGACCTCGCCGATCGCGGGGTGACCACTGTCGTGGACGGCGCCCACGCGCCGGGCATGCTCGCCGCCCCGCTGGCCGGCCGACCGGACGTGTGGTTCGGCAACCTGCACAAGTGGGCGTACGCGCCCCCGGGCTCCGCCGTCCTCGCGGTCGCGCCCGCCCTGCGGGACCGGGTGCCCGCGCCTGTTCCGTCCTGGGAGGACCACCGGGGCTTCCCGCGCGCCGTGGAGTACCGGGGCACCGCGGACTACACGGGCCTGCTCGCCGCGGCCGACGGTCTGGACCTGCTCGCCGCACTCGGCGCGGAGCGGGTACGGGCCCACAACAGCGCCCTCGCGGCCCACGGCGCCGGGCTGCTGGCCGAGCTGCCGGGGGTGACCCCGCTGCCGGCCGACGACCGGCTCGCCCTGCGGGCCCTGCGCCTGCCGTCGCGGTTCGCCCGGACCAGACCGGAGGCGGAGGCCCTGCGTGAGGAGATCGCGGTCCGGGTCGGCTGCCGGGTCCTGGTCTGGCCGTGGCAGGGGGGCGGCGGGATCCGTATCTGCGGCCAGATCTACAACCGCCCCGCGGAGTACGAGCGGCTCGCCCGGGGACTGAGGTCCCTGCTGGACGGCGACTGAGGTCGCCTGACAGGGGGACCGCCGCTTCCTCGGGGTGGATCCGTGCCGATGGAGGAGATCCGGAGCGTCTGACGACGTTCCTCGGCCCGGCCGGAGTTCAGGCTCCGGCCGGATGTTCCGGCGTCCCCTGCCGGAGTGCCACGAGGCGAGTGGCTGACGAGAAGGTTCTTCGTCTGCCGGCGGTCCGGGCGCCCGGAGGACGGGTGCGGCGTGAGGTCGGCGGCTGAGATCTCCGCACCTGACTGTTCCCGGAGGCCAAAGCTCGTCCGTACCGGGCCGGAAAATGGTTTGAGCTCCGGGGGCGGTGCCGACAGGATCGGGGCACCGATGAGTTCTTCCCGGCGCTGCGGTCTGACGGTGTGACCTGCTCTGTGGGGAGGACACTCACATGACGGAAGGCGCCATGCTCGCACCACACGCAACACCCGCTCTCTCGCCCGATCGTGTCACCGCGGTGCTGCGCATCCTCGTGCTGTCCACGTTCGTCGTCCTCCTCAACGAGACGATCATGGTCAACGCGATCCCGCGCCTCATGCGCGAGTTCGAGGTGACCGCGGCCGCCGCGGGGTGGCTCTCCACGGCCTTCATGCTCACCATGGCCGTCGTCATTCCGGTGACCGGGTGGTTCCTTCAGCGCGTGACGACCCGGACCGCCTTCGGCCTGGCCATGGCGTTGTTCTTCGCCGGTACGTCGCTGGCCGCGGCCGCGCCCGCCTTCCCCGTGCTTCTGGTCGCCCGCGTCATCCAGGCCAGTGGCACCGCAGTCATGATGCCGCTGCTCATGACGACGCTGATGACTCTTGTTCCCCCGCAGGACCGCGGCCGAGTCATGGGCAACATCACCCTCGTCATCTCCGTCGCACCCGCCCTCGGCCCCGCGGTCTCCGGTGTGCTGCTGCAGCTGGGGACATGGCGCCTGCTGTTCTTGGCGGTCCTGCCCATCGCCGGAGCGATGGCGATAGTCGGTCAGCGCAAACTGGTCAACATCGCCGAGCCCCAGGCAGGCCCGATCGACTGGTTGTCCGTCCCCCTGGCGGCGGCGGGCTTCGGTGCCCTGGTCTACGGCCTGAGCGGCCTCGGCGCCGGGGACGAGGCCCAGGCAGTCGTGCCCCCGCAGGTCACGACCCTGGTCGGTGCCGTGCTGGTAGGCCTGTTCACATGGCGGCAGCTGGCCCTGCAGCGCTCGTCCACACCGCTGTTGGACCTCCGAGCTCTGACGTTCCGTCATTTCTCTGTGGCACTCGGCCTGATGTGCCTGTCGTTCATGGCCCTCATGGGCGCGTTCATCCTGCTGCCGATCTACCTGCAGGAGGTGTGCGGCCTCACCTCACTGCAGACCGGCCTGCTCCTCATCCCCGGCGGCCTGACCATGGGCCTGCTCGGACCGCAGGTCGGAAAGCTCTACGACCGGCTCGGCGCACCACGGCTGGTCGTCCCCGGAGCCGCACTCACAGCGCTCTGCCTCGCGCTGTTCGCCCTCGTGGGCGAACAGACCTCGCCGTGGCTGGTGCTCGCCCTGCACGTGGCACTGAGCGCAGGCATGGCGTTCGTCTTCACCCCCGTCTTCACCTCCGGCCTGTCCGTACTTCCGCCGCACCTCTACCCCCACGGCTCCGCCATCCTGGGCTCGCTCCAACAGGTCGCGGCCGCCGCCGGCACCGCCCTCGTCATCAGTGTCATGACGGGACGCGCCGCCACGGCGGCAGCCGACGGCGCCGACCCCGCGGGCGCCCTGGCCACGGGCGTCCGGTGGGGATTCGGTATCGGCGCCGTGCTCGGGGGGCTGGCCGTGCTGGTGGCACTGCTGGTCCGCACTCCGCCCGTACCGCAACAGCCCGTTGCGCCGGAGATCCAGGACGAGGACGGCACCACGACGAACAAGTCCGCCCCTACGCCCACCTAGCAGCAGCCCGGAGGTCCGCGGCGAAGGGGTGCGCGCCGACGAGGTGCTGCCCCGGCCTGCGCGGATACCTCGGGAGGGGCCCCTCTAGGATGACGACCGCGCGTTGATGGCGCATGCGGTTGACGTCACCTGCGGTCCTGCCGGTTGTGCGGCCTGCGGCCTCGCTTCCGCGAGCCGTCCGACCGGATGCGTGCGGGTAGCTGTTCTACGGGGGAGGATTTCGGTGTTCGGAATCATCAGGCCATGCAGTCATCGGCTGGGCGAGGGCTTGCGTACCGAGTGGATGGCGCACTTGTGTGGGCTGTGCCTGGCGCTGCGCGGAGAGTACGGGCAGTTCGCGCGGGTGGCCACCAACTACGACGGCCTGATCGTCTCGGTACTGACCGAGGCGCAGTCGGAGCGAACCGGCGACTGGCGGCGAGGCGCCGGTCCGTGCCCGCTGCGCGGGATGCGGTCGGCGGACGTGGCGCAGGGCGAGGGCGCGCGGCTGGCGGCGACGGTGTCGCTGGTGCTCGCCGCGGCGAAGATGCGTGACCATGTGGCCGACGGCGACGGCCTGTTGGGAAGGCGCCCCGTGGCGCTGGCAGCACGCCGCATCGCCCACGGCTGGGACCGTGCGGGTGCCGCGGGCGGAGAACGGCTCGGCTTCGACACCTCGGTGCTGCTGGGGGCGGTCGAGCGCCAGCCGCAGATCGAGCGGTCGACGGGTCGAGGCGGATCGCTGCTGACGGTCACGGAGCCCACCGAGACGGCGACCGCCGCCGCCTTCGCGTACACCGCCGTGCTCACGGACCGCCCGGACAACGCGGAACCGCTGGCGGAAGCCGGTCGTCTGTTCGGTCGACTGGCGCATCTGCTGGACGCGGTGGAGGACCTGGGCGCGGACGAGGCGTCGGGCGCGTGGAACCCGATCGCCGTGACCGGCGCGGACCGCGCGGAGGTGCGCAGGCTCTGCGACGACGCCGTTCACGGAATCCGGCTCTCCCTGTCCGACGCCGTGTTCGTCGACGGACGGCTCGTACGGGCCCTTCTGGGCGACGAGTTGGAACGTGCCGTCGATCGGGTCTTCGATCCCCGGCATCGCCACCATCGGCACACCCGCCGGACGCGGGGCGCGCGCATGCTGCCTTGGCTGGGTCGCCGTACGGTGACGGAAGAGGCCCCGGAGACCGGCACGGGCACGGCTTGTGGCGTCGGTGCGCTTGCGGGCGCGGCCCCGGAGGGTGCGCCGACGGCATCGGGCCGGCCGCCCGAGGGGGAGTGCCGGCGGTGTCGCGAGCTGCGCCGCCTGTGTGGAGATTGCCGGCTGTGCTACAACTGCTGCCGCTGCGACGACGACGCGGATTCGGGTGACGGAGAGCCCTGGCAGTTCGGCGAGGGCAACGGCAACGGCGGCTCGAACCGGGATGGCTCCGGCAGGGACGGTTCCGGAGGCGAGGGCTGGTTCGGCGGGCACGGCGGCGGTAACTCGGGAGGCTCCTCCGGCGGTTGGGGCGGAGGAAACACGTCCGGGGGTGGCTCCGGTGGCTCCGGCGGGGGCTCGGGTGACGGCTGTGGCGGAGGCTGCTGCAACCCGTGCAAGTGCTGCTGCGACTGCTGCGACTGAACGACGGATGAACCACGCGGGGCCCGGAAGGGGACCGGGCGCGTCGGCGACGGCCCGTCCGGAGGGATGCGTACCTGCTGAAGGCGCCTGACCAGGGTCCCTTCATGAGGAAGCGGCCCACCGGGATTCCTCGTGGGCCGCTTCGCTCGTGGGGGTGCGCACCCGTGTCCATGCGGGTGGGTACCGGCGCGACGTCTGGGTTCAGCTGGTGCGCTGCAGTGCCGGCGGGGTCCAGCTGCCGGTGAGGGCGGGCTGCTGGGGCCAGTACAGGCGCAGGAAGACGTTGAAGCTGCCCGCGGGTGCGGGAAGCCAGTTGCTCTCGCGATCGGGTCCCGGGTTGTCGTGCTGGACGTAGATGTCCAGGGAGCCGTCGGGGTTGGTCCGCATGCCGCTGCGGTCGCCGATCGCGTAGCGGTTCAACGGGTTGTCGGCGAAGAGCTGATGCTCGGTCATCATCGTGAGGGACCAGAAGCCGTCGACGGGCGGGGTTTCCCCGGCGGCGAAGTGCAGCACGTAGGTGTGGGCACCGTTGAGGGGCCGGCCGTCGGCGTCGGTGGTGGCGTGCGGGTACAGGGCGTCGGCGTCGAGGTTTGCTCCGTACCCGAACCGGGTGATGACCGCGCGCTTGGCGTAGTCGGTTCCGTAATCTCCCAGGCCTCGGTGCACGGTCCACCCACCGGAGCTCGCGGACTCCGCTCGGGCGAGTAGTTCGCGCAGCATCTCGGGGCCGCGCCGCGCACCGGCGTCCAGGGTGGCGAGCTCCTCGGGGGACAGGTCGTCCAGGCTCGCGCCGGGTGCGATGCCGAGTTTGGCGATGCGGCCCAGGAACGGTGCATCGGCAGGGTCCGGAGGGTTGTCGATCAGCATCCGGTTGAGGAGCGTGAAGTACTCGCGGCCGCTGAGGGCGTGGACCTTTTCCACGGGTGGCGTCGTCGCGTCGGCACCGGCCGGAACGGGGACGTCGGTGGGAGGGGAGTACGCATCGGGGTCGCCGGTCCATTCCGACAGCGGAATCAGCCGCGTGCCGTCCTGGAGCCGGTTGACGGCCGGGAAGTCCGACGGGCCGCTGGTCGCGTACCGGGCGATGATCCAGTTCACGGCGGTGGGCGACTTCAACAGGGTCAGGCCGGAGGGGGTGGCTCCTGACCAGGACGGTCCGGCGATCAAGAACGGGCCGGCGGACGGGCCGTTCTTACGTCGGCCGACGACGGCGCAGATATCCGACCAGGCGTTCAGGATCGGGACCATCCAGAACCGGTCGCCGAACTCGGGAAGGGTCAGCACCAGAGGCTGGTCGGACAGATCCAGCCAGGCACTGGAGTACAGGGTGTCCGCGTTCGGTGAGACGACCTCGGTGAATGAGGCGTCCGGGGTGGTGCGCATGTAGCAGAACTGGTTGACCGGGGCTTTCCGCCGCGCGTCGTCCCGGGCCGGGACCGCTGTCATGGAGCCTTTCGTCATGGCAGCCGTGACCAGCGGGTACCCATAGAGCCACGCCTCCGTGGCCAGCTTCTCCATCGATTCGTCCGTCATCGGCTTCTCCCAGGTGCTGCTTCGGTCCTCGTCCGGGCCCGACGCTACGAGCGCCGCAGGCCTCCCGCGCGGCGAGTCCGCCGAACGGGTGGCGGCCGCACTGCGGGCGCGGGAACCGCGCCCGCCCGTCTCAGGGAAGCGCCGGATCGGACCCGGCCACACAGGACCGCACCTGTTCGTGGGGACAAAACCGGGCCCGTGTCCGTCGGCCCTGGCGACATGGCCCCGGGCCGACCCGGTCGGCACGGTGGGAGGTGCCGCCCTCGGGAAGGTCCAGGGCCGGGTGGCGTGTGGAAGGACGGCGATCACGATGGACGTGAACTCCCGGGGGCAGTACGGGGACTTCCAGGTCGAGATCTACTTGGACGGGCTCTCCGGTGTGCTCCCCCCATGCCGATGAACTTCACCGAGCTGGAGGCGCGGGCGCAGGCGGCGCTGCCGCCGTCAGTGCTCTCGTACGTGGCCGGTGGTGCCGGGGACGAGTTCACCCAGCGGGCGAACGTGTCGGCGTTCGAGCGGTACGGGCTGGTGCCGCGGACGATGGTCGGCGCGACGAAGCGGGACATGAGCGTCGATCTGTTCGGGCTGAAGCTGCCCTCGCCGCTGTTCATGGCGCCGGTCGGGTGATCGGGCTGTGCGCGCAGACGGCCACGGCGATCTCGCCACCGCCCGCGCCGCCGCCAGGAGCGGGGTGCCGTTGGTGGCCTCGACGCTGACGGTGGACCCGATGGAGGAGGTGGCAGCGGAGTGCGGCGACACCGCCGGCTTCTTCCAGCTCTACACCCCCACCGACCGAGCGCCGGCGCAGAGCTTGGTGCACCGGGCGGAAGCGGCCGGGTTCAAGGGCATCGTCGTCACTCTGGACACCTGGATCACCGGCTGGCGTCCGCGTGACCTGGGTGCGAGCAACTTTCCCCAGCTGCGGGGGCACGCCCTCGCCAACGACACCACCGACCCGGTCTTCCGGGCTCGCCTCGCCAAGGCCCCCGAGGAGGACGCGCCGGCGGCCGTCGCCGAGTGGGTGCGGATCTTCGGCAATCCGCTGACCTGGGACGACCGTCCTGGCTGCGGTCGATCACCGATCTGCCGATCATCCTCAAGGGCATCTGCCACCCCGAGGACGTACGCCGCGCCAAGGACGGCGGAGTGGACGCGGTCTACTGCTCCAACCACGGCGGACTCCAGGCCAACGGCGGCCTGCCGGCCCTGGAGGCCCTGCCCGGCGTGGTGGAGGCCGCCGACGGGCTTCCGGTGCTGTTCGACTCGGGCGTCCGTACGGGCGCGGATGTCGGCAAGGCTCTCACGCTGGGCGCCACGGCGGTGGGCGTCGGCCGCCCCTACGCCTACGGCCTGGCGGTCGGCGGCAGCGGATCGCCGAGGTGGAGCGGACGCTGCGCCCGCACACTGCCGCGTGTCTGGCCGAACCGGGCACCGACGGCGTCATCGCCCTGACCACCCGACCGCTCCCGGCCCAGGTGGCGCTGCCGGTCGGCCTGGGCCCGGCCCGGCCGCCGGCCCGGCTGCGCGAATCCCTCGCCGAGGCGGAACGGGCGGACGAGGTGGCCGTCGCGTTCGGTCTGGACCGATGTGTGAGCGGCGGCGAACTCCCCCTCCACCGCGCGGTGCTGACCCTGCGGGGCATCGGCGAGCAACTCGTCGAACGGTGCTTCGGCCACACCGCCGGCGAGCGCCGCGCCACCCTGGTACGCACCGTCGGCGCCTACCTGGCCGCCGACGCCAACGCCGAGCAGGCCGCCGCCGCGCTCTTCGTCCACCCCAACACGCCGCGCTACCGCATCCGGGCTCTCACCGCCGCCACCGGTCTCGACCCCGCCCGCACCGAGGACGCCCTCGCTCTGTGGTGGGCGGTGCGTCACCTTGAGGCCACCGGGCAGAGCTGACCTGCTACCGGCGGACGTACTGCTACGCGAGGGCCCCCCACCCCGGACGACTGGGCCTGCAGTGGGCGCCACTGCGGTCGATCGGCCATCGGGTGATCTCCCTGGACCGCCGCCGGCAGGGCCGGTCCGACCGCCCCTCATGGGGTCAGCCCATGTCCCGCCAGGGGGTCGCTCGGCCAGCCGGGTGGGCTCGGCCCGGTGTTCTCCCGCAATGCCGCCGGAGGGGCGAGCGGGGCGTAACCGTAGCTCCAGCCCTTCGTACACGAACGCCAAGGAGTACACAGTGGGTGACATCGATGTGGTGGTCACGGGAGCCGGGGGATTCATCGGCGGGCATCTGACCCGAGCCCTGCTCGCCGAGGGGTGCGGCGTGCGGGCCGTCGACCGCAAACCGCTCCACGAGTGGTATCAGGTGCACGACGACGCGGAGAACGTGGAGGGGGACGTCTCCCTGCTCGACACCTGCAGGGGCGTACTCCAAGGCGGTGCCCGCGAGGTCTACCACCTGGCCGCCGACATGGGCGGCATGGGCTTCATCGAGAGCAACAAGGCCGCCTGCATGCTCTCGGTCCTCTCCAGCACGCACATGCTGCTCGCCGCCAAGGAAGCAGGCGTGGACCGCTATTTCTACGCGTCGTCCGCATGCGTGTACGCCGCTGACAAGCAGACCGACATCGACGTGCTCCCTCTGCGTGAGGAGGACGCCTATCCCGCCATGCCCGAGGACGGGTACGGCTGGGAGAAGCTGTTCAGCGAGCGCATGGCACGGCACTTCCGCGAGGACTACGCCGTGGCCACGCGCACCGCTCGCTACCACAACGTCTACGGCCCGTACGGCACCTGGACGGGTGGCCGTGAGAAGGCGCCGGCGGCCGCCTGCCGCAAGGTCGCCCGCGCCCAGCTCACCGGAGAGGCCGAGATCGAGATCTGGGGTGACGGCGAGCAGACGCGCAGCTTCACCTACATCGACGACTGCGTCGACGGCACGCTGCGGCTCACCCGCAGCGAGTACACCGATCCGCTCAACATCGGTTCGGACCGTCTGGTGTCCATCAACCAGCTGTACGGGATCGTCGAGGACATCGCCGGCGTCAGGCTGCGACACCGTCACGTTCCGGGTCCGCTCGGGGTGCGCGGTCGCAACAGCGACAACACCCGGATCCGCAAGGAACTCGGCTGGGCCCCGGAGTCGTCTCTCGTGCAGGGTCTGGAGACCACCTACCGCTGGGTGTACGACCAGGTGAAGGCCCAGCTCGAAGGGCGGCCCCACCAGTGCTGACGAGCGCGCCGGGCAGCCCGGTGAGGGTCGATGTGCTGGGGGTGGGGGTGAGCGCGGTGACCCCGGATTCGGCTGTCGCGTCGATCTCACGCTGGATCGAGTCCGGCGAGCGGTCCTATGTCTGTGTGACGGGAGTCCACGGTGTCATGGAATCGCAGCGGGACCCCGCTCTGCGCCGCATCCACAACGCCTCGGGGCTCACCGTCCCCGATGGCATGCCGATGGTCTGGGCGGGGCACCGCGCCGGTGCACCGTGGATGCGTCAGGTGCGCGGTGCGGACCTGATGCTGTCCGTCCTGTCGCAGGCCGCCGAGCGCGGCTGGTCCTCGTACCTCTACGGTGGCGCGGAGGGCGTTCCCGAACTGCTCGAGGCGGCGCTGCTCCGCCGGTTTCCCGGACTGAAGATCGCCGGATGCCATTCACCGCCCTTCAGGCCGCTGACGGTCGAGGAGGACGAGGCCGTCGTACGCCGTATCAACGACAGCGGAGCGGATCTGGTCTGGGTCGGGCTGTCCACGCCGAAGCAGGAACGGTGGATGGCCGAGCACCGCGCCAGGCTCGACTCCGCCGTCCTGCTCGGAGTGGGTGCGGCGTTCGACTTCCACGCCGGCCTCATGCCCCAGGCACCCGAGTGGATGCGGCAGCACGGGCTGGAGTGGTCGTACAGGCTGTTCAAGGAGCCCCGTCGGCTCTGGCGGCGTTATCTCCGCAACAACCCCTCGTATGTGGTGCGGACGGCCTTGCGGCCGCCGAGGCTGATCGGGTGCGGCGAGAGCTGAGGACCGACCGTTTGCCTCCGAGGTCGCTCGGACGCGGCGGGGCCGTGTGACCGACCGTCGTGGCCCGGCGGTTCGTGCTTCCCAGGACGGCCACCCCATCCGTACGACCTCGACATCCGCTGGGCCGATTCGATGCCGGGTGGCACCCGTACTCCGTGCCGCCCGGCATCGCCGCGCGTCCTCTGTGGTCGGGCGCCGCAGGTGGGTGATCGAGCGGACCATGACCTGGCTCACCGGCTACCGCCGACTCGGCCAAGGCCATGAACGCCATCCCCGCGACTACCCGGCCCTTTCCTCGGACTCGCCGCAGCCATCCGCTGCCACAAGCCACTCGTGCCGCCCCACCACAGGGGACACGATCTCAGTAGGCGCCCTTGGAGCTGAGGACGGCCGAGACCGTTCGGAGGAGAATGGCGAGGTCCAGGGACAGGGATTGGTGTTTGACGTAGTGCAGATCGAGCCGCACCATTTCCTCCCAGGCGAGCATGGACCGGCCGCTGACCTGCCACAGTCCGGTCAGGCCCGGGACCACCGAGAGCCGGGTGCGGGCGTCACCGGTGTAGCCGGAGTCCGCGAGGATCAGCGGGCGTGGTCCGACGAGGGACATCTCGCCCCTCAACACGTTCACCAACTGGGGGAGTTCGTCCAGTGAGAGACGCCGCAGCCACTTCCCCACCGGAGTGATCCTCGGATCTTCGCGGACTTTGAAGAGATGGCCGTCCGACTCGTTGAGTACGGCGAGCGAGTCCCTCTCGGCGTGTGCCCCGACCCGCATGGTGCGGAATTTGAGGATTTCGAAGGGGCGGCCGTGCAGCCCGACCCGGACCTGTCGGTAGATCACGCTGCCCGGGGAATTCGAGGCGATCACGAGAGCGATGACGCAGAACAGGGGGGCGGCCAGCAGGAGCAGAACAATGCTGCCGGCAACATCGATGATTCGCTTGGTGGGCATGCTGCATCCGTTCGCGGAAACACTGGGACAGTCGTCACGAATGGGTTGATCGGGTGGTGGTGCCTTGTCGCAATCCCCACGTGATGGCGACGCCGCACCTTGACGGGGTGGCGAATTCCTCAGCCGGACCGTCGATGGTGCAGCCCGAGGGCCGTGCCCGCGAGCAGTGCTGCCGGGCCGCGGGACCTGAGCCAGCTTTCGTCGTGGCGGTCCCGCGCGCCGAACGACCGGTACTTGTAGGACTCGTTGCCGCGCAGGAAGTCGAAGGTCTCCACACCCGACTCGGCCACAGTGGCGATGGTCCGGTCCAGCAGGACGGTGCCGAGACTCATCCGGGCGTACGCCGCATCCCAGCCGCCGTTGTAGTAGGCGAACGTCTTCTGCCACAGGAACCCGTAGACGGCCCCTACCGCGCTGCCGTCGCGCTCGGCCAGCAGGGCCGCGGGCCCCCGTCCGGGAGCCGCGTGGGCCTGGAGCCGCAGATGGAAGCCGCGTCGGCCGGGCCCGAAGGTCGTCGTGACGCCCTTCACGTCCTGCCGCGCCCGGTGGAGCCTGATCACGACGTCGGTCACCTCGGCCGTCATCTCCTGCGGAGGGACCCAGCGGAACGTGACACCGGCCGCGGCGAGCTGCCGTAGCCGCCGCGCCATGAGCTGGCGGAAACTCCGGGAACCGACGGTGTGGTCCGGGCCGATCGCCAGGCGTGGGCAGGCGGTGGTGGTGATCCGGCGCGTCCCGGGAGGAAGCAGCCCGGGATCGGCCTCCGGGTCCATCGCGGGGAACCAGCAACTGCTGCGCCCGGTACGCGCCCTGAGAAAGGCGCGGACGTCGTCACGGCGGTGCGGCAGGGCGGGGAACAGTCCGTGGTCCGCCGCGTCGGCGCCGGCTCCCAGACGGGTCCAACAGGCAACCGGGAGCGGGAGCCGGCGGTGCAGCCGCTCGCGGACGCGTACCAGGGGGACGACCGCCTCCACGCGCCCACCGGGACCGGTCCACACGGCCACCTCGGCGGTGGTGCCCGGATCCATGGCCTGCCACGAGCCGAGCACCCAGTCCGGGGTGATGAAGTACGAGGAGCCGGGGACGTTCTTGACCAGGTCGCGCCACGCGTCTTCCAGTGGCGCCAGGCTGCTCGGGGTGCGGTGCACCTCGAAGCCGGCGGCGGCGGGCGCCTGGGGGATCGCTGTGCGGATCATCTGTGTCTGTCCTCAAGGAGCTGGACGAGACCGTCGGCGAACCGCCGGCTCATCTCCTCGACGGTGTACCGGCGGGCGTCCCGCCGGCATTCCTCGCGCAGGGCGTCGAGCCGTTCGGGGCCGGAGAGCAGCGCCGCCACGGCGTCGGCGTACTGCCCCGGGTCGTCCGGCGCGACCAGGGCGTTGCGGCCGTGTTCGAGGTACTCGAACTCCGGGGCGTGCCAGGGCCACGCGGTCGTGACGATGGGTGTCTGCAGGACGAACGAGTCGACCGCGCACAGTCCCACCAGCCCCGGCATCAGCATGACGTCGGACACCGCGCCCAGCAGGGCCTTGCGGTCACCGAACGCCTGGCCGACGGGCACCACGACGGGCCTCCGTGCCGCCGCTGCGTCGATGATCTGCTGCTCCTGACCGGTTCCCGCCACCAGGAGCCGGAAGCCGGGCAGGCGGTCGGCGATCCTCTCTGCCGCCTCGATGAGAAACGGGATGCGCTTGCCGGAGCTGAGGGCTCCGACGAACAGGCCGGTGCGGCCGGCCGTGAGGCCGTACGTCCGGCGCAGCTCGGCGCTCTGGTCCTCGGTCACACTGCGGTAGGCGTCGCCGAGCGCCTTGGTGTCGACGGCGTTCTGGACGACCGTCACACGCTGGCGCGGAAACCGGTGCTCGGTGACGGCCCGCGCCCCACCGGCGGTGTAGGAGAAGAACCAGCGGGCACGCCGGGTCAGACAGTACTTGAGCGACTGTTCCAGCCCGGACTGCGGACGGGTGTAGGTGCGGCCGTGGTCCCACATCGCGACCGCCGGCCCACGGCCCGTCAACTGCCGTAGCAGCAGGGGGTACAGCTCCATGTTCCGAAGCGACTGGTCGACCACCACGACATCCGCCGAGTGGGCGAGCGCGCCCAGACGCTTGTGTACCAGCGGTCGACCCGCCACCCAGGCGCTCCGCTGTTTCAGCCGCACTGCGCCGTCCATGTGGATCACGTCTCGGCGTGCTTCCTGATCCTCGCTGTACGGCGCACCGTAAGCGATCACGAGACGGATCCCGCGGGCGTTCAGATCCTCTTCGAGGCGGCGATAGAAGGAGCGCCGGAACTCCGAGAGGAACGGCACCAGGAGGACCACTCGCGGGCGGTCCGTGAGGTGGCGTGTCGATCGGGACTTTCTTTCCATGCTGGATAAATTGCCATGAACGGAGTGAACGGCAAGTCAGAAATCGGCAGCGGAGCCGGAGAAGACTCAATAGGAGTATTCATGCAGAGCAATGAGCTGGCCCGCCGAATCGCAGCAAGTCAGTTGGCGCACTACGCCGCCTTTCCGGGGCGGTTCGCGAAGGTGGCTCGGCACAACGCCCGTGTCGCCAAGCAGACGGCCTCCTGGCTGGTGCGCTCTCGTGAGTACGTCCACTACACCTACGATCTCGAACCGCTGAACATGGAGCACCTGGCCTGGTTCGTCAGTACGGTGACGGGCAGCCGAGTGAACGTCGTGCGCGGCTATCTGGCGGAGCTTCAGGAGGATGCCGAACTGCGCCGGATCATCGCCGACGGCCTGGCCGACAGCCCGCGGAGCGCCATCACCGACCGGGTGGTCAGATACGGCCGAAGGATCGGCTGGTACGCCATCGTCCGTGCCCTGCGTCCGGAGTTCGTGGTGGAGACCGGCACCAATCGCGGCATGGGGAGTGCGGTGATCGCCGCCGCGATGCTGAAGAACGGCCGGGGCCGACTGGCGACCGTCGACCTCGACGACCGATCGGGCGAACTCATCCTCCCCCCGTACGACCAGGTGATCGAGCACGTGGTCGGTGACTCGCTCGAGTTCCTGTCGAGCCCGGTGGTGCGGCGCCGGCCGATCGATCTGCTCTTCGTGGACACGGGCCACACCCCGGAACACGAGCGAGCCGAACTCGCGGCAGCGACCCCTTTGCTGGCACCCGGCGCGGTCGTGGTGGCGACGAAGACCTACTGCTGGCAGGAGCTGTCGCGCTGGGCCGAGGAGCAGCAGCGCGAGTTCCTCCACTTCAACGAGAAGCCGCACGACCACTGGTACCAGGGCGTCGGCATCGGCGCGTCGTTCCCCGCCCGGGCCCGGGCGTGAACCCGGCGGTCAGGGCCAGGCTTGCCGGCTGGTACGCGCGATACGACTCCTGGCAGGCGCCGGACGCGGTGCTGCGCCGCTCGCCGGCCCAGACGTGGTTCCACCGCCGGGCAGCGCCCCGGCTGGCCGTCCTCGGCTATCACGGCGTGGAGGACCCGACGACCTTCGAGGCCCACCTCGACGTGCTGCAGCGCTCGTTCGTGCCGGTGTCCCTGGAGCAGGTCGAGGAGGCGGCCCACGGCCGCCGGACACTCCCCGCCCACAGCGTCCTCGTCACCTTCGACGACGGCGACCGCAGCGTGTACACGCACGCCCTGCCGATGCTGGCGGCGCGCGGCATCCCCGCCGTCTGCTTCGTCATTCCCGGCCTGGTGGGCGTCCGGGCTCCGTTCTGGTGGGACGAGGCGGAACACCTGGTCCGGCACGGCGGCACGACCCACCGGATCCCACCCACCCGGCCCGAGCTCACCCCGCACACCCTCAAGTTGCTGTCCGAGCGTGACCGACAGCTCGCCCTCTCGGAGCTGCGGGCGACGGCCACCGTGTCCAGCCCCCGCCCCCGGCAGCTCACCGTCGGCGAACTGCGGGCGCTGGAGGAGGGCGGCGTCGTCGTCGGCAACCACACACTGAACCACCCCTGCCTCGACCGGTGTGACGACGACCAGGTGCGTACGGAGGTACTGCAGGCGCACGAGCGGCTGACGGAGCTGCTCGGCCATCCGCCGTCGTCGTTCGCCTACCCCAACGGAAACGTCGACGAGCGGGCCCACCGCTTGCTCACCCGGGCCGGCTATCGCTCCGGATTCCTGTACAACCACCGACTCGCCGCTCCGGGGGCCCGCCACCCGCTGCGGATCGATCGGCTCGTGGTCTCCAGCCGGACCAGCGTGGACCGGCTGGAGACCATCCTTTCCGGGCTGAACCCGGCCCTGTTCCGCGTCGGGCGAAAGGCCGCCCGTGTCGTCGCGCGCGTGGGTCAGCCGCTCAGCAGCAGGTCCTGACCGGCCGTGAGCGCTGCCGCCACCTGGCGCAGCGCTCGGTCGATCCGATCGGCGCAGACGCGCAACTCGGCCAGGGGGCGGCCGTCGGGGTCCTCGACGTCGTCCGACTCCGGTGCCACGGGGGCGCTTCGGCCGCGGGCCGCGGCGGCGTAGGCCACCGCGGCCGCGGGGCCGCCCTCGAAACGACGTCCGCCCGTGAGGCGCACGAACTCCTCCAGCGTGAAGCAGCGCCGCAGCGCCGCGGGCCGAAGCTGAACCGCGGCCTCGCGGTGCTCCCGAGCGAGCCCGAGTACCACGTCGGCCGAGCCGATCAGCTCGGTCGTCAGCCGTCGGGTCCTGAACTCGGCGGCCCGGCCTCCGAGATCCTCGATCACCGCCGTGCTCCAGGGGTTCAGCGAAGCTCCCGGCCGCGCCGCTGTTCCGGCGCTGACGCTCCGGAAGCCATCGGTGGCCGCGCCCAGATGCACGGGGAGCAACCGTTCGGCGATCGGCGATCGGTAGAGGTTGCCGGTGCAGACGAACAGCACCGTGAACGCGGTCACTGCGGGGTTCCGAGCGCGTCGGCTTCCGCCTTCTGCGGGGGTACGAGAAGGTCCTCCAGGCCGGCGGGACGCTCCCCGTAGCCGTACCCGTACCCGTACCCGCTGTTGGTCAGCTGGACCATGCTCAGGACGCTGCCGAGGACCGGTGCGCTCACCGAGTGCAGGGTGTCGACCGCCGCCTTCACGCGCTCGGCCGGAGTGCGCCGGGCTCGCACGACGAGGACCGTTCCATCGACGATCGGGGCGAGCCCCACGGTGTCGGCGACGGGAAGCAGGGGGGCGCTGTCCACGACGACGGTGTCGAAGTCCTCCGTCAGGTCCCTCAGGATCTCCCGCATCCGTTCCGAGGCGAGCAGCTCCCCGGGGTTCGGGGGGATCGGTCCCGAAGTCAGCACGCTGAGGCCCTGCTCCCCGAACTGCTGCATGACGTCGAGGGCGGTCGCCGCGCCGATGAGCACGCTGGTGAGACCGGCGCCCTGGACGAGTCCGAAGGTCTTGGCGATACAGGGGTTGCGCAGGTCCGCGTCGACCAGACAGATCCTGGCGCCGGTCTCGGCCAGGGAGAGCGCGAGGTTGGTGGCGGTGTTGGTCTTGCCCTCGCTCGGCAGTGGGCTCGTCACCATGATCACCCGGGGCTTGCGGTCGACCTGGGCGAACTGCAGGTTGGTCCGCACCAGCCGGAAGGCTTCGGCGCGGGCACCGTGGGCCGCCGGGCCGGCCGCGATCGGCTTGTCCGGCGCCTCCTTGTCGAACGGGATGGTGCCCAGAACCGCCAGCCCGGTAGCCTCGGCCATCGCGGCGCCGGTGTGCAGGGTCGTGTCGAGCGTGTCGCGCAGGGCAGCCAGGCCGACGCCGGCGAGAAGGCCGGCGAACAGTCCGACCAAGGTGTTGAGCAGGGGCCTCGGGCTGATCGGAGTGGTCGGCGTTTCGGCCTTGCGCGTGACGCCGATGCTCACGGGGGAGAGCGTCTCCCCCTGCGGCGTCTCCAGCTTCACGAGTTCGCTGCTCCCCTCGCTCGCGACGGTGTTGGCGATCCGTGCGGCCAGCGCCGGGTTGCGGTCGGTGACGGTGATGTCGATCAGCACCGTGCCGAGCTTGACCTCGGCGCTGATGTGCTTGGCCAGCCCGGCCGGGGTCATCGGCAGGTTGAGCCGCTGGACGACGAGTTCGGCGATCCGGGGGCTGGTGATGATGTCGGCGTAGGACTCCACGCGTGCCTGCGAGAACGTGTTGCCCGCATTGAGTTCCGTGATGTCCGACGTCGTACGGGCGGAGACGAAGATCTGACTGGTGGCCCGGTACTGGGGAGTCGAGAACGAGGTGAAGGCGATTCCGGCGCCGAGACCGACGAGAGCGAGAGCGGTGATGGAGAGCCATCGAAGTCGCAGGGCCTTGAGGAAACCACGCAGATCCAACGTGCGCCCCTTCGGAGGTGAGGAACTTGGGTGTCTTGGACGGGGATCGGGGTCGCTCGCGGATCGGCCCAGGCTGGTACCGATGACCACAGCGACCGGCATCATGACGAACAGGTAGACGAGCAGGTTGGAGGTGGCGACGTTGAGACTCAGCCCGACCACGGCGAGCAGGGCGGCCTGGTGGATCGCCCAGTCGTCGTCGTTCCGCGCGGCACGTCTGCGGCGGAACACCCGGCGTCCGATCACGAGGATCGCCAGCGTCCACAGGACGAGACCGAGCAGTCCGAGGTCGTGCCACAGCCTCAGATAGTCGTTGTGCGGATGGCCGACGACACGTTCCACGCTGCCGATGCCGTGGCCGAGCCACGGAGCCTCCTTGATCGAGGCCCAGGTGGTCTCCCAGAGCCACGAACGACCCGAGGTGCCGATCTCCACCCCTGCGAAGGTCTGCTTGTCGTTCTGGGTGAAGCGGTTCTGCAGCGGCCGGAACCTCTCCACCAGGAGGTACGCGGCAACCGCCATCACCGTGGCGAGCGCGAAGGCCCGACGGAACTCACCCCGGCCTCGGCCCTTGAGCACCATCCCGAGGACCAGCACCAGACACACGGCGGCGGACGTACGGGACAGGGACAGGATGTCGGCGGTCACCAGCAGGCACGGCGCGAGCCAACCCCGGCGCGAACGCTCCGCCAGCGGCACGGCGCCGACCATCCCGATCCAGACGACCTCACCGAACAGACGCCCGGGGTACAGGACGCCGTTCCCCGGCCCGAACAGAACCACCGTCACCAGATAGGCGATGGCGGCCACGACGGACGCGCCGCGCAGCCAGCGCAGGAGCCGCAGGGGCGACTCCGTCGACGTCCACGCGGCGGCCAGGGCGATCACGGCGACGAAGGACACGTACACCAGGGTGTTCTGGGCTCCGGCCTCGGTGCGCTGATGAATTTCCGAGGCGATCACATGGCCGGCGAAGAGCCACAGGGGAAGCGGCACCCCTGACGACGGCCGGAGAACGGTCGGGTGGTCAGTGTGGGCGAGGACCGGCCGACGCAGCGTGGCATAGGGCAGCGCGATCACGGCGGCGAGGAAGATCAGTACCGTGGCGGGCCCGTTCAGCCCGAACTGTGCGGGGATACCTCCCAGGAGAGTCCAGAAAGCCGCCATGGCGATCAGGGGCAGGCGTGGGCGCTCGTTCACCACTGATCGCGTCGCAACAGCTCGTGGCATAACGGGCATTTTACCTGTGGGTGGGTCGGGAGAAGAGCGCCGACGGGCGTGTCTGCCGACGAACCCGACCCGATGGCAGCCGATGTGCTTCCCGGATACCGCTCGGTGATGCCGTGTCGCCTTCGCCGACCGGCCTGACGCGAAACCGTCCACCGATTCCGGCGGCCGGCCGTTCAGGCCGCGGCGCTGGCCGAACATCCCGCGAACGGGCGAGTCCTGGGCCGGTCTACCGAACGACGTACGGCCCCGACTCGAGAATGTCGTACGTCAGGGGATGTCGTTCCTGGGAGAGCGGCCGCTGCTGACGGAGTATCGCGCTGCACGGGGGGACCCGGCACCAAATGTTCGTGCCGCCCTGCCCTCCGCCCGCCCTCGCCCCGACGGTTTCCGCGGTCCGCACCGCCCGCGGCAGGTTCTGAGACATGGGGAGCCCTTGTCCACCGACACCGCAGCACCTGAGGCACGCACCACCATGGTCGCCCTGGTCTGGAACTATGCCTCGGCGATCGCCGCCGCAGTGCTCCAGCTCTGCTACACCGCCTACACCGCTCGCGTCGTGCTTCCTGAGAGCTTCGGTGCCTTCGCCGCAGCCGCCGCGGCCACGACCGTGCTCGGGTACGTCGCCGGAGCGGGACTCGCCACCTATCTGCTGCGTGCCGAGGAGCTGACCCGGCAGACCGTCCGGTGCGCGTACCGCGTCTCCGTGCTGAGTGGTGTGCTCTGCTGTGCCGTGAGCCAGGCGCTGGCGCCGCTCGCGGCCACCCTGTGGGGAATGCCCCAGGTCACTTCGTTGGTGCAGCTCTACGGCGTGTACTTCCTTGCCCAGCCGGCCTCGCAGGTGGCCGTCGCCGCACTGCGCCGCCTGGATCGCGCGCGGTTCTGCGCGCTCACCGAGACCGTGGCCCAGTTCGCCGGCATGGCGGTCGGCGCTGTCCTGCTGGCCCTCGGCTGGAGTCCGTACGGACTGGTGGCCGCCCAGGTGGTGACGCCTTCGGTGACGCTCGTGGTGGCCGCGGTGTCGCTGGCTCGCCTGCCGCTCGCGGACGGCCCTCACGTGCCGCCTCGTGAGATGCTCCGCGTCTCCGGAGCCTTCGCCGGCTACGGAATGATCCAGATGACGGCGGCCGATGTCACCCTGTTCGCCGTCTCCCGGTTCCTCGGACCGGCCGCAGCGGGTCAGTTCTCCCGCACGACGCTCGCGGTGGGCCTGCCGGTCGCCATGCTCTGCCAGAGCCTGCGGCGTGCGGTCATGCCCTCACTGGCCCGCATCAACGCAGAAGGGCGGCCGCTCGGCACGGTGCTGCCCGATGTGCTCAGCGCGACGTCCGCGGTCGCGTGCGTCTCCTTCGGCGTGCTGGCGGGGGTGGGCCCGGCCGCCCTGAGCCTCCTGCTCGGGCCCGGATGGGGAGCGGCGGGTGCGCTGGTGCCGGTCCTGGCGGCAGGCGCCCCGCTCGTCCTGCTCTGCCAGGTCAGCTACGCCGTGGACGAGATCCGCAAGGAGATGGGCAGCCTGCTGCGGACCCAACTGCTCGTCCTGGCGGCCACGGTGGTCCTCGTGGGCCTTGCGGTCGCGGTCGGCCGTGGCATGGCGCTCGTCGCCTTGGCGGCGTCCGTCGCGGCCGGAGTCGGGCACCTGGAGCAGCTCGTCCGCTGGCACCGGTCCGGGCTGTGCCGTCTGTCGGCGCTCGTCCGGCCGTATGCCGTCCACGCGGCCGTCGGGGTCGCGCTGTACGGCAGCGGGTCTCTGGCAGCGAGTTACGGCGTCGGGGCGCCGGCGAAGGTCCTGCACGGTCTGCTGGGCATGGTCCCGGTGGCCCTGCTGTGTGTCGTGCTGCGCCACAGGCTCCCGTTGTACTCGGCGGCCGTCTCCCGCGGAATGGTCACGGAGCGAGCGGGCTGATCCCGAGGGCCTCGTGATAGAGCCGCTCGACCTGCCGCAGCCAGGCGTCCTCGGTGAAGTACGTGTCGAAGACACGGCGGCAGTGTGCACGCAGGGCGGGGAACCGTTCGGCCGCGTCGGCCAGGACGGGCGCCAACGGATCCCCCCAGCCGACGGCCGTACCGGTCCCGAGGGATCGGACGGACTCGGCGACCGACGAACCGTCGAAGGCGAGGATGGGCAGCCCGGCGGCCAACGCCTCGACCTGAACCAGCGGAGCGCCCTCCAGACAGCGGCTGGGGAAGACGAGGCCGAGGTACGACGGCAGGCGTCGGCGCAGTTCCGCGCGGTCCAGACGGCCGAGGAACCGCACCGACGAGGGTGCCGTGGCCCGGGCCCGGGCGAGGAGTTCACCGTCGCCGATGATGTCCAGCGGCACCGACTCCGGCCAGCGACGGAGCAGGTCCAGGGAGCCCTTCTCCGGGCTGAGCCGACCGGCGAAGACCCACCGTTCGTCCGATGCGCCGTCAGTGCGGGGGGCCGGCTCGTCGACGAAGTTCGGGATCAGCGCGATGCGGTCGGCGGCGATCCCGGCCCGGAGGTACGTCCTGCGACCGAGTTCGGACACCACGATGAGACGGTCGGCGCGACGCATCAGTGGATCGCCCGTCGGCCCCCGCCTGTTGGCCCACGCCAGTGGTGCCGTGGCGAGCCGGGAGTCGCGGTAGCAGCCGTGCCGGACACCCGCCCAGCGGTCACCGTCGAGGCAGCTGGTGCAAGGGGCGCCGTCGCGGGAGAGGGTCGCGCCGGCACACAGCGGACGGTAGTTGTGCAGGGTGGCGACCAAGGGGCCGTCCCAGGCGCGCACCCAGCCGCGGCCGAAGTTCGGAAACAGGTTGTGGACGTGCACCAGATCAGGGGCGAACGCCCGCAGCTCGGCGATCGGGCTCCGGCCCCTGCCGGAGGCCACCGTCACGGTCGCCCGCACCGGGTAGAGGCGGCTGCGGGCCAGCGTGTCGGTGTGGGCGGCCACCAGGGCCACTTCGTGTCCGGCGTGACGCAGGGCGCGGACCTGGTCGCGCACGGCCTCGTTCTCGCCGCTGGGCTGCCCGGAGGAGTAGAAGCTGTGGACGACGGCAATGCGCAGCGGGGTCATCCGGCTTCCCCGAGGCGGGGCGAGCACACGGCGAGCCGGTGTCCTGCCACGCCACCGCGAGGAAGGGAGCTCATGCTTCGTCGGCTGGAGACTGCGATCAGGCCGAGCGTGGGTTGTGGTGACGGCACTCGTTCCACCTCCTGTTTCACCTGGTCGTAGAGAGTGCGGCGGCTTCGGCCACGCTCCGTACAGGACGATCTCCGGCGGAGGCCGTGGCAGCCGGCCTTCCGCCGGACAGGACGACGCGATAGAGCTCTTCGGCGACTCGGGCCTTCGCCGTCCACGTGTGCTTCCGCGCCCATGCCAACGCCGCTGTGCGCATGCCGTGGCGTGTTTCGTCGTCGCCCAGTACGGCGCTGAGTGCGTTCGCGAGGCGCTGCGGCAGATCGGCGGGGTTGCCGAGCGGCACGGAGACCGCCCCGCCAGGGGCCGAGAAATCGCCGATGCCTTGGTGACCGATGTGGACCACCGGCAAGCCTCTCGCCCACGCCTCCAGTGACTGTGTGCCGAACGAGTCGCGCAGGCTTGTCATCAGAAAGACATCCGCAGCGTCGTAGGCCGCGCGGAGATCGGCCCAGGGCACGTCACCATGGAAGACGACGGACTCGCTCACCCCCAGACGCAGCGCGAGTCGCTCCAGGGAGAGCCGCAGCGGTCCGTCGCCGAAGAATTCGAGGCGCGCCCGAGGGTGTTCCGCCCGGACATGCACCATCGCCCGCAGCGCCAGCTCGGGTGCCTTGTGCGCCGTCAGTCCGCCGACCCACAGAATCGTCGGACGGTGAGGGGCGGACCACGTCGGCGGGGCCTCCAGCGGCTGTCGGATCACCGATTCGTGGATCCCGTCCGCCAGCATCAGGCAGGTATCGGTGCGGCCCAGACGTCGAGCCCGCCGGTCCGTGTCCCAGTTGGTGACCAGGACCGCCGCCGCCTCGCGAAGCGTCGCGCGGCACAACGGCCGACGGCCCAGATGGCGCACCCGCAAGGTCCGCACGACTTCCTGCAGATACGCCGGGCCCAGGTAACGCCGGTGGCTGTGCGGTGCGATCTGGCCACCGCCGACGGGACCGAACACCAAAGGCGGTCCCAGACGGTACAGCGCACAGCCGCCCTGGAGGGATACGTACGAGACGTGGTGCACCAGATCGGCCCGGTCGAGCCCATGGGTGCGCGCGTGGGCCAGGGCCCGGCGCTGCCAGCCGTCGTAACGCAGGAACTCCCGGGCGCTGTCGCGCACGAAGCCCGGCAGCAGAGCGGCCCAGGACGGGAGGTCCGGCACCGGGATGACATGGGGTCTGATCCGCCGTCCCACGTCACCCAGTTCTGCTGCCCGACGCCTGATCTGGCGCTCGTTGTCCCGGTCGGGGTGCGTCAGGACCTCTACGGTGTGCCCACGTTCCGCAAGGGTTTCGGCCCATCCCCACCCGACGGCCGGTTCACTGCCGCGCGTGGGATCGCAGCCGTATGCGACCAGTACGATGTGCAGCCCCCGTGTCGTACCGCCGAGCGGCGACTCGGCCACTTCCTGGCTGTCGGCACCCACGTCGGCGCTCCCTACCCCGGCGCTCCCTACCCCGGCGCTCCCTACCCCGGCGCTCCCCGCCGCGGCGGGGAGGCCGACGGGACGTCCCGCCTTCTCTGCCTGTTCCTGGCGCATGAGTCCTCTCCATCCGCTGCGGGACCCGGTCGGTGCAGCGACACGTGGCTGACGAGCGCGTGGCGGCTCGGTCGAGCCGACGCCAGAGATCGCGTGTCAGCTTAGGATTCAAGACGACCTAAAACATCACCGTCATGGCGTTTCGGTGGTTATTACCCCAATCGGCTTCTTCGCCTCCGGCGACGGCGACACGATCGGAGCCGAACGCGGCCTCGAATGGTCCCTGGTCAGCCGCCGCATGGGGCGGCCCGCTTCACCGTTGCTTTCAGTGGTGTCACGAGGGCCTGCCGGAGAATCGTCGGGGGGCGGTCGGCGTCGGGCTCGCGCAGGTGCAGCACCAGCGTGCGGCTGGACTGCCGGGGCAGCTCCAGGTCGAGTGTGTAGACGGGGTGGCCGCGCTCGACACCGGGAATCAGCTCGACCGGGCGGCCGTCGAGAGTGGCTCGCTCCAGAGTCGCTCCCTGACCGGCGTAGTAGTCGACCAGCAGCCGGTTGTCGCCCGGGAGGGTCCGGTACGGCGGAGCGTCGACCCTTTGAGTGACGTACTCGGGCAGGCCCGAGGTCGGTGCCCCGTTGGTGAGCGTCACCGTCGCGGTGACCGATCGGCCGGTGTCCGCGCAGGCACCCGGCGCCCAGACGAGGCTTCGATCCAGGTAGTAGTCCAGCTTGGTGCCGGCCGCGTTGTTCACCACGAGCCCTGCGAAAGGACCGGGTGTGTCGGGCAGGGCACCTCCGAACGCCCCCGACATCAGCAGCTCCTCCTCGGCCGCGTTCGCGCTCCACACCTGCAGGCGGCCTTCCTGCTGGACATCGCGGACGGCGCCCAGAAGAGCGGGAAGCAGCTTCGGGTCCTCGAACGCGTTCATCAGCCGCTCGGCAGCGGCCCGCGCGGCCTCGACGAAGAACGCCTTGCGCTCGGCGGTGTCCGCGTACCTCGCGTAGCTGGTCCGCTCGGTGAGGTCCATGGCGTTGTCGGCGGTGAGCGCGGTGCCGTTGGGCAGTCGGGCCGGCCCGGCGACGCGCAGAAGCAGGCCCAGGGTGCCGGGGTCGATGGCGATCGCGCCGTCGATGTGCTGACCGGTGTGCGCGCGCCAGTACCCGGCCCAGATGCGGGCCGCGTACGGGAAGTGCGGGCTCATGTTGGAGTTCGCCCAGGCACTGCCGGGCTCGTTGCTCCCGTACCTGTCGGCGAACTCCGCCCCGAGGTCCACATCCGTGCGGAGTCCGTCCAGCTCGGTGTTGTTCCCGAAGCGCTCGAAGGACAGCCGGCCCCGGTCGGCCCGCAGCACGGCGAAGGCTCCCGGCAGGCCGCCGGTACCCCGGGCCTCGGCCGTGTTCTGGAAGGCGAGGAAGTAGCGCCGCGGCCCGTGCGCCCCGAACATCGACGGCAGCACGCGGGCCGCGACGGCGGCGTCGCGCGTCCCCGGGACGAGACGGTCGAGCTGATCCGACAGATCCGCACGGCTACGGTCGCTCGCCGGCAGCCAGCTGGAGTGGGGGAGACGGGCGACGTCCTGCCGCACCTCGGCGGCGACACGCGCGGCTCGCGCGAACGCGGGCGCTTCGCTCTCCAGCCCCACGAGTGCGTGTGCGGCACCCTTCGCGTGAGCGTCGGCCGAGAGCCGGGGGACGGCTCGCACCAGCGGCGGCAGGACGTCCCGGGCCAGTCTGTCCGAGGCATGCGCGATGCCACGTCCGGTCTCGAACGGCCTTCCGAAGAAAGGTAGCTGGGCGGCTGTGTACCAAGCAGGTCCAGTGGTGAGGTCGTGGGCGCGTGAGGCATGCGCGGCCGCCGAACGCAGCAAGCGCTCCTGATCGGACTCCGCGGACGGCCCTGAGGTGCCCCCCGGGGACCCCATGGACGCCGACGCCGCGACCGACGTCCGGAGCGCGTCCAGGTCGTGTTGGGCGGCGCGAAGCTCGGCGACGGCGATCCCGCCCGTGACGGCGATCCAGGCGGCCGCCGCCGAGGGAAGAACAGCGGCCGCGAGCAGCGCCTTCCTGGCCCCGGGACCGAGGATGCGCCGGGGCGCCCGACGGGCGTCCCGGGCATGCCCGGGACGCCCGCGGAACGTCATGCGGGGTCGTCGTTCCGTCATGATTGGCGACGGCGGCGCGCGACGAGCACAGTGCCGGCACCTGCCGCGACCAGAGCGGCCGCGACACCACCCAGAATCACGCCGCTGTTGTCGTCCCCGGTGTCCGCGAGGTGCGGATGGTGAGGGTGGTCGCCGTGATCCGGCTTGTCCGGGTGATGCGGCTTCGGCGGCTTCGGCGGATAGGGATGGTGCGGCTTCGGCGGGTACGGGTGGCTGGGCGTCGTCGGATGAGGCGGGTAGGGGTCGTCCGTGGCAAATGCGGGGCCCGCACCTGCCAGGGGTGCTACGACGAGCGCGGCGACTGTGGCGGCCGAGGCCGCAACAGTTCGCCATCTCGGCGATGTCGTCATCTTCTCCACTCTCCTCGACTTCAGTACGGCGAGCCGGTTGCTGCCTGGGCAGTGGTCACCAGGAGACCCGGGCAGATAAATAGAGAGATAGGACGCGGATAAGATCAATAATGCAAAAGCGCCCAGAAGCCATCGGATGGTGTAGTGCCGGTCCGCTCCGAGCCTGCCGGCGCGTCGAGCCCGAATCGCGCCCTCGCGGGGAAGACGAAGCCTTCCGCTTCGGCCTGGGCACACCTGTGACGGAGCAGTGAACTTGACGGAGTCCGAACCGCTCCGGGTTCGGCAGGGACTCGACCACGCGAGAGGACCGAGTCCTGGCACGTCCTTCCGAGTACCCGCTTGAGCCGCGCCGTCGTGCGGTGCGCATGGTCGCCGAATTGCGGCCCGACGATGAAGGCGGTCGCCGCGAAGCCGCTGCACCAGTGGACTCGCCAGGGCGAGATCGATGCCGGTGTCGACGCCTCGACCGAATCGGTCGCCGACGCGTACGACAACGCGCTCGTGGAGCCCACGACACGGACCGCACCCTGCCCCGATCGACCGCCGTTCGGACCACGGGAGGGCAACTGGTCGCCCAGGGCGAAGTTCATGTAATTCCCCAGACCCTGACCGTTCAGGCCGGCCGGAGACCTTCATCCGGGTAGGTCGTGGGGTGTTGCAGGCTGTCCGGTTCTGGGGTGAGGAGTCGTGGTGGGCGAAGCGGCAAGCGACGGCATAGGGAGGTTCTGGATCGTTGGGGGCTTCTTCAATCGTGGCCGGCTTTGTGCTCGTCATGAACGTGCGGGGGGCGGCTGAAAAGTCCTTCGCCCTTGTCGCGCGACACATGCCGTTCACGGGGACGGCGACACCGAAGACGCTCCGAATCGTCGGCGGAGGCTGGATCTTGGTCGGGTTTCTCCTGGTGCTGCCCGATCTCATCAGCCTCGGCCGGACGAGTTAGTCGATCGGCCGCTTTTCGGGCCTTGCCATGGGGTTGTTGGGGCGGCGGCTGGCCCGTTCGTGATCACCTGACGGCTGGTGTTGATGAGCCGGTCCAGGAGCGACTCGGTGACCACAGGGTTGGCGGGTGCAGGCCGGCGCCCTGGAAGTGCCCGCGGCGGCGGTGGACGACTTCGGCGGGTTCGAGGGGCAGTACGAGCAGATCGAGACTCCCTGGTCATGTCGTCGCTTCCGCAGCAACGCCCGGCTGCGGCCGGGTCCGCATACCCCAGCGGGCGAGAGATGGGCCGGCAGCACCCAGCATCGCGAAGAACAACGCCAGCAGCAGCCAGCCCGCCGTGCCGAGGCCCAGCACCACCGTGGTGAGGATCGCGGGGGCAAGAGCCTGGCCCGCGTTGAAGCCGAGGCCGAGGACACCTTGGTACTGGCCCTGGGCATGGTCGGGGGCAAGAGCGAAACCCAGGGCGAAGCACGCCGAGGACTCCCAGACCTCTCCCAGGCTATGGACGAAGATCGCCGCCAGGACCAGTCCCGCTGCCGCCCAGACAGGGGCGTACGCCGCCAGCGCCATCATCGGACAGCTGACGAGGAAGAGCAGCCCCGCAGTGCGAAACGCCCTGCCGCCCTCGTACGGGGTCTCGATGCGGGAGCCGATCCTGGTCTGCATCAGTACGCAGAAGGCGGAATTGACCGCGAACAGCACGGGCACCGTCCAACGCGGCGTTTCGGTGTGCTCGGAGATCCAGATCGGCAGGAGCAGGGAGACCACCGGGTACTGCAGTCCCATGGCCCCGTAGAGGGCGGTGAACGTCAGGAACGGACGGTCCGCGAAGACGAGCCAGCGCCGCTGCCGCGGCGGCGCTGCCAGAACCGGATAGCGGGGCAGCAGAAGCAGAAGCACCGCGCACAGGGCGAAGCTCGCCGCGTTGCCGAGAATCAGCGTGACGTAGGCGCCGCGGGTGCCCGCGGCCAGCGCCAGCCCGGCACCCACCGTTCCCAGGATGACGCCCAGGTTGACGAAGGTACGCAGCTTCGCCCGGAACACGGCCGGTCGCTCACCCCCGACCCGGACCACCAGAGCCCCCCACGCCGCCCCTCCGACCGCCGCGGCGATCTGGTCGAGCGTCGCGATGACCGTGAGCGCGGCCCAGCTCTCGACGAGGACGAGGGCCGCCATCGACACCGCCTGGACCGCGAGGGCCAGCATCATGATCACGCGTGCGCCGCGCCGGTCAGCGAGATGTCCCCCAGGTATCCCCGCGCACAAGCCGATCACTCCGGCGATGGTGAGCGCGGCGCCGACCTGCACCGCAGGCAGGCCCACGACCAAGGTGAAATAGAGCGCCGACGCCGCGTTGAACAGACCATTGCCGACCCGGTTGACGAAGCTGGCGGCGACCAGCACGCGCTCCGGCCTGCTGTCCCCCGCCATCCGGCCTATTCGACCTGCCAAATCGCCCTTGATCATGGACCGCAGGCTAACAGTGACGCAGAACCCGCCGTAGTCGTACGAAGATCGCGTGCCGTGACGGCGACGCACGACCCGAGGCGTGTTCCATCCCCTGAAGGCCGGTGTCGGCCAACGAACGAGAGACGGTCACCGCGTCCCGAGCAGACTCTTGATGCAGTCGCGGTGCTTGTCGACATCCGTCCAGGTCACCTACCTCAGCCTTCTGGTCAACGTGCCGCTGAGGTTCGACGCGACGCGCACGGGCCTCACCTGGATGGTCCTTCCCGGCTGTGTCACACGCGGTGGCTCACGGAGCCCACACATAAAGTCAAAACCCTCAGTATCAGGATGTTCGTTCATCTTTCGGACGGATCGAATGTGAGGACAGGTAGGCCCGTGGCGCGTCGTCCCAACATTTTGCTGATCGTCACCGACGAGGAACGCGCCGTCCTGCCCCGGGCGCACGGGTACGCGCTGCCCGCCAGGGAGCGGATCGCCGAGCGCGGTGTCACCTTCGACCGGTACTACACCGCCTCGGCGCAGTGCAGCTCGGCGCGGTCGGTGATCTACACCGGGCAGCACCTGCCGCTGACCGAGATCTACGACAACGACAACATCCCCTACATCCGCCCGCTCGACCCAGGGCTGGGCACGCTGGGCACGATGCTGCGCTCGGCCGGCTACTACTGCACCTACCAGGGCAAATGGCACCTGTCCAACGCCTACGTCTCCCCGCAGAACCCGGCCCCCACCACGAACGCCCTGGAACGTTACGGGTTCAGCGAGTTCAACGACTGGGGCGACATCGACGGCGGTGCCTGGGCCGGGTTGAAGCTCGACCCGGTGATCGCCGGGCAGGCGGTGCACTGGCTGCGCGACCGCGCACCGGTCGTCGCGGCGGAGCAGCCGTGGTTCATGGCGGTGAACTTCGTCAACCCGCACGACATCATGAGCTTCGACTACGGCGGCCGGTCCCAGGTGCAGCTGCCGCCGCCGCTGGCCCATGCCGTACGAATGAAGGCCGCCGCCGACATTCCGGTCTACCGGCGCCGCTGGGACTTCGACCTGCCCGCCAGCCTGCACGACGACCTGTCCGGCGCCGCCCCGGCCGTCACCGAGTACCAGCGCATGATCGACACCGTGTTCGGGCCGGTGGCTTCCGACGAGCACTGGTACGACGGCCTGAACTTCTACCTCAACGCCCTGCGCGACGTCGACCGCAGCATCGAGCACGTGCTGGACGCCCTCGACGCCTCCGGCCAGGCCGACAATACCGTCGTGGTCTTCACCGCCGACCACGGCGAGATGGCCGGCTCCCACGGCCTGCGGCAGAAGGGCAGCCTGGTCTACGACGAGAACCTCCACGTCCCGCTCGTCATCGCCCACCCCGACGTGACCGCCGGTGTCCGGACCGATGCCCTCGCCTCCGCGGTCGACCTCGCCCCCACCCTCCTGGCATTCGCCGGTCTCGACCAGGCCGAGACCGCCACCCGCCACCCCGCCCTGAAGGGCCGGTCCCTCATCCCCGCGCTGCACGGCGGGCAGGTGCGCGACGGCGTCCTGAGCGCCATCGAGTCGATCATGATGCTGGACGCCGATTTCTGGTTCGAGTTCGCCGACCCCGACGCCCCCCGGCGCATCGAGGCCGGCGAGCTGCGCCCGGACTGGACGAAGCGGGGCTTCCTGCGTGCCTGCAACGACCACCGCTACACCTTCGGCCGCTACTTCGCGCCCCTGGACCCGAACCGGCCCCGGTCTGTCGACGAGCTGTTCGCCCACAACGACGTCGTGCTCTACGACCGCCAGGAAGACCCCGCGCAGATGCACAACCTGGCCGCCGACCCCGCGCACCGCGATCTGGTCGCCCACTACAGCGCCCTGCTGGAGCGGCTGATCGACGCGGAGATCGGCGCCGACACACGCGCCTGGGTCACCGAACGCCCACGCCTGATGGGCTGGCCCACCTGGCACGGCGACACCGAGCCGGCCGCCCGTGCCGGCACTGGGCGCTGACAACAACGCGCATCGCACGGCCGGCATCCGGCAGAGCCGACCGTTCCACCGTCAGCCGCGACCGGGCTTCCGCCCGCCGCGGCCGACGATTCATGACGAGCATCAGCCGTGCCGCGACGGACGCGGCGAGCCGCACGAACATCCGGCTGCGGCCGACGCTGCAGGCCAGGAACCGCATTCACAGCCCGTGTTCGGCGGTGATCCTCCCGTCGCGTTCGGCTTGCTCCAGAGCGGCGAAGTCGCGCTCAAGCCTGAGCTCGTGCGCCACTGTGCCGCCTCTCCATTAGACGGTCGCGGTTCACGAGCACCGGCCCACAGTCACGCGAAACGCGCTACCCCACGCCACGTGGCGCAACGCCGCCACCGTCCGAGTCGCGCGACGGGACGGAGAGTCGCCACCGCAGACATGGCGCCGCGCGTCCGACCCAGCCGGAACGGCCGTGACGGTCGTTGTCGGTGGAGTGCTGGTCCGTGAATGGCACGGGCCCTGGTGCCAGTTGCCCGCTCGGTGGGGAGGCGGGTTCGACCGCGGGCAGTCGCCACCACCGAACGATCGTCGCCGCCCGACCAGCCCGGCCGCCGCCTGGGGGACCCAGTCGGCCATGGCCGGGCCGCGTCCGGAATCGCCGAACCGCGACGCATGCCCGCCGGAGGTGTCAGAGCCGGACCGTCCAGCTGACCGTGGACCTCATCGTCCGGGCAATGGCGCGGTCCCGCACCGAGGGCGTACGGTCCTCGGCGGTGAGGGACAGCGTGTGCTTCCGAAGGTCGAGCAGCCGCAGACCCAGGTCGGACACGCGTACGTCGGTGCGGCCCGCGAGGGACTTCATCTCCCGCCCGTCCAGGTACCAGCGGATCGTGAGCTGACGTCCGTCCGCCCCCGTCAGCCGGGGTACGAGGGCTTGGGCGGTGTCGCCCGCGCGGAGGGTGCGATCGGTGGCCGTGACGGGGGAGGCGATGCGCGCCTCGCGGTAGAAGCCGGCGATCATCGCCTCCACTCCAGGCAGATTGAAGGGCTTGCCGAGGGAGCGCATCAGGGAGTTCTCGGTGGGACGCCGCAGCCCGGTGACGTAGTAGCCGCCGCCCTCGTACGCGCCGACGGTGCCGCCGTCGGGAGACTGCTCACCGAGCCAGCGGTGCCACTTGGCACCCCGGTCGGCCAGCTCGTCGGCGGTGAAGGTGGTGATGTTGGAGTCGGTGGGCTCGGGACCCACGTACCGCTCGTAGCCGGGGTAGTCGGGGTAGAAGTACTCGTCGGCGAGCTTGCCCAGGGAATGGCCGGTCTCGTGGATCGCGACCTGGCCGGACTTCTCGTTGCCCGCCGAGGCCGTTGAGATTCCCTCGTAGCCGAGGGTCTTGCTGGGCTCGTTGTAGCCCGCGCCACCGTACTTGGTGCTGTTGGCGAGGACGAGCACCAGGTCGGCCTCAGGGGCCTTCGCCACGTATCCGTCGACCTTGTCCTGGTCGACGCAGAGCAGCCGTTCGATGCCGTCGCACCAGAAGTACGAGCCGAGGGCCGTGTCCCGGAGGGTGTCGGGAGTGGGGTCGCCGGAGACGCCGGACTGGTTCGAGACGGCGTCGACGGTCCAGACGTTGAAGAGGTTGCGGTACGTGGTGTACGGCTCGACGGCGGTCAGCTCGGCCCATTTCTGTTGGGCGTCGGCGTGGAAGCGGGGCAGTTCGGCGACGGTGTAGCCGTCTCCGACGACGACGATGTCGAGCCGGTCGGCGGTGGGGCCGGTGTCGACCATCTTGGTCACCTCGCCGTCGGCGACCGTCTCGGTCGCCGTCAGGCGGGAGGCCGGCTGGTTCTGGCCCTCCGGCGGCACATGCGTGTGCCCGGAACCGGCCGGCGACCCGTGTTCCGGCCCGGGTATTTCGACCTCGACTCCGGCCGTGGGGGGTGCCGTCGGGCCCGCGGCGGCGCTGCCGGGTGCGGCGGCGAGTACGGCCGCGAGGGCGACGGCCACTCCGGCCGCCATGGCTCCGCGTCGTGCTGAACGCATGAAATCAGCCCCTTGTCAGGCGAGTTAAGCGCATCAGTAAGTGTGTTGAACGAGTCGCTTAACCTAGGGGGAAGGCGAGGGGTGCGCAATGCCTACTGCTTCTGGATACTGGGGAGTTCACGAACAAGGGGGGTCCGCATGGACGATCCGGCCACGATCGGCCGCCGAGTGCAGCGGTTGCGCGCTCAACGCGGTTTGACGCAGCGACAGTTGGCCGAGCCTTCGTACACCCCCGCGTACGTCTCGACGCTGGAGTCGGGCAAGGTCAGGCCCTCGGAGACCGCACTGCGCTTCCTTGCGGAGCGGCTCGGTACGTCGTACGAGGAACTGGCCACCGGCCGCCCCGCGCACCTCGCCACCGAACTGCGTCTCGCTCTCACCGACGCCCACCAGCAGCTGGCCACGGGGACGGCGGACGAGGCTGCCGTGCGCTACCGCCGGCTCCTCGCCGACGCGGAGCATCTCGGACTCGTTCCCGAGCAGGCCGAGGCGCTGCTCGGGCTCGGAGACTGTGCCCTGGAGACCGGTGAACTGGTCGACGCGGGCCGCCACTTCCAGGCCGCCGAGCGGCTCCTCGCCGAGGAGCCGCTGCCCCGCCGCGCACGCGCGATCCGGGGCCGTGCCGTCGCGCACCTCCTGGCCGGGGAGCTGCGCTACGCCTGCTACCTCCTCGAATCCACCATCGACGAGCTCGGCGCGAGCGGCCTGGTCGACCCCGAGGCTCTGGTCATCCTGTACGCCGCCGTGATCGGCCCGTACATCGACATGGGCGCACACGCCCGTGCCGCGCACGCCGCCGAGCTCGCCCTGGCGCTGGCTCCGCAGGTCGACGATCCGGCGCTGGTGGCGGGCATGCACCGGCAGGTGGCTCGCACCTTCCTCGCCGAGGGGCGCACGGCCGACGCCGACGCCTCACTGGCCAAGGCGCAGGCGATCTACCAGCAGCTGAGCCTGCGTACCGATCTCGCGCACTGCCACTGGATGCGCGGCTACGTCCAGGCTCAGAACGGCGAACTGGAGGCAGCTGAACAGGAGTTGCGCGCCGCTCGGGACATGCTGAACGCCAAACGCGCGGCGCTGTTCACCGCGCAGGTGGAGGTGGAGCTGGCCGATGTCCTCCGGCGGCTCGGCCGGCACGGCGAGGCGTCGGATCTGCTCTCCGCATTTCTTGAGCTGGGTGACCGGCACGGCGCGGTGCACGCGGGGGGTGCGCACAGGCTCCTCGGGCTGATCGCCGAGGAGCGGGGGGACAACGAGACCGCCGAGGAGCACTACGTCATGGCGCTGGGGCTGCTGGAGCGCAGCGGCGCGAGCGGCGACCTCGCCGATCTGTGCCGTCTCCTGGGCGACCTTCTGCGCCGCGGCGGCCGCACCGAGGCCGCGCTGGACGCGTACCGCACGGGGCTGGGCCACCGGTCGCCCCCTGGCACGACGACGCTGGGGCCGGCCCCGACGGCACTGGCGTTCCCGCGGCACTGAACGAGCGGCCGGCAGTGCACTTCCAGCACGGTCCGGATCTTGGTTCTGCGACGCCGCCCATGGGTGAGGTCGCCGTCCGGTCCAGCGAGAGGAGGGGGCTGTAGGGGTGGGGACGGTCTGGAGGCCGAGGGGCGGGTCCCCGTGGTTCAGCCGGGCACCGTGGGTCCGAGTCACCGGCGTCGCTTCCGGGACTCGTCCTGCGGCGCCGGCTCCGCGGCGACGGGCCCAGGGCCGGCCCGCCCCTGCCACCCCGGCTCGCCTCTGCCACCCCGGCCCGCCTCTGCCACCCCGGCCCGCACCTGCGACCCGGGCCCCGTCCCCGATCCCCGCACAAGCGGAATGCATGCCGAGCCGCCGAGCCTCGATGGTCCGGGCCAGAATCTCGAACAAAGTATCGAATGAATCCCGCGGGCCATGCATCGGGACGACGCCTCGAGCGACCGCCGTCGTCTTTTCGAGTCCAGAAGGACCACGAAGGGCCGATCCGCTCCGGTTCGGGCCCCGAATTCACGGCGCACGACCTCCCCGTGTCGGGGCTTCGATGAGACCCCTCAGTGGAGAACACGGGAGGCCGCGCACCCGCCCGCGCTGCGCGGTGGCCGCCTGGACGGGATCGAGCGCACTGCGGTCGCGACCGCCCGGAAGGATGATGGGGGCATGGAACGGCTACCGTTCATTCCTCCTGCCGGGGCGGACGAAGGGGGGCACCTCAGCCCGCCCCCGGCCGCCTTCGCCCTGCTTGCCGCAGACGGAGTGCTCGTCGGGTGGAGTCGTCAGGCCGAGGCACTACTGGGATATCCGGCTTCGCAGGTCCTGGGACGCCGGGCGGTGGACCTGATCGCAACCTCGCACGCCGATCGCGACAGATCGGAAGAGCCGCGGTCGTATCAGCGGCTGCGGCTCGATGGGACACGCAGTGCCGTCGTGGACGTGCGCCACCGCAGCGGAGACACCGTACGGGTGGCAGTGACTCTGCATCCCCTGACCCCCGCCTCCGACGGGGTCTCCTCCGGCCAGGCCCCCTCCGCCGTCCTCATGGCGGTTGAATTGGAGGAGCTTCGCTGGTGGGAGACCCGACAGGCGATGCTGCAGGGGCTCGTCACCCAGTCGCCGGTGACACTCACCATCTACGGTCCCGACGCGCGCCTCTTGTGGGCCAACGCATCCAGTGTCCGGGAGCTCGGCGGCGACCTCACAGCATTGTTCGGCCGCTCCATGACCGAACTCTTTCCCGGTGATGTCCTCACCACCCAGCATCTGGCCCCGCCGGAGGACCTCGTCCAACAGATCCTCGAGACCGGTGAGCCGGTCATCGACGTGCATTTCCGGGGGCGCTCTCCGGCCGACCCGCGACGTGAGCAGGTCTGGTCCTCGTCCTATTTCCGACTGCTGGACGGCCGGGGAGAGCCGGTGGGCGTGTGCGAGCAGTCCATTGACGTCACCGACCACTACCGTGCGCAGCAGCGCCTCGCGCTCCTCGCGGAGGCCGGCGCGCGGATCGGGTCGACGCTGGACCCGTCCGAAACGGCGGCGGAGCTCGCCAAGGTCGCCGTGCCGCAGTACGCCGACGCCTTGCTCGTCGACGTCGTGGCAGAAGTGCTCGAGGGAGGGGAACCGAAGCCCGGCACGCCATGGGACCTGGTCCGCGTGGCGGATTCCGACGGGGAACCCTCCCGGGTGGCCCAGCGGGTCGCGTACGCTGCCGGATCGTCGCAGGCCGAGAGCCTGGCGAGGGGCCGGTCGACCACGGACGCCGTGGTCGCGCCGACGCGGCTCTACGTCCCGCTGATGGTGCGGGAGACGCCGTTGGGCCTCGTCACCTACGTGCGGGGCGACGACTCGGAACCCTTCGACCACGGCGATCGCGCAGTGGCCGAGGAGCTGGCGTCGCGGACCGCCGTATGCATCGACAACGCCCGGCGGTACCGCCGGGAGCGCACCGCCGCGTTCATGCTCCAGCGCAGCCTGCTGCCACGATCCCTGCCCGAGCTGAGCGCGGTCGAGGCGGCGAGCCGCTACCTGCCGGCCGACAGCCACCTGGGCGCCGGCGGAGACTGGTTCGACGTCATTCCGCTTTCAGGGGCACGTGTCGGACTCGTCGTGGGGGACGTCGTCGGGCACGGACTCGGGGCCGCTGCCACCATGGGGCGCTTGCGCGCGATGGTGCGTACCCTGGCCGAGCTGGACCTCGCACCCGATGAACTCCTGGCCCGGCTGAACGATCAAGTCGGCAAGGACGCGTCGGACCAGGACGGGAAGGGCGCAGACGACAGTGGCGCCGTCGGCGCGACGTGCGTCTACGGGATCTACGACCCGGCCTCCCGGACGAGCAGCTGGGCGGCGGCGGGACACCTGCCCCCGGCTGTGGTGCAGCCGCACGGCCCCGTCAGCTTCCTTCGTCTGCCGCCGGGGCCTGCTCTGGGTGTGGGACGGCTTCCCTACGAGGGCGCGGAAGTGGAGCTCGCCGAGGGAAGTCTGGTCGTCCTGTTCACCGACGGCCTCGTGGAGGCCCGGGGGAAGGGCATCGACGTGGGGTTGGACCGGTTGGCGGCGGTACTCGGCGAGCAGCGGGGATCGTCGTCCGACCGATTGTGCGCCCAGATCGTCGCGGAGCTGGCATCGGACCAGGTGCAGGACGACGCGACCCTCCTCGTCGTGCGCACCCGTGCGCTGGGGTCACGTCAGGTGGCGACCTGGGAGCTGCCCTCGGACCCCGCGCTCGTCGCAGGCGCACGTGCGATGGCCGCGGAACAGCTGGGGCGGTGGGGACTGGACGATCTGGTCTTCACCACGGAACTGGTGGTCAGCGAACTGGTCACCAACGCGATCCGCCACGCCTCCGGCCCGATCGGTCTGCGGTTGATCCGGGACCGTTCTCTCATCTGTGAGGTCTCCGACTCGCAGCACACCTCACCGCATGCCCGTTACGCCGGCAGCGACGAGGAGGGCGGACGTGGACTGTTCATGGTCGCCCAGCTCACCGAGCACTGGGGGACGCGCTACATGCCGGCAGGGAAGACGATCTGGGCGGAACAGGCCTTGCCCGTGGCGTGACGGCCGCGCGCCCGCCGCGGGTGCCGACGGTCACTGCTGAGCGGCGTGGGAGCTCACGGCCTCTGCGTGCGCATGGCTCATGGAGTGTGCAGGCGTACGGCCAAGGCGGCGATGTCATCGTCGAGGCTGCCCCTGCTGTGACGGAGGAGGTCGTGGTGCAGGGCCGTGAGCAGATCACGGGGAGGTGTGGGGAGCTGTCGACGCATCCATTCTGTCAACGGGAAGAACTCACCGTCCCGGGCGCGGGTTTCGGCGATCCCGTCCGTATAGAGGAGGAGAAGCTCGCCGGGAGCGAAGTCGAAGGCGTCCGCACGGTACTGGTCACCGATCAACTCCGCGAGGCTGAGCAGGGGCGACGGGGCGGACGGCTCGAGGATGCGCACGTTCTTCAGGCTGTGGATCAACGGTGGGGGGTGTCCGCAGTTGACGATGGTGATGCGGGTGCCTTGATGCGGGATCTCGACGAGCAGCGCGGTGGCGAAGCGTTCCATCGGTGCCTCGGGTGGATGGGCGGCGTTGTGCCGGGCGCAGCTGGCGTCGAGCTTGCGGGCGATGTCGGCCATGGAGGCCTCGCCGTGTGCCGCCTCCCGGAAGGCGTTCACGATGGCCGCGGCCGCCCCCACTGCCGGCAGCCCTTTGCCCCGCACGTCGCCGATGAGGAGTCGTACGCCGTACGGCGTATCGACCACCTCGTAGAAGTCCCCGCCGATGCGGGCTTCCGCGGCGGCCGCGAGGTACAGCGATTCGATCTCGACGTTCCGGAAACGGTGCGGCAGGGGCCGTAGCACCACCTGCTGGGCCGCGTCGGCGACGAGCCGTACCTGAAAGAGGGTGCGCTCCCGCTGAAGCCGGACATGGCTTCCGTATGCTGCGGCCACGGTGACCGCGACGATCCCCCCGCACGTCCACCACGTCCCCAGATCGGGGAAGACGAAGCTGAGGCCGATCATCAGAAAGAGGCAGACGGTCCCGAGCAGGACGGTCGGGAGGACCGGCCACATGGCGGCGGCCAGAGCCGGCGCCGCGGGTAGGAGGCGGCTGAAGGCCATCTCCGGCGGGGTGGCGTAAGCCAGGCCGGCGATCACGACGGTCAGAATCACCGGTGACAGCCGCACAAGCCTGCCGTAACCGTAGCTCCGACGGAGCCGCGGCCGTCCGGACTCGATCATGAATCCCAGAGTATCCGCGAGGGGCGCGCTCAGCGACGTGACGAGCGGGCTCCGGGCAGGGCGGAGCACGCCTGCCGGCTTGCGGGAGCGCGACCGCGTGACGTGCCAGGGCTCGTACGGTTCAGGAAAGGTCACGGATGGTGAAAACCGAATACCAGGAGTATTCCTTCTGTCGAAGCCGACTGGTCGCCGCCGGAAGCCCGGCGCTCGGCGCGGTCCGCTGCCCGGTGGTCGACACGGAGCGCTCGCCGCGCGTCGAGGTGCTGTCCGGCGCGTACGAGACGGCCCGGTAGCCACCGCCGCACCCCTCGCCGGGTGACAGGCCGGGCCCGCTCAGGCCTGTCACCCGAATCCGCCTACGATGACTGCCCATGAGCACGAATCACGACCGAAGACCCCTGGTCGACGGACGCTTCCGACTGATCTCCCGCCTCGGTAGCGGCGGCATGGGCACCGTCTGGCGCGCCCGCGACATCGCCCTCGACCGAGACGTCGCCCTCAAGGAGGTCCGCCCGCCCGACCCCGCCGTCGAGGACGCGAACCCCGGATTCGCCGCACAGCTGCGCGAACGCGCCGTCCGCGAAGCCCGCGCCCTGGCCCGGGTGTCGAACCCGCACGTCGTGACGATCCACCACATCGTCGAGCCGCAGGACGGCTCGCACCCGTGGATCGTGATGGAGCTCGTCGAGGGCAGTTCCGTGTACGACCGGCTCGCAGCGGGCCCGATGCCCGTCCCCGAGGTGCTCGCCCTCGGCCGCCAGGTCCTCTCCGCACTGCGCGCCGCGCACGCCGCCGGCATCCAGCACCGCGACGTCAAACCCGCCAACGTCCTGCTCCGCCACGAAGGCGAGGCCGTGCTCACCGACTTCGGCATCGCCGCGTTCGACGGTGTCACCTCCCGGCTCACTTCCACCGGCGACCTGATCGGTTCGCCGGAGTTCATCGCCCCCGAGCGGGTCCGCGGCGAGGAGGGCAACCCGGCCTCCGACTTGTGGTCGCTCGGCATGCTTCTGTACGTGGCGGCCGAGGGCCACCACCCGCTGCGCCGCGCCACCAGCCTCGCGACCGTGGTCGCGGTGCTCGACGACCCGATTCCCGCGCCGGTGCGGTCCGGCGCGCTGGGTCCCGTACTGACCCGGCTCCTGGTCCGCGATCCGGCGCAGCGGCCCGACGGGGCGCTCCTGGACCGGCTGCTGGCGGAGGCGGAGGGCGGCGCGGCCGCGGCTCCTGCTTCCGCCGCTGTTCCTTCCGCCCCCGTCGCCCTCCCTCCCGCCCCCGGCCCGTACGCGCCTGCGCCCGCACCGTACGCGCACCCCGCCTACGGCCCGCCCGCCGCGCCGGGCGCGGGCTTCGGCCCGCCGACGCTGCCCACCCCCGCGCCCTCGAGCCCGCGCAAGCGCGCCGCAGGCCTCGCCGTCGGCCTCGCGCTGGCGGCCGCCGCGGTGATCGGCGTCGTGAATCTGTTCCCCGACGGCAACGACGGTGGCGACGGCAGCGGCGGGACCTCCGGGGCGAAGGGCGGCGCCTGGCCGACCGGCGCCGTACGCACCCCCGGCCAGAGCTCGGGCACGGTCCCGTCCGCCTCCGCCTCCGCCTCCGCCTCCGCCTCCGCATCCGCGCCCGCGGTCCGCGGCAGCCTCCTCACCACCGCCAACGTCCGGGCCGTCATCGCAGAGTTGCGCCGGGCGAGCGGCACCACGACGATCAAGGATCTGACGGTCTATGAGGAGTATGCCCTGGCGAACATCCCGACCCGGCCCGGCGCGAAGACCTATGACGCGTACGAGTACCGGGCCGGCGTGGCCAGGAAGACGGGCCCCGGCGGCACCATCAGCGCCGACGACGCCGACGAGCAGCCCTTCGACGTGTCCACGATGCCCTGGGACAGCCTCCCCGCGCTGATGAAGCGCGGCGAACGCGACCTCAAGGTGGACGACCCCACGATGCGCTACGTGGTCGTCGACCGCTGGACCTTCAACGACGACCGTCCGACACTGCGCTTCTACCTCAGCAACGACTACAGGGCCAGCGGCTATCTCGCTGCCGACGCCTCCGGCAAGGTCGTGTCGACCCTGCCCGCGTCCTGAGGTCACCGCCCTTGCGGATCGCAGCTGTCCGCAAGGGCTCGTACGGGTGAGTGTCCAGCCCCTGCTCGACACCCTCGGCATCCAGGAGGAAGCCGCCCAGGCCCTGGAGTCGAGGTCGGTGGTGGAAGCGCAGCAGCCCCGCGGCGGCGGCCTCGTGGGCGCTGCGGACGAAGGGGGCGACGACGGCGGGGCCGGTGCCCCAGGTGACGTGGAAGCGGGGGACGGAGTCGCCGTGGCCGTCGGCGCGCAGCCCGCCGCGTTCGGCCCAGACGACGGTGGGCAGGAAGCGGATGCCGTGGCCGGCCGGCGAGTCCGGCTCCGACGACGCTGACATCGGCTTGCACGGCGGGGGTCCTTCCAGGGGGCGTTGCAGGGGGAGGGACGGGGCCCCGGGCGCCGGGTGTCAGGTTCCGGCGCCCGGGGCGGTCTCAGGGCCGTCCGGGGACGGACAGCGGGATGGTCAGTACGGGTTCGGCCGCGTTGCGCGCCGCGTGCAGGAGGTACGGGCCGGGGGAGACGGCCCAAACCCCGGCCTCCTCGTCCCAGACCTGGAAGGTCCGCTCCGCGATGACGATCTCGATCTCGACCGTCTCGCCGGGCTCCGCCGCGACGGTGGCGAGGCCGGCGAGCTGCCGGGCGGGGCGGCCCTCGGCCGGGGTGACGGGCTCGGCGTAGAGCTGGACGGTCTCCCGGCCCGGCCGGGCGCCGGTGTTGCGGAGCCGTACCCGGGCGCGCCCGCCGGCGGCCTCCAGGCCCAGGTACTCCCAGGTGGTGTAGCCGAGCCCGTGGCCGAAGGGGTACGCGGGGGCTGCGGCGTGCCGCTCCCAGGCCCGGTAGCCGACGAGGAGGTCCTCGTCGTACGGCAGGACGCCGTCCTCCGGGGTGACGCGGGTGACGGGGGCGTCCTCCAGCCGGGCCGGCCAGGTGGTGGGCAGCCGGCCGCCCGGCTCCTCCCGGCCGAGCAGGACGTCGGCGAGGGCAGCGCCGCCCTCCTGCCCCGGGAACCAGGTCAGCAGGACCGCGGCCACGTCCTCCCGCCACGGCATCTCGACCGGGGCCCCGGCGTTCACGACCACGACGGTACGGGGGTTGGCGGCGGCGACGCGGGCGACCAGCTCGTCCTGGCGGCCGGGCAGCCGCAGGTCCGCCCGGTCGAAGCCCTCGGACTCGACGCGCTCGGTGGTGGCGACCACGACGACGGCCGTGTGGGCGGCGCGGGCCGCGGCGACGGCCTCCTCGATCAGCCGGTCCCCGTCGCGCTCGGGGTCGCGGTGGGTGAGACCGAAGGTGACGCCGCGGATCGGCCCGTAGGCGACCTTCGGGGCGCGGTGGAGGAGACTGACCTCGACGGCCCGCCCGGCCTCCAGAGCGATGGTGCCCCGGGCGACGGGCCGCCCGGTGAGCACCTCCATCGGGTCGGCGCCGTCCGGGTCGGCCCCGTCGTGCAGCACGGTGCCGTCGACGGTGAGCCGGAAGTCTCCCGTACCGCCGGTGCCGAAGTGGTGGCCCCCGCTGTCGCGCGGGGTGAAGGTGCCGGTGATCTCGACCGTCGCCAGGGCGTCGTAGTCGACATCGTCCGGCAGCGCCGCGTCCATCCAGCGGACGCGGCCGAGGGTGAGGGGCTGTTCGGTCAGGACGTCTCCGTGCGCGTCGCGCAGGACGGCCCGCAGCTCGAATCCCTTGGTGGCGACCTCCAGCTGGTCGTTCGGGTCGGCGCCGATGGCGTACGTCAGGGTGACGTCCTCCGGCAGCGCCTCGGTGAGACCGTCGAGCGGCGAGACGACTCGGGCGGGGTAGACGGTCGCCGAACCACCGCCCAGGAAGCGGGCGTCGCGGGCGGCGCGGCCGATCAGCGCGATGCTGGGGACGGCCGACGCGTCCAGCGGGAGGGTCCCCGCCGGATCGCGGAGCAGGACGAAGGAGCGGGTTGCGATCTCCCGGGCGACCGCGGGGCCGTCCAGGGGCGCGGGCCTCCGCCCGGCGGGTACGGCGGGTGCCGCGCCCTTGAGGAGCCCGAGACGCGCGGCGAGCAGCAGGACGCGTCGTACGGCCGTGTCGACCGTCGCCTCCGACACGCGCCCGTCCCGTACCGCGGCGGCCAGCGCCGGACCGAACACGGTCTGCGGCCCGGGCATGGCCACGTCCAGACCGCCTTCGATCGCTCCGACGGTGTCGCGGGCCGCCAGCCAGTCCGACACCACGACGCCGTCGAAGCCCCACTCGTCGCGGAGAACCCCCGTCTGGAGGGCGTGGTGCTCGGTCATGGTGGTGCCGTTGACACCGTTGTACGCCGACATCAGCGCCCACGGGCGGGCGTCGCGGACGATCGCCTCGAACGGCGCGAGGTACAGCTCGCGCAGGGCGCGCGCCAGGACACGGTTGTCGACCGTGAAGCGCTCGGTCTCGGCGTCGTTCGCGACGAAGTGCTTGACCGTGGCGGCGATCCCGCTCTCCTGGACCCCGGTGACGTAGCCGGTGCCGATCCGGGCGGTGAGCAGCGGATCCTCCGAGTACGTCTCGAAGTGCCGGCCGCCCAGCGGGGAGCGGTGCAGGTTCACGGTGGGCGCGAGCAGGACATGGGCGCCCTTGCGGTGCGCCTCCTGGGCGAGGACCCGGCCGGCCCGGCGGGCCAGCGCCGGATCCCACGTCGCCGCCAGCGCCGTCGGGCTGGGCAGGCAGAGCGACGGGTCGCCGGCGCTCCATGCCGCGCCGCGCACCCCCACCGGCCCGTCCGACATCACCAGGGACGCCAGACCGATCTCGGGCAGCGCCGGCAGGGTCCACAGGTCCTGGCCGGCGAGCAGCCGGGTCTTGGCGTCGAGGTCGAGACGGGCGAGCGCGGCCTCGACGACGTTGCTGTGGTCCCTCGCGGTTCCGCTGCCGCCGGCGGAGTGGGAGCGGACGAAGGCGAGGGTCTCCGCCACCGGATCCTTGAACCAACGGGCGTCTCCTGAGCCCGGGTTGAAGAAGCCGTGCGGTGCCCCCTCGTACTCGACGAGCCGGCAGGCGTTACCTGCCGACAGCATGGCCTCGTGGAAGCGGCGGGCGTCGGCGATCGGGACGAGTTCGTCCGACGTTCCGTGGAGGACGAGCGTCGGCGGGGTGCCCGGCCCGACGAGGTGGAGGGGCGAGACCTCGGCAGCCGCCGGGTCGGACAGGCCGAGGAGACCGCGGAGCGCTTCACCGAGGTCGCCCGGGCCGCACAGGTCGACGACCGGGTTGAACAGCACCAGTCCGGCGAGCGGCGGGTGGTCGGCGGGCGCGGTGAGCGTCGTGGTCAGCGCCGTGGTCAGCGCGAGCTGTCCGCCGGCGGAGCCCCCGGCGAGGAAGAGCGGGAGGTCCGGCGCGAGCCGTCGTATGTGTTCCACTGCGGCGCGGGCGTCGGCGAGACAGTCGGTGAGGGTGCGGGCGTCCCGGCCGATCAGCCGGTAGCCGGCGCTCGCGACGAGGACGCCGTCGGCGGCGAGCAGCCGGGCCTGCGGGGCGAACTGCTCCGGTGCGCCCGAGATCCAGCCGCCCCCGTGGAAGAAGAGGAGGGCGGCGGTGGGGGCCCCGTCCCGCGGCTCCCAGAGAAGCAGGGGCGGTTCGCCGCCGCCGGGCGAGGCGTAGGGGACGCGGGACTCGGTGATGCCAGGCATGGGTCGCTTCCGTGGTACTCGAAGGGGCGCGTGCGAAGGAGAGAGGGGGGCGTGTGCGAAGGGAGAGGGACGGGGCGTGCGCGAAGTGGAGGGGCGCGGGCGTGCCGAAGGGGAGAGGCGCGGGCGTGCCGAAGGGGAGAGGCGCGGGCGTGCCGAAGAGGAGAGGCGCAGGCGTGCCGAAGGGGAGAGGCGCAGGGCGTGTCAGGCCCTGCCCGGGCCGGCTGCCGCCGCCCGGCGGTCCAGTTCGGCGCGTACCTCGGACGCGTCGCGGGGGCAGGTGCGGTAGAGGAGGCTCAGCATGGCGCCGTTGACCAGCATCAGGACGACGACGACCCACAGGAACGCCGCCTGGAGCCCGAAGGCGTCGCCGATGTAGCCGACCAGCACCGTCGTCGCGGCCCAGCCGGCCGCCTCGGCCGAGAGCATCAGGGCGAACGCGGCACTGCGTGCTTCCGGCAGGGTCACCGACATGACCAGGGGCCGGTTGATCCCGGGGGTGCAGCCCTGGACGAAGGCGAGTACGGCGAACAGCGCGAGGTACGCCCCGAGGGACGGCCAGGCGAACTGCGTCACCGCGCAGACGCCGAGGGCGTAGGCGAAGACCGTGCACTGCATCGCCGCGACCCGCCCGGTGCGGGGATTGCGGCGATGGATCCCGTCGGTGGCGAGCCCGCCGAGCAGCGTGCCGGCGAAGTAGGCCACCGCGAACACCACGGTCAGGTACGAGGCCTCCGTGTTGGTGAAGCCGCGCACGTCGACGAGGAAGGTCACGCCGAAGCTGAGGATGACGAACTGGCCGGTGGTCAGGCGCTGGACACAGATCAGCAGCAGGGACCGGTTGCGCAGCAGCTCCCGGACCTGTGCCCAGGTCAGCGCCCGCTCGGCAGGCGCCTCGGTGGCGGCGGCACGGGACTCGGCGGCGCCGACCCCCGGATCACGCAGGAACAGCAGGACCAGGACCCCGAACAGGACCTGGAGGCCGCCCGCGAAGAAGAAGCCGTACCGCCAGCCGTCGTCCACCTCGGACAGCAGACCGAGCAGCGGCCCGCTGAGTCCGGTGGCCAGGGCCGAAAGACCGTACATGTAGCCGGCCGCCCTGCCCCGGCTCCGGTCGTCGAAGAGGTCGGCGAGGAGACCGTTGACCAGGGGACCGCCGCCGGCGACGCCGACGGCGGCGACGGTGAACAGGACGAGCAACTGGGCGTAGTTCTGCGCGAACCCGGCCGCGACCGTCCACACGCCCCAGAGACCGGCGCACACGGCGAGGACGTTCTTCCGTGGGTAGCGCTGGGCCACCGCGACCCAGAAGGGGCCGAAGACCACCCCGACGAGCTTGCCGACGCCGACGAGCACACCGAGCGCGGCGAGCGGGAGGCCGAGCGCCGCCCGCAGGGCGGGGAACAGCACGGACACCACGCTTCCCTCGCCGCTGTCCGCGCTGATCAGTCCGCCGAGGAGGGTGACCTGGCGCCAGTTCCGCGCCTTCTCGCGCGAGACGGCGGGAAGGGAGGCGACACCTGGCTGGGGTGAGGAGGGAGGTGCGGCTTCGGTCGGCATCGTGCGACTCCTTCGTCGGCGCCGTGGATGAGGCTCGGAGGGGTGGTTCAGCGGTTCCGGACGGACTCCTGGTCGCGGGTCTGGAGCAGATGCGCCCAGCGCCGGAGCAGTTCGGCGGTCCGGGGCCGGTCGGGCGCGTGCCAGGAGACGGGGAAGTTCACGGTGGCGAGCCGCTCTTCGAGGTCCTCGGCGAGCGGGGCACGGCCGGTGTCCCGGAGGTGCCGGGCGTAGCGGACGGGGTCGTTGTAGTACGTGGGACCGGTCTGCAGCGTCGCCTGCATCGGATCGGGCAGACAGCCCGGGCGGCCCGCGTACTCGTTCCACCACTCGGCGAGGTGCGCGCGCATCCGGGCGGCGAGCTCGGGTTCGTCCGCCGTCAGGTCGCGGGTGAGGTACGGATCCTCCGTGACGTGGAACAGCTGCTCCCACTCGGCGCGAAAGGCTCCCGGATGGTACGTGCGGATGTAGAGGTGGTCGCGGGTGCGGACGGCCCGCTGGTACGTGTGCGCGCCGTGCCCGAGGACCAGGTACTCACGGGAGTCGATCGTCTCGCCGCGTACTGCTCCGGCGAAGGAGGTGCCCTGCCAGCCGGCCGGGATGTCGAGGCCCAGCAGCTCGCACAGGGTGGGCGCGAGGTCGATGTTGTAGAGCAGCGCGTCGTTGTGCCGGGCGTCGGCGGGCAGGTCGTCGGTGACGCCGGGCCAGTACACCACCAGGGGGAGCCGGTGGGTGGGCTCGTTGGCCAGGCCGTGCTCGGCGTAGGAGCCCTGCTCGCCGAAGGACTCGCCGTGGTCGGCGCTGACGATCACGGCCGTGTCGTCGGCGATGCCCAACTCGGCGAGCGTGTGCATGAGTTGGCCGAAGTGGTGGTCCCAGTAGGAGATTGCTCCGTCGTAGCCGTTGATCAGGTGCTCGAAGTCGGCGCGGGAGCGGATGGCGTCGGGCATGTTGTGGGGGACGGGGGACGTGCCGGCGCCCTGGAGGGAGTAGTGGAGGTCGAGGGCGCTGCGGGGCCCGTAGACCTCGGCGCCGTGGCGGGCGATGGTCTCCTCGCCGGGCCAGGACTGCACCGGACCGGACGCCGCCATCCGCTCGGTCCACTCGGCGGGCTGGGTGTAGTTGGTGTGCGGATCCCAGTAGGTGAGGTGGAGGTACCAGTCGTCGTCCTCGGCGTGCCGGCGGATCCAGTCGATCGCCGCCCGGTTGACGTCCTGGGCCTCCTCGTCGCCGAAGCGGTCGGTGGCGCGGATCGACTCCCGGAAGTTCGCGTGGAAGTGGTACGCGCGGTGCCGCTCGGCGAACACGGAGACGGCGGCGGTGTAGTAGCCGCCCCAGCCGAGCCGCTGCCCGAGCAGGGGCCGGTCGGGCTCGGGCCCGTGCCCCGCGTCCAGCCGGAACTGGGCGGCGGGCCCGAAATGGCCCACGACCCCGTTGGTGATCCCGAACTGACCACTCGTCAGCGCGGTCCGGGAGGGCAGGCAGGGCGAGTCGGAGCAGTAGTAGCGGTCGAAGACGACGGACTTCTCGGCCAGCCGCTGGAGGTGCGGGGTGGTGGGGCGGTGGTAGCCGTAGGGCGTGGTGTGGTCGGCGCGCAGCGTGTCGACGTCCACGTAGATGATGCGCATGGCGGACTCCAGGCGTTTTCGGGTACGCGGGACCACGGGCTCGCCCGAGGTGAGCCCGAGGTCGTGGCGGGGTGGGGCCGCCGGTGAGGGCGGAGATCTCCCGGAGGGAGAGAAAGGAGAAGTGGGGCCGCGGGCGAGGTGGCCTCGGGAGACAGGGCGACGGCCCCTGGGGCGGGGCGTCGGGCGTCGGGCGTCGGGCGTCGGGCGTCGGGCGTCGGGCGTCGGGTTCGGGACGCCGGAGTCCGGCTCGGGGCGGGCCGGAGCCCGCCCCGGCGGCCGGGGCGGCTCAGCGCTCGTGGCGCTCCGTGTGCCGCTCGTCCCGACGCTGCTCGATCTGTCGTTCGAGGCGCGCCTTGGTCAGCTGGAGCCACGCGATGTACGCCGCGACGGAGGCGTATCCGTTCTCGTGGGCCATGGTGTGGATCTCGCGGGCCCATGCCGGGTCGAGCTCGGGGATCTCCGCCTCGTAGGCGAAGGGCAGCGGCGCCTCGGGGGTGGTGGCGTCGTGCTTCAGCCGGTACTCCAGCTCGGTGGAGACGATGTCGAGCGCGATCTCCGGTCCGAGCTGGCCGCCGAAGACGAAGCGGAGCTTGAAGTCGGGATCCATCGGTCGCGGCGACGGCTCGAAGGGGGAGCGGGCCCAGCCGAGGAGCGCCTCGCGGCCCTCTTCGGTGAGCCGGTAGACCTTCGCGTCGGGGCGGCCTTCGCGAGGGTCGACGTCGAAGCCGACCCAGCCGCGCTCGACCAGTTTCGCGAGCCGCCGGTAGATCTGGGGGAGCTGGACGCCGTAGCCGAGGTAGCGGCCCGACCCTTCCATCCACCCGCGCATGTCATAGCCGGAGAGCCGGCGGACGGCCAGGGCTCCAAGGATCACGTAGTCGAGATGCATTCGGTCACCTATGTTCCTAGGAACTTACCTCGTAAGGTTCACCCGCCGGTCGGTGGGTGTCAAGAGTCTTCACGCCGGCGCAACGCAGCGGAAACCCGCGTGGCCGCTCGTGCTGTCGGGACTGTTGGCCGTGCGGGCGGCGACCCGGTAGCGGTTGCAGTAGGACCGGTGGCACATGTGGGATCCGCCGCGGATGACCTTGTCGGTGCCGGTGGCCGGGCCCCGGGGGTCGAGCGGCGGCCGGGCTGTGTCGTGGGCGGTGGTCCACCAGTCGGCGCACCACTCCCAGACGTTGCCCGACATGTTGTACAGGCCGAAGCCGTTGGGCTCGAAGGCGTCGACGGGGGCCGTGCCGCGGTAGCCGTCCTCCGCGGTGTTCTTCGACGGGAAGGTGCCCCGCCAGATGTTGCAGCGGAAGGCGCCGTCCGGGTTCAGCTCGTCGCCCCAGGGGTATCGCCGCTGTTCGAGGCCGCCCCGGGCCGCGTACTCCCACTCGGCCTCGGTCGGCAGCCGCTTGCCGGCCCAGGCGGCGTAGGCGGCGGCGTCGGTCCACGAGACGTGGACCACCGGGTGCTTCCCGCGTGCTTCCAGGGTGCTCCCCGGCCCCTCGGGCCGGTTCCAGGACGCCCCCTCCACCCCGCACCACCAGGGAGTGCGCCCGGGGCGCGGGGCGCCGCGCCTCAGGGCGGCCGGCAGGAAACCCGCGAAGACGTACGACCAGCCGAAACGCTCCGCGTCCGTGACGTGGCCGGTCTCCGCGACGAACGCGGCGAAGGCGTCGTTGGTCACCGCGTGGACGTCGATCCGGAACGGGCTGAGCCGAACCGGCCGCACCGGGCCCTCCCCGTCGTCGGGGAAGCCCTCGGCGTCCTCCGCGCCCATCAGGAACTCGCCGCCGGGCAGCAGTGCCATGCCGCCGGGCGAGCTCCCCGAGGAACCGGCTCCGACAGGTGCCGGGCGGGCGGCCGGGGATGCCGCGGGCGCAGCCGGTGCGAGTGGGGGCGGGGGGACCGGGCTTCCGCCGGCGGGCATGCAGCAGCGCGGGGGAGCGGCGGGCTCGTTCATGGGGGCTCCGGGGGAGTGAGTGGGATGCCGGTGGGCCGGGGGATCGAGAAGGTCTTTGCTTCCCGATGGCTATGTTCTAACGTACATAGCTCGTCGACAGGTGCGACCTGTCCGACGCGCGATCACCACCGACAGGCCACGGGAAGGACACCCATGAAGGCCGTCATGGTCATGTTCGACACACTCAACCGGCGTTTCCTGCCCCCGTACGGAGCGGACTGGACGCACGCCCCGAACTTCACGCGCCTCGCCGAGCGCACCGCGACCTTCGACACCTGCTACGCCGGGTCGATGCCGTGCATGCCCGCGCGGCGCGAGCTGCACACGGGCCGCCACAACTTCCTGCACCGGAGCTGGGGGCCGTTGGAGCCCTTCGACGACTCCGTGCCGCAGATGCTCACCGAGCACGGCGTCCACACCCACCTGGCCACCGACCACCAGCACTACTGGGAGGACGGCGGCGCCACCTACCACGGCCGCTACCGCACCTTCGAGTTCTTCCGCGGCCAGGAGGGCGATCCCTGGAAAGGGCACGTCGCCGACCCCGATGTCCCCGAGAGCCTGCGGGCCCGCCGAGGCGAGGCCTGGCGCCAGGACTGGATCAACCGGCAGTACCTCGCCGACGAGGCCGACCACCCGCAGACCCGCACCTTCGACGCCGGCCTGGAGTTCCTGCGCACCAACCACGCCGAGGACGGCTGGTTCCTGCAGATCGAGACCTTCGACCCGCACGAGCCCTTCTTCAGCTACCCCCGGCACAAGGAGCGCTACCCGCACGCCTACGACGGCCCCCACTTCGACTGGCCCGACTACAAACAGGTCATCGAGACCGACGAGCAGGTGGAACACGTCCGCCACGAGTACGCCGCGCTCCTGACCATGTGCGACCTCTCCCTCGGCCGGGTCCTGGACACCATGGACGAACTCGCCCTGTGGGACGACACGATGCTGATCGTCTGCACCGACCACGGGCTGCTCCTCGGCGAGCACGGCTGGTGGGGCAAGAACGTCCAGCCCTGGTACGACGAGACCATCCACACCCCGCTCTTCGTCTGGGACCCGCGCAGCCGTGTACGCGCCGAGCGCCGCGCCTCCCTCGTCCAGACCGTCGACCTCGGCCCCACCCTCCTGGAGTACTTCGGCGTCGACCGCACCCCCGACATGCAGGGCAAGCCGCTGCGGCAGACCGTCGCCGACGACTCCCCGGTGCGCGAGGCCGCCCTGTTCGGCGCGTTCGGCGGGCACGTCAGCGTCACCGACGGCCGGTACGTGTACATGCGGGCCTGCGCGAACCCGTACAACCAGCCCCTGTACGAGCACACACTGATGCCCACGCACATGCGCGGCCTCTTCGCACCCGCAGAACTGAGGAACGCCGAGCTCGTCCCGCCCTTCCCGTTCACCAAGGACGTCCCCCTCCTGAGGGTCCCGGGCCACGCCATGTCCAACCCGTACGCCTTCGGCACCCTCCTCTTCGACCTGGACACCGACCCGGGACAGGAGTCCCCACTCGTCGACGACGCGCTCGAACTGCGCATGGCGGGCCTGCTGGCCGAGGGCCTGCGTGCCGCCGACGCGCCCCTCGACCAGTACGAACGCCTCGGCCTGCCCGTGACCGGCCCGGTCACCGGCGAGCACCTGCTCGTACGGGCGCAGCAGGCCCAGGCCGAGGCGTCCCGCCAGCCCCCGCCGCGCCCCGGGGACTTCCCCACCGGGCCGCTCAGCGTGCACGTCCCCCTCCGCGAGCTGCTCACACACCCCCGGGCGGCGGCCGTGCTGCGCGAACACTTCGCGCCCCTTCTCGACGGGCCCTTCGCCCGTATCGCCGCGGACCTCTCGCTCCTCCAGATCGCCGCATTCGCGGTCGGCGTGCTGCCGGCCGCACGCCTGCGTGCCATCGCCGCCGAACTGTCCGCGGTGGAGACCGTCGCCGCGCCCACCCCTCGTCATGGCGGCCGACCCGACTGAACCGCGCGGCGCCCCACCCCGCCCCGCCACGGCCGGCCGCAACCGCCGGCAGAGCCGTCACCGCCCTCCGCTCCGGCCTCTTCGACGACGCTTCCGGCCCCCGCGCCCGATGAAAGGGACCACCGTGACCTCCCGCCCCAACTTCCTCGTCCTCATGCCCGACCAGCTGCGCGCCGACGCCGTCGGAGCCTTCGGCAACCCTCACGTCGACACCCCGCACATCGACGCGCTCGCGGCCCGCGGCACACGCTTCACCAACGCCTTCGTGCAGCATCCGGTGTGCTCGCCCAGCCGCGCTTCCCTCCTCACCGGCTGGTACCCGCACACCGCCGGTCACCGGACCCTGACCCACCTCCTCAAGGAGCACGAGCCCAATCTGCTGCGGCTCCTCAAGGAAGCGGGCTACCACGTCACCTGGGCGGGTGCCCGCGGAGACACCTTCGCGCCCGGCGTCACCGAACAGAGCGTCCACGAATACGGCTTCTCCACCCTCCCGACCACCGGATACGGGGGCGACTACCCGGACGGCGTCTGGTCCCGGCTCTTCTATCGGGGCCGGGTGCCCGACGACGGCCGCATCGACCCGGACGAGGCCGCCGTACGGACCGCCGAGGGGTGGCTCGCCCACCCTCCCGAAGGCCCCTGGGTGCTGTTCGTGCCGCTGGTGGCCCCGCACTGTCCGTTCCAGGTCGAGGAACCCTGGTTCTCCCGCTTCGACCGGGCCACCGTGCCCAACCCCGCAGCCCCCGGCGACCCCTCCGGCGAACCCGGCTACATGCGGGCCGTCCGCGACCGCTACGGCACCGGGGAGGTCACCCCCGAACAGTGGCGCGAGGTCGTGGCCACGTATTACGGCATGGTCGCCCGCCTCGACGACCAACTCGGCCGGATCACACGGGCGGTCGAGGCCGCGGGAGCGGCCGAGGACACCGTCACCCTCTTCTTCGCCGACCACGGTGAATACCTCGGCGACTACGGACTGATCGAGAAGTGGCCCTCCGCCATGCACGACTGCGTCACCCGCGACCCCCTGGTCATCAGCGGCGGTGGATTCACCGGAGGCCAGGTCAGTGACGCGATGGTGGAGATGATCGACGTCCTGCCGACCGTCCTGGAACTGGCCGGTGTCGAGGCCCCCCACCGCCACTTCGGCCGCAGCCTCACCCCGCTTCTGCGCGACCCGGACGCCCCGCACCGTACGTACGCCTTCACCGAGGGCGGTTTCACGGTGGAGGAGGAGCCGCAGATGGAACGCCCCGGCTTCCCCTACGACCGCAAGGGCGCCATCCAGCACGAACGGCCCGAACTGGTCGGCAAGGCGATCGCAGTACGGGACCGTGAGTGGACGTACGTATGGCGGCTCTACGAGCAGCCCGAGCTGTACGACCGTACGAAGGACCCGCGTGAGCGGACCAACCTGGCGGGCGCCCCCGCCTACGCGGACACCGAGCGGCGCCTGCGCGATGCGGTGCTCCGATGGCTGGTGGAGACCACCGACGTCATCCCCGCCGTGCCCGACCCCCGCCTCCCGCAGGTGGCCCTGCCGGCCCCGGGCACCGGCGTCCGGGCCTGCTGAACCGGAGCGGGGGGCGGCGGCATGCGCGCCGCCCCTGCTCCGGCCGGCGAAGGGTCGGCCCGGACGGCGACGCGGCGCACGAGGCCGTCGATGTCAGCCACGGCCCGCACCGCTCGATCGCACGTTTTCCGCCCGGTCGCCCGGGCAGGCGCCGGACGGAAACGCACATGTACGCACGCGCACCGCTGGAGGTGTCATGACTGAGTACGGATACTTCCTCGCCTGCGAGGAATTCGGCCCCGAGGACCTGCTGGCAAGGTGTGCTGGTCCGCTCGTGCGACGAGGCAGTCAGTACGGCGCGCCGGCTCTGGCCCACTGAGCAGCTGCCCGACGAGCTGAACCAGATCCTGCCCACGCCCCGCCACTTCGAGCAGGCGTCCCGACTGGTGACCGAGGAGACGATCGCGGACGCCGTGCCCCGCGGGCCCGACCCGGAGGAGCACGTCCGCCGACTGCGCGAGTACGCGGACGCCGGCGCCGACCGGTCCACATCGGGCAGATCGGGCCCGAGCAGCGCGGCTTCTTCGACTTCTGCAGCACCCAGGTGCTGCCCCTGCTCGACGGAGGCGCCCCGGCCCGCGCCGGGCCCGCCCACCAGCCCAGCGGAGGCGAACGGTCATGACCGAGGCCACCGTCGGCGACCACCTGCTCGACCGGCTCCGTGCCCGGGGCGTCAGCCATGTCTTCGGCTACCCCGGCGACGGCACCAACGGTCTGCTCGCCGCCTGGCCGCGAGCGGGCGACGACCCCCGGTTCCTCCAGGCCCGGCACGAGGAGATGGCGGCCTTCGAAGCGCGCCGACGCCATGGCGGTCCAGGTCGTCACCGACCGGGGCGGGGCCACCGGGGTGCGGTACGTGCGCGGCGGCTGCGAACACCCCCAGCGGGCCCGCCCCCTGTCCGACTTCCTCACCGCGGCCGCCGCCCGCGAACTCGTCACCGTCGACCGCTACGCCCATCCGGTCGGCGGCTGCCGCATGCCCGAGCACGGAGTGGTCGGCGCGGACCTGCGCACCTTCCCCGTGCCCGATCTGCTCGTCACCGACGGCCGCGTCCTGCCCACCCAGGAGGCCGCCAACCCGGCCCTCACCATCCTGGCCCTCGCCGACCGCGCCGCCTCCCTCCTGGTGGCCGGGGAGCGCGCCGGCCCGCCGCTCCGCCCGGAGCGCACGATGAACACCGCGGACCGTGCCCCGCCCGGATCCCCGCCGACGTCCCGGTCACCGGCGTCGACGCCACCGTCCGCACGGTGCCCACCGACCGGCCCGAGGCCTGGGCCCGAAGCGGGCCGCCGGCAGGAGCCCGAAGGCGCGCGGCCTATCCCCACAGCGTGAACACGGCCGTCAGCGCGGCCAGTCCGGCGAGCAGCCAGGCCACGTAGTCGCCCACGTGTCCCGAGTGCTGTCGCCGCACCGCGAGTACCAGGGTGCGGTCCACGGCCTCCGTCCCGGCCCTCACCGTGCGCGCGAACCGGCCGCCCAGCGCCGGCCCCCACAGCGCGCCGGCCGCGCAGCAGGCCGCGAGGAGCGTCGACAGGAGTCCGTAGCCACCGCCGGACACCGTCCACGCCACCTCGGGCGGCGGCCCCGTGGCCGTGCCGCCCGGGGTACCGGTCACCGCCGCCCGGTAGCCCGCCTGATCGTAGAAGACCGCGGAGGCCGCCGCCACGTACCGCCACAGCGCCGGGACCGTGCCCACCGCCAGTGCGCCGGCGAGCAGCACCGCCGGCACGACCAGCATCGGCCGCGGCACCTCCCGGCGCGGGCCCCGCACTTCCGGCTCCTCCCCGGTGCCGGTCGTCTCGGTGCCCGAGTGCCGCTCCCGGGGCCGGGTCCCCGCGCCGGCGAACACCCGTGCCGCGGCCCGCAGCACCGCCCCCGCCGTGACCGCGGGCACCAGCACGAACAGCGCGAGCAGCCACGGCTCCTCGTGCGCCGCGTGCTCCACCACCGACTTGCCGAGCCCCGTGCCGAACGGGGGCAGCCCGGCCAGCGCGCAGCCGCCCACCGCGAACAGCACGCCGACCAGCGGCATGTCCCGCGCCCGCCCCCACAGTCCGTGCTCGTCGACCGAGGAGTGCCGGTCGAGCAGCACCCCCGCCAGACAGAACAGCGCGCCCTTCACCCCCGCGTGCCCCGCCACGTACAGCGCCGTGCCGGCCGTCGCCTCCGCGTCGAGCAGCCCCGCACCGCACAGGAAGAGACCCATGTGCCCCACCGTGGAGAAGGCGAGCAGCCGCTTCAGGTGCCGCTGCTGCCAGCACAGCAGCGCGCCCGTCAGGGCGGTGACCGCTCCCGTCGCGATCAGGGAGGCCCGTATCACCGCGTCCGGGATGCCACCCGGTCCGGCGAAGACCGTCAGGTACACGCGCAGCAGCCCGTACAGGCCCAGCTCGACCATCACCCCCGAGAGCAGCACACAGACGGGTGTCGGAGCCTCCGCGTGCGCGTCCGGGAGCCAGAAGTGGAAGGGGACCGCCGCCGCCTTGACGAGCATCGCGCAGGCGAGCAGCGCCGCTGCCGTCGTCACCAGGGCATCGGTCGGCCGGTGGGCGAGCTCCTCCCCGATCCGCGCGAAGGCCAGCTCGCCGGTCCGCGCGTACAGCAGCCCGACTCCGACCAGGGCCAGATAGCCGGCCAGCGAACCGGTCACGGCGAACGCGAGCGCGCCCTGCAGCGGCCGCGGCTCCTCGACCCGGTAGCCGGTCAGGGCGTATCCCGCCACGCCCATCAGCTCGAAGAACACGAAGGCGTTGAAGAGGTCGCCGGTGAGCGCGAATCCGGTCGTCCCCGCCTCGAAGAGCAGCAGCAGCGCGGGGAAGGCGCCGCCGCGCCCCCGGGCCCGCTCGGGCTCCTCGAAATACCGCCAGGCGTAGCCGAGCGCGGCAAGGACCAGCAGCGCCACCAGGACCGCCAGGCCGAGCCCCAGGCCGTCGGCGACCAGCACGATCCCCACGCTCCGGCCCTCCACCGGGGTCCAGCCGCCCACCCAGGTGACCGTCCGGCCCGACCCGCCGGTCTGTGCGGCGAGCCGGCAGACGAGGGCCAGCTGCCCCGCCGCCCACGCCGTGGCGAGCGCGTCGGTGCCGGAGCGCGGCAGTCGGCGGCCGAGCAGGGCGAGCAGCACGGCCCCGGTCAGCGGCCAGGCGACGGCGAGCGGCAGCAGGTCGGAGGCGGTCACACGGCTCCCGGGCGGTCAGCCCCGCAGCCCGGTGAGGGCGTCGGGGTCGGTGGTGCCGTGCCGCTTCGCGGTCTGCAGCACCAGCGCGAGCAGCAGGGCGGTGAGGGCGGCGCCCACCACCACGTCGGTCAGCGTGAGCGCCTGGGCGACCGGGTCCACCACGGGGGTGCCGGCCGGAAGGTCCGTGAAGTACGGGGCGGTGCCGCCGCGCCGGTAGCCGACGGCCAGCAGCAGGACGTAGGTGCCGGACTGCACGACGCCCAGACAGCCCACCGCGTGCACCGCGTTGCGGCTGGTGACCAGACCGTGCACGCCGACCAGGAGGATCCAGCCGGCGGCCAGGTACGGCAGCACCGCGAGCGGGGAGTCCGGCACGGGCGGCGCGGGAAGGGCGGCGAGCGGCAGCGGTGTCATGAGGACTCGATCTCCAGGGCCTGGTCGATGAACCCGGCGAGCACGATCACCAGCGCCGCGCCGACCTCCAGGCCCACCGCGGCGTTGAGCAGCGGAACAAGGCCACCGGACGTCAGCTCGCCCAGCGTCCCCAGCGGCAGCACGTTCTCCAGGTACGCCCCCGCCCGCAGCAGACCGATCAGGCCGAGCAGCGCGAACGCCCCCGCAGCCACCGCCTCGGCGACCTCCAGGACGGCGCGCGGCCGCACTCGCCGCAGCACCCGGTAGTCGGCCGCGAGATACGCCAGGTGCAGACCGGTGGCCAGGATCACACCGCCCTGGAACCCGCCGCCCGGCGTCAACTGCCCGTGCGACACCACATAGACGCCGGACACCAGCGCGACGGGCAGCAGCACCGTGCCGGCCAGCCGGACCGTGGGCAGCACCCGTCCCGGGCGCGGCGGCGTGACCTGCTCGTCCCGGGTCCTGCGCAGCAGCAGCGCGGCCCCCAGCGCGGCCGTGAACAGCACGAACTCCTCGCCCAGGGTGTCGAATCCGCGCTGGTCGAAGTTGACCGACGCGACCGTGTTCGCCGTCTGCCGGGCCAGCGCCGCCGGGACCGCCCGCTCGGCGTACGGATGGAAGAGGGAGCCCAGCGGCGGCAGTTCGAGACAGGCGACGGCGTACCCGGCGGCGAACAACAGCGCGGCCGCCCAGAACAGCCGCGCCCGCGCCCGACGGCTCACCGCCCGCCCTCCCGATCCCGCGCCGTGCCCGGCTCGGAAGCCGATTCCCGCTCCGCGTGGCGCCGGATCGCCCGCACCGTGAGCAGGATGAGCAGCGGTGTGATCGCGGAGCCGACCGCCAGCTGGCTCAGCGCCACGTCGGGCGCCTGGAGCAGCAGGAACAGCACCGCCAGGACAAGTCCGAGGGCGCTGAGCACCACCGCCTGGCGCACCGGATCACGGGTCCGGGCCGCCGCTGTCGCCACCGCTGCCGCGAGCACCACGGTGACGGCGGCGAACAGCTCCGCCGGGTTCGGCACGGCCGCCGTCACGGCGGGTCCTCTCGCGGCATCCGCCCCTCGTGCTGAGCGGTGCACCGGCCGAGCGCCGGCGCCGTCAGCGCACCCCCGACGGCCAGGAGCGCCGCCACCACGAGCAGCGCGGCCGCCCCTCGACCGGGCCCCTCGGACACCGCGGCCGCGAGCACCACCAGCGGCGCCCCGAGCGAGGAGGCGGAGGACAGCGCGTGCAGCCGGGCGTACGGGCCGGGCAGCACGTGCAGCGCGAGGACGGCGAGCAGCAGCACGGCGACGCCGGCCGTCAGCAGCAGCGCGGCGCAGACCGAACGGACCTCCACCTCAGCCCTCCCCCGCCGCGCCGGGGCGGGCACCGGAATCCGGGCCGCCGGGCGGCCCGGTCCGCCCGCGGGCCGCCGCCCCGCCCAGGAAGCGGGCGAAGACCAGCACGCCGACCGGGCCGAGTACCGCGAGCACCAGACCGAGGTCCCCGTACGCGTCACGGGCGAAGCCCCGGGACGCGATCAGCAGCAACACCGTGACCACGGTGCCAGTGAGGCTCAGGCCGGCCAGCCGTGCCGGGGGAGTGCCCCGGCACGCCGCCAGCAGCGCCGGCGGAAGTCCGAACACCAAGAGCACTCCGAAGGCGATCAGCCAGCCGTTCCACTCCCCGGCGTGCGCCCCGGTCACGTCCGGTCACCGGTGGTCAGCGCGGTCTCCAGCGAACCGGCCCCGCCCGGCAGCGAGTGCACCAGCGCCGTCCGCCCCGGCCCCTGGTCCACCACGTACACCCCGGGCGTCGCCGAGAGCAGCCCGCCTGCCCAGGCGCCGCCCGTGCCCGGGCGCCAGCGGATCGTGACGAAGCGGCCGACCACCCGGTGTCCGCGCAGCGTACGGACCACGGCCCGGCCGAGCCGCCAGGTGTCGGTGAGCAGCGCCCCCGGCCACAACAGCAGGGCGCGCGCCCAGCCGGCCGTGCCGCCGAGCCGCGCGCCGGCCGCCACCCGCACCGCGCGCGCCGCGAGCGCGGCGAGCAGCGCACCGCCGGCCGCCACGGCCAGCTCGGGCCAGTTCACCGAACCGATCAGCAGGACCTGGAAGAGGAGCAGCGCGGCCCACCAGGACAGCACCTCCACCGATGCCCGTGCCATCGCGCCTCCCCGTCCACTTCGCCCCTGGGGCGTGTCCGTCCAGTCCTTCCCCGGGGCCCAACCCGGGCGGGCACACCGCCGACGGAGCCCGGAATGTGCCGCGGCCCCGCGAGGCCCGGCACCCGTGCCCGCCGTGCCCTCCGGTCACGAGCGGGCCCCGCGAGGCCCGGCACCCCGCGCCCGCCGTGCCCTCCGGTCACGAGCACCCAGTGCCGGACACGTCCCGGGGCCGCGTGCCCGCTCGCCCCGGCCGACAGGTCTACCGTGCTCGCCGCCCCCGGCGTCCGCCCCGCGCCGCCCCGCCCGCCCGGGTCACCGGTCCGGAGTAGCCGCTTGCACGGCGCCTTCAGGGGCACTCGCCCGAAGAGGGCCGGCCCGCAGGTGATGACGGGAACCCGGGAACCCACAGCCGACGCAGCCCGCCGGCCCCGCGCACCGGCCGCGTCCGCCGCGTGACCACGCCCTGCTCGCCGACGGGGAGCGCGGCGCGCTGCTCGGCCCCGACGGCTCGCCGGTCCGGCTGCGCGTGCCCGGCTGGGACGCCCCCGCCGTTCTCTCCGAACTCATCGGCGGCGCCGGCGCGTTCCAGGTGGCACCGGAGGACCCGTGGCACGTGCCGAGCGGCCGCTACCGTGAAGGCTCGCTGATCCGGACGACCCGCTGGACCCTCGCACCCGGCGTCATCGAGTGCCGTGACGCCCTCGCCGCGCCCGCCGACCAGCACCGTGCGGTGGTGCTGCGCCGCGTGCGGACCGGCCGGGCTGTTTGTGCGGCTGCGCGTCTGCGGCGACTACGGCAGCGGCCCGCCGCTGCGGCCGCGCCGCATCGGCCATACCGTCTGGGCGGCCTCCCACGGCGCACTCCGGATGCGGCGGACCGGGGTCACCGCCGCCGATCGCTCAGGGCGCCGGGGCCGGGGCAGGAGCCGGCTGGTGCACAAGCCGCAGCCGGTGGCGCAGGGTCACCAGCTCACGCCCGCCGGCGTCGGTGAAACGGCTTGTCACCTCGTATTCGCCGCAGTGCGCCCGGCCCACCGGCAGCCGCTCCGCGGGCAGCCGTAGCTCGTACGGGCCGCCGGTCCGGAAGCCGCCGAGCACCGTCCGCGCGGTCGACACCACCGTCCCGTCCCTGACCCGGGTCTCCTCCAGGGTCAGTCCGTCGATGTCCCGGCCCAGCCGGAAGGTGATGCCGACATTGATCACCGTGCCCTCCGGCAGCGTCACGGGCGCCGAGGCCGTCCCGTCCGTCAGGGGCACGCGGAAGCGCCCCAGATCCTCCGTGTACAAGGACACGTCCACCAGTTCGAAAGCGTGCACCGCGATTCACCACCTCGTGCCGTGCCGCGTGCGCAGGGTCCGGGTCGCCAGTGCCGCAGCGAGCGCGGCCGCCGCTCCGGTGACGGCCGGATGCCGGGCGAGCGAGCTGTACGGCGAGTGCGCGGCGGCCTCGTCGTCGAAGTCCCCGTGGGCCCCGTGGTCCCGGCCGCCCGGCCCGTCGAGCGGCGCCCACAGGTTGTGCGGGTCCTCGCCCCGCGCCGGCTCGTCGGTCTGCTGGGAGTCGTAAGCGGTCCGGGCGACGTACCGGTCCACGAGACCGGGAACGACGCGTTGTGCCAGCACCGCCACCGCCGTCGACGCACCCACCCGGTACTCCTTGCGCCGCGGTCGCCGGGCCGCGTGCAGCACGGCACGGGCCGCGACCTCCGGCTGGTACACCGGCGGTACCGGCCGGGGCCGGTACGACAGCCGGGAGAGCGCCCAGGAGAACTGCGGGGTGTTCACCGCCGGCAGCTGGACCACGGTGACCGCCACTCCGCTGTGCCGGTGCAGGAGTTCCAGCCGTACGGAGGCGGTGAAGCCGTTCACGGCGTGCTTGGCGCCGCAGTACGCCGCCTGTAGCGGCACCGACGCCTCCCCGAGCGCCGAGCCGACCTGCACCACCGCGCCGCGGTCCCGGGGCAGCATGCGCCGCAGCGCCGCCCGGGTGCCGTTGACACAGCCGAGATACGTCACGTCCGTGACCCGCTCGTACTCCTCCGGCGCCACGGCCAGGAACGGCGCGAACACGGACGTGAACGCCACGTTCACCCAGACCTCCACCGGCCCCAGACGGCCCTCGACCCGGTCCGCGGCCTCCTCGACCATCCACGGCACCGCCATGTCCACCGGCACGACCAGGGCCTCGCCGCCCGCCCGGCGCACCTCCTCGGCCGCCGCCTCCAGACCCACCCGGCCCCGGGCCAGGAGCGCCACCCGGGCCCCGCCCGCCCCGAACGCGCGGGCGGTGGCCCGGCCCACCCCGGCGCTCGCCCCGGTCACCACCACGGCCCGGCCCTCGAACGGCCGCCGGTGCTCGTGCCGCCGCTGGGACTCGTGGGTCGACCGCAGCACCGTCAGGCCCTCCAGGAACGAGACGACTTCGGACCCGCTCACCATCATGACCGCGCTCCCGACCTGTCCCCGTCCACGTCTGTCAGCCCGGCGACTGCCCAGACCGGACCGGAACACGCCCGCCCCCGCGGACGAGTGGAACCGGCCCGGCCGGGTAGACGCGGCAGCGTACGAGGTGAGGGCCATGAAGATCCTGACGATGGGGGTCGAGGAGGAGTTCGTCCTCGTCGACCGGACCACCCGCGCGGCGGTCGGCCGGGCGCCGCGTGTGATCGCCGCGGCCGCCGAGGTGCTCGGCGGCCAGGTCCAGAAGGAGTTCTTCAACGCCCAGGTGGAGACCACCTCGCAGCCCACCGCCTCCTGCCGTGACCTGCGCGACGAGCTGGTCTGGCTGCGCTCCGTGATCACCGCCGCGGCCCGCACCGAGAACTGCCTGCCCGTCGCCAGCGGCACCTCCGTCGTACCGCCGGAGGGCCCGCTGACCGTGACCGACACCGACCGCTACCGGCGCATGGCCCGCCGCTTCGCCACCCGATTCAGCCCGGTCGACGGACTGCTCTGCGGCTGCCACATCCACGTCGGCACCCTCGATCGCGAACTCGCGCTCGCCCTCTCCCGGCGCATGGCCCCCTGGCTGCCCGCCCTCCAGGCGCTGAGCACCAACTCGCCCTTCGCGCGCCGCCGCGACACCGGCTTCGACAGCTGGCGTTCCATCGAGTACGCCCGCTGGCCCACCGTCGGCCCCGCCCCCGAACTCGACGAACCCGGCTACCTCGCCCGCGTGGCCGAGTTGGTGCGCAGCGGCACCCTGATGGACCCGCACATGCTCTACTGGCACGCCCGGCCGTCCGACCACGTGCCCACCCTGGAGATCCGGGTCGCCGACGCCAACGCGGACGTCGAGACGGTCGTCATGCTCGCCGCGCTCGTCCGTGGACTCGGCACCGTCCTCCTGCGCGAGGAGGCGGACCGCCGGGCCGTGCCGCACGTCCCGCTCCGGCGGCTCTTGCTCGCCCACGAAATGGCCGCCCGGCACGGTCTGTCCGGCTACGGGATCGACCCCTTCACGGGCCGCGAGCGGCCCGCCGCCGACCTCGTCGACAGACTGGTGCGCCGCGCCCTCCCGGCACTCGACGCCGTCGGCGACGCGGACCGAGTGCTCCGCCAGTGGCGTCATGTCCAGGCCCACGGAGGCGGCGCGGCCGGCCAGCGCGTCGCCTTCCGGCACCAGGGCCGCCTGGTCGACGTCGTGGACGCCCTGGCCCGGCTGACGGCGCGGGTCTGACGGACCGCGGGCCCCCCGACCGGACGATCGGGCGCACTCCATCGGAGTCGTTCCATCGGAGCCGTTCCGGCGGAGCCGTTTCCGGCGGCAGGACCGGCGGTCGACGTCGGCGAGGCACTGGCCCGGTCCACGGTGAGGGGCCGACCGGCCCGTGCGGCTCGGTGCACTCCATTCGTCCCGGGGCCCGACGCTCATCCCGGCGCGGCGACGCGACACCCGCCGTGATCCGTGCCGCTCGCACCCGCATGGCGTGGGCGATGCCGGGCCGGGGCCGGAAGACGCCGACGGCAGTGGGACACCGGGGCCGACGGCACCCCACGAGGCGACCTGGAGGACGCCCTCACGCTGCTGCAGTGCAGTGCAGTGCAGTGCAGGGGCAGCCGCGGCAGTCGGCCGCCGCCCGTCGGTGGGCGGGCAGTCGGCCGCGCTTCGGCAAGAAGGGTGTGGCGTCGTACGGTTCGGGGCCGTCGTCAGGCGCGGGGTCCGGCGTCGGGCCCGGGTTCATCGGGGGTCTCCAGACGAAAGCCGTCACGGGGTCCGGTCTGGATGGCGAGTCAGCGGAATGCGCAGGGTCCTGCTCCGGCAGCGTGGAGTCCAGCCGGGCGAGTCCGCGGGCGAGCGCGGTCAGCACGGCGAGCGTGATGTCCTCGCCGGGGCAGCGGTGACTTTCGCGCGGACCGCCGCCCTGCGGGATCAGCCCGTCGGGATGGGGGGCCGCGCCGAGGAACCGGTCGGACACCAAGCGGAAGGGTTCGTCCCACAGGTCGGGGTCGTGGTTCTGCCCGTACGCGTCGAGCAGCATGGTGCCCTCCGGCACCGCCTCGTCGCAGACCGCGAGCCCGTCGAGGACGAGCGCGCCGACGAACGGCACGAACGGGTAGAAGCGGCGCACCTCGTGGACGAAGGAGACGGCGAGGCCGGCGGGTCCATCTCCCGCTGCTGGTCGTCGATGTCCCCCTGACCGTACGGGTCCTTTGGGTGCTGGGCTTCTTCCTCCACGGCGCGCAGGGCCGCTGGTACCGCCGGTGGCGCGGGAGCCCTTACCGCATCCCGGCGCACATGTCCCTATGCGCGCCGGGACGTCTTGTCCGGGGAGGCCCCGACCCCGGTCTCGGGACCGGCGAGGAGCCGAAGGAGGCCGGCGATGGCGTGTCCGGCCTCGGCGGGGTGGCGGTACGGGGTGTCGGCGGCGATCGTGTAGTGGTTCCGGCGCGCGTCCTCCGCCCGGCTGCGCGTGAGGTATCCGGCTTCCTCGAGGTCCGAGACGATCGCCTGCACGGTGCGCTCCGTCAGCCCGCACAGGGCCGCGACGTCGCGGAGCCGCACGCCCGGGTCGCGGGCGATGGCCAGCAGGACGCGGGCGTGATTCGTCAGGAACGTCCAGCCGGGCCCATGCTCGTAGTGGTCACTCATGACTCCACTATGCCTCCGGACGGGAGGGAGCGGGGCGGGTCACCCGAAGGTGTTTTCGTGTAATTTCCGACGTATGATGAATCGAGGGTGGCGCGAACACGGCGCGACCCGGATGTTCCGGACCTTCGGTGCTCCCCCCCGGGAGGCAGCCTCATGAATCCAGGAACAGCGGCCTCATGCGATTACTGCGGGGAGCGCATCCCGGAGGGACCGCCGCGGCACGCACACGCACCGGACTCCTCGTATCTCGCCCCCCGTGACCGGTGGCAGGACGGCTGGCGGCCGGTGGTGGCCTGCAGCGACGCCCACCTGAGAGCGGCGGTCTCAGCCTCGCGGGCGCGCCCCTTCGTCGAGGCGGAACTCTGGATGGAGCAGCTCATCCGCATCCGCAGCCGACATCCCCGCGGCATCGGACTCGCCGAGCTGACCCGGGAGTCCCGGCTCACCTCCGACCAGGTGGTGCAGGCCGCTCTGTGGGCAGGGAGACGGAAGGCTCCGCATGGGAAACCGGAAGGAGGGAAGTCACAGCCCCGAGGAGGAGATGCGTTATGACGCCCGACAAGGAGCGGCCCGCACGATCCGAGACCGAATCCCGACCCCCGCACTCATACGTCGTATGGGTGAGAGGCGACCTGGACATGGACAGCGTGGCCGAGTTGCGGCCCCAGCTCCTCGACGGCGTCGCCCTGGCGCCCCGCGGCACGGAAATCGTCATCGACCTCCAGAACTCCTCGTTCTGCGACTCCACCGGTCTCAATCTCCTGCTGGCCGCCAGGGAATCGGCGCTCGCGAACGGAAATCACGTCACCCTGGCCGCTCCCAGCCACCAGATGATCCGCCTCCTGGAACTCACAGGGTCCGCCGATCTGTTCGGCCTCGGCCCGGCCGAAGCGGAATGGCCCCGATGATCGCTCGAGGCGCGGGAGCCGGATAGCGGCAGGAGACCTGCGACGAACGGGCCGACCGGCTGTGGGGCGAGCTCCTCCACGAGGTGCGTGTCGCCTTCACCGGTGTCCAGCTGCTCCTCGCCTTCCCGCCGGCGGTCGCCTTCACCCCCGCCCCGGTACGTGCTGCCGCCCGTCCCGACCGATGGCAGACGGGAGTGTCGGCGAACGCGCGGCGTATTCAGTCGGGTTCGTGGCCGGGGACCGGCAACTCGTAGAGCGCGAACGCCCGGTCGATCACCGGCTGAGCGACGTTCCGCACCCGCACCCCACCGGCCGTCATGCCGTGCTCGGTACCGAGGTGGGCATGGCCGTGCACGGCGAGGTCCGCCCCCACGGAGTCGATGGCCTCGGCCAGCAGGTAGCTGCCGAGGAACGGGTAGATCTCGACGGGCTCACCGGCCAGGGTGTCCGGCACCGGCGCGAAGTGCGTGAGGGCGACGCGCACCGCGCAGCCGTCGGCGGCCAACTCCTGGAGCGCGGACGACAGCCGCTCGGCACCGACGTGCGCCACCCGGACCCAGGCCCTCATCTCCGGCTCCCCGAAGGCGCCCGCGCTGCGGCCCGCGAATCCTCCGCAGAACCCCTTCGCGCCGGCCACGCCGACCCGGTGGCCCGCGACGCGGAACACGGCCGACCGCCCCTCCAGGACACTGACCCCTGCGGCGGCGAGCGTACGCGTGACCTCGACCTCCTGGTCCGAGTGGTAGTCGTGGTTGCCCAGGACGGCGACCACCGGGACCCCGACGTCCCGGACCTCGTCGGCCACCACCCGAGCCTCGTCGACGGTGCCGTGGCGCGTCAGGTCGCCGGCCAGCAGGAGCAGGTCCGCGCACGCGGGAAGAGTCAGGAACGCGGGACGCAGCCGCCCCGCGCAGTCCGGACCCAGGTGGATGTCACCGACCGCCGCCACTCGGACGACATGGTCGCCGCGACCGTCGGTCCTCGGTGATTCCGGCGTCATGGAAGCTGCTCCATGTGGTCGGGCGCGTCGGCGGACGGCGTGCCGAGATCGGTGCGTACGACGAGCCCGGACAGCTCCTCCCGCGCCAGCCGCAGGATCTCCTCGCGTCGGCCGGCGCTGGGCAGCGTGCCCGACAGCAACACCGTGTCGCCGCGCAGTTCGATCCGGACCCCGAGTTCGGCGATGTCGTCGCAGGCCAGCCGGTCGTGCAGCCGGGCGATCCGGTACTCGATCTCCTGGGGGCTGTGCGGGGTCATCGGCTCCGCCTCTCATCCCCGCCGGGGCGGCGGCGGACGATGTCGAGCAGTTCGAGAAGGTACAGGAACGCCGCCGCCATCGGCCGGTTTTCGGACTCCTCGTGCACCCGGGCCCAGTCGATCCGTTCCCGCAGCCCGCGCGCGACGGGAAGCAGCGCCCCGAAGTCGCAGTGGTGCTCCGAGAGCGCGGCCAGCCGGCCGACCATGAGGTCGGTCGGCTCGATCACCGGCATGTGCACCGAGTCCACCGGCAGCGTCACGGCACGCCGCAGCAGCTCTGCGGTGACGGGGCGACCCGCCAGGGCGAAGATCAGGTCCATCTGCTCACCGCCCCTGCGGCCCTTGACCAGCCAGTCCTCGGGAGGATCGACGATCTCCACGCCGTGTTCGCCGAGCAGGGTGGTCACCTGCTCGGCGTCCTCCCGGCGCACGGCGAAGTCCGTGTCGTGCTGGAGCCGTACGGGGATGCCGTAGGCGTACACCGCGACACTGCCGACCAGGGCGAACGGGCAGCCCGATGCCTTGAGGACGCCGGCGACCTCCTTGGTGACCTCCAGGATCGCCTGGGTGTGGTCCGCCGGGAGACTCGGTGACCGGCGGCCGCCGGCCGCCGCGCGCGCCGCATGTCCCGTGGAGCCCGCGGGGCCGTGGCCGGCGAGCGCGAGGCCCGCGTTCACCGGGGGTTCTTCGACGAGGTTCATCTCGATTCCTCCTGCTGTCGGACGCACCGTTGTCGGCCTGAACCTCCGAGGACCGGCCAGTACCCCGTCAGCCCCGAACAATGCGTCGGGCGCGCCGGTGGCGCGGGTTCGCCCGGAAGTCAGGAGTGCGTCAGGGCGTGGGCCGCCAGGTTCTTGATCACGGCCTCGGTCCGGCGGAGCCGGCGCTGCGCCGGCTCCGCCGGACCGAGGCCGGCCGGCTCGGTGAGCCTGGGGTCCCGGGTGGCCGCGGCGGCCAGGGCCAGCACCGGCCAGTACACGAGGTTGCCCGCCGCGGCCGGGTGCAGCACGGGGAGGTCCGCGAGGAGCCGCAGGGGGTGGCGTCCAGAAGTCGGAGGACGCGAGGCAGGCGCCCCAGCCGATGGGTGCCTGGAGCCGGCGGAGTCGTTCGCCGTTGTACGCGGCGACACCGGCCACTGCCCGGGCGGCGAGCACCACCAGGAAGGCCGCGCCGAAGACCAGGGTCAGGCTGTTGGAGTGCCGGAAACCGAGGCGCTCGGCGCGGCCTCGTCCTCGCCCTGCGGGACGCGGCGGTTACCAGCCACCCGCTGAACAGGGTCTCCCCGGCCGTCCACAGCAGCGCGTCGCGCCCGTAGACGGCGACACCGCGCACCGGGCCCACGGGCGGCCCGCAAGGGCGGGCTGCAGGGGCCCTGGGCGTCCTCCTCGAACTCGACGCGGTTCCGCGGGCGAGCAGCTCGCAGCCGGCGCGGTAGTCCCCGGCGGCCGGCGCCGCGGCGAACCGCCGGCCGGAGGCGGACGCGCCGTCCTCACGCGCCTCGGCGGACGCCCCGCATCCGCACAGGCAGGCCGCGAGCAGCAGCGCACCGCCCGCGCGCAGAGACATCGACATGTCCTCACTGCGTGCGGGCGGTCCGCCGGGTGCCACGATTCAGGGCCGCGCGCGCGTCGCCCCCTTCACCTGATTGCGTGCTCCCGCCCGGCGGGGCGGGCGGTGTTGGACCCTGCCGCTTCCTCCTCGAAGCCGGTGCGCAGCAGCCGGTGGAAGAAGGAGCGGTAGCGGCGCAGTGCGGTGCGCAGGCTCTCGGTGTCGGCCTCCTCGCCCTGCCGCCACTGCCCTTCGAGGGACTTGCGATGGTCGGCGAAGGTGGTGGCGAGCTTCTGCATCACGTCGGCGACGAGCGCGTCGGCCTCGTGCACCGCCCGACGCGGGTCGTCCACGAACTGGTTCTGCACGTCCTGCCAGCGGGTGCGGAAGGCCTCCTCGTCGTCGGGATCCATCAGGCGCGGAGGCGTGTCGGCCGAGTGCTCGTCATCCGAGTGGTCGTCATCCGAGTGCTCGCCGGGGGCAACCGGCTCGGCGTCGGCGCGTGCGGCGGAGCCCCGTTCGGCGCGGTCGGGTTGATCCCGCTGATCCCGCTGATCCCGCTGATCCGATGGAGCTAGCTCGTCCGGCTGATCCGGCTGATCCGGCTGATCCGGCTGATCCGGCTGATCCGGCTGATCCGACTGGTCCGGTTGCCCCGGCCGGTCCGGCTCGGGGGCGTCGGTGGCCTCACCCGGGTACTGGGGAGCTCTGTCGGGGCCGCCCTCGCGTCCCTCCCGGCGGGCGGTGCCGTCGGTCGAAAGACCGGTGCCGGCCGGTTCGGGTTCAGGCGTGTCGTTGTCGTGCATGGCGGAATCCGCCTCTCAGGACCGGCCGGAGTCGGGCCGATCTCCGTCGGAGAGCAGCTCGTCGAAGAGGGATCGGTAGTGGACCATCGCCCCTCGCAGCTGCTCGGTGGTGGCCCGGTGGTCCGCGCTGAGCAGATCCACCTCGTGCGCCGCGCGGTAGTGCTCCAGGGTCCTTCCGTGCTCCACGGACAGGTCCCGGGCTTGCTGCTCGAAGTCGCCACTGGGGTAGCCGCGCTCGCGCATGAGGGCGGTCACCAGCCGGTCTGCCTCGTGCACCGCGGACTCCGGACGGTCGACGAACTGCCCCTGTACCCCGCGCCACTCGCGTGCGTACCGGTCCCTGAGGCCGGGGTCGAGCGGCCGGAGGTCAAGGGACTCGTGCCTCTCCTCGCGCCTGCTGAGATCGTATTCGGCCGCCCGGCGGCCTCCCGCCTCGTCCACCGTGTGGTCGTACTCGGGCCCGAAGCGCTCTCGCAGGCGGCGCCGCCTGCGCCGGTCCAGGACGACAGCCAGCGTGATAAGGACGATCACCACCGCCACGGGGATGATGATTGCCAGAAGTGTTCCTGTGGACATGACGCGGCCCCCTTGGCTGTGACGGGTCCTCGTGTCCCGCGGCTGCCCGCCGACGGGCGGGCGAAACGGTACGCGGCGCGAATGAAGCCGTGGCAACCCGGACCCGGACCCCCGCAGCACCCCGGGCCTCCACCCGGGCGGCGGCGTGCCCCGGGCGAGACACCACCTGCCGAGACCGGAACGCCGTTCCGGTGGGGTGACTGCGCAACGGCGTCACAGCCTTGCTGTCCGGCTGCCGAGGTCACTCGCCCGACCGGGCGAGCGAGCTCGGCTCTGTCAGGCCGATGCGGGCACGGGCAGGGTGCGCGGGTGGCCGGCGTTCGAGCGGTTCAGGTCGATGCCGAAGCCGGCGTAGACGGCCGCGAGGTGGTCCGGCAGGCCGAAGGCGAGGCCGGACTGCTTGGCTGTGTCCGAGCCGAGGTCGCCGAGCACGTCGAAGGTCGGCTCGTATTTTCGGCTCAGGACAGGGGCTCGTCGGGGACCTGGGGCGAGACGGCGACCAGTCGAGCGCCGCGGGCGGTGATGGCGTCGTGGTGCTGCTGCGGCGAGCGCGGGGCGATGTTGCAGTAGGGGCACCATGCTCTGCGGTAGCTGACCAGCAGGAATCGTGGTCGAGCGCGTCATCGGCGGGGCGTTGGACCGAGATGGTCCGGATCTTGGGGAGGTGGGCGCTGCACGGATCCCGGGGAGGCCGTCGTGACGGCAACTGCGGAGGCGCCTCGATGGCCAGGACGGCCGTGGCCCGCACACGCCGGAGCGGGTTCGTCGGTGTCAGGGGCCCGGGGAGCCGGGTCCCGGGAGCTCGGGGAAATGGCTCCGGAGGCGGTGTGCGTTTCCCGGCCCGTCCGACGAGGGGGGCCTACAGCGGGAACCCGTCTGGAGCGCCGTCACTCAGGCGGACGGACACGGCTTGCTCACCGGGTCGTCCCAGTGGTGGTTCCCTGGTAGAGGAAGAGACGGAGCACCTCCAGCCGCTCCCTGAGGGCCGGCGGGCTGCGGTTCATGTCCACCGGCTTCTCCTTCACGCTGCTGCGGCCTGGCAGATCGGATGAATGCGATTTCCACGGATGCGAGGATTGGGGCGTTCGGATCTTGCTTGGTACCGCGAGCGGAAGCCCGAGGACCGGGGGTCCCGTTCCAGGAGGCGCGCCTGCTTCCCCAGGGCCGCTTCCTCCCTCTCTGCGCCGTACCGGCCGAGTCCTCGGCCGGAAGACGGCTGATCGGCCGAAAAAGGGTGCATGCTGAGCATCAACAGCGGTCGAGTTCCTGTTCTGGAGGTCGAAAGAATGAACGGCGGCGAGGGGAGGCGGCGCCTGGCCGCCCGAGCTTCGGCCGGAAAGGGCGCCGCGGGGTACCGCTCGGCCGGAGCCCGCAGACGACTCGCCCGGGGCGGCGGCGAGGTTCCGCTCGACCGGCTCACGACGCGAGGTCGGCTCGCTTGGCTGAACTCCGCCGGTTCCAGCATCGGCACCACCCTCGACCTGGAACGCACGGCCCAAGAGCTGGCCGAGTTCACCGTGCCCCGCTTCGCCGACGGCGCTGCCGTCGACATCCTGGAGAGTGTCCTGCGGGGCGACGAGGGCGCACGGTGGACCGGTACGGGTGTCCCGCTGATGCGGGCCACCGCCCTGTGCTGCGTCGAGGAGCTGTCCTCCCTGGAGCCCACTCCGGTGGGTGAGACCTTCGTCCGCGCCGAAGAGGCGCACGAGACGCTGCTCCACCGCTACTGTCTGCGACAGGGCAGGCCGGTGCTGGTGAGCCGTATGCGGAGCGACGACTTCATCAAGGTCGCGCCGACGGAGAGCGCCGCGGCGAAGATGCGGGCCGCCGGCGTGCACAGCTATCTCGCCGTGCCGCTGATCGCCCGCGGGCTGTTGCTCGGCAGCGCGGACTTCGTCCGCGGCCGCGGAGCACCACCGTTCTCCTCCACCGACCTCGCACTGGCGGAACAGCTGGCCTCCCAGGCCGCCGTCTACATCGACAACGCCCGGCTGTACGGGCGCGAGCGCGAGCACGTCGTCTCCTTGCAACGCGCACTGCTGCCGCGCGCGACCCCGGTGACGCCCGGGCTGCGCGTGCACTCCGAGTACGCGCCCTCGACGGCGCACCACGGCGTGGGTGGGGACTGGTACGACATCATGGCTCTGCCCGGCGGACGTACGGCCCTGATGGTGGGCGACGTCATGGGCCACGGTCTGCCCGCCGCCGCCACCATGGGGCGTCTGCGGACGGTGGCGCGCACCCTGATGACCCTGGACATGGCTCCGGAGCGCGTCCTGGCACGGCTCGACCTCGCCACGCGTGATCTGGAGGACGAGCAGGTGGCCACGTTCCTCTGCGCCGTGTTCGACCCGGCAGACTCCACCTACACGCTGGCCAGCGCCGGGCACCTCCCGCCGTTGATCCTTGACGGACACGGCTCCGCCGAGTTCGTGGACGTACCCGTCGGCGCGCCGCTCGGGGCCGGAGTCATCCCGTACGACCCGATCCGTGTCAAAGTGCCGAGGGGCGGCAAACTGGTCATGTACACGGACGGGCTCGTCAAGTCCCGGCGCGCGGACATCGACCACCAGTTGGAGCGTCTGCGCTCCACGGCGTGCGGCCTGGCATCCGAGGCTCTCGAAACCGGCGGCTTGATCGAGCGCGCCCCTGCCGACGCCACCCGTTTCGACGAGGCCGTACTCATCGTCGCGACGGCCGTTTCGGAGGTCCCGGCCGACCTGTGCGAGTGGCAGTTGCCGCAGGAGGGGCGAGCGGCGTCCGTCGCCCGGAGCCTGGTCACGGACCAGCTCGCCGAGTGGGATCTGGCGGAGCTCGCCGACGTCTTCGAACTCGTCGTCTCCGAACTCGTCGGCAACGCCCTGCGCTATGGCAACGGGCCCGGCAGACTCCGGCTGCTGCGCGGCGACCGACTTGTCGTGGAGGTCTCGGACACGGGCCCGGACCTCCCCCAGATTCAGCACGCGGATCTCAGTGACGAGGGCGGCCGAGGTCTCCAGCTCATCAACATGTTGTGCCGCCGATGGGGTTCCTGCCGCACCGTGACCGGCAAGGTGGTGTGGGCGGAACAGAACCTGCCCTCCTGAGGACGGCTGGAACGCCGACGCCAAGACCACCGCAGGCGCCGGGACGGTCATCGTCGGGCCTCACCGAAAGCGGACGCGCGGCAGGCTGTCCTTCCTGCTGGGCGGCACTATGACCGTGGGCGTGGTCGGCGACGGGCTCCTCCGCCCGAGTGGGCACGGACCGGGCCGAGTTGGCACCCGCCCGGCCCGAAGCCCGACAGCCCATGGACCTCGGCCGGATCGCCGGGCGGTTCGGTGCTCGTGCCCCTGAGCCGGGTCGACTTGTTGAGCGGGGCCACCGCCAGGAGGCGTGGCCCGGCGGCAGGAGGCGCTGGCCCCGCGCCAGGTCAGATCCAGCCGCGGCGGGCCGCGACGACACCGGCCTGGAAGCGGTTCACCGCGCCCAGAAGTTCGTGGAGGCGACTCATGCGGCGACGCATGGTGCGGACCGACCAGCCGAGCTGACGGGCTATGGCCTCGTCCTTGAGACCGCTGACCAGCAGGGTGAGGACCAGGCGATCCTCCTCGTCGAGCGGGTCCTCGGCGGGGGCGTCGAGCGGCAGGGCCTGTTTCCAGCACAGTTCCCAGTAGTCGGTGAGGGCGTCCAGCAGGCTGGACGGCCGGATGACCGCCGCGCGCACGCCGTCGAGGTCCAGGGAGAGCGGCATCAGCGCCAGCCGACGGTCCGCGATGGCCAGTTTGATCCGCAGTCCCGGCATCACCCGGGCCTGCTCGCCGCGGCGTACGAGCCCGCGGATGTCCTCGAGCACCCCCGGCCACTCCAGCGCCTCGGGTGCGTAGACCGCGCGGTAGCGCACGCCGCGCCCCAACGCCGTGCTCTCCACCGGGTTGGAGGTGGTCAGCGCGTACGGTGGCCGGTCCAGTGTCATGACGTCCTCGCGCGCCTCCTGCTGGAGGCGGACGAACCAGCGGCCGAGCGCCTCGCGACCGGTGGTGATCTCTACTTCCTCCTCTCCCGCGGTGCCGGCCTGCGCCGCCGCGAAGAGGCGGGACAGCTCGTCCGCCGCCGAACGGACCCGGTCCAACTCCGCTGTCCTGTTGCGTATCAGGGACTCGACCGCGGCTCCCGGCTCGATCGCCGCGTACCGGCGGCGGGCCCCGGCGAGCCGCCCGACCAGGCCGTGGTCGTGCAGCCGGTCCAGGGCCCTGGCGGCGCGGACGGGGGAGCAGCCGAGGTCGGCGGCGAGCTCTGCCGGGGCCGCCGTCCGCCGGGTCAACACGGCCCTGTAGACGCTCTCGTCGAACGGATCGATACCTGCCGCGGTGAGCTCGTTCGTCATATGCGGATCCTGGCCCACCTGTGCCAGGTGCAGCAATGGGCCATCAAGATCCGCTGTACGGAGCGTGACTTCGGCGCTAGGACTTCTCCCCATGGCCAAGAACCCACGAAGAAGCCGACGTCTGGTGGCCGCGACGGTCACCACCGTCGCGCTGGCCGGGACGCTCACCGCGACACCCGGCACCGCGACCGCAAAGTCGTCCGACCCGAACCAGCGGGTCATCGTCGAGCTGTCAGGAGACGCCGCCGTGGCCGCCGCCCCCGGCGGCTCGCTCACCTCTCTGACCGCCGGCACCACCTCCGCCGTCGGCGACGCCCGACGGGCCCTGGCGGCACGGCAGGACGCCTTCGTCGGGACCGTACGGCAAGCCGGGCTGCACCCGGCCGCACCCCGCCGACTCGGTCTGCTCGTCAACGCCGTGGCGATGACGGTTCCGGCCTCCGAGAGGGCGCGGCTCGCCGCGCTGCCGGGCGTCGTCGCCGTCCGGCCCGACACCCGGATACAGGTGCGCACGGACGTCAGCGTCCCGCTGACCGGTGCGCCCGAGGTCTGGAAGCGCGAGGACCCGGCCGGGGTGAAGGCCACCGGCGAGGGCACCGTCGTGGCGGTCCTGGACAGCGGCGTGGACTACGGCCACCCCGACCTGGGCGGCGGCTTCGGCGAGGGCCACAAGGTCGTCGGCGGCTTCGACTTCGCCAATGGCGACGACGACCCGATGGACGACAACGGCCATGGCACCCACGTCGCGGGCATCATCGCGGGCAGGGCGGCCAAGGAGGGAGGCGTCACCGGCATGGCGCCCGACGCCCGCCTGCTCGCCTACAAGGTCACCGGCGCCGACGGCAGCGGCTACACCTCCGACATCATCGCCGGCATCGAGGCCGCGGCCGATCCGAGCAACCCCCACCCGGCCGACGTCATCAACATGAGCCTCGGCGGCCCCGGTGACGGCACCGATCCGCTGGGCCGCGCGGCGACCGCCGCCGTACGGGCCGGAGTGGTCGTCGTCGCGGCGGCGGGCAACGAAGGACCCGGCAGCGGCACCGTCAGCACCCCGGCCGCGGCCGACGGCGTCATCGCGGTCGGCGCCTCCACCAGCGGGCTGCAGGTCCCCAGCGCGTACCTGGCGGGCAAGGAGCCCGAACTGATCCAGTCGTACCGAGGCGTCCTGTCCGCGAATCCGCCCCCGAAGCCGATCACCGCGCCGCTCGTGGACGTCGGCGCGGGCACCGCCGAGGACTGGGAGCGGGTCGGTGACGTCCGGGGCAAGATCCTGCGGGCCGACATGCTCGTCGCCCCCAGTACGGACGTCCTGAGCCAGAGCGACATCGACTGGGCACGCGAAGCCGAGAAACGCGGCGCGCTCGCCGTGCTCGGCGGCCTCCCGGTCCAGGACGGACCCGTGCTCGCCGCCACCCCGGGAACGGTCGAGGCCCGGGAGACCCCCGCCCGCCCCGACCTCACCCGCACCGCCGCCTCCGGCGACTCGTTGCGCATGGACCGCCTGGTCGTCATGGGCATCGACACGACCCAGTACGCCCAGCTGAGCCGTGAACTGGCCGCCGGAAAGGTGTCCGTCACCCTGCGCGGCACCGACTCCACCGACGAGATCGCCTCCTTCTCGTCGCGCGGCCCCGGCACCGGCTTCGGACTCAAACCCGACCTGGTCGCACCCGGCGTGGAGATCCGCTCTGCGGTCCCCACCTCGATGTACGAACCCGGTGTCTACCGCATGTCGGGCACCTCGATGGCGAGCCCGCACGTCGCCGGAGCCGCCGCCCTGCTGCGCCAACTCCGCCCCGACCAGGACCCCGACGGGATCAGGTCCGCACTGGTCGGCACCGCGAAGGAGCTCGCCGGCACCGGCCCCACCGTCCAGGGCAACGGACGGCTCGACGTGGCCGCCGCGGCGTCGGCCACCCTCAACGCCTTCCCGACGAGCGTGTCGTTCGGCCTCGCCGACCTGGCGGACCGTACCGTCGGCGGCACCACGAAGGTACGCCTGGCCAACCCCGGCAAGGAGCCGCTGACCGTCAGCCTCAGCAGTACCGGGCCCACCACCGTGTCCCCTCCGCGGGTGACCGTCCCCGCCGAGGGGTCGGCAACCATCGACGTCACCCTGCGCGCAGACCGCCCGGCCACCGACACGGAGATCAGTGGCCGGATCACGGCCACCCCCACGCGAGGCCCGGCCCTCCGCGTGCCGTATCTGCTCGTCGTCCGGCACCTGGTCGTCCAGGCGTCCCCCGACCCGAGCGACGGCCGCTCCACCGTGCACATCGCCGCCCCGGCCGCCCTGAACGCACCGCCGGAGATCACGGTCACGCCGCCGCACGGCAAGGCCTTCACGCTGCCCACCACCATGAACGGCGCCGGCTACTACCAGGCCGACGTGACCGGGAAGGCGGCCGGCGCCTACCGGCTGGCCGTGCGGGCCACGACCACCGACGGCCGGCGGATCACCGGAACCGGCGCCTTCGAGGTCACCCCCGCCGGCAGCCGCGGCGACCGCTGGGAGCCCATCGGCCCGAACAGCGAGGCCGGTTACGTCGCGCTCGCGCCCGCCCGGCCCCAGCAGGCCGTCGTGACCCAGTTCCAGAAGGCCGCCCCCTGGCTGACCACCGACGGGGGTGCCCACTGGCGGCAGGTGGGCAGACTCCCGATCGCCGACGGCAACGGCACCGGAGCGGTCGTGGTCGACGCCCGCCGACCCGATCGCTGGTGGTACGCCGTGAACACGTCCGCCGACCCCACCCGCCGGGGCACGATCCTGCGTACCGACGACAACGGCCGCACCTGGCGCAAGCTCGACGTGCCCGACGCGCACATCGACGAGTTCGTCGCGGACGAGCAGACCCGTACCCTCGCCGCGATCATCGACGGCACGATGCTGGTCAGCACGGACGCGGGCGACAGCTGGGCGGCGCACCCCACCGGCGTGACCGGTGACGTCCGCGACGCGACCCTCGTCGGCGACAGCCTGTACCTGGCGACCTTCGACAGCGTCTGGCGGATCGACGGCCTCGGCAAGGGCGACCCGGGTAGGGCGCACCTCGTCCTCGACGAACCCGTGAACACCATCCGCGGCCTGGCGGCCGACTCCACCGTGGTGGCGGCCTACGTCCCCGGTACGGGCGTCCGCGGCTCGTACGACAAGGGCGGCACCTGGTCCACCCTGCTGCCCCTGGCGGAGGGCGGCGACGGACTGTCCGCCTCCGGCGGCGACCTGTACCTGCGCGCGCTGTACGGTGCCGGACAGGTGAGCCACGACCACGGCAAGACCTGGAAGCCCGCGCCCGCCCCCTCGAAGGCCGCCATCGCGATGGACTACGACCGCTGGGCCGACGGCTCGGTGACCGTGTCCAGCGAGCAGGACGGCCTGTACCGCGGCTCGGCCGACGGCACCGGATACCGGAGGATCGGCGTCCAGGGCCTGTCCGCGTTCGCCCTCGCGGCCAGCGGCGACCAGCTGCTCGCCGGAACGGTGAGCGGCACCTACCGGACCGCGATCCCCGTCTCCGGCCCCGAGTGGGGCCAGAGCGGAGCGGAGGGCATGACCGGTCGTCTCACCTCGCACATCGCCGTCTCGCCGAAGGACACCAGGGTGGTGTGGCAGGTTCGGCGCACCGCGACCGGCCTGTTCGAGGTCTCCCGCAGTGGTGACGCCGGCCGGACCTGGCGGGTGAAGGGCACGTCGTCGGAGGTCCCGACCTCGATCCTGGTGCATCCGGCCGACCCGGACCGGGTGGCGATCAGCTTCAGGAGCATCTTCGGCCACGGGCTGTTCTCGACTTCCGACGGAGGCAGGACATGGAAGAACCTCTTCCACGAGACGTCCTTCGGCGCCATGGCGGGTGACCCGCGCGACCCGCGGCGCCTCTGGCTCGGCAACGCCTCGGGCCTCTACCGTTCGGACGACGACGGCGCCACCAAGACCAAGGTCGCCGAGGGCCCCGTCACCGCGATCGTGATGGACGGCCGACACCTGGTCGTCGGCGGATCGTCCGTCCGGGTCAGCACCGATGACGGCAGGACGTTCCGCACCGCCGACACCGGCCCGCTCGCGGTCCACGTCTCGGACCTGCTGCGGGTCAACGGAGCGCTCTACGCGGCCACCGCCCGCTCGACCGAGTCCGGACTCGTCCAGGGCGGCCGGGGCGTACTGCGCAGCACCGACAACGGCCTCACCTGGGAGAACATCTCGAGCGGCCTGCAGAACACCGACACCACCAAGCTGGCCGCCGCCCCCGACGGCCGCACGCTCTACGTCGGCGCGGTCGACGGCGGGGTCCACCGCCTGAAGCTGCGCCGCTGACCCACGACGCGTGTGACCGCCTGACAGGCGCGAGCATCGACCCGAGCCGGAACTCCCGGGTCCGGTCGATGCTCGTGCGCGTGGCACGAATGTTGGAGCGAGACGTGGGCACAACAAACTCGCTTCGAGGAAGGGGCCCGTGGAGAGGCGCCTGCTGGGGGCCCCAGGTCAGGCGCCTCTTTCTCCAGCCCCTAGAAGAAGCCGAGTTTCTTGGTCCGGATCTTGGTCCTGGTGGGTCCCAGGCGGAGAAGCTGGCGGGGGAGCCGCCCGGCTGCTTGGGTGTTCCACCAGCAGTGCGCACCGGGCGAGAACGCGGCCCTGGGGACGTTGTCGATGGCTTCTTGGTTCACGGCGGGCGAGTCGTGCCACTCGGTGTCGTCGGTCACTCGCAGGGAGCGGCGCGAGAGACCGTCGAGGAGGGTGAAGAGCCGGGGGACTGCCGTCAGTCGGTGTCGGCCGGGGCCAGCTTGGCGGGCACCGCCTGGACATGGGGCCCAGAGGAGGTACTGTGCCGGCCACGGCAGATGGATCCCCTCACGTCCGTCGTAGGCCACGACCACCGGCTCGGCCATGGAAGCAGCGTTGCCGGTCACCAGCCTGGGCCCCGTGTGGTGCAGTTGATCAGCCAGCCCAAGAACTCCTAGAGGAAGCCATTGATGGTGGGACTTTCGGCACGGTGTCTTTGGCGAACCGCTTGCGGGATTTAGGGCAAGCATTGGTCCGAGGTGGCTGATGATGCGGTCCGCCACCGACTTGGACACCCCGAAGAGCGGCGCGAGCTGGTGCATGGTCAGGTTGGTGCGCCACTAGGTTATTGATCACGAGCGTTGTTAACGGTGCCGGGTCTTGATCATGGCGAAGACCTCCGGTGTGGTGGAGGTGTCTAGGCTTCACCGCACACGGAGGTCTTCGTGTCCCACCGTAATGCCCGGCTGACCGTTCACGGCAGGCGGATCCTGGTCGAACGCGTCCTGGCGGGCCGCCCGGTCGCGCATGTGGCCGCGGAGATGGGCATATCGAGGCCCACGGCCCACAAATGGGTCCGCCGCTGGCGGACCGAGGGCGAGGCGGGTCTTGCCGACCGTTCCAGCCGGCTGGGTACGACCCCGCACCGGACGTCCGCCGCCGTCGAGGCCCGTGTCTGCCGGCTGCGGACCGAGCGCAAGCTCGGCCCGGCACGGATCGGCCCGATCCTGGGCCTTCCCGCCTCGACCGTGCACCGCATCCTGACCCGGCACGGCCTGAACCGGCTGGCCTGGCTCGACCGCCCACCGGCGAACCGATCCGCCGCTACGAACGCGACCGGCCCGGAGAATTGGTCCACGTCGACATCAAGAAACTCGGCAACATCCCCGACGGCGGCGGATGGCGAACCGTCGGCAGGACGGCCGGCGACCGCAATCGTCAGGCCACCACCACCGAGCGCAAGAGCTGCACACCGGTGATCGGCTACAGCTACATCCACTCAGCCGTCGACGACCACTCCCGCCTCGCCTACAGCGAAGTCCTGCCCGACGAGCGCCAGCACACCGCCATCGCCTTCTGGCAACGCGTGAACGCCTTCTTCGCCGCCCACGCCATCACCGTCGAACGCGTCCTGACCGACAACGGCGCCTGCTACAAGTCGAAGCTGTTCACCCAGAGCCTCACCGCGGCCGGCATCGCCCATAAGAAGATCCGGCCCTACCGCCCGCAGACCAACGGCGAGGTCGAACGCTTCAACCGCACTCTGCTCGACGAGTGGGCCTACCTACGGCCCTACACCTCGAACACCGAGCGGACCGAATCCCTGGCAGACTTCCTCCACACCTACAACCACCACCGCTGCCACACCGCACTCGACGGACACCCGCCCATCAGCCGGGTCAACAACGCTGCGGGTCAATACAACTAGGCCGTGACCAGCAGTGCTCCGTCCTCCAGCGGAAGGCTCCACGGTCGGCCCGGGCGGACCGTGTCCGCGCCCTGGCGCCGCAGCACCGGCACGAGCTTTCCGAAGGCGCGCGGGCTGAGTCCGGTGAACGGGGCTATACAGGACGGATCCGACGCCGTGATCACACCAGTCACACCGTGATCGTTCCACCCAGAGGAGCTCGAGCGAGTGGCCTTCCGCGCAAGGTCGGCGGACATCGGTGCTGCGCCTCGAACGGGTTGTTGACCGTGCGCCGGAGGATCTGGTCATCCACGGGCGCGATGACGGAACGCAGTTCGCGTCGTGCCTTCGTGCGGAGAAGCCGGACGCCGTCGGGGAGAGTCAGCCGGCCTGGCGCCGCGTCCCACAGGTCGTCGGGCGAGACGCTGGACCGGTGCGACTTGTCGTGAGCGTGACCCTGGGGCTCATCCGTGCCCGGTCTCTGCACGCAGTGGCCGTGGGGAGGTTGAGGCAGCCGAGCGACGGCCGGCAGGCCCGAGTGTTGCCGTCTTGGGCCACGTCCACTTTCCAGATGGCGTTGTCCCGGTCGGCCATCGCACGGCGCATGGTCCGGGGCGACGTGAGCCGCGTGCGCAGGCCCGGACGCCGAGCCGAAGGGAAGACCCGACCGGTGCGCGACTGTCTGATCGCCTCCGCGATGCGAAGCGCCGTCCGGTGGCTGAGGGCGCTCGGGGTACGTGCCACTGGGCTCGTCGCCGTCAGGGGGACGCGATCGCGGCCTCCGCGGCGGCCTTGATCCGGGCGCCGAAGCCGTCGGCGTCCTTGCAGGCGGCGGCCAGCGCCAGGCCGACCAGAATCGAGAGGTCTTCGCGGGGTCCCTGACGGGATTGCCACCCGTACCGGGACCTCACGGCGGGCTGCGGGCGGGCGCGTCGCGATCGGCATGTCCGGCGCGGCTCCGGGCATCGTGTCAGGGGCGCTGAGCGTGTGGGCCGTGCACGCCCACGGCACCAAGCGCCGGTGGGGATGCCGGGAGGCTGAGTTCACCTGCCCGTGCTGCCGCCCGCTGATTCGTTGGCCGTTACATGACTGGTCGGGGGGATCTGACAGACGCGGAGTGGCGACGTCCGGAGCCGCTCCTGCCCACGGGTGACAACCGCTGCGGGCCGTGGCGCGATCACCGCCAGGTGGTCAACGGAATCCCGCACCAGGTACGAACCGGCCTGCAGTGGCGTGACCTGCCGGAAGGCTACGGACCGTGGAAGTCCGTCCATGAACGTCACCGACGCTGGTCGGCCGACGGAACCTGGGAGCGACTACTCCAGCACGCGCAGGCCCAGGCCGATGCCACTGGTGAGATCGACTGGGCCGTCATGGTCGACTCCACTTCGATCCGTGCCCACCAGCACGCGGCCGGCGCCCGGAAGACCCTGCCACCTGCCGTGTCAAAAGGGGCGAGACTATGGAACACCCGAGCGGAAGACCATGGGGGAGACCGTTTGGCCGCCTGGTGGAGGTGGTGCAGGAGGTGAGGCGCTCGGTCGGTCCCGAGGAGGCTTCACCACCAAGATCCACATGAACGCCGACGGTCGTTGCCGCGTACTGTCACTGTTGCTGACGGTGGGCCAGCGGGCGGACTGCACACAATTCGAGTCGGTCATGGAGCGCATTCGGGTGCCTCGCCTCGGGCCCGGGCGCCCTCGCATCACACCAGACAGCGTGAGCGCCGATAAGGGATACAGCAACCGCCGGACCGTCGCTACCTGCGGCAACGAGGCATCCGCCACATCATCCCCGAGAAGAACGACAAGGCTGCGAACCGCATAAGCCGGGGCCGTGCAGGGGGACGCCCACCCGGCTGGGCCAAGGAGCGGTACAAGAAACGCAACGCCGCGGAACGGGCGGTCAACAAGTCAATGAACCTAGGAGGCCTTCGGCCACGTGAACCTTCCCGCCCAGTGGGCCCCGGCCGCGAGGACCATGAAGACGGCTGCCAGCCCGCCCAGGATCATGACGGTGGAGGGCGAGGAACGGTCGAGGACGGCTCCTCCGACCAGGGCCCCGATGGAGATGGTGGCCTGGAAGGAGGCGGTGAACAGGACGGAGGACGCCTCGGGGGAGTCGGGGGCGGCCTTGGCGAACCACGTCTGGGAGCAGACCGGGACGGCGCCGTAGGCGACGCCCCAAACGACCAGCAGCGCCACCGCGCAGGCGTCCGACTGTCCCAGGACGGGCAGGAGCAGGGTCGCGGCGCCGATCAGGGCCGCCCCCGTGGCGAAGGTGGACCGCGGATGGCGACCCACCGTGGATCCGCCGAGGAAGTTGCCGGCGATTCCGGCCGCACCGTAGATGAGCAGGTAGACCGTGATGAGACCCGAACTGACGTGGGTCACCTGCTCCAGGAACGGGGTGACGTACGTGTACGTGCCGAAGTGGGCGAGCACGACGAGGAAGGTCATGGCCAGGGCGAAGCGGGTGTTGACCCTCCGGAGCAAGCTGCCGAGGACATCGAGGCGCGTCGCCTGGTCCGAAGGGAGGGGCGGGACGACTGCGAGGAGCAGCACGAGGACGGCCAGCGTGAAGCCGCCCATGACGAGGAACGCCGTCCGCCAGCCTGCGATGTCACCGATGAACGTGCCCAGCGGTACTCCGAGTACGGAGCCGAGCGGTACGGCGGAGAAGATCACCGAGGTCGCGCGGCCCACGGACTTCGCGGGAACCAGCTGACCGGCGAGTCCGGCCCCGATGGACCAGAAGCCGCCGATGGTGACGCCCACCATGACGCGGGACATCAGGACCAGCCAGTAGCTCGACGCGGCGGAGGCAAGGAAGTTGGCCAGCGACAGCAGAAGGATGAACACGCCCAGCATGATCCGCCGGTCGATACGTCCTGTGACCACGGTGACGACAGGGGCCGAGACCCCGGCGAGGAATCCTGGCATGGTCATCATGAGACCAGCCATTCCGTCCGAAATGGTGAAACTCGATCCGATCGACGTGAGAAGGCCGATCGGAAGAATCTCGGTCGTGACGATGGAGAAGATTCCCAGCATTACCGAGATGACGGCCAGCCAGGAGATGAAAGGCGAGCGGTCAGGCGATGCGGGAGATTGGACAGAAGGGGTGGTTGCTGTGGACATGAATCCCGTCCTGAGTTGGGCATCACATGGAGAGCGTGACCTCCAGTGCAGCAGGACCGGGCACCGTCTTCTGGCAGGTTCCCGACGTCAACAACCGACCCCAAGAGATGCCGAAGGCGGCCAGGATGCGCACGCGGAGTCGCCTGTTCCAGCGTTTCCACAGTGCATGGGGCTGCTCCAGAGGTCGGAGGGGACTGCCCGCACCGACGCGGTGCGCGGAAGGCCCTGCTTGATCCGCGACGACTTGGCCAAGTCGAGAAACCGCCTGCCCAGGAAAGTCGTCACGTGACGGTTTACGTCGCAAATCTGCTAGACGGCGATTTGATTCGATGTTCTTCCGTGTTCCCCCGCGTCACATACCATCCGTTGCGCCGCTGCGGTACACGCGTCGGTCCGACGAGGCCGTCCGTGGAGCTGGAGCAGTACGCCAAGGAATGGCAGCGCGTACTCGACGAGATAACCGCTCGCCGGGGTCGAGTACGACGGCCCGGGGCCGGCCGAACCGACCCGGCCCGCGTCCGCCTGCGGAGTGCGCCGCAGAGCCTGAGCGGTCCCGCTACGTCGTGCCCCCACACGTGCCCGGGCGGGAGTCTGGTCCGTGACTGGTCCGGGACAGTCCTCGTGCAGGTCGACCATCGACTTGAGGCCGGCTCGTGCGCCGGGGTAGCACGAGTTCGGTGCGCTACCGGCGCGCGATGATGCTGCTCGCCCCGGCGGGTGGGAACCGGGTGCCGGTGATCGCCCAACTGGTCCAGGCCGAGGAGGACACCGTGCGCGACGTGATCCACCGCTTCAACGACATCGGCCTGGCCTGCCTGGATCCTCAGTGGGCGGGAGGCCGTCCCCGCCTGCTCAGTAGTGATGCCGAGGACTTCGTCATCCGGACGGCCACCACTCGCCCCAGCAAGCGCGGCCGGCCCTTCACCCGCTGGTTGATCCGCAAACTCGCCGCCTATCTGCGGAGAGTTCACGGAGGTGTCATCCGCATCGGTCGTGAAGCCTTACGGTGCCCGCTCCGGCGCCGTGGCATCACCTTCCAGCGCACCAAGACCTGGAAGGAGTCACCCGACGCGGATCGCGATGCCAAGCTCGACCGGATCGAGCAGGTGCTGGAACTGTTCCCGGACCGGGTCTTCGTCTTCGACGAGTTCGGGCCCCTGGGGATCCGGCCCGCCGCGGGTCCTGCTGGGCGAAGCAGGGCAAGCCGAACCGGCTGCCGGCCGGCGGCGGGCGCCTCCGCGTAGGGGTGCGACCTTGCCGCCGCACCCACGGCGTCCATGACTTCCGCGACGACCGCCTGTGGGGCGTCGACCGCCGCCGCAAGGGCACCCACTTCGGCCCGCTGCGGCAGTTCACCCTGGCCAACTCCCACCGCCGCAGCCACCCCGCGCAAATCCAGGCACTGCACCGCTACCTGCGCCGGCGCTATACCAACGCCCGCATCCCGACGTACTCGCCGCCCAACACAAGGAACGCGCCCGCATCCGCAGCGAAAAGGGCATCCGCTGGGGCGGGCGCCCCCTCAACACGGCAGCCTGGCCAACCGCGAACCGCAGCCTCCGAGCGCCGAAGGGCGAGTTCAGGAGAAAGACAGCGACAGAAGGATGACTCAGGAGACGGACGGCTCAAGCTCCCCCGCGAAGACGATGACCTGGTCGATGAGGCTCCGTCGCAGATGGACGACGTCCGTTCCCGCCAGCCGGGGGCCTCCATCAGGCGTGGTGAAGACCCACTGGTAGCGGGCCCACTCGTCAGGCATGTCCACCGCTGAGCAGCGCACCATCGTGCCGGTCCCGGCCGGGTGGCGCCGGATGTCCAGCACGAACCGCTCGACCGCCGCGATTCCTTCGCTGCGGCCCAACGGCCCCCAGAAGACCACGTCTGAGGTCAGGGCCTGGGAGAGCAGGGCAGTCACATAGCCGTCCTCCGAGGCGTTGAACGCGGAGATGAACGTGTCGATCGCGGAGCGTGCGGTCTCTTCCTGCATGCCCCAGTAATACCAGCCGTTTCGCGTGCGCTCGTCCCGCGAGCCGCCTTCCGGTCACGGTGAACCATTCCGGTCACAGCAGTAGGTGTACACACGACCTCTGCCTACGCGGGGCGAGCGAGAGGCGCCTGACGGGCAAAAGCCCCGTGCCGGCGCCTGGTCCGCGTATGGCCCGGATCTTGGTCGGCGCAGAGTGGGCCCCCAACCGCTTGCCCGTGCGGGAGCTCATGGAGGCGAACACCACCGGCTCACCGTGTTCCAGCTGCCCGCCTACGCCCCCCGATCCATCTGGCCGACGCCGACTGGCAGACGCTGTACCCGCCGCTGCTGGAGGCCGGATCCTAACCGTCGACCCCGTGCGGTACGGGTCGTTGCCAGCAGTCGTAGTTCATCGCCGTCCACGGGCCCGGCACCGTCCGCACTCCGCATCCGTCGGCACCTCACCGAGCGCCGCCGCCGGCGACCTTTCCGCGCTCCGCCGCCTCCGCACACACGCGGCCGGCGCGGACCCGGTGCAGCGCGTGGTCGTCGAGGAGACGCTGCTGTACGCGCTCGTGGAGGCGGCCACGGCGAGACCGTCCGCCACCTCCTCGAACAACGCCTCGCGCGTCGCGCGTCCCCGCTCGACCGGCGCAGGCCGGCCGGACCGAGCCTCTGACGGACGGGAAGGGAAGCGGGTCTCTACTCCCGCGTCGGCGCCGGGGGAGTGGCCAGGGGCGCTCGTGGCTACTTGGCGTGCCCGTGGCCGAGGTTGTTCTGCTCGGTGTCCGCGGCTCGTCGGAGCGCGTCGGTACCGCCGACGATGCCGTGGGGCAGGTAGCCGGACCGGACGAGCAGGTCCCACCCGTGCACCTGGACGGCCAGGGCTGCCAGGGCGAGGGTGTCCAGTGGCAGCAGCGTCCGCGGGGCGGGGTCCGGGTCCACATGCTCGCGGTGCGCGACCAGCCGGGTCACGAGGGCATGCTCGAAGGCGGCCTGGTCGTCGTCGAGCAGGACGCGCAGCAGCCGCTGGTCCGGCGTCAGCGCGCCGGCCGCGTCCAGTCGCCCGGCGGCTTCGGCACGCTCCTCGGGTCCGGGCTTGCACAGGGGCACGGTCGGCCAGTCGCGGGGGAGATGCCCGCTCGCCTCTGTCAGATAGCCCGTCAGCGCCTCCATGGCCGCCAGATCGGCCGACGTCGACACCGACGTCAGCTTCGAATACGGCACGCCCTCCCGGATCGCGGACGCGAAGTCGTCCCGGAGCAGCAGTCCGGTGACCCGCCGCCACTCCCACACCAGGCCGCTGACCACGACGGCCGCGAAGGTGTCCAGCCATGTCCGCGCCGTGGGCGCCTCGTCGATGACGTCCTGGAACGCGAGCTCCTCACTCGTCAGCTCCTCGTGGACCAGCGGAAACCGGATCTCCTGGTCCCCGTTGGGGTAACAGCCCAGACTGATCACTCCCAGCGCACACTCCGCCGCGGTCAGCAGCACGACGCGTGACGCATCGTCGAGCTCCGGTGCGCTCAGGGTGCGGGCGGCGACGTGGTCGAGCAGCTCGTCGCTCATCCCGCGCAGCCCGTCGAGGCGGAAGGAGGCGTAACGCATGCTGTGCCAGCGGCCGAAGGCCCTCCCCTCGATGTCCTCGAGCGCGTGGGCGATGCGCTCTTCGCTCACCTCGTGACGTGCCACTTCCTGCACGACTGACGTCCCTTCATGATCGATCCGGCCGGGCAGCGGCACGCTATCAACGCGCTACGACATCCCGTGTCGGGTCGACGAACGGCAGGTCGGGCGAGGGGCAGGGGGCACCCGCGTGGTGCCGCGCCGGTTGAACGGGAGCCGGACCGAGGAGCACCAGGCCGCCCGCGAATCAGATCATGACGTGCTTGGGCCGGGTGTAGTCGAGGAGGCCGGAGAGGGACAGGTCGCTGCCGTAGCCGGAGTGTTTGACTCCGCCGTGCGGCATTTCGGAGACCGTGGTGCCGTGGGTGTTCACCCACACGATCCCGGTGTGCAGGGCCCTGGTCGCCCGCATCGCCCGGTCGTGGTCCCTGGTCCATATGCTCGCGGCCAGTCCGAAGCGTACGCCGTCGGCGAGCCGCAGTGCTTCGGACTCGTCGCCGAAGGGCTGCACGGTCACGACGGGCCCGAAGATCTCCTCCTGGACGATCTCGTCGTCCTGGCGTACCCCGGCGACGACGGTGGGGGCGTGGAAGAAGCCGGGACGGGCAGGTTGTGTCCCGCCCGTGACGATCCGGGCGTGGTCGGGCAGCCGGTCGAGCAGGGCGCGGACCGAGGCGAGCTGGGCGGCGTTGTTGAGCGGGCCGAGGTCGGTGCCGGGGCGCAGTGCGCGGGCGGCGTCGGCGAGGGCCTCCAGGAAGGCGTCGTGAATGCGGGCGTGGACCAGGAAGCGGGTGGGGGCGGTGCAGTCCTGGCCCGCGTTGTAGAAGGCGACCTGGGCCAGGGCGGTGGCGGTGGCGGGGACGTCGACGTCGTCGTGGACGATCACGGGCGCGTTGCCGCCCAGTTCGAGGTGGACCCGCTTCAGGCCGGCCGCGGCCGCGGCGGCGATCTCCCGGCCGGCACGGACGCTGCCGGTGAGCGCGATCAGGGCGATGGTGGGGTGGACGGTGAGGGCGCGGCCGGTGTCGCGGTCGCCGCAGACGACGTTCAGCACGCCCGGGGGCAGGTGGGGGGCCGCGATCCGGGCGAGCAGCACCGATGAGGAGGGGGTGGTGTCGGCGGGTTTGAGGACGGTGGTGTTGCCGGCGGCAAGGGCCGGTGCGATCTTCCACGCGGCCATCATCAGGGGGTAGTTCCACGGGGTGATCTGGGCGCAGACACCGACCGGTTCGCGGCGCAGCAGGGAGGTGTGGCCCTCGGTGTACTCGGCCGCGGCGGCGCCCGGGAGGGTGCGGGCGGCCCCGGCGAAGTAGCGGAAGGCGTCGGCGATCGCGGGGAGTTCCTCCGTACGGAACTGTGCCGCGGGCTTCCCGGTGTCGGCGGTCTCCGCGGCAGTCAGCTCGCCCGTGTGCGCATCGACGGCGTCGGCGACGGCGAGCAGGGCCCGCTGCCGGTCGGCCGGGGTGGTGGCCGACCAGGGCCCGTACGCGGCCGCGGCGGCCGCGCAGGCGGCGTCGGTGTCGGCGCGGCCTGAGCGTGGGGCGCGGCCGTGCACGCGCCCGGTGGCGGGGTCGACGAGCTCGGTGGTCGCGCCCGTGGCGGCGGGGCGGTCCTGGCCGCCGATGTGGTTCAGCAGGCTGTCAGCCACGGCGCAGGGCCTCCTTCGCGGTGGCGCGGCCGGTGCGGACGGCGCCCTCCATGTAGCCGGCCACCCACTGGTCGGATCCGCAGACGTAGAAGGGCGGTTCGTGGGTGCCGTGGCGGGGACCGACGGCCATGACGTCGCCGGGGGCCCACTGGGTGACGTACCCCTGGGTCCAGGGGTCGGTGCCCCACAGGCGCAGGTGCGCGGCGCGTGGCCGGTGGGCCTGGTCGCCGTACAGCCGGGCGATCTCGGCGAGGAGTTCGCGGGTGCGCAGGTGGGCGGGGGTGCCGAGCAGGACGCCGTATCGCTCGGGCGGGATCAGGGCGGACAGGACGCCGTCGTTCTGCGGCCAGGTGCTGCCGAGGACACCCTCGCACTCGGACAGACCGCTGAGCCCCCGGTCGCGCCAGAACGGGCGATCGTATGCGGCGACGAACTTCGCGGCGAGGGCGTGCCGCTGGTGGTGCAGCGAGGACAGGCGCTCCTCGCCGATGCCGGTGACGGCGAGCGAGCGCAGCGGGCCTGCGGGCAGGGCGCTGACGACCGCGGCCGCGGTGAGGGTCTCGCCGCCCGCGAGGCGCACCGAGCAGCCGCCGGAGCGGCGGACCGCGAGCGCCTCGACGGGCGCGCCGGTACGGATTCTGCCCTCGAGCCCTGCCGCCATCCGCAGGGCCACGGTCGCCGATCCCTCGGCCACCCGCAAGCCCTCCCAGGCCTCGTACTCGTAGTGGCCGAGGCCGGGGACGGCGGCGTGCTTGCGCAGGGCGGCGAGCAGCGAGGTGCGTTCGTACGAGCCGTCGGCGAGGGCCAGTTGGCCGATCTCCCAGAGCCGTACGACGGCGGGGCTCGCCCCCTCGTCACGCAGCCAGTCGGCCACGGACAGCCGGTCGAGGGCGGCGGCCCGCGGGTGGGACCAGGGGGCGTCGGGGTCGACGGTCGCGGCGAGCGCGGCGAAGGCGGCGGTGACCTTCCGGTGGGAGGCGTCGTCGCCGGGGCCGAACCAGTGCGGCGGGTCGCCGACGCTGACGCCTTCGGGCGTGGCGCGGGCGAGCGCGCCGGGTTCGGCGACGTAGCTGGGGACGAGGGAGAGGCCGAGTTCGGCGACGAGGGCCGTGTACGCGGTGTGCGCCGAGCCGACGACCTCCCCGCCGAGCTGGACCAGACGGCCGTCGGGCAGCGCGGTCTGTTCGACGCGGCCGCCGACCCGGTCGCGGGCCTCGACGACGAGGACGTCGACTCCGCCCGCGGCCAGGTCGCGGGCGGCGGCGAGTCCGGCGAGTCCGGCGCCGAGCACGATGACGTCGTGGTTCATGGGTGTTCCTCCGGTGGGGCCGTCGTCAGTCCAGGACCAGGCAGTGCTCGGGCCGCCAGCCGAGCTCGACCTCCTCGCCGCCGGTCCAGCGGTCCTCCCTGCGGGAGCGGGCGGTGTTCTGCTCCAGGACGTGCACGGTGACTCCGGGGGCCAGTTCGATGAGGTAGGTGGTGGTGGGGCCGGAGTAGACGGTCTCCCGGACGACGCCGGTGACCCGGGCCATGCCGGGCTCGAAGTCGGACAGCCAGATCTTCTCGGGGCGCAGCGAGAGGCTGACCCGGCTGCCGTCGGCCATGCCGGGGCGGTCGCCGACGGGGAGCGCCGGTCCCTGGTCGAGCAGCACCCGTCCGGCGCGGTAGGTGCCGGGGACCAGGTTGGAGGTCCCGAGGAACGAGGCGGTGAAGCTGCTGGTGGGACGCTCGTACACGTCCTCCGGAGTCCCCCACTGTTCGATGCGGCCCTCGTTCATGACGGCGAGGCGGTCCGACATGCTCAGGGCCTCGTCCTGGTCGTGGGTGACGAACAGGAAGGTGATGCCCACCTCGCGCTGGATCTGCTTGAGCTCGACCTGCATCCGACGCCGGAGCTTCAGGTCGAGGGCCGCCAGCGGCTCGTCGAGCAGCAGCACCTGTGGACGGTTGACCAGGGCGCGGGCGAGGGCGACGCGCTGGCGCTGGCCGCCGGAGAGGGTGGGCGGTCTGCGGCCGGCCAGGTCGCCGAGCTGTACGAGGTCGAGCATCTCGGCGACCCGGCGGCGGATCTCGGGGCGGGCGACGCCCTTGCGCTTGAGGCCGAAGGCCACGTTGTCGGCGAGGGACAGGTGGTCGAAGAGGGCGTAGCTCTGGAAGACGGTGTTGACGTTGCGCCGGTGGGGCGGGAGGCCCGTCACGTCCTCCCCGTCGAGCAGGACGCTGCCCTCGGTGGGGTCGGCGAAGCCGCCGATCATGCGCAGCAGGGTGGTCTTGCCGCAGCCGGAGGGGCCGAGCAGGGAGAAGAACTCGCCGGGGGCGATGTCGAGGCTGATGTCGTGGACGGCGTACGCGGTGGAGCCGCCGGAGCTCCCGGAGCTCCCGGAGCCGCCGGGGTAACGCTTGCCGACCCGGTCGAGCCGGACAGCGGGGTGGTGGAGTACGGCTTGCGGTTGCGGGGATCGCGGGGATCGCGCGGTGTGGGACGTCTGCGGGGGCTGCGGGGATCGCGCGGTGTGGGACGACGGCGGGGGCTGCGGGGATCGCGCGGTGTGTGGCGTCTGCGGGGGCTGCGCGGGTGTGGGTTGCGGGGTCATGGCGTTCACTTCCCGGAGAGCAGGTCGAGGCCGCCGCGCCGGCCGAACAGGCGCGGGATGGCGAGGGCGAGGGCGACGAGTCCGACGGAGCCGGCCAGCATCAGCGTGCCGACGGCGTTGATGGTGGGCTGGACGCCGAACCGGATCGCCGAGTAGATCCGGACCGACAGGGGCTGCGGATCGACGCCGGTGGTGAAGTAGGCGAGGACGAAGTCGTCGAAGACCAGGGCGAAGACGAGGACGGCGGATGCGAGGATGCTGGGGAGCAGCGCGGGCAGCGTCACAAGGCGTACGGCCTGCCGGCGGGTGGCCCCGAGGTCCATGGCCGCCTCTTCGATCTCCGGGTTGAGAGCGGCGACGCGGGAGCGCAGGATCACCGTCACGTAGGAGATGGAGAAGGTGATCTCGGCGAGCATCACGGTCGTCGTGGACAGGGTGATGCCGAGGCCCTTGAACAGGAGCATCGCGGCGACTCCGGTGACGATCTCCGGGGTGATGAGCGGGACGAGCATCACCAGGCCGGCGAAGGAGCCGAGCCGGTTGCGGCCGCGGACCAGGCCGAGCGCGAGGGCGACGCCCAGCACCACCGAGCCGGCCATGGCGACGAGGGAGATCCGCAGGCTCATGCCGAGCGAGTTCAGCAGCACGTCGTCGCGGAGGAACGCCCCGTACCAGCGCAGGCTGACGTCGTCGAAGACGGTCAGGGACTTCTGCGAGTTGAAGGAGAACAGGACGACGACGCCGATGGGGACGTAGAGCAGCGCGAAGAAGACGGCGGTGACGGCGAGGGCGAACCGGGGACGGCGTTCGGGGCCGCGACGGCGCCCGTGGGCGGCCCTCATCGGACCGCCTCCGCCTCGTCCTTGCGGGTGCGCCGCAGGTACCCGAGCATGCCGAGGAGGAGGACGGCCATCAGCAGCATGGTGAGGGCGGAGCCGAGCGGCCAGTTCTGGCCCTGGAAGAACTTGTCCTGGATCAGGGTGCCGATCATGATCTGGTCGGGGCCTCCCATGAGCTGGGCGCTGACGAAGTCGCCCATGGCGGGCAGCAGGACGAGGACACAGCCGGCGGCCGCGCCCTGCCGGGTGGCCGGGACGGTGACGAACAGGAAGGTCCGCAGCGGACCGGCGTACAGGTCGCGGCCGGCCTCGATGAGCGACGTGTCCATGCGCTCCATGGCCGCGTACAGCGGGATGATCATGAAGACGACGAAGCCGTAGACGAGACCGGCGACGACGCCCGCGCCGGTCTGCAGGATCCGGGTCCCCCCGTCGGCGAGTCCGATCGCGCGCAGCGCCCCGAGCAGTGGTCCGTCGTCGGACAGGACGACGGACCAGCCGTACATCCGGACCAGGTAGTTGGCGAAGAACGGGACGACGATCGCCGCGATGAGAACGTTCTTGTACCGGCCGCCGCTGGTCGCGATGGCGTACGCGACGGGATAGGCGATCAGGAGGCAGACGGCGCAGGTGACCAGGGCGTAGCCCAGCGAACGCAGCAGGACCGTGCGGTACGCCGGGTCGGCCAGGGCCGTGATGTTGTCGAGGACGAACCCGAAGCGCGGGTTGCCGAGCGGGTCGGTGGTGCCGAACGCGAGGGTGGCCACCAGGATCAGGGACGCGACGAGGAAGACGGTCATCCAGAGCGTTCCGGGGAGCATCAGCCAGGTCCACAGACGTTCCTGTACAGGCTTTCTGACGGCACGTGGGGGACGGGCGGCATCGGCCATGTCAGCCCGCCTTCACATCGGTCCAGGCGGCGTCGCGGGCCCTCTCGCCCGCCGCGGTGCCGTTGCGGAAGAACAGGTCGTCCCTGAGGTCGGCGGCGGTCACCTGGCACTGGGGGAAGGGCTCCACGAGCGCGGCGTAGGTGTCCTCCGTGCCGCGCACCGGCATCGGGTAGCCGATGTACTCGATGTTCCGCTTCACGTTCTCGGGCCTGAGCATGTAGTCGATGAAGAGCATGGCGGTGCCGGGGTGCGGTGCGTCGGCGGGGATCGCGTAGCAGTCGGAGTTGACCGGGGCGCCCTCGCGGGCGGTCTCGAAGCCGAAGACGGACGGGTCCTTCGCCTGGGCGAGCATCGCGGCCATGTCCCCGCTCCACGCCTGGGTCATGTCGGCGTTGCCGTTGAGCAGGTTGTTGTAGCTGTCGCTCGAGAAGCCGCGCAGCCGGGGGCGCAGGGTGCGCAGGGTGTCGGTGACGCGGTCGAGGTCGCCGGGCTTCTCGGTGGTGAGGGGCATGCCGTTCTTGAGTGCGCCGATGGCCAGTACCTCGTCGCGGTCGTCGAGGACGAAGACCTTGCCCTTGGCGTGGTCGTTCCACAGGTCGTCCCAGGAGCCGGTGAGGTCGCCGAGCCGGTCCCGGCGCCAGCCGATGCCGGTCTTGTACATGGTGAAGGGGACGGTGTGGGCGGAGCGGGGGTCGTACCAGGGGTCGGCGAAGTAGTCGTACGCGCCGAACACGGCCTCGGCGTTCTTCAGGCGCCCGTGGTCGATGCGGCGCAGCCGGCCCCCGCGGGAGAGGCGCTCGGCCCACTTGGCCGTGGGGAAGATGATGTCGTAGCGGTTGCCGGCGTTGAGTTTGGCGGCCATGCCTTCCATGGAGTCGTAGTTCGACTGGACGACCTTGACTCCGTACTCCTTGGAGAAGCCGGTGAAGACGGCCGGGTCGACGAAGTCGGCCCAGTTGAAGTAGACGAGGTCGCCGTCGACCTTGACGTCGATGGGGGACTCGGCGGCCGCCTGGCCGGCGGCGTCTGAGGCGGAGTCGGTGGAGAATCCGCAGCCGGCCGCCGTCAGACCGAGGGCGGCGGCGGTGCCGGCGCGGAGCAGCGAGCGGCGGGACAGGGAAGGTGCCTCGGGGGACATGGGGTCCTCTCCGTAGGGGCCGCTGGGGGACGGCGGGCGGGCGGTACAGCGGTGCGGAAGTACGGGGGTACGGTCGTTTCGCTCACTGGCCCGGCGGGTCGGAGTCCGGTGTGGCACCCGTGGGATCGGCGGGGGCCGGGGACTCTGCGGGGTCGGCCAGGTCGGCGCGGACGCGATCGGCGAACCAGCCGACCGCGAGCTCGCGCCGGGACAGCGGTCCGGGTTCGAACCCCGGGGTGGACAGACCGCGTTGGACCCGGGCGACCAGCTCGGCGTCCTCGTCGTTGGTGATCCACCCGATGTGCATGTTCAGGCGCCGGGCCAGGCGGGTGCGCAGCCCGGTGCCGCGGCGGGCGTAGAAGGCGCCGGGGACGGCCACCCGGTCGACCGCGGTCGGCACGGCGGTCCAGGCGAGCACGTGGTCGGGGTAGAAGTCGATGAGGGTGTTGGGGTAGATCACGGCGTACCGCCAGACCCTGCGGTCGGCCTCGGTGAGGCCGGGCATGGGCGCGGCGACGCGCTGGTACAGCCGCTCGGCCCAGTTGGAGGACGGCTTGTCGCGCAGCGGCGAGGTGAACAGGACGTAGGAGTCGTGGATCTCGCAGCCGTAGCGCTGGTAGTCGAGCAGGCGCATCAGGCCGGGGTGGGCGATGGGTACGTGGTACCCCTCCAGGTAGTTGTCGACCACGACCTTCCAGTTGGCCTCCTGGACCTCGGCGCGGGCCAGGTCATGGATCCGGTCCCGGCCGATCGGCACCAGGTCCGCCCCGGCGTAGTGGCCGACGGCCTCGGCGAGTCCCGCGCAGCTCTCGGCGAGCGGAACGGCGCCGCGGTCGAGGTTGACGAAGACGAAGCCGAGGAAGGATTCGACCCGGGCCGGGAACAGGCCGAGGCGGGGCCTGTCGAGGCAGGGGATCTGCCGGGCCTCGGGGGCGCCGACCAGGCTGCCGTCGAGGAGGTAGGTCCAGCCGTGGTACGGGCAGCGGATCGCTTTGCCGGCCGGTTCGGGCGCGGTGACCAGGCGGGTTCCGCGATGGCGGCAGACGTTGAGGTGGGCGGCGAGGCCGCCGTCCTCGGTGCGGACGACCAGGACCTCCCGGTCGGCGACGGTGGCGGCGAGTCGTGCTCCGGGGCCGGGCAGGTCGGACTCGTGGCACACCAGCTGCCAGGAACTGGCGAAGACCTGGCGGGTCTCGGCGGTGGCGACGGCGGGATCGGTGTAGTGGCGGGCCGGCAGCGCGGGAGCGGGGAGGCCCCGGGCGGCCGTGTCGGGTGCGGTGGGCGCACCGGGCGCGGCAGGTGCGCTGGGTGCGGGGGCTCTGGAGTGCATCGGTGACTCCTCGTGCCGCGGAGCGGCGATCGGTGTCGGGCGTCGATGTCGTGCGAACCGGATGCGGGCAGCGGGTAGGGGCGGGCGCCGGGACCGGGGCTGACCGATTGGACAGCCAGCGTGGTGGCTGAATTCCGCCGGGTCAAGACTTGTACGCTGACCGATCGGTCAGCTAGCCTGATTATTGCCTGACCGATCGGTCAGTAAACGTGTTTCTGTCGCTGCTCCGCCGCCGCATCACTTCTGACCTGCGCATTTGCTCGTCATCCTGGTGGGTGCGGCCCACGGTCCTTGTGCCGGATGCGGCCCGGCGTGCCCTGGCACCCGCCCCGGCACGCACCCCCTCGCTTCCCTCCCCCCCGGTCGGCATCGCGCATGAGCCTCGGGCTCGAACGCGGTCACGGCACCCGCACCCCCTTCCCTTCCGGAGGCACGCATGACTGGTCGTCGGCATCTGGACTGGCTCGGGCTCACCCCCGAGCCGGAGCGGGAGCTGCCCGCAGCCGTCGCCGCGCTGCGTGCCTCTCACGGCACGGCCCACCACCCGCCGCCGGGCCGGGCCGCACTCGCGGCCGCCGAGCGGCGCCGGGTGGAACGCCTGGTCCTGCGGGGCAGCCGGCACAGCTGGTTGCGCTACCTCGCCGAAGCCACCGCGCTGGTGACCGCCGTGGCCCTCCGGCTCGACGGGCAGGGCGGCAAGGGCAGCCACGCGGACGCCGAGGCGGACATGAACGCCGACGCCTCGACCGCGGCCGCACTGCTCGCCGGCGAGGTGATCCTCGACCACCACCGCATGCTCATCGGCCTGCCCGGAGCGGGATACGGCCGCACCGCAGGGGACCGCGCCGCGCTCGAAAACGCGCTGCGACTCCTGCGCACCCGGTCCCGTACCGCCGGACCTGCCCCCACCGCCCGTACAGGAGACGGCAGATGACCTCCAGCCTCCCCTCGACCCCGAGCCGCCCGCCGACCTCCAGCCTCCCCTCGACCCCGAGCCGCCCGCCGACCACCAGCCGACCCTCGACCCCGAGCCGCCCGCCGACCACCAGCCGACCCTCGACCACCATCCGATATCCGCCCGCCCCCGCGCCGAGCTCCGTGCTGGGCGCGACGCCGTACGTGACGGAGAACGCCGAGGCGTACGAGGCCGGCGGTGGCTACGCCGCCGCCGTCACCCCCGACGAGCTGCTGTACCACCTCGACGCCTGCGGCCTGCGCGGCCGCGGCGGCGCCGGATTCCCGGCCGCCGTCAAGCTCCGCACCGTCCGCGAGCACGGGCGGCGCGGCCGGGGGAGCGGGACGCGTGGCGAGCGCGCCGCAGATGCCGACACCCCGGTCGTGGTGGCCAACGGGGAAGAGGGCGAGCCCGGTTCGGTCAAGGACCGCTGGCTGCTGCGGGCCCGCCCGCACCTGGTCCTCGACGGCCTCGTCCACGCGGCAGCGGTCACCGGCGCCCGACACGGCTACGTCTACCTCTCCGACCCGGAGGCGGCCCGCCGCGTCCGCCGGGCCCTCGCCGAACGCGTACCGCCGCTGCCCGTCGAGGTCGTCGAGACCGCCGCCGCCTATGTCGCCGGCGAGGAGACCGCGGTCGTCCGCCGGATCGACGGCGGGCCGGCCCTGCCGACCGCCAAACCGCCCCGCCCCTTCGAGCGGGGAGTCGGGGGCGCACCGACCCTGGTCGCCAACGTCGAGACCCTCGCCCGGATCGCGCTCGTCGCCGCCCGGCCCGACCTGCGCGAGCCGATCGCGCGCTCCACCCTGGTCACCCTCTCGGGCGGCGGCGTCGCGAATGTGCTCACCGAGGTGCCGTACGGGGTCCCCCTGCGCACGCTTGCCGCCGCCCACGGCACCCCGGCCCCGGCCGGAGCCCTGATGGGCGGTCTCTTCGGCGGGCTCGTCGACGCCCGAGCCCTGGACCTGCCCCTCGAACCCGGCGCACTCGCCGCCGCGGGCACAGCGCTCGGCTGCGGAGCGATCCGCTTCCTCACCGCCGACGTCTGCCCGGTGGGCGCCGCCGCCGACGCGGTCGGGCACCTCGCGGCCGAGAGCGCACGGCAGTGTGGCGTCTGCGTGTCGGGCACGGCCGCGATCAGCGACGCTCTGGACCACCTCGCCTCCGGATCCGCCGAACCCGACACTGCTGAGCGGCTGCACCGATGGGCGCGAGGGCTGCCCGGGCGGGGTGCGTGCGGGCTCCTTGACGCCGCCGCCGGCCTCGCCGGAAGCCTGCTGCGCGTCTTCCCGGCACAGGTGCGGGCCCATCTCGACGGGCCCTGCCCGCTATGCCGCGCCGACGCCCCGGCCGGGGACCCGCACCGCCGGACCCGCCTGACGGTGCCGGTACCGACCGTGAGCGCACCCGCCCCGACGGGATCCGGCCCGACTCCATCCGCCCCGACTCCATCTGCCCCGACCTCATCCGCTCCAGCCGTATCCGCCTCGACCTCATCCGCTCCGGCCGTATCCGCCTCGACCCCATCCGCTCCGGCCGTATCCGCCTCGACCCCATCCGCTCCAGCCCTATCCGCCCCGACCCCATCCGCTCCAGCCGTATCCGCCCCGTCCACGCCCGCCTCGACCACGCCCGCCTCGACCACGCCCGCCCCGGCCTCACCCGCCGAGACCATGGCCGCCGTACCGGAAGGAACGTCATGAAACTGCTGCTGGACGCCACGCTGTGCAACGGCTATGGCCTCTGCCAGGAGAACGCCCCCGAACTCGTCGAGCTCGACGAGTGGGGCTACGCGAAGGTCGTCGTCGTCGACGTGCCGCCCGCTGCCGCGGACCGGGCCCGCGCCTGCGTGGAGAGCTGCCCCAACTCCGCCCTGCGCGTGGAGGGATGAGATGACGCGTGATCTGACCCCGCTCTTCGACCCCGGATCCGTCGCCGTGGTCGGCGCCAGCGACGACCCGGCGAAGTACGGCCACGCGGTGGCCGCCCAGGCTCTCCGCGTGCCCGACCGGCGACCCGTCCACCTGGTGAACCGGCGCGGTGGCACCGTACTCGGCCGGACGGCGGCCACCTCCCTCGGCGCGATCGGCGAGCCGGTCGACCTGGTGGTGATCTCCGTACCCGGCACCGGCTTCGAGACGGCCGTCGACGACGCCCTCGCCTGCGGGGCGAAGGCGATCGTCGCCATCACCGCCGGCTTCGCCGAGGCCGGCCCCGCCGGTCTCGCCCGCCAGCGGGCCGTCGCCGAGCGGGTCCGGGCCGCCGGAGCCGTGCTGGTCGGCCCCAACTGCCTGGGCATCGCGGACAACACCACCGAGCTGTACCTGGCCTCGGACCGGTTCGCGCCCGGCCGTGTCGCCCTGCTCAGCCAGAGCGGCAACCTGGCCCTCGAACTCCAGCTGCGCGGCGCCCCGCACGGCCTCGGCTTCTCCCGTTTCGTCTCGCTCGGCAACCAGGCCGACGTCACCCTCGTCGACCTCGTCGAGGACTGCGCCCGCCACGAGCCCACCTCCGTGATCGCCGTGTACGCCGAGGACTTCGGCGACGGCCGGGCCTTCGCCCGCGCCGTCGCCGAGGCCGGCAAGCCCGTGGTCCTCCTCACCGCCGGCCGCGGCACCGCCTCGGCCCGCAGCGCCCGGTCGCACACGGGGGCACTGACCACCTCGGCCGACGTGGTGGCCGCGGCCTGCCGCGACGCGGGTGTCGAACTCGTCCGCACCCCACGGGAGATGACCGTGGTGCTCGCCGCCCTGGCCGGCGGGCGTCGCACGACCGGTCGACGGACCGCGGTCCTCACGGACGGTGGTGGCCACGGCGCGGTCGCCGCCGACGCCGCCGAGGACGCCGGGCTCGACGTGCCCGAGCTCGGCGCGCCGGCCCAGGACCGGCTGCGTAGCGTGCTGTGGGAGCAGTCCGCCGTCCGCAACCCGGTCGACCTCGCCGGCATGGGGGAGCAGCGCCCTCTCTCGTACGCCGACACCGTCCGCGAGCTCCTTGCCTCCGAGGAGGTCGACGCCGTCCTGATGACGGGCTACTTCGGCGGGTACGCCGCCTCGGAAGGAGGCCTGGGCGGCGGGCCGGCCGGCGGCTCGGTCCTCGCCGAGGGTGAGCAACGGGCCGCGAAGGAGATCGCCGGACACGTCGCCGCCACACCGAAGCCGCTGGTCGTGCAGTCCATGTACCCGGAGTCGCCCAGCTGTCGGGCGCTCGCGGAGGCCGGGGTCCCGGTGTTCGCCGCCACCGAGGACGCGGCCCGCGCTCTCGCCGCGCTGACCGGCCGCGCTGCGGGCGTGCCCGCTGGCGTGGCCCCGGAGCCGCCGGCCGCCACGCCGCTGGGAGATCCCTCGTACCACGGTGTACGGGCGCTCCTTGCCGCGGCCGGGGTGCCCTTCCCATCGGCCCGGGAGATCACCGACGAGCCCGGGCTCGTCGCCGCTGCCGCCTCGTTCGAGGGACCGTACGTCTTGAAGGCCCTCCACGTCCTGCACAAGTCCGACGCCGGCGGGGTGGCGCTGCGGCTCGCCGACCGGGACGCGCTGCTGGCCGCGTACCGGCGGATGCATGCCCGCCTCGGCGCCCCGTCGTACTCGGTCGAGGCCATGGCGGACCTCTCGGACGGTGTCGAACTGATCGTCGGCGTCCAACGCGACCGCCGGTTCGGTCCGGTGGCGATGGTCGGCCTCGGCGGTGTGCTCACCGAGACCCTGCGCGACGTGGCCTTCGCCCTTGCGCCCGTGACCGCCGGTTCCGCCGAGAAGCTGCTGCGGGGGCTGCGGACCGCCGCCCTGCTCGACGGTGTGCGCGGCCGTCCTGCCGTGGACGTGACGGCGGCCGCCGCCGTCATCGCCCGCATCACCGAGGCCGCCGCGGCCCACCCGGAGGTCGCCGAACTGGAGGTCAACCCGCTGCTCGTAGGCCCGGACGGCGCCATTGCGCTGGACGCGCGAGCCGTCCTCGGCTGACCCCCGCCCCCGCCCCCGCCCCCGTCCCCGCACCACGACACCTTCCCGCACACCCCGGCACACCCTTCAAGCCCCGGAGGAGACCCGCACCATGGACTTCCGCTACACCCCCGAGCAGACCGAGCTCAAGGCGCGCGCCGCGGCCTACACCCGGCTCCTGATGCGGTACGAGGAGCAGTCCGAGGAAGCGGGCGGCCCGCTGCCGGCCGACACCGTGCGGGAGCTGACCCGGGCCGCGATCGACGCGGGCGTCTACGCCATCAACATGCCCGCCGAGTGGGGAGGCGCCGGACTCTCCCTGCTTGACCAGGTGATCGTCGAGGAGGAGTTCGGCAAGGTCACCAACTGCCTGTGGGACATCCCCTGGCGGCCCGCCAACGTCCTCGCGTACGGCACCGAGGCACAACGCGAGAAGTACCTGCTGCCGGTGATCCGCGGCGAGCGCTTCGACGCCTTCGCCGTCACCGAGCCGGGGGCCGGATCCGACCCCGGATCGGGTACGAGCACCGCGACCCGCACGGCGGGCGGCTGGCTTCTGAACGGCGAGAAGTGGTTCGTCACCTGCGGCGACATCGCCGACTTCCTGCTGGTGCAGGCCGACGCCGGGCCGAACCGCGCGGCGACGCTCTTCTTCGTCGACAAGCAGGCGCCCGGGGTCGAGATGACGCGGGTCCCCCGTTTCATGCACTCCGCGGTGAACGGGCACCCGGAGTTCCGGTTCACCGACGTCTTCGTACCCGACGAGGACGTGCTCGGCGGCGTCGGCAACGGCTACGAACTGACGAAGGAGTGGTTCACCGATGAGCGGCTGATGATCGCCGCCCGGACCGTCGGCGCCGCCGAGAGGGCCCTGGAGCTCGCCCGTGACTGGGCCGTCGGACGCCGTCAGTTCGGCTCCCGCATCGCCGACTTCCAGCTGATCCAGGGGATGCTCGCCGACTGCGCCGTCGACATCGCCGTCAACCGCGCCTACACCCACCAGATCGCCTGGCAGGCCGACCAGCCCCAGACCGACCGCAAGACCCTGCACGCCAAGGCCTCCACGGCGAAGCTCGCGGCGAGCGAGGCTGCCGGTCGGGTGGTCGACAGGTGCCTGCAGATCTTCGGTGGGCGCGGCTACGACCGCTCGTACCCCGTCGAGCGGATGTACCGCGAGCTGCGCGTCGACCGGATCTGGGAGGGCACCTCGGAGATCCAGCGGCTGATCATCGCCAACGAGCTGATCAAGCGCGGCACAGGGGCGCTGGCCCTGCCGCGCTGAGCCCACCGCCCTGCCCCGACACCGACAACGACACCGACACGGACACCGACACCGACACCCGAGAGGACAAGCACCCCATGGACTTCCGTCTCACCGCACGCCAGCAGGAGCTCAAGGAATCGGCGCGGCACCTCACCGACTTCATCATGAAGTACGAGCTCGACTGCGAGGAGAACAACGGTCTGCCGCCACAGGCTCACGCCGAGATCCGCGACGCCGTCCTCGACAGCGGCCTCCAGGCCGTCAACATGCCGGTCGAGTGGGGCGGTGCCGGACTCACCGTCCCTGAGCAGGTCGTCGTCCAGGAGGAACTGGGCCGGCTCACCGGCGCCCTGTGGGACATGGTGTGGCGGCCGGCCAACGCCCTCTCGCACTGCACGCCCGAGCAGCGCGAGCGGTACCTCGTGCCCGTGATCCACGGGCGCCGGCGCGACTGCTACGCGGTCAGCGAGCCCGAGGCCGGCTCCGACCCGCAGAACCTGCGCACCACCGCGACCCGGACCGCCGAAGGGTGGGTGCTGAACGGCGAGAAGTGGTTCGTCACCGTGGGCGACCACGCCGACTTCATGATCGTGCTCGCCGCAGCGGGGGAGGAGCGGGCGCCGACGCTGTTCCTCGTGGACAGGGACACCCCGGGCATCGAGATGACCCGGGTGCCCCGCTGGATGCACACCTTCGTCTACGAACACCCCGAGTTCACCTTTACCGACGTACGCCTGCCCGAGGACGCGGTGCTCGGCGGTGTCGGCAACGGCTACGACCTCACCCGCTCCTGGTTCTCCGAGGAGCGCCTGATGATCGCCGCCCGCACGATCGGGGCGGCCGAGAGGGCCCTGGAGCTCGCCCGTGACTGGGCCGTCGGACGCCGTCAGTTCGGCTCCCGCATCGCCGACTTCCAGCTGATCCAGGGGATGCTCGCCGACTGCGCCGTCGACATCGCCGTGAACCGCGCGTACACCCACCAGGTCGCCTGGGAGGTCGGAGAGGGCCGTACCGACCGCAAGACCCTGCACGCGAAGGCCGCGATCGCCAAGCTCTCGGCGAGCGAGGCGTCCGGTCGGGTGGTCGACAGGTGCCTGCAGATCTTCGGCGGGCGCGGCTACGACCGCTCGTACCCCGTCGAGCGTCTCTACCGAGAGCTGCGCGTCGACCGGATCTGGGAGGGCACTTCCGAGATCCAGCGGCTCATCGTCGCGGGCGAACTCGTCAAGCGCGGGACGGGCGTCCTGCGGCTTCCGGTGACACCGTGAGCGACCTCGTCCGGGTGGGGATCGTGGGCTGCGGGCTCATGGGCTCCGGCATCGCCGAGGTCTGCGCCCGCGCCGGCCGCGACGTCGTGGTGGTGGAGACCGGACCGGCGGCCGCGGAGGCCGGACTGCGGCGGATCACCCGCTCGCTGGAACGAGCCGCGGCGGCCGGCCGGCTGACCGTGGCCGAACATCGGGCCGCGGCCGGCCGGATCGCGGTGACCACCGACATGGCGCGGCTCGCCGACCGAGATCTGGTCGTCGAGGCGGTGGCGGAGGACGAGCGGGCGAAGACCGAGGTCTTCGCCCGGCTCGACGCCGTCGTGGAACGCCGGGACGCCGTCCTGGCGACCAACACCTCGTCCCTGCCCGTCATCAGGCTGGCGGCCGCGATCTCGCGGCCGTCCGAGGTCATCGGCCTGCACTTCTTCAACCCGGTGCCGCGGCTGCCGCTGGTGGAACTGGTGCCCTCGCTGCTCACAGGCGAGGACACCGTCCGGCGCGCGGGGGCCTTCGCCGCCGAGGTCCTCGGCAAGGAGGTCGTGCACGCCCGGGACCGGGCGGGGTTCGTCGTCAACGCCCTGCTCGTGCCGTACCTGCTGGCAGCGGTGCGGATGGTCGAGACCGGTGCGGCGTCGGCCGAGGACATCGACCGGGCCATGACCTTGGGCTGCGCCCATCCGCTCGGCCCGCTCGCCCTGGCCGACCTGATCGGTCTGGACACGGTGCAGGCCATCGCCCGGTCGATGTACGCGGAGTACCGCGAGCCGCTGTACGCCCCGCCGCCGCTGCTGGCCCGGATGGTGGAAGCGGGGCGGCTCGGTCGGAAGACAGGTCGGGGCTTCCACCCGTACCCGGGGCGCCCGGCGGGGCAGGATGGGCAGGGATGATGGTCCGGGACGGAGACCGAAACCGGGACTAGGACCGGAACAGGGGCCGATACAGATATCGAGCCGACACCGAAAGCGGGAGTTGCTGACGTGACCAAGGCCGAGCGCGCACTCGAGACACGGGAGCGAATCCTCAAGGCCGCGTGCGAGGTGATCGCGGACATCGGGTTCGAGAACGTCAGCATGCGCAAGGTCGCCGAGCACGCGGGGGTGTCGAAGGCGCTGCTCCACTACCACTTCGACACCCGCGAGAAGCTCTTCGCCGAGGCGATGACGCACTCGTTCGCCCAGACCGGCACGGACCTCGACGGCGGCGACGCCGACGTGCCGGCCGGCGTCCTGCTCGCGCGCATCGTGCGCACCATGCTGCCCACGGACGAGGAGCTGCGCCAGGACTGGAAACTGTGGCAGGAACTGTGGGTGCGCGCACAGCGCGACGACGCAGCCCGGCACCTCGCCGTCGACCTGTACGACCAGCTCCACGCCTGGGTCGGCGGCGCGGTGGAACGCGGTGTCGCGTCGGGCGAGTTCGCCCCCTGCGATGTCGCCGCGATCAGCACTCTCATCCTGGCACTCTGTGACGGCCTGGGCATTCGTGTGATGCTCGCCGACCCACATGTCGACCTGTCCATGGCCCAGTCGACGATCTGGTCGGCCATCGCCCCGTCACTGGGCATCTCTCCCGCCTTCCCCGAGGCCTGACCAAGCGGCGAAGCGGTCGGTTCCGACCCGAGACGCGACCGACCTCGAATGCCTCGGCTCGCCGTAGCCACAGGCCAGGCCGATCCCGCCCCCGGTGTGCCGGACGACTTGCGTCGATCGTGTCGCGGCTCAGGAGCCGCAGCGAGACCGGATCAGCCTGGCGCCGGCCGCGGATGTGACCGACAGATCAACAGCGCGGGACACCCGAGGACCATGTGGGCAGGGGCTCCGCATCAGGACCGGTCGACGTCAGCGAAGCGGGCTGGGGCGACCGCCCCTCTCCGGTGGCGATCACCAGCCGTGGCTGATTCGCTGGAATTGGTGGGCCTCCGTACCAAAGTCCTCTCGGATTCCGTGAACGCCGACTCATCGAAAGGATGGGCGGACGATGCCAGCACCTCAATGGCGGAGACTGGTCGATCACATCCAGAGCGTTCCCGAGGGCGTGTACGAGACGAACGTGCCGGGGACCGGTTACGACAACCGGACACAGTTCGGAAGGCAGTTCGGCGAGGACGGCGAGCCGTGGTGCGTCATGTTCAACTGGGACATGTACGCCGACGTCGGGCTGGACCACATCGTTCCCAAGGTCAACAACGTCTCCGTCTTCACCGGATGGGCCAGGACGCGCGATCAGTGGTCCGACTACCCCTCCATCGGGGCGTGGACGAACCTGTCCCACGGCGGCCACACCGAGGTCGTGGTCGGTTTCGACGAGACCCACGTCTACACCAAGGGCGGCAACACCGTTCCCGAGAACGCCGAAGACGCGGGCCAGGGCTACGGCGTCTACTCGCACCGTACGGAGCGGCGCAGCATGAAGGTCGTAGGTTACTTCGCGCCGGAGTTCGAGGACGGCTGTCCGCCCACCGCCGACCCCGACGATCACCGGGGCGGTACGGCCGTCGCCTCATGGCGCTGGGCCGGTCCAGTGCTCCCGCCTTCGGACATCGTGGTGACAGCTTCGGAGGTCGTGTTCGGCGCGCGGAACACCTCGGTGAGAATCGTCCAGGGCGCGCTCGCCAAGGAAGTGGGGCTTGACTACGCTGCGGCACCCGGCACGTTCGGGCCGCGTACGAAAGCGGCGGTGTCCGCCTTCCAGCGCAAGCTCGGCTTCACCGACGGCGACGCGGACGGTGTGTTCGGGCGCTTCTCGCTCACCGAACTGGGCCGTCGGCAGAGGTTCACGGTCCGTGGGCTGAGCTTCTTCGACCGGCCTTTCCTGCCGGACGGCGAGGTCGTGGGGCCCTCCGCCATCCCCCTGTCGAGCGTTAAGTTCGATCACGTGCCGGACGGAAGCACGACGGCGGCGGCCAAGGAGGCGTGCCGCATCCTCCACGTACCGGAGACTCATTGGGTGCCGGGCATCCTGGTCGCCGGCCGGCGCGAGTCGTCATTCCGGTTCAACGCGGTGAATGACTGGGACAGCAACGCCACCGGGCCCAAGCAGAGCGACGGCCATCCACGCAACTGCTCCCGCGGAGTCATGCAGGTCATCCCGCCGACGTTCGCCTCGTACCACCAGCCTGGTACCTCAACGGTCATTTACGACGGCGTGGCCAACATCTCCGCCGCCATGAACTATGTGATGGCTCGATACGGCGTGTACCGCGACGGGACGAACCTCGCAGGCCGCGTCTGCCAGTTCGACCCCAACCGCGGACCGTGCGGCTACTGATCACGGTCCCCGAAGGGACGCCCATCATGTCCAAGGTCGTACATCTGTCGGAGCTGTACCCAGGTGCGCACAACGCCGGCGTCCTGGTGGTTCAAGAGGCCCTTGCCCAGGCGGTGGGACTCGACTTCAGCTCGGGCCCGGGTGTCTTCGGTGAGCGCACCAGAGAGGCCTACGCCAAGTGGCAGCAGCACCTCGGTTTCTCCGGCGCGGACGCGGACGGCCTCCCGGGAATGGGGTCGCTCAAGAAGCTCGGTGCCCGCTTCGGGTTCGAAGTCCAAGGCGAAGGGGAGTCGGGAAAGGTGCCCTCCCCGGTGCCCGGGCATCACGTCACCTACCGTTACGGCATCCAGAATCCGCGGTACCGAGCCGGCTACCACACCGGGGACGACTATGCCTCGGCGCAGGGAACTTCGGTGGTCGCCGTCCGCGACGGCGCCATCCAGTGGTCGAACGACAACGGCGGTGCCTACGGCCGCTGGGTCGGCCTCCAGGCCGACAACGGCCGGGTGTACGTCTACTGCCACCTCTCGAAACGGGGCGTCATCACCGGCCAGCAGGTCAGGGCGGGCCAACAGCTGGGCAAGGTCGGAGCGACCGGCAACGTCACCGGCCCGCACCTTCACTTCGAGGACCACCCGCCGGGCCCCTTCGTCTATGCCCGTACCCGCAAGCCGACGTGGTGAGGCGGCCGAAGCCACCGTGCCGGGCCAGGGTGCATGGGAACACCCCGGCACACGCGGGGACCACGCCAACCGTCCAGGCGGAGGCCGCCATCTCGAGCGGAGGCGCAGACGCCGGAGGGCTGTCGGGCCAACGAGGTGGCGGCCAGGCCGGAGGAGGTGGCGCCCAGACGGTCACCAGTTGCCCGTCCAGGTAGCCCTTCAGCTCGTGTGGGTCGCCACGAGAGTCGTCGCCCTCATGTTCCGCGCGCAATCCTCGACCACCGCGTCACGTTCCTCCTGTACACCCCGGTCAGGTCGGTGTGCGAGGGGATCCGGACTGCGGCCCACAGGCGGTGTCGATATCCTGGAAGGGAGAGTTTCATGGGCTTTTGAGACGCGTGCAGGAGTGGTGTCGTGGACCTGCTGCCGGTCGAAATCAAGGTCAACATCGAAGGCGACGTAGCGGGGGCACTGTCGGCTCTCGGCGCTTCGCAGGGCGCGCTGATAAAGCGTCGGATCTGGTTCGCTGAGGACCGGGACGGTGTAGCGCAGGGGAGAGTACCGCTCCTGGACGGCGGCGTGATCATACGGCTCAGGATCGGTGGCGGTCCGGACGACCTGGTCGTCAAGTTGCGTCCCTGTACCCGGGAACAGCTGGTCGGCCGGTTCTCCGCCCCGTTCGAGGTGCAGCCGTTCACTTACAAGATAGAGGAGGACTGGTCGAGGCACGGGCGGGTGCTGGCGGCCTCTCTGGTGCACAGCCGCCCGCCGGGAGCACTGGCCTCCATCGTTGAGCCCGGGGCCGATGTCTCCGCGTCGATCGACCAGGTACAGGACCAGTTTCTGCAGGCCTGTGCCGGCGATGTCCGGGTCGACGGGCTGGTCGCCCTGGGGCCGATCTTCTCGACCAAGGCGGACGACGTGTCGCTCGACGACCTGGAGGTCGATCTAGAGGCGTGGTCAGCCGTCGGCCTGGACTTCCTGGAGGCTTCGATCCGTGTGAAGCCCAAGGACGGGGACGGCGCGGAGGAGTTCAGGGAACGGGTCGAGCGCAAGCTGCGCAAGCTCGAAGAGGCCGTACTCGAACGAGGGGTGACGCTGTCCGAGATTCCTGACAGCAAGACCCACCGCGTGCTCACCGCGCTGGCGGCCGCCTCACAGGGCTGAGGTCTTCGTCAGCCCTGAAGAATCCGTTCCCGGCGGTTGGATCTGTCGTCGGCCGGCGCCTTCCGTCATGTTTCATGGTCTTTCACCTGCGGTGATGGCCCGCCTGGCGGTTTCCGTGCGCACCTACCTGCTGCTCCGGCCCTGTGGCGGTGTTGTCAGCTGCCTTCGCCGGACGACGCGGCTGAAGTGGATGCACTGGCGGTGGCGGTTTGCTGTGCCGCACGGAAGTCGCCGGGAGTGGTGCCGGTGCGGCGGGTGAAGAACTTGCCGAAGTTGGTGGGTTCGGAGAACCCGAGGCGGCGGGCGATGACGGCGACGGGTTCGTCACTGTGGGCGAGGAGCCGTTGGGCCTGGAGAGCTACGCGGGCGTCGATGGCGTGTTTGACGGACTGTCCGGTGGCGGCCTGGCAGGCGCGGGTGAGGGTCTTGACGGTGTAGCCGAGGCGGTCGGCGTAGTCCTCAGCGCGGCGGGTGGTGGCGTAAGAGCGTTCCAGTTCGGCGTCGAAGCGGGCGTAGACCTCGCCGCCGGCGTGACGGTCGGGGTGGGTGCGGGGCCGGGGAAATCGGTCGATGTGCAGCAGCAGGGCGGCCAGCAGCAGGCTCAGGATCTCGCGTGACGGGCCGCCGGGGCGGTTGTACTCGCTGTGGAGTCGGGCGAGCAGGGCGGAGGTGGTGGCGTAGTCGGCGTCGGTGCCCAGTTGCCAGCAGTTGGGTGCTGACCAGTCGTCGGCGAGGCCACGGGCAGCGGACGTTTCGGGGAAGGCGGGGGTGAACAGCAGGTGGGTGCCGTTCATTCGGCCAGGGGTGGTGAAGCGTTGCACTTGCCCGGGGCGGACCCACAGCAGGGTGCCGGGGCGGCAGGGGTAGGTGACGAAGTCGACGGTGTGCACGGCACGGTCACCGTCATCGACAAGGGCGCGGTGCGCATCCACAGCTACATGGCACCCGACGACAGCCTGAACGTCACGACGCAGCTGATCGAGACCCCCGCGCGGATCGTCGCCGTGGACGCCCAGTACGCCCTGGCCTACGCCGACGAGGTCGTCGCCTACGCCCGCGGGCTGGGCAAGCCGCTGGACCGGCTGATCATCACCCACGCCCACCCGGACCACTTCCACGGCGCCGCCCGCTTCGGCGCGCCCGTGCACGCGCTGGCCGCGGTGCGCGACCAGATCAGGACCCGGGGCGACGGCCAGGATCCGTCGGGGACGGTCATCCCGGCCGCCGACGTCACGCCGACGGTGGAGATCGCGCCGGGCACCGAGGTCATCGATGGCGTCCCGTTCGTCTTCGAGGCCCACCACGGTGGCGAGGCCGCCGACGAACTGGTGATCAAGCTTCCGGAGCAGGGCGTGCTGGTCGCGCAGGACCTCGTCTACCACGCCACCCACCTCTTCCTTGGGCAACAACGACGTCCCCGACTGGACCAGGGCCGTCGACGAGCTCGCCGCCGCGCCCGGCTACGACACCGTCCTGGCCGGGCACGGCCTGCGCGCCGGCCCCGAGGTCCTCGACCAGCTGCGCCGGTATCTCGCCGACGCGGGCGAACTGCTCGGCGACGACGGTGAGGCGTACAAGCGGGCCATCACCGCGCGCTACCCCGACTTCGGCGGCCCGTTCCTGATCGACATCGGCAACCAGTACCTCTTCGGCGCCGAGAACGCCTGACCCTCCCCCTCCAGCGAAACGGCAAAGGATCTCACCATGAGCAGGATCGCCGTGTTCGGTGCCGCTGGAAAGGCCGGCTCGCGGGTCGTCGCCGAGGCCGCCGCCCGCGGCCACCGGGTCACCGCCGTCGCCCGCGACCTCGACGCGCTGACAGCCCTCCATACGCCGTCGGCCAGATCCGCGCGCTGGACGCCTACCTCGCGCTCGACGACAGTGTGACCTGGACCTACCTGTCCCCGCCGCCGGTCCACTTCGCCCCCGGCGAGCGCACCGGCCGCTACCGCACCGGGCTCGACCGGCCCGTCGTCGGCGACGACGGCCAGGCCCGCATCTCCGACGAGGACTACGCCGCCGCCCTCGTCGACGAGATCGACAACCCCCGCCACCTCAAGCGACGCTTCACCGTCGGCTACTGACGCCCTCAGCCCACGCCCGCTCCAGCGGCCCGCACAGGCGGGTACGCCGGAGCCCGCACGCATCCGCCCGCGGCACGGGCCGGGCACGCGAGGGAGACGTGTGGTGGCGGACTGTCCGTCTTGCGGCTACGCCGGGAACGTGTACGGGGACCTCGAGGCCACACCATGCGTCTGTGAGGCGTGGGAGGAGGAATGTCAGCACTCCGGCGGGGTCATCGCTGTTGGGACCGTCGAATCCTGTGGATCGTGGTCGGGGCGGAGAGGTCGACGCCCTGACGGCCGAAGGTGAGGACGAGACAAGGGTAGTTGGCGGTCTCGCCGCCGTATCCGAACTCGCTGCCCTCGTAACGTGGGCCGCTCTTGGGTCCGTTGGCGGACTCGTCACCGGCCTTGATCACGAAACCGTTGTCGACGTTCGTGCCGTCGATCCAGGGATGGACGGTCTTGGTGACGGGGAAGGAGTACCAGGTGTTCAGCTCACCGGGCTGCTTGGTGACCACGCCGCCCTTGGTGAAGCGGACGGCGTCGGCGATGACGGAGGTCGCGGTCGTGACGGGCCCGTCGCCGAGGGCGATCTTGCCGAGCGTTCCCGCCTTGAACGGGTGCGAGCCGAGGGTCTTCCAGACGCCCGTGGTGCCGGCCTGCTGGTTGACGGTGTAGGCCTTCGTCCCGCCGTCGTAGGTGACGGTGTACGGGGCGTTGGTGGCACGGTCCGAAGCCGGGACGTAGTGCGTCTCGACCTGATAGGTGCCGTCCTCGGGAAGACTCGGCTGCCAGGTGTACGTGTCACCCGCGACCGAATCCTTGTTGTACATGTAGGTCTGGTTCGCCGCGTACTGCCTGCACGCCGTGTGTTCCCCGACGCCGGCCAGGCACCGACCGCCGCCGTACGCCCGGCCTCAGCGTTGTCCACCACGACCGCCGTACCCGACAGCTCACCCGTGAAGGTGTTCGCGTTGTCCCAGGTGGCTGTGTCCTCCGACCAGGTTGGCCACCGGCGTGAGCTTCCCCGCACCCTTCAGCCTGAGGGTCACCGCGTGACCGGTACGCGACTCGAAGCGGAGGAGCTTGCCCGCGTCCGAACCGAACTAGCGGGACGCGGCGTTTGCCGTGTTGGCGAAGTCGAAGCCCTTGGCGTCGGACGGAACGACCGTCGGGTCGATGCCCTTCCAGGACTTGCCCGCCCGGTACCCGGTCGGGATGGCCGACACCTCGGCCTGCACCCGGCCGTCGGACAGCTGCTAGTAGCGGGCGTTCGCCGTGCGCTTCCCGGTCAGTTCCGCGATGCGCTTGGGCTTTTGCCGCGGCTTTACCCTTCGACAGGTTCTCCCGGCTCGGCAGGGCCGGAGTCCCTCCGGTCGACGGCTCGACCGGTTTCGCCGGCTCGACGTCATCGTCCGAGAACCAACTCGAGAGGGCCTCGGCAATACCCCTGTCCCGTCGTCTTCTTTCGAAACCGGTGCCGCATAAGCGACTTGTGGGAGCGTGGTCCCGGCTATCGCCGAGACCGCGAGGCAGGCTATCGCCCGCCCGTATCCCACTTTCACGCCATTCTCTTCATCGGAACCCCTCCCGCGCTTGGCGAATGGGCGCGCCGACGCGCCGGCGCGGGTGCTCCGTCGACGGTCACGGCGGATCTGGCCTCCACCGGAGCGCCTCAAGGCATGCCAAACCAGGCCAACTTCCGTTCGAGGAAAGGCCTCGCCAGAGGTGAGTGATCGTGGCGGGTGGATTCTCCACACAGAGTTGAGGGTCCGTCAACTGTGCACGCATATAGGGTATTTTCCTTGCCCGGGCGATGGTGATCAGGGTCGTCATGTCCGACTTTTCCGCTGCCTGGCATTCGTTGAATCCGATGATGTATAACCCGGGTGATTTTCCATCGACAGAGAGCACCGCCATGCCAACGGCCGAGCTGCCGGGAAGACCAGATGAATCCGAAACCCCGGATGTCACAAGGGTTTCCGGGTGCCTCAACGCCGCGTTCACTCAAGGGGTGGCTACGAGGCGCTCGGTGAGGCGCGCCCGACATCTCGTACCGCAGGACCGAACGCGCCATCGCCACCGGGGCCTTCGGCCGGACCACGTGCGGCAGTGAACTCCCCATCCTCGAATCATCCCCAGCCCCTGAAGGAGCCCAGTGACCCCGCACCCCTTCCGTTTCCGCCGTACGGCCAGGATCGTGGCGGCCACCGCCGTCACCCTTGCGACCCTCGGTCTCACCTCCCCGGTGGCGCCGGCGGCGCAGATTCCGGCCGGAGTGCGGAGCATCGCGCTGCACGGTGCCGACCCCGCCCAGCGCGCGCTGTCCGCTCGGACGACCACGCCGTTCAGCATGCTCGGCGTCACCTGGGCCGACCCGCGCGCTGAGCTCGGCGGAACGGCTCAGGTCCGTACCCGCGACAGCGTCACCGGTGTCTGGTCCGGCTGGCATGAGCTCGAACTCGACGTGCGTACGCCCGAGGTGGGGACCGCCGCCGAAACCGGCAGGGTGCGTGCCGGAACCCAGCCGCTGTGGACCGGGCCGTCCGACGGTGTCCAGGTCCGGGTGACCGGGCAACACGGAAAGCTGTCGAAGCTGCCCGACGGGCTGCGGGTGGAGCTGGTGGACCCGGAGGCGGCCGCGGCCTCGGCCACGCCGTACGCCGCCACAACCGCTACGACGACGGCCACGGCCACAGCGAGCACGGCTCCGCAGCCCGCTGTTGTCCCGCGTTCCGGCTGGAATGCCGACGAGTCGCTGGTGAAGGACCCGCCGACGTACACCACAGACACCAAGGTGGTGTTCGCCCACCACACTGCGGGCACCAACGACTACACCTGCGACCAGTCCCCGGACATCATCCGCGCGATCTTCCTGTACCACGTGCAGAGCCAGGGCTGGAACGACATCGGCTACCAGTTCCTCGTCGACAAGTGCGGCACCGTCTTCGAGGGGCGCGCGGGCGGCATCGACAAGCCGGTCCTTGGCGCGCAGACCTATGGCTTCAACACGGACACCACCGGTGTTGCCGTCCTCGGCAACTACAACGACGCGATCTCCTCGCAGCCCGTGCTCGACGCGGTGGCTGGGGTCGCTGCCTGGAAGCTCGGCCTGTACGGCTACGACGCCGCCGGCACCGTCGTCCTCGCCGCGGCCGCCGACAACGGCAAGTACACCAAGGGTCAGAGGGTCACCCTGAACCGGATCTCGGGCCACCGCGACGGGTACCCGACCGAGTGCCCCGGCAACCATCTGTATGCCGATCTGTCCGTCATCCGCACACTCGCCTCGGCGGCGCAGACGGGCTGACCTCGCCCGCTGCCGGTATCGGGCTGCTGGTCACCGCCACACCGGCTCAGGCCGCCGAATACACGGTCAGCAGCAACTGCGATGTTCCGTGGATCACCTGTTCCGAAGGCGACCTCTGGCTGCTGGACGCTTGACCCGCCTTCTGGCCCGGAAATGCTCCGGACAGCTGGTCAGGGCTGGGGTGCCAGTGGGACCGATCGGGAGTGAGAGTGCATTTCGACGGGTGATCCAGGGGCATGCCGAGAGGGGCGCCTGACGCAGGTTTCACCTGGTCAGGCGCCCCATGCCCTGCCCTGCCTCTAGAGTGGCTCGATCACTGTTTGCAAACGGGCTCCGGGCCTCTCAGGGGCGAGCCTGGAGCGGATCACGGGCTGATCGAGGAGGAAGGCGACCAGGGCCTGCCCGATGGACCGGGCGCTGCGGTTCGTCCCTGCTGACACAGTCGGGGGCGGTACGGGTCGTGTGGGTCCTGCGCGCGGTCCGGAAGCAGACGCCTGCGCCATCCGGGGTAGGAGCGGACGAACAAGGCGTCGCCGTCGCGCACGACCCAGACGGACCGGGCCGCGCGGGGTGTGCCGTCGCCGTCGAGCGATGCCGTCGCCGGCTCCCTGTTCCGTTCGATGCGGCCGAGTTCGTCGGTGGTCGAGTCGGGCAGGGCCTGCTTCCTTCGGGGTGGGGTCGGGCAGGGCCTGCTTCCTTCGGGGCGGGGTCGGGCAGGGCCTGCTTCCTTCGGGGCGGGGTCGGGCGAGTCGGTCTGTCACCAGGCGTATGCCTCGGGGGCTTCGCCGCCGGGGCCGGGCCAGATCTCGTCCAGCTTGGCGAGGGTGTCTTCGCCCAGGGTGACGTCGAGGGCGCCCAGATTCCTGGTGAGCTGGTCGACGGTGCGGGGGCCGACGATCGTGGCGCTGAGCACGGGGTTGTGCAGGAGCCAGGCCAGGGCCACGTTGGCGGGCTGCTCGCCGATGTCGGCGCACAGCTTCTCGTACGCCTCCAGCTGCGGCCGGTACTTCTCGACGGTCTGCTGCATGTGCGGGGAGGTGCGCCGGCCGCCCTCGATCTTCTGCAGGACGCCACCGAGCAGGCCGCCGCCCAGCGGGCTCCACGGCATGAGGCCCATGCCGTAGTACCGCAGCGCCGGGATCACCTCCAGCTCTATCGTGCGGGCCGTCAGGTTGTAGAGGCTCTGCTCGGAGACCAGGCCCATGAAATGGCGGGCGGTGGCGGCGTTCTGGGCGGTGGCGATCTGCCAGCCGGCGAAGTTGCTGCTGCCCATGTAGGTGACCTTGCCCTCGCGGACCAGCTGTTCCGTCGCCTGCCAGATCTCCTCCCACGGAGTCGACCGGTCGATGTGGTGCATCTGGTAGAGGTCGATGTGGTCCGTGCCGAGTCGGCCCAGGCTGGCCTCGGCGGCGCGGCGGATCTTGTACGCGGAGAGGTACTTGTCGTTCGGGCCGGGGCCCATCGGCTGGTACAGCTTGGTCGCCAGGACGATCTTGTCGCGCCGGCCGCCGCCCTGGGCGAGCCAGCGGCCGATGATCTCCTCGGAGACGCCGAAGCCCTGCTCCATGTCGGGGGTCTGCGGGCCGCCGTAGACGTCGGCGGTGTCGAACAGGTTCACGCCCGCGTGGACCGCCGCGTCCATGATCCTGAAGCTCTCGGCTTCATCGGTCGCGTCGCCGAAGTTCATCGTGCCGAGCGCGACACGGCCGACCCGCAGACCGCTCCGGCCGAGATGTGCGTATTTCACGTCTGCTTGTTCCTTCTTCAAGTGCACCGAGTTCGCTTCGCTCGGATGGCGAGGCACGGGTGGTTCAAGCGCCCGTCGCCACGCGGTCGCGCGGCGAGTCCGGAGCGGCGGCCCGTGCCACGATCCGGGTGCCGGGGCGGATCGTGACGGCGTAGACGACCCCCGCGAGGCCGGCCGCGGCGACCGCGACCATGCCGAGGGGGACGGCTGTGCCGGCGCCTCCGAGGCCGACGAGCGGGGCGGCGATGCCGCCGAAGGCGAACTGGGCGAGGCCGAGGAGGGACGACGCCGTACCGGCGATGTCGGGATAGCCCGCCAGGGCGAGGGCGGTGGCCGGCGGCGTCGTCGTGGCCGCACCGCTCACCAGGACGAACAGGGACGCCAGCATGGCGGGCAGCGGAAGCTGGGCGAGCGCGGTGAGGAGCACGCCTGCCGCACCGGCCAGGGACAGGGTGAGTCCGATCGCCAGGGTGCCCTTCTCCGACCAGCGGCTGGAGAGGCGGCCGGCGGCGAAGCCGAAGGCCATGAAGCCGAGGGAGTTGAGGCCGAACGCGAACGAGTAGCCCTGCGGGGAGAGCCCGTAGATGCCCTGGAGGACGTACGTGGCGCCGCTGAGGTAGGCGAAGAGCGCGGCGTACACGAAGCCGATGACGAGGACGGAGCCGAGGAAGACCCGGTCGGAAAGCAGTCGGCGGAAGTCGCGCCGGGTCTGCCGGACGTCTCCGGAGGTGCGGTCCCGCCGGGGCAGCGTCTCGCGGAAGACGACCAGGACGGCGAGGAGGATGGCCGCGCCGGCGGCGGCGAGGAAGAGGAAGAGGCCGCGCCAGTCGGTGACGGCGGCGAGCTGCCCGCCGAGCACGGGACCGATGATCGCGGCGAGCCCGCCGATCACGGTCAGCCGGCTGTAGTAGCGCACGAGCTTGGCGCCGGAGTGGAGGTCGCGGCCCGCGGCCTGGGCGATCACGATGCCGACCGCGCCGGCGAGCCCCTGGAGGAACCGGGCGGCGATCAGCGTCTCGACGCTGGGGCTGAGGGCGCACAGCACCGCGGTGACGATGTACGCGGCGACACCGACCAGCAGCGGGCGGCGACGGCCGAGCCGGTCCGACAGTGGCCCAGCCACGACCTGACCGAGAGCGAGACCCAGCAGACAGGCGGTGACGGTCAGCTGCGCGGTCGAGGTCGCCGCGCCCAGGTCACCGGTCAGCGCGGGCAGGACCGGGAGGTACAGGTCCATCGAGATCGGCCCGAACACGGTCAGCAGCGCGAGGACGACGGCCAGGGCGCGTCCGACCGGCCGCTCGCGCGACGCGTCCGGGATCACAGGGGTGCTCACAGGACTCCCATCCGAGAGAACGATCCAGGGGAAGGCGGGGCACTGCGGTGCCCCGACACGGCGGGCGATCCGCCCGCACTCAAGAAGACCGCATTCCGTTCGGGGTAGGGAGTTTCCGTCGAGGGGTGTACCGGCAGTGCACCGGTCAGAGGGCGGTGCCGGTTTCCTCGGCCAGGGCGTCGAGGAGTCGGTCCTGGAACTGCTCGTCGTGGACGGCGGGATGAGGTTCCGTCAGCTGACGGTGGTACCAGTAGCCGCCGGTGGTCAGTGCCTCCGGATCGTCGGCGACGGCGAGCCACTCCTGCGTGCGGTGCCCGAGTTCGAGGTCGTCAGGGGCATGCGGTCCACCCATGCGAGTCGGGACCCAGCCCGGATCCACGGCGTTGCTCGGCACGCCTGGTCGCAGCCGCGCCACCGCGGCGGCCAGAGCCGTCACGTACAGCTTGCTGTCGGCGTACGACCCCGGGCTCGTGCCCTGCCAGTCGACTCCGGTGAGCCGGGGGCGCCCGTCGTAATGGGAGCCGCTGCTCAGGTACACCAGTCGGCGGGGGTCGGGCAGCAGGGCCGTGAGCAGGTAGGGGGCGATGACGTTGACCGGCATGACGGCCGGTCCGCGCCACACCCCGGCGTTGTGGATGACGGCGTCGAGCCGCCCGAAGCTGATCACTTCGCCCGCGATGCGGCGGACGGCGTCGCGGTCGGTGAAGTCTCCGACGACCAGCTCCGCGCCCTGGTCGAGAAGCGGCTGGAGGACACGTGCACGACGTGCGTCGCGGGAGTGGACGACGACGGTGTGCCCTTGGGCCGAGAGCGTCTCGGCCGCGGCCCGGCCGAGTCCGTCCGTGGACCCGGTGATCAGGATCCGGCTCATGCCCGAAGGCCATTCCCGCGCGCGCTCGGCTCGGTCTGCTCGCTCTGCTCGGTGGCGGCCCAGGAGGCGAGCAGCCGCACGCCCTCTTCGGAGGGGGAGCCGGGCTCAGCGGTGTAGATGGTGAGGGTCAGGCCCGGATCGGCGGCCATCTCCAGGCCCTCGAAAGCGAGGGTGAGCTCCCCGACTACCGGATGGTGGAACCGCTTCGTCCCGGTGCCGTGGTGACGCACGTTGTGGGCGCCCCAGCGGGTGCGGAACTCCTCACTGCGGGTGGACAGCTCGCCCACCAGGTCGTGCAAGCCCTTGTCGTACGGATTCCGGCCTGCCTCCGTACGCAGGATCGCCACCGCCACATCGGCGGCGGCGTCCCAGGCGGGGTAGAACCGCCGGGAGGCGGAGTCGAGGAAGTTGAAGCGGGCGAGGTTCGCCTGATTGTCGGGCGAGGCGTAGATGTCGCTGTAGAAGGCGCGAGCGAGCCTGTTGGCCGCGAGGAGGTCCATGCGGCCGTTGCGTACGAAAGCGGGCCCTGCAGTGATCGCGTCCAGAGTCCACTGAAGGCTGCGATGCGGCTTCCACGAGCGAGCCGCCTTGCGTCGTGGCCGGGTGAGGGCGTCGGAGCCGTCGGCGGCCTGGGCCAGGTGGAGGAGGTGGGCGCGTTCGGCGTCGTCGAGCTGGAGGGCACGGGCGACGGCTTCGAGGACGGCCGGGGAGACGCCCGCGAGGTTGCCGCGTTCGAGCTTCGCGTAGTACTCGACGCTCATGTCGGCCAGGGCGGCGACCTCGCTGCGCCGCAGCCCGGGGACGCGGCGCCGGGAGCCGCCGGGCAGTCCGGTCTGCTCGGGGGTGATCTTCGCGCGGCGCGAGGTGAGGAACTCGCGGACCTCTTCACGATTGTCCATGTCTTCGACGGTACGGCCTCGCCGCCGCCAAAGGGGTGTACGGCCGGTACACCCCTCACTGGTGACTCGCTGCCCGTGTGAAACAGCGGTTTCCTGAACGGCGTGGCGCTGTGCGCTCGCCCGCTCGAACAGGGGCGCGACACGGCGCCTCCCCCCCGGCTTTGCAGGGCAGCGGTCCCCGCACGGGCCGGGGCGAACCATCCGCCCTCGCTGCCGGTGGACCCGACCACCGGCGCCCTCGCACCCCAAGGGAACCCCTCATGCGCGGAGCAGTGATCCACGCCCCCGGCGACGTCCGTTTCGAGACCCTGGACGACCCGAAGATCGTCCAGCCGACCGACGCCGTCATCCGGACGGCCGTCACCTGTGTGTGCGGCTCCGACCTGTGGCCCTGGCGCGGCCTGGACGAGACCGGCGACCCCCACCCCATGGGCCACGAGTACGTCGGATTCGTCGAGGAGACCGGCGGCGAGGTCACCGGCCTCACCCCCGGCCAGTTCGTCGTGGGCTCCTTCGCCACCTCCGACAACACGTGCGCCAACTGCGCCAACGGCTTCCAGTCGAACTGCTTGAACCGTGAGTTCATGGGGACCTGTCAGGCCGAGTACGTCCGCATCCCGAACGCCCAGGGCACCCTCGTCCCTCTCGACGAGACGCCGGACGAGTCGCTGTGGCCGAGCCTGCTGGCCCTGTCGGACGTCATGGGCACCGGCTGGTGGGCCGCCGACGCCGCCGAGGTCCGGCCGGGCTCCACGGCCGTGGTTGTCGGCGACGGCGCCGTCGGCCTCAGCGGCGTGATCGCGGCCAAGGAGATGGGTGCCGAGCGCATCATCGCCATGAGCCGCCACGACTCGCGGCAGAAGCTGGCCCTCGCCTTCGGTGCCACCGACATCGTCACTGAGCGCGGCGAGGAGGGCGTCGCCCGGATCAAGGAGATGACCGGCGGCATCGGCGCCGACTCCGTACTGGAGTGCGTCGGTACGGCCCAGGCCATGAGCCAGGCCCTCCGCTCGGCCCGCCCCGGCGGCAACGTCGGCTTCGTCGGTGTCCCGCACGACGTCTCCGTCGACGGCGAGGAGCTGTTCTACTCCCACGTCGGCCTGCGTGGCGGCCCCGCCCCCGTCCGCCGCTACCTCCCCGACCTCATCGACCGCGTCCTCACCGGCCGCATCGACCCCGGCAGGGTTTTCGACCTCACCCTGCCCCTCGCCCAGGTCGCCGACGGCTACCGGGCCATGGACGAGCGCCGCGCCATCAAGGCCCTGCTCAAGCCCTGAACCCGGCCCATGCCGACACTGCCGTGGCCGGCCCCTCAAAGGGACCGGCCACGGCACCCCGTCGCGCGCATCCTTTCGCGAAGGACCCACCGTGACCACGTTCGCCCTCGTCGGAGCGGGCCCCGGCCTCGGCCTGGCCACCGCCCGCCGCTTCGGCACCGCCGGCCACCGCGTCGCCCTCATCTCACGCAAGGCCCAGCACCAGGACAACCTGGTCGCCGAGCCGGCCAGGGACGGGATCCACGCCCGTGGCTTCACCGCCGACGCCCTCGACCCGGCCTCCCTCACCGAGGCGCTGAAGGAGGCCGCCGACACCCTGGGGCCCATTGAGGTCCTCCAGTACAGCCCGGTGCCCCGCTCCGACTTCATGAGGCCGGTACTCGACACCGGCGCCCACGACCTGGACGCGGCTCTCGCCTTCTCGGTCAAGGGCCCCGTCACCTGCGTGCAGGGCGTCCTGCCAGGCATGCGCGCCCTGGGCCGCGGCACCGTACCTTTCGTCAACGGTGCCAGCGCTGTACGGCCCCAACCCGAGCGCGCGGGCACCTCCATGGCCTGCGCCGCCGAAGGCGCGTACGCACAGATGCTCCACGATGTTCTCGTCCCCGAGAACATCCACGTCGCCCAGCTCGTCGTCCCCGGAGCGGTCCAGCCCGACTCCGAGCGCAGCAGCCCCGCCATCCTGGCGGAACGCCTATATCCCTCCACACCGAACGCAGCGGCTTCCGGCACTACGCCGCGCCCCTGACCGACCGAACCGGGTCTCCGCCATGCCCCGTGCCACTGCCCTCCGCACCACTGCCCGTGCCCTGCCCGCCGCCGCACTGCTCGTAGCCCTGACGGCCTGCACCACTTCTTCTCCGGACAGGCCCGCGGCCGGCGCATCTCCTGATCAGCCGACGGCGTCGAGCAGCGCGCCTCCCACCGATCCGTCCGACGGGAACACCACCATGAACATCCGCCTGACCATCGACGGCCACGCCGTCGACGCCACCCTGAACGACAGCACCACCGCACGCGACCTCGTGTCCCTGCTGCCGCTCACCCTGGACGTGGAGGACTTCCACCAGACCGAGCGGATCGGATACCCGCCCCGCAAGCTGGACACCACCGGAGCGCCGGACGCCTCCCACCCCAAGGCCGGCGACCTCGCCTACTACGCGCCCTGGGGAAACCTCGCCCTGTTCCACCGCGACGGCGAGCACTCCCCGAACCTGGTCATTCTCGGCCGCCTCAGCGACCCCAGCGACACCGACCGGCTCGCCACCGCCGAACGCATCCGCATAGAGGCTCGCTCCTGACCGGACACCAGCCATCAGTGCTCTCGTCAGGTTCGGCCCGCAGGCGCGAGCGCGTTGCGGCGGGCCCAGCTTCGTGCGACCCACGCCTCAACCGCAGCCAATCCCTCGACCTGGCCTTCCTCGTCGCCCGGATGTACCGGAACCAGTAGGCGGCCGGCCGTTGACGTCGGCGCGTCCTCGCCCGTTCCCCCTGTCAGCGGGAGCGGGCGAGGACTTCGTGCTCAGCCCTGGCGGAGGCGCCGGTCGGCCAGCTCGGCGAACAGCGCCGTCCCGACGGGAAGCGCGCCGTCGTCGAAGACCGCGTGCGGGGAGTGGTTGTAGGGCGCGTCGGCAGCGGAGGCCAGTGGCTGGGCGCCCACCAGGAACTGGGCGCCCGGCACGCGGGCGAGGATCCGTGAGAAGTCCTCCGATCCCATGGCCGGCGTGGGCAGGTGCAGGAAAGAGCCGGGGCCGTGGATCGCGTCCGCCACCTCCTCGCCGAGGTCGACGGCCTCCGGTGTGCAGACCACTGCCGGGTACACGGTGTCGACGAGCACGTCGGCGGTGAGCCCGTGCGCCGAGGCCATGCCCGCGCACAGTTTCCGGGCCCGGTCCAGGATGGCCGCCATTCCCGCCTCGGAGGTCGCGCGCACCGTGGCGCCGAAGGTCGCCTCGGCCGGGATCACGTTGGTGCGGGTTCCCGCGTGGAAGGTGCCGACCGTGACCACGACCGGGTCGAACACGTTCGCAGTCCGGGTGACGAGGGTCTGGAGGGTGGTGACCATCTCGGCCGCGACCGGCACGGGATCCGCGGCCTGGTGCGGGGCGGAGCCGTGACCACCCCTGCCCCGGACGGTGACGTGCAGGTCGGCGCTCCCGGCCATGGTGGTGCCGGCCCGGCCCCCGATCGCGCCCACCGGGGCCCCGCTCGACACGACGTGGAGGGAGTAGGCGGCGACCGGCGGCGTATCGCCGGCTTCCAGGACGCCTTCCTCGATCATCAGGCGGGCACCGTCCTCGCCCTCCTCCCCGGGCTGGAACATGAAGACCACGGTCCCGGGCAGTTCGTCCTGGCGGGCGGAGAGCAGTCGTGCCGCGCCGGCGAGCATCGCGGTGTGCTGGTCGTGGCCGCAGGCGTGCATGACCCCGTCGATCCGCGACGCGTAGGGGACGTCCGCCAGTTCACGCACGGGAAGGGCGTCCATGTCGCCGCGGAGCAGAACCACGGGGCCGGGCCGCCCGCCGCGCAGGACGGCCACGACGGACGTCAGCCGCTTGCCTGTCGTGAGCTCCAGGGGGAGTCCGTCGAGGGCCGTGAGGACCTTGGCCTGGGTGAGGGGGAGGTGCAGGCCGAGTTCAGGTTCGCGGTGCAGTGAGTGCCGCAGCTCGACGAGCTCGGTGGACATCGACTCGGCCTGCTGCAGGTAGCTCGGCATGTGTCTCCTCTTCGGGGGTCGTGGGTTCTGGCGGCGGACAAGGGATCCGCCGCCAGCGGGGCGGGCGCTACTGGTGCGCGGTCAGCGCGGCACTGGCCAGCAGCGTTCGGGTGTACGGGTGCGAAGGACGCTCGTAGATGTCGCGTGTCGGGCCCTGCTCGATCACGCTGCCGTGCCGGAGCACCACGACCTCGTCGCAGACGTGGCGGACGACGGCGAGGTCGTGCGAGATGAAGAGCATCGTCAGGCCCAGCCGGTCACGCAGAGCGGCGAGCAGGTTGAGGACCTCGGCCTGGACCGAGGCGTCCAGGGCAGAGGTGATCTCGTCTGCGATCACCATCGCCGGCTCCGCCGCCAGTGCCCGCGCGATGGCGATGCGCTGCCGCTGTCCGCCGGAGAACTCGTGCGGCAGACGCCCGGCCGCGGATGGGTCCAGCGCCACCGTCTCCAGCCAGCGGGCCACGGCACTGGAGTGCTTGCGTACATCAGCACGGACCGGGTCGATGGCCTCGGCGATCGAACGACCGATGGTCAGCCGTGGGTCGAGCGAGGCGTACGGATCCTGCGAGATGAGCTGGACGGAGCGTCGGACCGCCGCGGCGTGGCCCCTGCGCAGTGCGGCGAGGTCGCGGCCGTCGAGCCGCACGGTCCCGCCGGTCGCCCGGACCAGGCCGAGGGCGGCCTTGGCGAGCGTCGACTTGCCCGATCCGGACTCGCCGACCAGGCCGACGGTACGCCGTTCCGGTACGCCCACGCTGACCGCGTCCAGCACGGTCCTGGTTGCGGCCCCGTGGCCGAACGATACCGTCAGGTTGTCGAACTCCATTTTCATGAGGCGTCCTTCCTCACCACGGCGTGGCACGCGACGCCGTCCAGCAGCCGGGGCCGGTCCGTGTGGCAGATGTCGAGCGCCTCCGCGCAGCGCGGGGCGAAGGAACACCCGGCGGGTCTCGCGTGTGGCACGGGCGGCCGACCGGGGATGGTGGCGAGCGGCCCGGACCCGTCCGCGCCCATCGGCTTCGGCGTCGCCGCCAGGAGGGCCCTGCTGTAGGGGTGCCGTGCGCGCCCGGCGGTCAGGGCCGCGGCGGAAAGTTCCTCCACCACGCGGCCGGAGTACATGACCAGTACGCGCGTGCACAGTGCGCCGACCACACCGATGTCGTGCGAGATGAACAGCGTCGCCAGACCGCGTTCGATGGTGACCTCGTTGAGCAGGCTCACCACCTCGGCCTGCACCGTGACGTCCAGGGCGGTCGTCGGCTCGTCGGCGATCAGCAGGTGCGGTTCGGTGAGCAGCGCGGCGGCGATCATGGCGCGCTGCCGCATGCCGCCGGACAGCTGGTGCGGATACTGCCGGACCACCGTTTCCGGAGCCCTGATGTGGACGCGTTCCAGGGCCGCCACCGCCCTGCTCCGGGCCGCGGTGGCCGGTACCTTCCCGTGGACCCGGATCGTCTCCGTCAGCTGACCTCCCATCCGCAGGGCCGGGTTGAAGGACGAGGAAGTGTCCTGGAAGACCACGCCGATCCCGGTGGCTAGCAGGGTGGCCGGAACGTCGGCGCCGATCAGGTCCACCGCGGGGCCGCCGGACTCCGGGGACAGGTCGAGCCGTGACGCCTCGGCGTGCAGTGTGGTGGGCAGCAGCCGTGCGACGGCCATGGCGGTGAGGCTCTTTCCGGAGCCGGACTCGCCGACCAGCCCGAGCCGTTCGCCGCGGCCGATCGTGAAGCTCACTCCGTCGACGAGCATCGTGCCGTCCTCGCTCTGGACGGTCAGTCCGTCCACGTGGAGCACCGCGTCGTCGGCGTCCGGTGCTGCTGTCGCCTCCGTGCGGGAGAGCTCGCGCGACGCCACCGTGTGCGCATGGCCGTCCGCAGGCGTCGCGACGGGGTGCGGCCGCTTCGAGCGTGCCTTTCGCGAACGGCTCCCCGCGCTGGAGTGCGGATCGACGAGGGCCGCCAGCCCGTCGCCGACCAGCCCGGCCAGCACCCCGGTCAGCGTGATCGCCGCGGCTGGTCCCAGGGCCTCGACGGGGTTGGTGTAGACCGACTTCAGCCCCGTGCCCAGCAGCGCGCCCCAGTCGTAGTCGGGGGGCTGCACGCCGAGTCCCAGGAAGGAGAGTGCCGACAGAGCGGTCAAGGACTGCGCGAATGCCACGGACAGCAGGACCAGGAGCGGTCCGGAGATGTTCGGCAGCAGATGCCGCGTCAGCACCCGCCATGGTGGGACGCCCAGCAGCCGCGCCGTGGCGACGTAGTCCCGCCCCGCGACCGACGCCGCGAGGTTGGCGGTCAGCCGTGCGAAGGACGGCGAGCCACCGATGCCGATGGCGCACACGGCGCCGACCGGGCCGGCGTCGGCCACGGCGGCCACCACGAGGGCGAGGATCAGGGCGGGGTAGGACACCGCGACGTCGATCACCCGCAGGCCGGCCCGGCGCAGCCCCGGCCCGGAGACCCACACGGCACTGCCCAGCAGCACCCCGAGGAGAGAGGCCAGGGCGGCCGCGGCCAGCGACATCTCCAGCGTCAGCCGGGTCGCCACCATCGTCCGCGCGAAGAGGTCGCGGCCCAGCGCGTCCGTACCCAGCCAGTGCGCGGAGCTCATGGCTGCCCGCGAGGGGCCGGCGCCCAGTTCCTCGGCTTCACCGTCCCACACGAGCGGGGCGACGGCCGCCAGGAGCGCGATCGCGGCCATGCCGCCGACGCCGATCCGCAGTGAGGTGTTCCAGCGCTTCACGACTCACCTCCACCGGTGATCAGGGTTCGGGGGTCCAGCACTCCCAGCAGTACGTCCACGAGCAGGTTGAGGACGGCGGCGAGGAGGCCGAGGGTCAGCACGCATCCCTGGACCACCGGGTAGTCGCGGGCGAGGATCGCGTCCACGACGCGGCTCCCGATCCCGGGCCAGGCGAACACGGACTCGACCACGACGGTTCCGCCGAGCAGCCCGGCCAGGATCAGCCCGCCGAGGGTCAGCGTCGAGGTCAGGAGGTTCGGCAGCGCGTGTCGCGCGTACATCCGAAGTGGCGGCAGACGACGGGCACGCGCGGTCCGCATGTAGTCCTGGGCCAGTACCGTGGCCGTCTCACGGTGCACGATCCGGGCGATGGCGCAGGTCCCGGGTACGGCCAGGGCCGCGATGGGCATGACCAGCGAGCCCGGCGTCGCCGCCCCGGCTGCCGGGAGCCATCCGAGCCCGATGCCGAAGAGCACCACGAGCAGCGTGCCGAGCACGTACTCCGGCACGGCCCCGCCGAGTCCGGTCAGCATGCTGAACCCGGTGTCGGCGCGCCCGCTGGAACGCACGGCGGTGATCATCCCGAGCGGAACCGCGATCAGCAGGGAAAGAAGGACGGCGCCGACGGCGAGCTCGGCGGTGAACGGAAGCCGCGTCGCGACGATGTCGAGCACGCTCTCCTTGGTCTGGAACGACGTCCCCAGGTCGCCGCGCAGCAGGCCTGTGACGTAGTCGACGAGTTGTCCGAGCAGCGGCTGGTCCAGGCCGAGCTGATGCCGGGTGGCGACGAGCGCCTCGGGACTGGCATCCGGGCCCGCGACGACGCGGGCCGGGTCGCCCGGGATCAGCTGGACCATCGCGAAGGTGGCGGTCACCAGTACCGCGGCCACGACGAGCAGCCCGCCGAGCCGCCGCAGGAGGAACACTCCCCACGGGCCGGGCGCGGTCAACACCCGGGCGAGCCGACGTCTTCCCGGGGCGGGGGCCGGGACCGGCGCGGGTGCGGGGATGGACGGTTGGGTGGCCATCAGCCGTCGATCCGGAGGGAGCCGGCGTCCATCATGCCGTCGGGCGCGGCGACGGCGATGCCCTTGCGTGAGACGTAGGAGACGTTGACCGTCGACAGCGGCACGATGTCGTGCGCCGCGAGCAGGGCGCGCTGCGCGTCGGTCCACGCGGCGCACTTGGCCTTCGGGTCGACCGTTTCCAGTGCCTCGGCGAAGCCGCTCAGGAACGCGGGGTTGTCCACCGCGCCGAAGTTGCGTCCGGCCGGGGGCTCCGCGCCGGTGAAGTAGGCCGCCCCGTAGGTGAGGCTGCCGGAGATGTAGGCGAACACGTTGACGTCCCACTCGCCCTTGTTCCCCAGCGTGTTGGTGGCCCACGTGGCGTTGTCCAGGTTGCTCAGGGTGACGTCGGCGCCCGCCGCCTTCAGCGCGGCCTGCACGTAGTCGTTGCCAGCGCCGCCCGCCACGGCGTTGGGACCGGTCACCTTGATCCGTACGCCGGTGAGCGCCGCCTCGGCGGCAGCGGGATCGGGTGCGGTGAGCACCGAGGCGTCGGTGTTCGCGCACGGTGCCGACGGGTCCACGTAGCTCGCCATCAGCCGGCCCTTGCCGCCGAAGACCTTGTCGAACGCGGCGGGGTCGAGGGCCTGGGCGATCGCCTTGCGAACGGCCGGATCCGAACCCGGGTGTCCGGGCCGCTCGTTGAACGTGACGAAAAAGCGGATCAGCGGCACGGCCAGGGTCGTGTACTTCGCCTGGTCCGTGAAGCGCGCGGCGTCGGGGCCGGTGAGCGGGGCGAAGTCCAGCTGGCCGGTCTGGAGCTGGTTGGCGATCGTGGACTCGTTGTTCACGACGGAGAAGCGCAGGGTACGGGCCGGGGCGCCGGGCGGCTGCTGGGCGTAGGTGGGGAAGGACTTGAAGTCCGGGCGAAGGTCGAGGCCGTAGGCCGCCCCGCGCTGTACGTCGGCGAGCGTGTAGGCGCCGGTGCCCGCGCCGGGCACGTCACCGGCCGCGAGGGCCTTGAGGTCGGCAAGCCCGGGAGAGCAGACGATGCCGGTCTGGACGCTGGACAGCGCCGGCAGCAGGTCGGACCACGGCTGGGCGACGGTGACCGTGATCGTGCGCGCGGCGTCGTCGGCGGCGAACGTCGGCTTGCCCTCGGGCCCGAACACGATCGCGGAAGCCGTCGAGCCGGTGGCCGGATCGGCGTAGCGCCTCAGTGACGCGGCCGCCTGGGACGCGGTCAGGGACTTGCCGTCCGAGCAGGTCGCGTCGGCGCGCAGGGTCAGCGTGACCACGGTCGGTGCCTGGGTCCAGCTCTCGGCCAGCGCCGGCAGGACCTTGCCGTCGGAGTCGCGGGCGACCAGGGTCTGGTACCGCAATTGCGCCAGGATGTCGTCCGAGGCGCCGGTGGCCTTCGCGGGGTCGAAGGTGGTGACGTCCGAGGTGAGAGCGGCGCGGATGGTGCCGCTTCCGGGCGCGTCCCCGGCCGGGGAGCCCGTCGCGGAACCTGTGGAGGTGGTACATGCGGAGGCAGTCGCGGCGACCGCGGCGGCCACCAGGAAAGTCCATTTCTTGGGCATTGCTCGGCTCCTGGGTAGAAAGTTGCAGGTCGGGGGTGCGTGTGGGGACCGCACTGGAGAGCGGTGGGGGGCACCGACTTGCGGCACAGACTGGGAGGGCGACCGGCTAGGCTCCCCGAAATGCACGAAACCGCAGTTTGGGAGGTTCGGGATGCGCGAAACTGACGCACTCGATGAACTGGATCTGGAGCTGATCACGGCGCTTCAGCTGTCCCCACGAGCTCCTTGGGCCCAGCTGGCCGGGCCGCTCGGGGTCGATGCGGCCACACTGTCCAGGCGCTGGGCCCGGCTGCGTGACGGCGGCCACGCCTGGATCTCCTGCTACCTCGGACCTTCGCAGATCGACTTCGTCTCGGTCGCCCTGATCGAGCTCGACTGCGTTCCGGCGCTGCGCGAGGAACTGGCCGCACGCATCGCGCGGCACCCGTTCGCGTTCAGCGTCGAGATCATCGCGGGCGGATGCGATCTGCTGCTGACGGTGTGCGTCCACAGCCCGGTCGCGCTGGCGGAGTACGTGTTGCTGCTCGACCGGCTGCCGGGGATCGTCGCGAGCCGGGTGCACCCGGTGCAGCGGATGTACCGGGAGGGAAGCCAGTGGCAGTTCGACGCGCTCAGTCGCGAGCAGCGCCGCGGTCTGTCCGGCCCGAGCGGGACGGGCGACGGCACGGAGCTCGACCCCGGTGAGCGGCGGCTGATGCTGGCCCTGGGCGAGGACGGTCGCGCGTCGTACAGGGACCTGGCCGCCATGACCGGCCAGGGCGAGCGGACGGTGCGCCGCATGCTCTCCGCGATGCTGGCCGGAGGCCGGGCGGTGCTGCGGTGCGACGTCGCTCTTCCCGCGGCTGGCTGGCAGGACGGCGCGTCGGTCCTGATGTCGGTGCCGCCGGCGCAGCTGGCCGCCGCCGCGGAGGTGGTGGCCGCGCACCGGATGACACGACTCTCCGCGACCGTGGCCTCAGAGGCGAACCTGGCCGCCGCCGTGTGGTTCCACCGGTTGTCGGACCTGACCGGGTACGAGGCGGACCTGGCCGCACGCATCCCGGGACTCCGGGTCCTGCGGCGAGCGGTGACCCTCCGCACCGTCAAGCGGACGGGCCGGCTCATCAGCGCGCGGGGAAGTGCCCGCGGACACGTCGCCATGGACGTGTGGGCCGTCGTCGAGCCGGAAGAGGCCGACGGCTCCGCCACGGCCTGACGGATTCGTGCGTCAGCCGGGCCGGAAGCGCCGGTTTCATGCGGAGTGCAGGGAGTGCGGCTGCCCTGTACGTACGGTCGGGGCCCTGACCCGGGTGGATCCCGCCCCAGAGCCGATCAGACCTGGTCGGGCCCCCGAACACCCGACACCGCCAACCCCCGTGCAAGGAAGGCCACCGACTGTGGCAAGCATGCGTACCCGCACCCAGGAACCGAGCGATCAGCCGGACGCGGATCTGATCCTCCTCGGCTGCGTGATCACGATGAACCGGGCACAGCCCGAAGCCGAGGCGCTGGCCGTACGATCCGGCCGGATCACCGCCGTCGGTTCACGCGACGAGGTCCTCGGCACCCAGGCCGGGCCGGACACCCGGATCGTCGATTACGGTGACGCCGCGGTGCTGCCGGGATTCGTAGAGGCGCACGGGCACTTCGTACAGGATGCCGTCATGAGCGCGCCCCCCTTCGTCGGCATCCGGCCCAGCGAGGCGCCGGACGCGGAGGCAGTCATCGAGATCATCACTCGGACCGTCGCCGAACGCGGCGCTCAGGGAGCGGTGTTCGTCGGATGGGACCGGATGTCCCGGCCTGGACTGCCCGAACCGACCCTGGCGTGGATGGACGGGATGTCCCCCGACCACCCGATGGCCCTTCTGCACACCAGCTCACACACCGTGTGGTTCAACTCCGCTGCCGCCGCCCTGGCAGGGATCGGCGACGACACCCCCGACCCGGTCGGCGGCCACTTCGGGCGTACAGCCGACGGCCGTCTCGACGGCTCGGCGGAGGAGGAGCCCGCCGTCCTGGCGATCGTCGCACCGATCTTCCTGCCGCTTCTGCCCGAGCACCTTCCCGCCGCGCTCAGGGCAGGCGCGGGGCGCGCCAACCGCGCCGGGGTGACCGCCATGAGCGAAATGGGCATGTTCCCCTTCCTGCTGCAGCCGTTGATGGACGTAGCCGACGCGGGAGCACTCAGCCTGCGCGTGCGCTGCTACGAGCCCGCACGTCCCGACACGCACTCCACCGTGAGCCCGTTCCACGGCAACGACATGGTGCGACAGATCGGGATCAAGCTGTGGGCTGACGGCAGCGCGCTCGTGGGCACCATCGCCACCACCTTCGCCTACTGCGACACGCACGAGCTGCACGAACTCGGACTTCCCGCAGGTCGGACCGTGCCGCCGACCTACGACGCCGAGCAGATCCGGGAGATCACCGAGGGCTACTTGGACCAGGGCTGGCAGATCGCCTGCCACGCCATCGGCGACGCGGCGATCGACGTGGTCCTCGATGCCTGGGACCAGGCGCTCCGGCGCCCCGGTGTGCGCGCAGACCACCGCCTCAGAATCGAGCACGCCTCCAGCATGCGCCCGGATCAGTTCCGCCGGGCGGCGGCCCTCGGCGTCACCGTGTCACTCTTCCCGACGTCGCTCCACTTCTGGGGCGACTCCATGGCCGACCACCTGTTCGGCCGCGACGTGGTCGACCGGTGGATGGCGGCCCGCACCGCCGTGGACGCGGGGATACGCATCTCCCTGCACAACGACACACCGGTGACACCGCTCGAACCGCTGCGCAGCGTCGGAATGGCCGTCACCCGCCGCACCGCCGAGAGCGGCCGGACCTTGGGCGCCGACCTGGCCCTCACCCCCGACGAGGCGCTGCGCGCGGTCACGATCGACGCCGCCTGGCAACTGTTCGCCGAGGACGTCATCGGCTCGCTCGAGGTCGGCAAGTACGCCGATGTGGCGGTACTTCAGGCAGACCCGCGCACGGTCGACCCGGAGAAGATCGCCGACCTGGCGGTCCTGGCCACCTACCTGGAGGGCCGGCGCGTCCACGCGGTCTCGGACGCAGCCTCCCGGCCACAGTCGTAGCCCGGGGCGGACACCCGGTCCGCCCGCCGGGCGACCGGTGCCCGCCCCCACCGACGACACGACATCCGTTGGACCCGACACGAGGACGTTCACGTGCATCTGACCGCCATGCTGGAACGAGCCGCACGACTCGCGCCCGACAAGGAGGCGCTCGTCACCGACGACCAGGCGATCGCCTATGGGCGCCTGCTGGACCTGTCACGTCGCGCGGCACAGGTCTTCATCGACGCCGGCCTGCGCCCGGGCGACCGCGTGGCGGTGATGACGTTCAACACGCCCGGTTTCGTCATCGCCGCCTTCGGGGCCTGGTTCGCGGGAGGCGTGCTGGTACCGGTCAATCACAAGTTCACGACGACCGAGACCCGCTACGCGATGGAGCACAGCGGCGCCGTCCTCGGTGTCGTGGCCGCCGACCTGGCCGCCACGGCCACCGCGGCGAGCCCCGCGGCGACCTGGCTGACCACCGAGCGGGCCGTCGCCGGACTGGCCGACTTCGACGCGCTCACCGCCGCGACCGACCCGGTGCCGGCCCCGGTGACCCAGGACGACGCGACGCCGGCCGAGATCCTTTACACCTCGGGCACGACCAGCTCCCCCAAGGGCTGCGTGCACACCCACCGCACGCTCTCCGCCATCGGCCCGCTGATCACCAGTGCCCTCGGGTTCACCAGTGAGGAGCGGTTCCTGCTCTCCATGCCGATCTGGCACGCCGCCCCGTTGAACGACTGGCTGCTGACCATGGTCTTCCTCGGCGCCACCACGGTTCTACAACGCAGCCACGACGCCGTCGGTTTCCTGCACGCGGCCGCACGCCACCGGGCCACAGCCTTCTTCGGCGCCCCGATCGCCTACCTCGCCCCGATCCAACTCGAACGCGCCGGCAAGCTGTCCCTTGCCGACTTCGACCTCTCCACCGTCACCAAGTGGCTGTACGGTGGCGCGCCGATGGGCCGCGAGGCAGCGCAGGCTGTCATCCGCTCCTACCGCACCGACCAGTTCTTCCAGGTCTACGGCATGAGCGAGATGGGACCCATCGGAACGGCACTGCACCCGCACGAACAGCTCCGCAAAGCAGGCTCCGTCGGCCGTGGCGGAATCCCCGGTGTCGACCTGAGGGTAGTCAAGTCCGACGGCCAGGACGCCGAATCGGGCGAGACGGGCGAGATCTGGCTGCGCGCGGAGACGCGCATGACGGAGTATCTCGACAACCCCACGGCAACCTCCGAGGCCTTCTCCGGGCCCTGGTTCCGCACCGGCGATCTCGCCCGCGTCGACGAGGACGGCTACCTCTTCATCGTGGACCGACTCAAGGACGTGATCATCGTGGGCGGGGAGAACGTGCACTCCCAGGAGGTCGAAGAAGCACTGCGCGGTCACCCCCGCATTGCCGACGTCGCCATCGTCGGCCGACCCCATCCCGAGTGGGGCGAGACCGTCGTCGCCGTCTGTGTGAGCACCGATCGAACGGACATCCCGGTTGAGGAACTCAGGGAGTACCTGAGCGAAAAGCTAGCCCGCTACAAGCTCCCCCGCATGGCAGTCACCGTTCCAGCCCTCCCCCGCAACCCCTCCGGCAAGCTGACCAAACACGACATCCGCACGTGGCTCACGGAGTCAGGACCCACCACCGTCAGCTGAGCATCTTCAGCGTTGCCTCTCCAGGGTGAGGACGGCCTTGGCGATGACGCTCATGCGGTTGGGGCTGATGTGGGATCTGCCGGAAATCTGCCAGGGCTTCAGTCGCGCCATGGCGCGTTCGACTGGGGCTCTGGCCTGGGCCAGGGCGCGGTTCACGGTGCGCTGGGTGGGGGTGACGGCCGCGGGGTGCTTGGCGTACGAGGGGCAGTGCGGGTGCAGGCCGCGCTGCCTGCGCAGCGGCGGGTCCGGCCGGCCGTCCCGTCGGTTGTCGCCTGCCCCACCCCGGGCGGGAGTCTAGTCCGTGAATGGTCCGCGAGGCGCGACTGAGTGGCACCCTTCCGCACCTAACGTGATGAATCTGTCGGTGGGTGACTCTTCGGGACTGGCTTCGGGAAAATAGTCCCCTTCGGGGAGCTCGACTTGGCGGTCGGTCTAGAAGAACCCAATCGCTTTCGGGGAATAGCTGCAAAAGAGGTTCTTCGTCTGCTGGTAGTGGTCCAGCATCATCTTGTGCGTCTCACGGCCCACGCCCGACTGCTTGCAGGCGCCGAAGGCCGCGTGTGCGGAGTTTGACGTAACTCCGTAGGGGTGACAGGAGGCCGACCAGGCATGATGACGAAAACGCAATGGCTCGAACACTGGCTGCAACAAGCCCCTGTGCTTGACGTGGCGGTCCTGGAGCGGATCGCAGACCACGTCCTGTCAGGCAGCGGAGGCCGCGCGTGATGACCGGTCGCCCTGTCTGCCGAAGATGCGCCTCGGCAGAGAAGGCTGGGCCTCGCGCGGGTTACCGCTCCAGAGCACGATGGCGGACGCGATGGTCTGCCGGGGCGGGCTGCAGGGCTACCTCCAGACCGGCCGGCGCGGCCTCTTCCCGACCTACGAGACCTTCGCCTCCATCGTCGACAGCATGGTCAACCAGTACGCGAAGTGACTGAAGATGTCCGCGGAGGTGCCGTAGAGGTCACCGGCCAGGAGTTTGACGTACCTGCTCACCGGCGAGGGCTGGCGCCAAGAGCGCGATGGCTACAGCCGCCGAGGCCCCGGCTTCATCGACAACCTGCTGACCAAGCACCCGTCGGTGACCGGTGTTCACCTTCCGCCCGACGCCAACACCTTGCTCGCCGTCATGGACCGGCTCCTCGACGAGACCTGCAAGGTCAACGTGGTGGTGTCCGGGAAACACGAGGCCGCCCAATGGCGTGGTGTTCGGGAAACACGAGGCCGCCCAATGGCTCGACCTGGCCGAAGCCCGTGCCCATTGCACTGTCGGCGCCTCCGGGTGGCCCTGGGCCTCCCGCACCGCGGCACCGAACCCGAACTCGTCCTCACCTGCGTCGGCGGCATCCCCACGGTGGATACCCTGGCTGCCGCCCAGCTCCTGAACCGCGACCTGCCCGACGCGGCGATCCGTGTCGTCAACATCGTCGACCTGTGCGCGCTCACCCCGCGAGAGCGCCACCCGCACGGCATACCCGACGATCGTCCCCTGTCGGCACCTTCCGTGTGCCAGACCACCTGCCCCCGACCGGACTTCTATGCCTGGCCACCTCGCTCCAGGCCATAGCACCCGCCCGGCCCCCGGATAGTCGTGCCTCCAGGGCCCTGAGGCCGGGGCCCACCCGCCGGGTTTGTGCCCGATGAGCGGGGGCACGCGCCCATCGTGCGGGTTCGAGGACTCGCAGTCCGGTCAGGGACCTTTCGCCCTGAGCGGCGCCGTGAGCGGCGCGAGGTACGGGGATGAGGCTTCGCGCACGGCGCGCGAGTCCGTGTCGGCAGCGGAAACCCGAGCGATCGGGAATGGCCATGAAGTCCCGACTCCCCAGCACAGAACCCTGTACTCAGCCCTCCACGGAGCGGCTGCGCCTCTTGGCGGGGTCTATCTCAACGACCATCTCGCAGCCGCCGGACGCGGAGAGCCTTGTATCACGAGAAGTGCGAGGAGGCGCTCTATGAAAGGCATGGAGCACAAGCGTCAGAAGCCCGGCACGGGACGGGAGGAACAGGTGCGGGACTACCCGGGTCCTGACCACCCAGAAACCCCTGAGGCCGACCCCTCCTCAGGCAGGTCTGCCGAGGAAACACGGAGGCTGAAGGGGGCCGAGGCCCACGAGCAAGACGACGGGCGGTGAATGCCTCAGCCGGACGGTCACGGCTGTCATTTCGTTCACTGCGACGCCAGACCGGCGTGAGAGGGCAGAGCGCCGTCCTTTCCGGGCGGGCCTCTGCCGACCGCGGGCTCCTGCCGGCCCGGGGGCCCGCGCAAGGCCGAGCGCTCCTTGCTCCACTCGCCGCGGATGTGCGCGGCGAGCCGGTCTTCCAGGAGGACGGTGGCGGCGCAGCCGAACGCGACGTCCGCCACTCCGGTTCGTCGGCGAGGAGCCCGCCGATGACCTCGCGCTGTACGACCTGTGCGTGGACGGCGTCGGCTTCTACTTCTACGTGCTCGGCGTAGAAGTGCTCGGCTGCCGGGTGCACCGCACCTGCGCATGGCCCTCGCCGGCCGCCGCGATCCGGGCGACGAGGTGACCTCCACGCACGCGAAGTCTCCGACCAGTACCCGCGGAGGGCGCGGTGGAGACCCAGGAGGGACATCGGGTTGACGGCGGCGAGCAGGGGCGCCGGGGCATGGTCCAGGCAGCGGACGTACGTGGTGTCGAGGCCGGGGGCGCGCATGAGGTCGGCGAAGAGGCGGGCGTGGCCGGATCTGAATTCGTCGTATTCCATGGCGACCATCGCGGCCTTGGCCCGGCCGCTGAGCCGGGGGATCACCCAGGCAGGCGTGCGGGTCGGCTTCCTTCAAGGAGCGCAGGGCCGCGTACTCGCGCAGCTGCCACAGCTCGCGGCAGGTAGGGGGGCGAGCTGGAGGTCCTCGCCCGACGGCTCCGCAGGGCGCCCGTCAGGCCCGCGACAGCGGCTCGCGTCCCTCGACCAGCGCGGGAGCGGTCGGGGCCACGGGGGCCGGGTGGGCGGATACGGTCATGGCTCGTTCCTGTCCTCGGGTGCCGGGGTCGTGCGTGCGCGGGGGCGGTGGCTGGTGTCGCACCAGGGGTACGTACGGCTGCGGCGGCAGGTGCAGACGGCGACCATGAAGCGGTCCGACCGTGTGGTCGTGCCGTCGTCCAGGGCGGTCTCTACCGGGCCTTCGACCAGGACCGGCCGGAGCGTTCTACGGCCACACACGGGGTGCGGGTTCAGGCGCGAAAGCCTCGGGCGCCGGCAAGGGCGCCGTCCGTCGTGCCCACCCGTTCCGCCCCAGCGGAACGACTGCCCACAACGGGGGGTGCTCTAGCCCTCCGCGCCGGCAGGTGCGCCGGGAGCGGGGGGTCCGTCCGACCGGCTCCTGCGGAGCGCCGCCCCGCTCAGCTGTACCGGGCACGGACGATCACCAGTTCCTCCTGCTCGTCGCCGTCCTCAGCCAGGCCTTGCTCCTGAAGCCAGGTCCTGCGTGAGCGCAGGACCGGCCCCCAGGGCACCGAGACTCGTTCGGTGACCTGCGCAGACATTCCGTTCCGGGACAGCCGCTCAAGGGTCTCCTGCGCCCCGCACATCCCTGAGTGGACCATCAGGAGGACGCCTCCAGGCCGCAGCAGGTTCGGGGCGGCCGCGCAGATCCGATCGATGACGGCTCGCCCGTTCCTCCCGGCGTCCCAGGCGCGTCGGCACCCCCGGGTGGGGAGCCGGGCGTCGGGGCAGGGGACGTAGGGCGGGTTGGCCAGGATCAGGTCGAAGCGGTGCCCCCGGGTCCGGGTGGCGAAATCGCCGTGAAGGATGCGCAGCCGCAGGCGATGGCGCCATCCGTTCAGCCGGGCGGCCAGCACGGCGGGCCACGCGATGTCGACCGCTGTGACCACGGCGCCTCTGGCCGCCGCTCGCAGCGCGAGCGCGCCGGTACCGGTTCCGATCTCGACGACCTCGCAACCTGGGCGCAGGGGCTCGCGGGCCAGGGCACCGGCGAGCAGCAGGGTGTCGGCCTGGGGCCGGTACACGCCCGGAAGGGCGATCAGGCGCGGCATGGGGCCGGTGTGTATCAGGGCAGTGTTCGGCACGGGCTGCCTCCCGGTCTGTCGTGAAGGGTCGTGGGCGCTTCCGGGGGTCTGCGTCGTCGGGCGTCTGCCATGACGCGCGTCGGGCCCGGGCGGCGGGGCCCTGATCGGACGGTCGGGCGCCGGGGTCATTGCGGGCCGCCGCGCGTCCGGTGCCGTACCAGAACGCGGCGACGAGCAGCATCACGACGACCACGCCGACGAGGATCAGGAAGAAGGGCGGGAAAGCGGAGGCCGCGATGCGGCCTGAGGCGATCATGCGCTGCGCCTACCCGCGATCCCGTAGTTTGCACATTCGCCCCGGACGCCACCGTTTTCCGTCCCGGGCCCAGTCCGCCAGGCGAGTTCATCCCGAAGCAGTGGGTAGGCGCGGCATGCAGATGCCCTGAGTCCTGCGGGTGGGGACCACCCGGGCTCCGTTCCCGGCCGAGGAGGAGAGACGATGACCACCAGCCACGCCGACGGGAACCCGGAACGGGGCGCAGGCCAGGTGGGAAGGGCTCGGCCGCTGACCGAGATCCCGGCCGAGCCGGCGCAGCCGCTTCCGCCCAAGGCTGACCAGAGCGGTCCGGAAACCGTGGGTCCGACCGGGCAGGACACCGGGGCGGACCCGGCACGCAGGCCCCAGGGCGTTGCGTACCTGACGACGGCGCAGGGGGTGCGGCCGTGCGACACCGACCTCTCCCCGAAGGCCTGAGCGCGCGGTCCCGTCCTGATTCAGGACCACCACCTGCGCGAGAAGATCACGCACTTCGATCACGAGCGGATCCCGGAGAGGGTGGTGCACGCCCGGGGCGCCGCCGCCCACGGCGTCTTCCAGGGATACGGAACCGCCCGCGAGGTCTGCAGGGCCGCGTTCCTGGCCACGGACGTGGAGACACCCGTCTTCGTCCGCTTCTCCACGGTGCTCGGCTCCGGCGGTTCGGCGGACACGGTGCGCGACACCCGCGGGTTCGCGACCAGGTTCCACACGGGCGAACGCGCTACGACCTGGTCGGGAACAACATCCCGGTCTTCTTCATCCAGGACGCCGTCAGGTTCCCCGACGTCGTCCACGCCGCCAAACCGCACCCGGACCAGGAAATCCCCCAGGAACAGAGTGCCCACGACACCTTCTGGGACTTCGTCTCCCTGCACACCGAGGCCACCCACCATGCGCTGTGGACCATGTCCGACCGCGGCATCCCCCGTTCCTACCGGATGACGGAGGGCTCCGGCGTCCACATCTTCCGCCTGGTCAACGCCGCCGGCGAGACCATGCTGGTGACGTTCCACCGGAAGCCGAAGCTGGGCGTGCACTCGCTGGTCTGGGAGGAGGCCCAGCTCTTCTGTGGCATGGACCCCGACTTCCACCGGCGTGACCTCTACGACGCCATCGAGGCGGGCGCCTACCCGCATGGGGAACTGGGCATCCAGGTCTTCCCCGACACCCCGGACCAGACGTTCGAGGGGATCGACCTCCTCGACCCCACCAAGATCGTGCCCGAGGAGCGCTCCCCTGTTCACCCCATCGGCCTCATGTCCCTGAACGCCAACACCGACAACCACTTCGCGGAGACCGAGCAGGTCGCCTTCCACCCCGGCCACCTCGTGCCGGGCATCGACGTCACCGACGCCCCGCTGCTCGCCTGCCGCGTCTTCTCCTACCTCGACACGCAGATCAGCCGACTCGGCGGCCCGAACTTCGGGCAGCTCCCGGTCAACAGGCCGCACGCCCCCGTCCACGACATGCTCCGCGACGGCATGCACCAGACCGCCGTGCACACGGGCTTGGCGCCGTACCGCCTCAACAGCATCGACCCGCAGCTGTGCGCGCAGGTCGCCGCCGGCCTCGGCCTGCCGGCTCCCGAAGCCTCGCCGGAGCCTCCGCACCGGGCGACGACGCGCACGGCGCCCGCGACGCGAAGGCCGTCGCGGCCACGGAGGGGCCCGACCCACGGGTACTTCTGCCGCTCACCGAGGCGTACCGGCACGGCAAGGCCGTCGGCGGCTGGAACGACGCCCCGGAGCTCTTGGCAGCAGCCGGCATCGCCCCGGAAGGACCCGGTCTCCTCGCGAGTGAGGAGGCCGCGACGGCGGTGGAAGCGACGGTGGCAGCCCTGGCCGTCCACCGTGCCCGGCACCGGCTCCCGTCCACTCTGAACCGCCGACACACGAATACACGACCGAGGAGGCGTGATGAAAGCAGTGACCTGGCAGGGCCGCCGCAAGATCGAAGTGGCGACTGTCCCGGATCCACAGATCGTCGATCCCACGGACGCCGTGATCGAAGTGACGACGACGGGCCTGTGCGGATCGGACCTCCATCTGTACGAGGTGCTGGGACCGTTCCTGGACGCGGGGGACATCCTGGGACACGAGCCGATGGGCGTCGTCGCCGAAGTGGGCCCCGAGGTCCGGGAGCTGAAGGTCGGCGACCGGGTCGTCGTACCGTTCAACGTGTCCTGCGGGACCTGCTTCATGTGCGAACGGGGACTGCACTCGCAGTGCGAGACGACCCAGGTCCACGAGCACGGCAGCGGCGCCAGCCTGTTCGGATACACCAAGCTCTACGGGCAAGTCCCCGGTGGGCAGGCCGAGTACCTCCGCGTCCCGTTCGCGGACACCCTTCCGATACCCGTCCCCGACGGTCCGCCTGACGAACGCTTCGTATACCTGTCGGACGTCCTGCCGACCGCCTGGCAGGCCGTCGTCTACGCCGACGTCCCGCCCGGCGGCAGCGTCGCGGTGCTGGGCCTCGGACCCGTCGGCGACATGTGCACCCGCATCGCCGCCCATCGCGGGCCCGGCAAGGTGATCGGCATCGATCTGGTGCCCGAACGGCTCGCCCGCGCCGCGGGCCATGGCGTCCAGGTCTTCGACCTCGATGAGTACGGAGATCAGCTCGTCGACGCGGTCCGCAGCACGACCGGCGGCCGCGGCCCGGACGCCGTCATCGACGCCGTCGGCATGGAGGCCCACGGCAGCATCGGGGTCCGGGCCGCACAGACCGCGACCGGCCTGCTCCCGGATACCCTGGCCTCCACACTGATGAAGAAGGCCGGCGTCGATAGCCTGAGCGCCCTGAAGCTCGCCATCGAGCTCGTACGCCGCGGCGGGACCATCTCCCTGTCCGGCGTCTACGGCGGAGCCGCCGACCCGCTCCCGCTGCTCACGATGTTCGACAAGCAGATCCAGCTGCGCATGGGCCAGGCAAACGTCCACCGATGGGTCGATGACCTGCTTCCCCTGCTGACCGACGAAGACCCACTCGGTGTCGAAGGATTCGCCACCCACCGCCTGCCGCTGGACGACGCTCCACAGGCGTACGCGGACTTCCAGAAGAAGCGGGACAACATGGTGAAGGTCCTGTTCCGCCCTTGACGGCTGAACAGGTCACGGCGCGTCTCCGCCTTCCGCCCTGCTGCGCCGGCCGGCGGTGACACGGAGGACGCACACATCGGCCCGTCGTTCGCCCGGCGCTGCGAGGGTGGTCACCAGGCCGTCCAGGTCGAGGTGCGTCGCGGGATCGGCAGTGACCGCGAGGGCGAGGCGCGAGAGGCTCTCGCCGAGGTCCTCGCCCGGCCTTTCGATCAGGCCGTCCGTATAGAGGAAGAGCGCGTCGCCCTCGCGCAGGGTGATGGCGGCTTCGGCGTACCGGGCGTCGTGGGTGGCGCCCAGGAGGACGCCCTCTGGCGGATCCAGGTAGCGGGCTCGGCCGTCACGGGCGAGGAGCGGCGGGAGGTGGCCGGCCCCGGCCCAGGTGAGAGTGCGGGTGCCGGGTTGGTAGCGGGCCATGATCACGGTGGCGGTGGTTGCCGTGACGCTGTCGCCGGAGTGCAGGAGCAGGATGTTCAGCCGGGCGAGGATTTCGATCAGCGGGGTACCGGTGACGGCCATGCCCTTGGCGGTGAACCGTAGCTGTGCCATGGTGCCGACGGAATTCATGCCGTGGCCGGCGACGTCCCCGACCACCAGGAAGAGACTCCCGTCGGGGAGCTCGATGGCGCTGTACCAGTCGCCCCCGACGTTCAGGCCTTGCTGGGCGGGCTGGTAGACGACGTCGATCAGCAGGTCGGTGACGCGCAGTGACTGCTCCGGCAGGGGCAGCAGAGCGTGTCTCAGCCGGGTCGCGAAGTCGCGTTCCGCGTTGAGCTGGGTGCGGTGTGCTGCGGCGGCGAGCTGACGCTCGAGGAGTTCTTGTTCGATGTTCCTCGTGGCGGTGAGGTCCTGGAAGAAGCCGTGGACCTCGACCGTGTTGCCTTCCGCGTCGCGCTCGGCCTCCGCGACGATCCTCAAGTGCCGCACGCCGGCCTCGGTGAGGATGCGGAAGGCATGGTCGATGGGCCGGCCGTCACCGAGGAGTCTCTGTACGCTCGCGCCCAGAGCCGGAAGGTCGTCGGCGGGCACGTGCTGCGGGAGTTCTTCCAGCGTCATCGGGCCCTTGTCCGGGGCGCGGTCGAAGATCGTGTAGACCTGTTCGGACCAGGTGATCGTGTTGGTGACCAGGTCCCAGTCGGCCCAGCCCAAGTTGGCCAGTCGCTGCACGATCCTGTTGCGACGCTGTTCTCGTTCCCCAGGGCCGAGCCGCTGCCACGTCACGACCAGCCGTCCGCCCGAGGGCGCCGCACGCACCTGGAAGCGGGACAGGTGGGGTATCCCGGCGACGATCTCTTCGTACTCGAAGGGAGCGCCGGTCCACACGGTGCCCGTCTCCAGCGCGCTGCGGTAGCCGTCCCACAGTTCTGTGCCCAGCACCGTCGGGTACGCCTCGAGCACGCGCAGTCCGACCAGTTCCTTGCTCGTACGTCCCGCGATGTCGACGGCCTCAGGAGAAGCGGCGTCGATGCGATAGTCCTCCACTTTCCCGTCGCGCCCGCGTATGGGAGTGAGCACCGTGACCGACCCGGAAAGTGCCTCCAGGAACTCCTGCGCCATCGGCAGCTTCGGCCGACGTCGCCGCGCCGGAGCGCGCCGCTTCGTCCGCCGCTGCAGTGGTTCGACGTCGCCCAATGGAGACGGCGGCGCGGAGGAGGAGCGCCCGTTGAGGTACCGGGCGGAGGAGAATTCTTCCGCGCCATCCCGCTCCGAAGCGTGGCGTGGGGCAAGATCGTCCAGGAGCGCTGCCGAAAGGCGATCGAGCGTGAGCCGGGCTTCGTCGGGGAGAGATCGGCGGCCCGCTCGGGCGCGTCTGGCCAGCTCCTCCCCGGCTTCTTCGGCGCTCGACCGGTGGGTGATCATGAGCACGCCTTTGGCCTGCTCGATCACCGCTGAGGCCGCGACGGTGTCCTGCATACGGGTGAGCTCAGCGCTCAGCCGAGCCACGACCTTCGCCAGCGTACGCAGCTCATCACCTGATGTGGAATCCTGCGGTTCCTGCACCACATAAGGAGCATGGCACGATCTCCGTGCCGAAAGCATGTACTCGGGCACTGCCGTGAACCGGGTACCAGTCCGAGGGTTTCAGGCCACAGCATTCGTGCCTGCCAGGATTCCGGTCTGGCGAAACCGGAATTATAGATCGCACAATTCACATGTGGAGCCGGTTGAGCCTCGGACCAGCTGGACCTTCGTCACGAACCACGCCCGGATCCTCGCCATGCTTCTTGGACATCCGGAGTCGCGGCCGCGGGACGTGGCTGCGAACTGTCGGATCACCGAACGCGCCGCCCAGGCCATCGTCGCGGACCTGGAAGCTGGCTGGGTACCCCACTCGGGTACGCAACGGCCGCCGCAATCACTACGAGGTCATGCCTGGCACGCTCTTCCGTCCTCCGGCCGAGCGGCAGTACAGGGTTGCGGATCTCCTGCAGCTGCTGGTCGATCTGGAACCACGTGCCGAGGCGGCGGACCGCCACCCCCCTGCGGATGGTGATCGTCATGAGAGCGAACAGCACGGCTGATCCGCAAACCGCGGATGGGCCCTTGGCTCGGCCATCTACCACAGCGGTCGGCACGTTGGATGCGAAGGAGGATGCGATCAGCATCCGCCCGTCGCTGAGCCGCTTGGCCCGCAGGTGCGTACTTCCCGGGATGGACGCCGCAGCCACGCAAGGGCGAGGCCCGGGTCGCGGGATTGCAGCATGGCCGGCCGGGCAGGCGCCGCATAGTCGGCGGGAAGCCGACGGGTACCGACATGGCGACAGGGCGGAACCGTCGTGAGCATGGTGAAGGAAACCATCGACATCGACGTTCCTGTGAGCAGCGTTTACAACCACTGGACGCAGTGGAGTTCCCGCGCTTCATGGAAGGCGTGGAGGAAGTGCGGCAGACAGACAACGGGCATGGTCACTGGAAGACCAAGGCGGCAGGTGCCGAGCTTGAGTTCGACACGGAGATCGTGAACCAGGCGCCAGACGAGCGGATCGCGTGGCGGTTGGTGACCGGGGACGTGGACCGGAAGGGCGTCGTCACCTTCCAGCAACTGGACGACCTGCACGTCCGGGTCAGCCTGGCCAACAGGGACGATGATGCAGCGGTTGCCCGCGCCCGCGCCCGCGACCCGTTCCGGCGGCCGCTGGGCGGGCGGTGGGTCAACAGTGAACCTCCCCGCCCCGCAGGCTTCGCAGCACACACGGCCCGACGAGGTGGCCGAGGCCATCCCTTCCCTTGCGGCGACGACGTGGACTGAAGAGAAACTCCTCCCCGCGCTCCGGCACCTGTGACGCGAGCGGGGACCGAATGCTCAGGACCTGGCCCGGACAGACACGGCCGGCCCTTGGTCATGGCAGGGCGAACGGGCTCTGGTCGAGGTGTGCCAGGAGCTCGGCCGGGTCCCGGTAGACAGCCCGCGCGCCGGCCCGTTCCAGGTCGGGGCGCGGGATGCCGCCGCAGAGCAGGCCTACACAGGTGACGCCTGCGCGAACGCCCGCCTTCATGTCCCAGACCGTGTCGCCGACGAAGACGGCGCCGGACGCAGGGGCGTCGGCGAGGCCGAGGGCGTGGTGGACCGGGTCGGGTGCGGGCTTGCCCTCGCTCATGTCGTCGGAGCTGGCCGTGGCGGTGATGGCGTCGTCGGCGTCGATGGCCCGGCGGAGCGCATCCAGCTCGTGGTCCTGCGCGGATGTCACGAGCACCACCCGCCAGTCCCGTCGTAGCAGCTCGCGCAACAGCTCGGCTGCCGAGTCCAGCGGTGCCAGCCGGTCGAACCAGGTGCCGTAGAGGGTGTCGTGCGCCGCGCTCAAGGAGTCGTCCTCGTCCTTGTCGCGGCCGCCGCCCAGGAGGTGCTCGAGCAGGTCTTCGCCGGGCAGGCCGATCGCGCGGTGGATGTCGTGCATCGTCACGTTGTGGCCGGCCTGTCGCAGGGCCTCCCACCAGCAGGTGATATGGAGGTGATTGGTGTCGGCGAGGGTGCCGTCCACGTCGAAGAGCGCGGCCCGGTTCATGCCTGCCCCGACCGGGATCCGTGGCCGATTGCACGCTTGGGTTCGGCCTCGTCCATCGAAGAACGACCGTGCAGGTTACGGCGCTTGGCCTCCGCGTACAGCTGCTCGTAGGTCGGGCCCTGCGATCCGCTGTGGGAGCGCTGCCCGCCGCGCTTGGACGAAGAGGCGTCTTGCGTCGAGCTCCTGCTCGCCGTCTTGGACTCGCCCGATCGGGCCCCCGTGTTCACGGTGCGCGCCGCGGTCTCCTTCGCACGCATGGTGCTTCCGCCACGCTGCTCCGCGCTCTCCTTGATGTGTTCGTACCGGCGTTCACGCTTCGGGCTGGATCCGCGGGGCATGATCACTCCTCGGTCGGAGATGCTGGGCAGCCGGCCGACTCCACGATCAGACCGTGCGAGGGCCCGGTGGGGCCGTGGGGCCATCCGGACGATCGTGCGGTCCGTGAGAGCGGCCTTGCCCAGCGCCTACCCGTGACGTCTGCGGACACTCCTCGCGGCGGGACGTGCGTTGGGGGTGCCATACACGTCATGGCGCCGACCGCTGCTTCCTGCCGGTCGGTTCGACTCGGCTCCTCGCGGCTGGGCCGTCGCATGCCCGCTGCTGGGAGCGCGTCATGCAGATCGGGTCAGCGGCGGCCGGTTCGTAGGAGGTCCAACACGGCGCGTTCGACGGCCCCGTGGGTGGCTGGCTCGCCGAACAGGCTGCCTGCACCCAGTTCGCCGAGGGCGGGAGCGATGGTGCGGCCGTCCTCGTACAGCTCCATGACGCGAGGGTCGATGTACGACGCCCGGCACACGGCGGGCGTGTTCCCCAGGTAGCCGCTCACCTCGCGGACGGCGCGTGCCACCACCCGGCCGCGCCGGGCGCGGGAGGCGCCGGACGTCCCCTCGGAGACGGCCAGGGCGACCGCCGTCAGCACGGTGGCGTACCAGGTCCTGAAGTCCTTCGCGGTCACCTCGACCCCCGCGAGTTCGCGCAGGTAGTCGTTCAGGTCCTCGGCGCGCACCTCGTGCCACGCCCTGTGCTCCCAGTACGCGAACAGTCTCCGCCCGGGATCCTTGCGCCGGAGCAGTGCCCTGACCACTGCGTGTGCCCCTTCGTCCACGAGGGTGCGGCTGAAGGTCTTCCCGGACTTGGCGGGGAAGTGGAGGTGGATCTCGCCGCTGCGGCATTCGGCGTGCTCCCGCAGCAGCGTGGTAAGGCCGAAGCTCCCGTTGTCGCGGGCGTAGCGTTCTCCTCCGATCCGCAGGAAGCCCAGGTCCAGGAGCCGGGTAAGGCAGGCCAGGACGCGGACGCGGGTCAGCCCGCGTCCGGTGAGGTCGTGGGTGACCCGCTCGCGCAGCCGCGGTAGGGCCCGGGCCACGTCCCGGACGTGCTCGTGCTTGGCGGCGTCCTGCCGTTCGCGGAAAGCCGGGTGGTAGAGGTACTGGCGCCGCCCGGCGTCGTCCGTTCCCACCGCCTGGATGTGCCCGTTCGGCCACGGGCAGAGCCAGACGTCCCGCCAGGCCGGGGGGACCACCAGGGCGCGGATCCGTTCCCGGTCTTCGTCGGGCAGCGGGGTGCCGTCCGCGTCGAGGTAGCGGAACCCTCGGCCGTGGGGCACCCGGCGCCAGCCCGGCGCGTGGAGGTCGCTCGTACGCAGCCGCACGGCGGCCGTCAGTCCGTATCAGGGTGGGCTTGCGTACGCAGCGCCCACGCCTGTCCCGAACAGTCGTATGGCAGGGGAGGGAACCGGTGTCCGCGGACATCGGTGCTCTTGCTCCAGAGGTGTTCCTTGCCGCAGTCGCAGGCGTAGATGCCGCTCTGCGGCACGACCTCGCCAGGCTTCCAGTGCGTTGTCTCATTCATGCCGGGCGGCTACCCGGCTCGCCCGGGCACACGCCCCGACGCCTTCACTTGGCTGTGCGATGCGCGCACCCCGCCGGGAGGGCCGGATGCGGCCCCCGGCGCAGAATGAGGGCCAGGACCGCACCCCGCACCGAACTCCAACCCGGCGCGGGAGAGGCGAGACGGTCGCAGCCATGGCGTCGGGCTCCGGGACGGCTGTGGGACCTCGCTGCACGACGCGGGCGTTCCGAGCCATGGCCCGCCCCAGCCCGCATCAGGTCGGAGCGGCCGATCCGGCGGGCGGGGTCGCACCCGCCGGGGCGGGCAGGTGCCCGGCACGGCGGGAGGCGACGACATGGGTCGGACGGCACTCATCGTGATCGACATGCTCGACACCTACGAGCACGGAGACGCCGAGGTGCTGGTGCGGTCCGTCCGTAGAGTCTCCCGGGCGTGGAGGCGCTACTCGAACGGGCGCGGGCATCCCGTGCACCGATCGTCTACGTGAACGACAACTTCGGCCCGAGCGGCGAGATCGCCCTCGAAGACGCTCACTCAGGATGACCGTGGCCCGGACGGTGTCAGCCGGCCGGGGGAGCGGCTCGTTCGACGAGGGTGAGGGCGGCTGCGGCGGTCTTGAACTGCGGCTGTTTGGAGACGGGATCCCAGAGGGTGGCGATCACTTCGTTCGCGGCACGCCCAGGTGACCCCGGGGCGGGGGCCTTAAGGGCCGGAGTGTCCCAGTAGCCGTAGTGGAAGGGGACGAACAGGACGCCCGGGCGTACGGAGCCGATGCGCAGGCGGCCGCGCAGGGCCCCACACCGGGTGGTGACGTCGACGAGGTCGCCCTCCGCCAGTGCGAGGCGAGCGGCGTCGGCGTCCGCGATCTCCACCCATACGCCCGGGGCCGCGTCCGCGAGCTCGGGCACCCGGCCCGTCTTCGTGCGGGTGTGGAAGTGGTAGAGGGTGCGCCCCGTGGTCAGCTGGAAGGGGTGGTCCTCGTCCGGCCACTCCTTTGGCGGGACGTAGGGGGCGGGCCTGACGAGCGCCTTCCCGTCCGGGTTCATCGACCGGTACGCCTTCTCGCCCAGCGGTTCGCCGGTCACCAGGTCCTTGCCGTACGTCTCGCACAGGTCCGGGTGCGCCCAGTCCACGCCGTCCGGGTAGAGGCGGTCCGTGCCGTCGGGGGCGTCCGCGGTGCACGGCCACTGGATGCCGCTCGGGCCGCGGAGCCTGTCGTAGCTGAGGCCGGTGTAGTCGCAGGGGCGTCCGGCGCTGCACCGCTTCCACGCCTCGAACGCCTCCTCCGGGCCGCTCCACTGGACCAGCGGACGGCCGTCCTTGTCCTCGAAGCCCATGCGGGCCGCGTAGTCGAGGAAGATGTCGAGGTCCGGGCGGGCTTCGCCGGGCGGATCGACGGCCTTCTCCGACAGGTGGACGGTGCGGTCGGCATTGGTGAAGGTGCCCGTCTTCTCACCCCAGGTCGCCGCGGGCAGCACCACGTCGGCGAACTGTGCCGTCTCGGTCAGGAACAGGTCCTGGACGACCGTGAACAAGTCTTCCCGGGAGAGGATGGAGCGGATCCGTGCCAGCTCCGGCAGGGACACGGCCGGGTTGGTCGCGCTGATCCACAGCATCCTTAGCGCGCCCTCCTCCGCCAGTTTGAAGATCTTCATGGCGTGCGTGGGCGGGGCGTCATGGGGGATGGCCGACGGCTCCACGTTCCACACGCGCGCGAGGTCGGCGACGTGGGACTCGTTCTGCCAGTTCCGGAAGCCCGGCAGGTCCCCGTTGGCACCGCATTCGCGGGTGTTCTCGGCGGTGGGCTGGCCGTTCATCTGGAGCACGCCCGCCCCGGGGCGGCCGAGCATGCCGCGGATCAAATGCAGGTTGTTGACCTGGAACGGCCGCGGCGGTCGCCTGGTTTGCCTGGTAGAACCCCTGCAGCACGGTGGACAGCAGCCGGTCGGCGGTGCCGAGCAGCTCGGCGGCCTCCTCGATCGAGGCCGCCGGCACGTCGCAGATGGCGGCGGCCCATTGAGGCGTGCACGGTTCGACTTGCTTGCGCAGGGACTCGAATCCGACCGTGCGCCGGGTGATGTAGCCGGTGTCGGTCCATCCGTGCCGGATGACCTCGTGCAGCAGGGAGTTGAGCAGGGCTACGTTGGTGCCGAGGCGGGGTGCCAGGTGCACTGTCGCCCGGCGCGCCACCGGGGTGAGCCGCGGGTCGACGCACAGGAGACGGGGCGGGTCGTCCCCTTCCAGCCGATCCAGGATCCGCATCCACTGGACCACCTGTGTCTCGGCGATGTTGTGTCCGAACAGGGCGATCGCATCCGCGTGGTCGATGTCCTCGTACGAGCCGGGCTGGCCGTCGCTGCCGAAGGACTCCTTGAGGGCCTCGGCCGCCGTCGCCGTGCACAGGCGGGTGTTGCCGTCCAGGTGAGGGGTGCCGATCCCGGCCCGGGCGAGAACCGTGAGCGTGTAGTACTCCTCCAGGAAGAGCTGCCCGGAGGTATAGAACGCGAGCGCCTCCGGCCCACAGGAACCGATGAGCTCCCGCGACCGGGCGACGATGCGCTCCATCGCCGTGGACCAGTCGCTCTCGACGAGACGTCCGCCCTCGCGGACGAGGGGCCGGGTCAGCCGGTCCTCGGAGCCGTTCGCCTGCCACGCGTACAGGTCCTTCGGCTCCAGCCGGCCCCGGTTGACGCGGTCACCGGCCCTGCCCCGGACCCCGACGATCCGCCCGTTTCGGACGGCGATGTCCATCGCGTCCCCGTCGGAATGCAGGAGCGACGCCGCCCGCACCCACGTTTCGACGTCACCCTCTGCCACCCCCTCTGCCAGACAGGTGTCTGTGCGTACGGGCCACTGCCCTCCTCGCCCATAAGGGGTGCGGAGTCCCCACGGATGGGCGATCCGTTCGCCGGACAAGCGCATCAGATTTCGCTTCACAGCCGCTCCTCTGTGCCCGCGCCTTGCCACCGAACGCCTGACGCCTGATGAGAGGCGCCTACCCGGAGCGCACCATCTGACACGGCTGGCGCCGAGCAGGCGTGCCCCGGGCCGAACGGGGCAGGCGCTACAAGTGGGAGCCTCAACGCGCCCCAACGCACCTTCCCGCGCCCGTCGCCGTTCGGGAGGAGAACCACGAGGGCCGCGTCCACACCGCCGCGTAGCGACCCCGTGACCGTCGTGCGGCCGCTCGGCACGCCCGTACCGCTGGGCTTCCTGGCGCCGGCGGGGGGAGCCTTCGTCGCCGCCGGCCACGACCATGGCCGTCCTGGCCTGCAGCTGGCTGGTCCAGGGAGTCCTGCTGAGCACCGGGCCCGTACCTGGTACGCGGCACGTCCTCGGCCTATTCCTTCTGGTCACTGCCGCGAGCCTGCTCGTACCCGTCACCGCTGTCGGTACCGGAAAAATCGTGGCCACCGCTGTCATCGCCTGCGCGGCGCTGCGGCTGGGCACGGCCGGGCTGCGCGAGCTGACGGGGGCGCCGGGCTGGGAGGATGCGGCCGGTGTCATCGGGCTCGACCTGACAGCGGCCGCCCTGTACGCGGCCGCCGCCTTCGCCCTGGAGGACACCCGGCACCGCCCCGTCCTCCCAGTGGGACGTCCCGGGAACCGTTCGGAGGCGGTCCGCCGGGGAACCGAGCCAGGGGAACGTCCAGAATTGTGATCGACGCCGGCCCATGCCGGAGGCACCGATGCGGTGCCAGCCGTTCGGCGGCGCGGATGCGGGGCGGCCGGGCGATCGCCATGCACCCGTTCGCTGACAACACCCTCGCCCTCCTGACCCGCGGCTATGCCTGGGCTCGCGAACTTCGCCGGCGGCACGACGACGGCAGCGCCGGCCCGACCCGGCTGATGGGTCGGCTGGCCTTGCTGCTGCACGGCCCGGACGCGGTCGACTTCTTCTACGACGAACGCCACGTCCCGCGGCACAGCGCGCTGCCCGGCCCGGTCCTGGACACACTCTTCGGCAGGGGTGCCGTCCACACCTTGGAGGGGGAGGCGCACCGAGTCCGCAAGGAACTCTTCACGTCCCACCTCATGACACCCGACGGCGCGGAAGCCCTCGGCCGGCTGGCCCGGGAACACTGGCTGCGCACGGCCGACGGACTGCGTCGGCGCCGTGCGTCCTGTTCGACGAGAGGGCCGTCGCCCTCGCCGCGGCGGCCGGCGAGTGGAGCGGGATGCCCTGGGCGCCCGGGGCCGACGTCCGCCGGCTGGCCAAGGACTGCGTGGCCATGGTCGACGGATTCGCCACCCCCGGCACCCGCCACTGGAAGGCCCGCCTCGCCCGGAGCCGTCAGGAACGCGCCCTCGCCCGGACCGTCGAAGACGTTTGGAGCCATGGCACAGTCGTCCTTGAGTACGGTAACCGGCCGACTGCGCTGGAAGCGGTGGCCGCGCACACGGATGCGGACGGCAGCCTCCTCGACCTGCACACGGCCGCGGTGGAGCTCCTCAACGTCCTCCGCTCCACCGCGGCCACCACCTGGTTCGCCACCTTCGCCGCACCCGCGCTCCACCGCTTCCCAGTAGTCCGCGAAGAACTCCGCAACGGCGACGGTGCATACGCGAGGGCCTTCGCCCACGAGGTGCGGCGCGGCTACCTGTTCGCGCCCTTCGTCGGTGGCCTTGCCGCCCGCGACCTGAGATTCGACGCACCGAAGCTGCCCGAGGGCACCCGGGTGCTCCTCGACGTATCCGGTCACCACCGCGACCCGGAGCTCTGGCCCGAGCCGCAGCGCTTCGAGCCGCGCCGGTTCCTCGGCCGGGAGCCCGACGCCGGCGCGCCCATCGCCCAGGGCGGAGCCAACGCCCACACCGGCCACCGCTGTCCCGGCGACGACGTCACCACCCACATCCTGGCCACCCTGGCCCGAGAGCTGGCGGACCTCGAGCTCGACATGCCGTGCAGGACCTGCGCATCCCTGAGACGGGACGCGCGTGGCTTCTGCCCGCGCAACGGCCGGACACCCGGAAACCGGCGGGGTGAAGGACACCAAGCCGCAGCTCCACCACCACCGTATTGGTCTCCCGCGTCTCCTTCATGGGCCGGAGGACCTCAATGGCCCCTTCGGAGAGGGACACACGACTGCTCACAGGAATCTCGCCTCATTTCGTGGTCGCCACCCCGGCTTCAGCGAAGCGGGCCCCACCAGGGTTGCGGTGCGCGGACCCGCATGATGTGTCCGCGGGGGAGAGGGGCTTCGCCCCGGCCTCCAGGCGAGTGACGGTGACGTTCGCCGCGGTGTGTGCCGGGCGGCGGCGGAGGGCACCGTGCGAGGGTGCTTGGGTCTCTTCCAGCCCCGCCCGTCAGGAGTCGCCCAGGTGCTCGAACGTAAACAGCTCAAAGGCCGCACGCAGGTCACCTTCGTCCTCCCCGCCGGCAGCCCGGACGGACCGGTGAGCGTGGTGGGCGACTTCAACCACTGGAACCCCGCCACGCACCCTCTCCAGGTACGCGGCGACGGAACGCGCGCGGCCACGGTCGTCCTGCCCGCGCACAGCGCCCACTCCTTCCGCTACCTCGCGGCCGGCGACTACTGGTTCGACGACGACCAGGCCGACGGCCACGACGGCACCAACAGCCGCGTCAACACCTGACGAGGAGCACCGCATGGACGCGATCGTGCTGCTGCGCGAGGACCACAAGACCGTCGAGAAACTGTTCAAGCGCTTCGAGAAGACCTCCGACGACGACACGGCCGAACGCCGCCGGATCGCCGACGAGGTGGTCGAGGAGCTGACCGTCCACGCCTGGATCGAGGAGAAGTTCTTCTACCCGGCCGCCCGCGAGGCGGCACCGGAGACGACCGACCACATCCTGGAGAGCATCGAGGAGCACCACGCGGTGGTGTGGATGCTGTCGGAAATCAAGGACATGGACCCGGGCGACGAGCGGTTCAAGGCGAAGATGACCGTGCTCATGGAGCAGGTCCGCCACCACGTCGAGGAGGAGGAACAGGACTGGTTCCCCGAGGTCCGCAAGGCGATGGGCCGCAACCGGCTCACGGAACTGGGCGGCGAGCTGGAGTCCGGGAAGAAGCGGGCACCGCGCGATCCGCTGGCCGTACCCAGCGCCGACTCGAAGTGACCCGATCTCGGCACCGGCCGGCCGGGCGCCCCTGGTGCGGGCTGCTCCTGGCGGCCGCGGTGGCGCTCGGAGCGACGGGGTGCGGGGGCCCGGCGCCGCGGCAGGACGCCGCGGCCGCGGCGGCAGCCGCCTTCGAGGCCGCCGCGGCGGCCGACGACCACGTTCGGGCCTGCGCGCTGTTGGCTCCGGAGACACGTCAGCAGTTGGAGCAGAACGCGCAGAAGACGTGTCCCGCCGCGTTCGCGTCGCAGGAGCTGCCTACGACGCGCGGGATTCGGGAGGTCGAGGCGTACGGGAGGCAGGCGATGGTGCGGATGGAGGGCGACACACTGTTCCTGTCGCTGTTCACCGCCGGCTGGAAGGTGATGGCCGCCGGCTGCACACCGCGCCCCGACCAGCCCTACAACTGCCTGATCAAGGGGGCGTGAGGCGTGCGGACCCTGTTCGTCACCACCCTGGTGGTCATCCTCGGCGGGCTCGGCTACTTCATCACCATCGGGGTGCTCCAGCGATGAACGACAGCCGCGAACCGCGCAGGGGATTCTGGCGGGAGAACAGCCTCACCCTTGCCTTCGGCACCGCCTTCCTGGTGGTGCTCGTCTGCCAGGCCATCGCCGGGCACGCCGAGTTCAACGAACAGATGACGGTCGAAGGCCTCCAGCCGCTCGGCTTCGGCGAATACCTGATGTCCTCGGACTTCGCCGTGGACGTCACCGAGAACTGGCAGTCGGAGTTCCTCCAGTTCTCCCTCTACATCTTCGGCACCGTCTACCTCGTCCAGCAGGGCTCCCCGGAGTCCAAGAAGGTCCACCAAGCCGGCGCCGAAAGCGAGCAGGAGCAACGCATGGGTGACCACGCGCGCCCGGACTCGCCGCGCTGGGCGGGCACCAAGGACTGGCGCCAGACCCTCTACGCTCGCTCCCTCGGCACCGTCATGGGCACGCTGTTCGTCCTGTCCTGGCTGGCCCAGTCCATCACCGGCACCGCCGCCTACAACGATCAGCAGCTCCGCCAACTCGAAGATCCCGTCAGCTGGGCCGGCTACGTGGTCACCCCCGACTTCTGGAACCGCACCCTGCAGAACTGGCAGTCCGAACTCCTCGCCGTCGCCGCCATGGTCGTCCTTTCCATCTACCTCCGCCAGCGAGGCTCCCCGGAGTCCAAACCGGTCGGCGCCGCCCACACCGCAACCGGCGTCGAAGGCTGACCGCGAACCGGTAGGTGGAGTCACCGGACAGCGGCAGATCTGGCAGCGGGCTCCTCCAGGCCTCCGGCTTCGACGGCATTGGCTGCCAGGCATCCTCCTCCGTCGGTCTGCCGGGTCAGTGGGCGGCGGCCCCGAACTCGGCGTGCTGGCTGCGCAAGGCGTAGTCGGGCTCCGTCCGGGGTTGCGCGCCGATCCAGCGTCGCCGCAGCTCGGCGCGCGCTGCCGCCTTCAGGTCCCGGAATTCAGCGTCGCTGAGCGGGTCCTGGCCCACCTCCGTCGTGTTGTCGTGGTTCCCACGCATCCGCGTCGCCTCCGTCCGGTCATGGTCCTGCTCCGGCGACTGCCCGCTGTGGCAGGCCCGAATCCCAGCGATCCGCGGCCCGCCCCCGGCGCCCGACGAGCGCCCGGGGATCCGCGCGTGTCGGACGCGGTTCAAGCCCGGAAGGGGTGGGCAGTCGCGCGGTACCGACGCAGGCGACGCGATGGGTGGTGTGGGTGATGTCTGCTTCCCCGAACGAGGACGTCCCGCTGGTGCGGTGCGCGAAGGACGACGGAGAGGGACGACCCAGGCTCGGACGGGCCCGCTCGGATGTGCCGCGCATCCGACCGTTGCCGGAGGGGCCGCTGCTCGTCGAGGGTCCTGCGGAGATCGTTATGCCGGACGGGAGAGTGATCCGTTGTGAGCGGCCCGTGATGGCCCTCTGCACCTGCCGGCGGAGCCTGCAGGCTCCGTTCTGCGACACGAGCCACCGCCCGCGCGTGCGCCGCCGCTCCGGCCGTACGACCGGGGAGGCGGAGAGGTCATGACGCTGCTCCTGGCGGCCCCCGCCACGGAACCCGAGGCGCCCGAGGCGCGCGGCGAGGTCTCCCGCGCCGTACGGGACCGGCTCCTCGGCAGCGGTCCCGCGTGTCTGCCCCGGGGCGGCGAGATCGCGCGCTGCTCCCCTTACGGCGAGGACCTCCAGCTGGCCCTCCACCTCTGCTACGAGCTCCACTATCGGGGCTTCGTGGGGGTGCCCGACACCCTGGAGTGGGACCCCGGCCTGCTCGGTGTGCGGGCTCTCCTGGAGCACCGCTTCGAGAATGCGCTGCGCCACGACTGCCGGCATCGTCCGGACGTCGACGAAGCATTGACGGCCCTGCTCGTCGAGCCGGGCGACGGCTCCGGCGTCTCGCACTTCCTGATGTCCCGGGGCGAGCTGTGGCACCTGCGGGAGTACGCGGCGCTTCGCTCCGTTCATCAGCTGCGCGAGGCCGATCCGCACCTGTGGGTCGTTCCCCGGCTGCGCGGGCGCGCCAAGGCGGTGATGATGGCGGTCGAGTACGACGAGTACGGCGCCGGGCGGGCGGAGCGGATGCACTCCCGGCTGTACGCGGACCTCATGGTCGACCTGGGTCTCGACGCCTCGTACGGAGGCTGTACGGACGCCGCCGGTGCTGAGCTCCTGGCCGTATCGAACCTGATGTCGCTGTTCGGCCTGCACAGGAGACTGCGCGGGGCGCTCGTGGGGCACTTCGCCGTGGTGGAGACGACCTCGCCGCCGGCCGCCTCCCGCATCGCCGCGGCCATGCGCCGGGCCGGGGCCGGACCCGCCGCCGAGCGGTACTTCGAGGAGCACGTCGAGGCCGACGCCGTCCACGAGCAGCTGGTGCGCCGCGAGGTCGTGGGCGGTCTCCTTGAGGACGAGCCCGCGCTCGCTCCCGAGGTCGCCTTCGGCATCGCCGCGACCTGCCTCCTGGAGGACCGGCTGGCCGGCCACGTGGTGAACGCCTGGACGCGCGACGAGAGCGCCCTGCGCACGCCCCTGCCGCCGCTCTCCGGGGACGAATGGTGAGGGCCCGGCAGGCCGATGAGACGTGCGCCTCACGAACCACGGCGGCCCCGGTGCGGGTGGGCGTCGGGACGTCCGTTCGCCCTGGTCGGCAGCGTCGTCGCGTACGCGCACGGCATCCCCGTCCGGCTCCGGCGCGACACGGACTTCGCGCTCCTGCGCGAGGACGCCGACGCCGTCATGGAGTCGCTGCGGGAGCGCGGCGTGCGGATCTTCGAGCCGCCCGAGGACTGGCTCGTGAAGCTCCGCGTGGGTGGGGAGGAGATCGATCTGATCTTCTCCCTGGCCGGACGGCCGGTCACGGCCGAGCTCCTCGATCGTGCTCACACGCTGCCGGTGGATTCCGTTCACATGCCGGTGCTCGCCCCGGCCGACCTCATGACCTGGCGTCTCCTCGCGCTCGCCGAGCACCAGTGCGACTTCGGCCCCCTGTTGCCGATGGCACGGGGGTGCGCGAGCGGATCGAGTGGGAGCGGGTGTGCGAGGCCGTGGTGGGAGCTCCCATGGGTGAGGCCTTCCTGTGGATGCTCGACCGGCTGGACGTCCTGCCTCGACAGCCCCGCTCCTGACAGGGCGTCTGTTCTCGGCCTGATGCCGGGAGTCGTCAGGGCTTCTCCGTGAAGAGCGGGGCGGCCCCCGTCATCTCCAGAAGGCGGGCCATCTGAGGACTTGCGGCGTTGATGATCAGGACGCGATGTTCCTCCAGGGCCCAGCGGCGGGCACGGAGCAGGACATTCAGGCCAGTGGAGTCACAGAACGTCACCTGGGACAGGTCAAGTGTCACCACCCCGCCCGGGATGCACTCCTCCAGAGCGCGCAGGAGGGCCGTTCTCAGGTAGGTGGCACTGGTGATGTCGAGCTCACCGCGGACGGTGGCGGCCGTGCCGCCGGAGATCGCTCTCAGGGAAACGCTTATCTCACCGTCGCCCTCGTTCTCCGGGCGAGAGGCGGGGTCAGGAGCCTCGGAGAAGTGAGTCATCACGCCTCCCGCAAGATGAGACCTTTTAGTGGAAATTATCCGGCTACAGCGATTACACGTCAATGATTACCTGAAATCCGTTTCATGTGATTGCCCGGGGGACGTGCCCAGGTACACCATGGCTCTATGAGGGAAACCGGAGGTACTCGCACGGAGTGGACTTTCCTTACCAGTCACGCCCGAGTCCTGCTGACGATCTCGCGCGATCCCGGTGTACGCCTCCGCGACATCGCGTCGATCTGCGGCGTCACCGAGCGCACGGTACAGGCGATCATTACCGATCTCCAAGAGGCGGGTTGTCTCACGCGCAGCCGCGCGGGCGACGGACGCCGCAACCGCTACGCCATCGTCCGGGGTTCCCGCTTCCGTCACCCCGCCGAGGCCGGCCAGATCGCCGGCCTCCTCGCGCTTCTCGCCGCCCCGCCCGGCGCGGTCGAAAGCCGTGATGACGAGTGATCCGGGACCGGAAACCTCCGGCCGACGTCAGGACACCCTGTCGCCGCGACAGGGGCTCGCAGAGGTATGGAGAGGACCGCAGGGGCACAGGCCCGACATCACACAGGAGGTGCGTCATGGCCACCGGTGCCGCCCGCCCGGGCTACCCGACCGCAGGCACGGAACGTGCTCGGAGAGTGGTCCGCGTGAGCGGCGAAATGGACTTCGAGCACGCGGAAGAACTGCGCGCATCGCTTGCGGCGGCCCTGGACGGGGCTCCCGACGGCTCGGACATCGTCATCGACCTGCGGAACTCGTCCTTCTGTGACTCCTCAGGGCTCAATGTGCTGCTGTCGGTCAGACTGCAGGCGCTGAAGCGGGGCGTCCACCTCGTCCTGGCGGCGCCCAGCCATCAGATGGTCAGGTTGCTGGAATTCACCAGGTCCGAAGGGCTGTTCACCTACAACCCCGTCGCGACGGACTGAGCCTCCGACGGCCCGAGCGACTGGAGTGGCGTTCAGGCAGGGCGTACGAGTTCGAGGCCGCCTGACGCTGCGCCGACCCACAGTGCCGCGTCGACATGTCAAGTTTCGACGGGAAACTTCCCTCTTGCTGTTTTTCTGCTTCCGGTCCGGGAAGGCGCCGAACGACGCAGCCGCCTCGTGTCGGGCGGTCCCGATGCCCGATGCGTCAGCACACGCCGCGTCCATTCGTCCTCCGCGGTCCGTCCCTTCGGCCGGGCCACCGTTTCGACGGGAGTTGGTGACATGCCTTCCGACCACCAGCGTTTCCGGTCCCCCTTCCCGGACGCGGATCGCCTGCTCCGTATCTACCTCAACGACCACTACGCGGGCTCGTCCGCCGGCGACGCACTCGTCCGCCGCATGGCCCGGGTGCACGACCGGGGCCCCACAGGACCTCGCCTGCGGGCGCTGGCCGAGGAGATCGCCGAGGACCGCGAGAGCCTGGTGGGGATCATGACCGCGCTCGGCGTTCCCGTGATGCGCGCGCGTGCGCTGGTCATGCGATGCGCCGAGAAGGTCGGCCGGGCCAAGCTCAACGGCCGGCTGGTCTCGCGCTCACCACTGAGCGACCTGCTCGAACTGGAGTCGCTCCGCCTGGGTGTGGAGGGCAAGCTGGCCCTCTGGCGGTCCCTGAGCGAGATCGCCCGCGGCGACACCCGGATCGACGCCGAGGCGGTCCACCACCTGGCCGACCGCGCCGAGCGTCAGATTGATCAGCTGGAGGATCTGCGGCTCGCCGCGGTGGCCATGGCCCTCGCACCCGGCGCGCGGCCGACGCCTCACCGGCCGGTCGACGCCGGCCGGCAACGGTCGCACCGCCCGCGCGTCAAGGTCAGGTGGGTGTCATGAAGGTCGTGGTGACGGGAGCGACCGGCAACGCGGGGACGAGCGTGGTGCACGCACTGGCCGCGGAGCCGACGGTGACGGACGTGCTGGGCCTCGCCCGTCGCACACCGGACCTGAAGGTCCGTGGAGTGCGGTGGGAGGCGGCGGACATCGATCCGGGAGGGGCCGCCCTCGACCGGCTGTTCACGGGGGCGGACGCCCTGGTGCACCTCGCCTGGAAGTTCCAGCCCACCCATGACCCGGTGGAGACCTGGCGCACCAATGTCCTGGGCGGGATCCGCGTCTTCGAGGCCTGTGCCCGGGCCGGGATCCACATCCTGGTGCACGCCTCCTCGGTGGGCGCCTACTCGCCGGGTCCCTCCGACGGCCGGCCCGTCGACGAGTCCTGGCCCACCCACGGATGGCCCGGCGCCGCTTACACCCGGGAGAAGGCCTATCTGGAGCGGTACCTCGACGGATACCAACTGGCCCACCCGGACATGCGAGTGGTACGGATGCGGCCGGGCTTCCTCTTCAAGGCCACGTCGGCGTCCGAACAGCGCCGTATCGTCGCGGGCCCGCTGCTTCCTGGTCGGCTCCTACGGCCCGGCCTGCTCCCGGTACTGCCCTCGGTCACGGGGCTCCGCTTCCAGGCCCTGCACACCGACGACGCGGCCGACGCGTACCGGCGGGCCCTGGTGCGCCCCGTCCGCGGTCCCTTCAACCTGGTCGCGGACCCCGTGCTGGACACCGCGGCCGTGGCACGGCTGCTGGACGCCCGGACCGTGCCACTGCCCGCACCGGCGGTCCGCGCCGCTCTCGTCGCGGCCTGGCAGCTGCACCTGGTCCCTGCCGCACCCGGGCTGCTCGACGCCGTCCTGCGGCTGCCCCTCCTCGACGCGGGCCGGGCCCGCGAGGAACTCGGCTGGACTCCTGCCCGCACGGCCACGGAAGCGGTCACGGCCTTCCTCGAAGGCCTCCGCGACGACACGGGCCTGAGCACCCCGCCGCTGGTGGGGGTGGTGGGCGACGTAACGCTGTCGCGGCGACGGCGAGTCCGACGCTCGTGACAGCCCTGGGAGCCTCCAGGGCTTCCGAGCGGCCAGTGACCGGGCGGTCCGGGCGATGTGAGCGCGGGAGATGCCGCAGGCGACGAGGAGTTCCTCCGGCGCCGACCAGTTCGCGACACTCCCGCGATCAGCGCCACGGTCGAGATCGGCGTTGGCGTCGGCGATCCTGACCTCCAGGGTCGGCACGTGTTCCGAGGGCCGGGGCGTGCCAGCACACCGTGCGGCGGTCGAGCAGCGTTCCGTCGCTGGCGAGCCGGGAGACGAGCGCGAGGTACCGGGCCTCGTCGAGGACCGGGGTCGGGTCGACGGTCGGCCACGCGCGTGCTCGACGGCCCGCCAGCTCTGGAAGCCGGTGTCGCGCCGTCCGCTGGAGGGCGAGTTCCCCGCGAGTGCCTGCAGCACCGGCAGCCAGGGCCGCATGTGTCTGGGCGAGCGCCCGAGCACGTTCACGGCCGAAAGCCGGATCCGGGGTGCTGACGGAACGGTCGGACCCATGCGGTCGTGGGAGCGAACGGAGCGTACGGGCGCGAAGTCGCATACAGGAACCCGGTGCGGGCAGTCGCACGTGAGGAGACGCGACCGGCGAACCCCCGGTCCTCGGATGTTCCGATGTTCCGACGAGCCTCAAGGAGGCCTGACCATGAGCAAGGTGGAGCAGACGATCGACGTGGACGTACCGCTGAGGAGTGCGTACGACCAGTGGACGCAGTTCGAGGAGTTCCCGCGCTTCATGGAGGGCGTCGAGCACGTACGGCAGATCGACGACCGGCACTGCCACTGGCGGACCAAGGTCGCCGGTGTCCGGCGCGAGTTCGACACCGAGATCGTCGACCAGCTTCCCGACCAGCGCATCGCGTGGCGCACGACGGGAGGTGACGTACGGCAGAGGGGCGTCGTCAGCTTCCAGCCCCTGGACGAGGGACACACCCGGGTGCGGCTGGCGATGGACGTGGAGCCCGACGGCGTGGCGCAGAAGGCCGCTGACGTGCTGGGCGTGCTCGACCGCCAGGTCAAGGGCGATCTCAAGCGCTTCAAGGGGTACATCGAGGGGCACGCAGACGCGACCGGTGGCTGGCGCGGCCGGATCCGCCCCGAGGACGCCGACGCGGGTCCCGGAGCGCCCCTGCGGAGCCCCGACAAGGGGCCCGACACGATGAGGGAGGCGCCGGGTCCGGTGGAGACGCCCGGACCGAGGGGCCCCGACCGGGAGACACAGGAGTGGTCCCTGCCGCCCGACGACGAGCCCGGCATGCGCTGACCGATGCCCTGTCTCCGTGCTCCAGAGCAGGTGGCCGACTCCTCGGAGCCGGCCACCTCTTGCCCGTTTCGGACACCCCTGACGCGGCAAGTCGCCGGTCATGACACACATCGGGTACACCATGATGACCGAGCAGGCGGGACCCCGTGAGTTGGTCGGACACGTGGTCGAGGCGGAACGGGCCGGATTCGACTTCTCCGTGATCTCGGACCACTCCTTTCCCTGGCTGTCCTCCCAGGGGCACGCCCCGTACGCCTGGAGCGTGCTGGGAGCGGCGGCGCAGGCCACCACCCGGATTCCGCTGATGACGTACGTGACCTGCCCGACCTTCCGCTACCACCCCGTGGTGGTCGCCCAGAAGGCCGCGACCGTCCAACTCCTCTCCGAAGGCCGGTTCCGGCTCGGCCTCGGGTCGGGCGAGAACCTCAACGAGCACGTCATCGGCCGGGGGTGGCCCTCGGCACGGGTCCGCCTGGCCATGCTGGACGAAGCCGCCGAGATCATCCGCGCTCTGTTCACCGGCGAGTACGTGACACGGCACGGCCGTCACTTCCAGGTCGACGGCGCCAGGCTGTGGGACGTGCCCGACACCCCGCCACCCCTCGGCATCGCCGTCTCCGGACCCCGCTCCTGCGCAGTCGCCGGACGGCACGCCGACCTGCTGATCACCACGCAGCCGGACCGCGGACTCCTCGACGCGTTCGACGCACAGGGTGGCGCGGGGAAGCCCCGCATGGGGCAGCTTCCCCTCTGCTACGACACCGACCGGAACGCCGCCGTAGCACGCGCGCACGGCCAGTTCCGGTGGGCGTCGGGCGGCTGGCGCGTCAACGCCGAGCTTGCGCTCCCGACGAGCTTCGCCCAGGCCTCCGCACACACCCGGCCGGAGGACGTGGCGAAGACCATCCCCTGCGGGGACGACGTGGACGCCGTGGTGGAGGCGGCTCGCCGCTTCGTCGACGCGGGGTTCACCGACCTCGCACTCGTCCAGGTCGGAGGCGACCACCAGGCGCCGTTCCTGCGCTGGGCGGAGACGACCCTGCTGCCCGCCCTCCGCGACCTGTAGGAGGTCCCGACATGGACCGCGCCGCACTCTTCGACATCGACGGAACCCTCGTCGACACCGGCTGCCCACACCTCGCCGTCTGGTGGGAGGCCTTCGGGCACCGCACCTCCGGAGCGGGACCCGCCGAGCCCAGGGGGACGTCATGACCGCGACGCGACGCCTGACCGAGCGGGACGCGGCCGCGACGAGACCCCCGACCGAGGCCGAGAGCCGCACCGTGGAGGACGAGGCTCACCCCTCTCGTGTGTTCCACCCACCGGAGGGCGCCCGGGAGCGGGTCAACAGACGCTGGCAGGAGGTCCTCCAGGAGACGCGGGTCGCCCAGACCGGCGTACAGATCCTTTTCGGCTTCCTGCTGAGCCTCGCCTTCACCGTCCGCTTCCGTGAGCTCGGCGGATTCGACCGCGGACTGTACGTCGTCACCGTCGTCCTTGCGGCCACCTCGACGGCCGCCCTGATCGCGCCGGTCTCCCTCCACCGCTGCCTCTCCGGGCTGCGGCTGAAGGAGGAGGTCGTGATCGCCGCCGGGCGGCTGATGGTCTGCGGGATGGTGCTGCTCGCCCTGACGGTCGCCTGCACGCTCCTGCTCATCCTGAACGTGGTCCTCGGAGGGGTCCTGGCGGCCGGGATCGTCGTCGTCGGCGTGATGCTCTGGTTCGTCCTCTGCTGGTACGTCACGCCCTATCGCCTGCGGCGCAGGGCGCTGTCACGGATCCGGCACGGAGGCACCCGATGAACGGCGACGGAAACGAGTACCGGACCGCCCGCTTCAGGGACCGGCTCGCCCGCGAGGACGTGGCCGAACTCGGCGTGCACGTCGAGGTCCGCGGCGAAGCGGTCCTCCTCACCGGCACCCTCCCCACGGCATCGGCCTCCTCCACGCCCGCACCGGTGCACTCGACCTCGCCCGGATCGGGCTGCGTCCGGATGCCCACCCCACAGACCTGCTGACTGTCGTCGCGTTCGCCCTGGTCTGCACGGCTCTGCTGGCCAAGGCCGCCGCCGTACCGTTCCACTTCTGGCTGCCCGACGCCCACGCGGTGGCGCCGACCCCGGTGTGCATGCTGATTCCGGCGTCATGGTGAAGCTCGGCGTCTACGGCGTCGCGCGCGTGTACTGGACCGGCTTCTCCGGCACCGGCGGCATCCCGCCCCACGCCTTCTTTCCTGGTCGGCGCCCTGGCACTGGCCGGACTCCCACCGTTCGGCACGGGCCTCGGCAAAGCGCTCGGCAAGGAGGCCGCCGGGCACGCCCTCACCTGGCTGCTGCCCGCCGTGTTCGTCGTCGACTCTGCCGTCACCGGGGCCGCCGCGCTCCGCGCCGGCCTGCGCGTCTTCTACGGCACAGGCACCGCATCTCATGGCCGCCCGGGCGAGGGGGAGACCACGGGCGAGGGGGAGGAACCCGAGGTCCGTGCCCCGCAGCGCACACCGTCGCTCCCCACGACCGTCGTCCCGGCTCTCCTCCTCGCCCTGGCGCTGCTCATCGGGCTGCCTTCCTGCCGTGGCCACCACCCTCGCCCACCGAGCGGAGGTCTTCACCACGCCCGCCCGCCATGCCGAAGCGGTCCCCACCGGGCCGGGCGCACCGCCGCGGGCCGAGGCGACCCCGACGGCCGGGTGGACCAGCGCCGGGAGTCCTCCTCGGTTTGCTGTCCGATCTCCTCGCGCTGGTCCTCGCGACCGCGGCGGTGCTCCACCGAGGCCCCGCGCTGTCCCTCGGCCATCCCGTCGTCCGTGCGATCCGGGCGCTGCGCCGACTGCACTCCTGCCACCTCGGCGACTACCTCGTCTGGCTCACCGTCGACCTTGCCGCCCTGTGCCTCGCGCTCGTAACGGGACAAGAGCATGATTCGTCACGAATTATGCGGGTAGCGGGATCAATAGTCCGCTCTGGAGGTGACAGGGATGGCCACAGGGAAGAAGGCCAGGAACATGGGTAAGACCGCCAAGGGGAAGGCGAAGGAGGTCACCGGCAAGGCCGTCGGCAACGAGAGTCTGGAGGCGAAGGGCCGCGCCGAGCAGGCGGTCGGCGACGCGAAGCAGGCCGCCCAGAAGGCGAAGGACGCGGTCAAGCACTGACGGACGGCAGCGGAGAAGGCCGACGACGAGAACGGTCGGCCTTCTCCGTTGCCGCCTTTGGGTGAGGGAGACGGTGGCCCGGGGTGGGCGTCTGTGGCCGTGCGCAAGCACGGCCACGAACGGTGCGGTCCTCCGGTGGACCTCAACGCCGGCGCCCTGCGGGACTGGGCTCCTCGTCCTCAAAGGCGTCGTCCTCGTACTCCTCGTACCCCTCTTCTTCCACGGGCCCCTCCTCCTGGTCCTCCTCCGGGTCCTCGTCCTCCTCCCACGCGTCCTCGTCCGGTTCTCTGTCGTCTTCACCCTCGCCCTCGTCTTCACGCTCGTCTTCGCCCTCCCCTTCGGCTTCCAGGGCTTCCTCGTGAGTGACGACGACTTCGCCGTCCTCGATCTGCCCGCGCCATCCGTCCGGTTCCTCGTTCGAGAGGGAGACGAAGCGGTCGAAGTTCTTCAGGTCCAGACGCATGCGCCGACCCTGCGCCCGCCAGAGGTTTCCGGTCTTCTCGAAGAGCCCGGCAGGGTAGTACTCCACAACCAGGAGGATCCGAGTGAGGGAGGGGGCGAGCTCGTGGAAGCTCACGCATCCGCGTGTGGTCCCCTTGGCTCCCTCCGAGGTCCAAACGATCCTGTCGTCGGGTATCTGCTCCTGGACGGTCGCCTTCCAGCTCCGGGTGGACGGGCCGACCTTGACCTTCCAGTCGGAGTCCGTGTCCTGCCCTTGAGAGACGCTTCGCACACCCTTGGCGAAACTGCTGAAGTTCTCGTACTGCGTCCAGTGATCGTAGGCGGTGCGTAGCGGCACGCCGACGTCGATGGTCTCGACGATGTTCATGGACTTGCCGCCGCTCTTGCGGTTCTTCTTCTTGCCGCCGAGCAGTCCGGACCCCACGTCCTTGACCTTGTCCTTGAGCCCGTCGAGCGTCTGGCCGACCATGGCCTTCACCGGGGAGTCGCCCTGGAGCAGTCGGCCGCCGAGATCCCCGAGTCGCCCGCCGTTCTCGGCGACGTCGTAGAGGCCTTCGGTCAGATCGCCCAGCTTGTCCACGGCCTTGTCCGCGAGATGGTCGGCCTGACCGGCCAGATACGCGGAGGCCTCGTCCATCAGCCGATCGAACCCGGTCTGGCCGCCGCCGGCCGCACGGTTGGTGGCCATGGTTCACCTCCCAGCAGTGGACTTGCGGCGGGCCGCCGTCGTGGCGCTGGTCTTCTTCGCCGCGGGTTTGGACGCAGGCGCGCGCCCCGTACTCTTCTTGGTCGCCGTCTTCTTCGCGGCCGGCTTCGACGCTGTCTTCTTGGCCGCTGTCTTCTTGGCCGGGGTGCTGCGCCGCGTCCCGCTCGTGGAGCGCTTCGGTGTCGTTCCAGCGCTCGACGTCTTCTTCGCCGGAGCTGTCTTCTTCGTGGGAGCGGCCTTCTTGGCGGGAGCCGTCTTCTTACTGGGAGCGGCTCTTCTGGTGGAAGCGGCCTTCTTGGCGGGAGCGGCCTTCTGCGCCGGGGTCGCCTTCCTTGCAGGGGTGGTCTTACGGGCCGAGGCCTGGCGCGGCGCCGTCTTGGACGAAGACGCGGGGGCGGATCGGCGCGCGGTTCGACGGCGAGCCGGTGGTTCGTCCTCCTCCCCTCGCTCCTCCTCTTCCTCCGGTTCCTCCTCGGCCGTGGGCTCCTCGAACTCGAGTTCCTCTTCTTCCTCGGGTTCTTCTTCCTCGGGCTCCTCGTCCTCGTCTTCGTACGGCTCCTCTTCGTAGCCGTCCTCGGTGTCGTCGTAGTCCTCCGCGTCCGCGTCGTCCCCGTACCCCCGTTCCAGAGCGAGCGTGCGTTCGTGCAGGGAGTCGGCGAGCCCGGCCATTCGTCGGTTCGCGGTGGCCACGAGAGCCTTGCGTCCGGCATCGAGTGCCTCACCCTTGATCTGCTCGCCGAGTTCGGCCACCTGCGGCATCTCACTGAGCTTCTTCAGGCCCTGCGTCGCGAGCTCGCGCGGGTCGAGGCCGAGGCGGCGGCCCGCTGCGTACGTGATCAGGGAAAAGGCCAGACGACCCTTTTTCATCCGCCCCAGTAGGTAGCCCCCGGCGACTGCGGTCGCCAAGGCGATCTTGGTCGTGTCCTCCATGAGTCTTTCCCTTCGCCTGGTGCCCGGGTGACCGCCAGTCCGCGCCACGTCGGGCACAGGGATGCAGGGCGGTGGAACCGCTCGCGCTGTCACTACGTGACTGCTCTGCTCGCTGCCGGATATGCATGGAATCGGAGAAAAGAGAAGTCCAAGACTGATCAAGCTGTTTCGGTTGCATGTCGATGGGTAGCCGCACGGGTCAGTTCGCCAGGGGAGCAGGCACATGGCCTCACCAGAGCAAGGCCGCAGCCGCCGTCCTCCGACAGAGGAGGGGCAGGACCGAGAGGTCACCGCCCGAAAGGCCGCGGTTCGCAAGAAGCCCGCGCGCAAGGCACCGGCGCGGCGCAAGGTCACCAGTGCCGCGGCGGCGATGCGGTCCGCGGTGGAACAGATCGCGGAACTGCTGGGACGAGTCCCCGAGTCGGTCTCGTCCCTCCGACCGGTCGAGGACGGCTGGGAGGCTGTGGTGGAGGTCCTCGAACTGGAGCGGATCCCCGACACCACCAGCATCCTCGCCAGCTACAAGATCACCGTGGATGCGGAAGGTGAGTTGATCTCGTACGAGCGAACCAGGAGATACAGCCGGGGCATGATCGACCGGCCGACCTGACTCGGCCGGGCTCTTGAAGGGAAGCGGCCATGACCGTGGTGCCGCAAGGTGGAAGCACTCTCAGCAGAAATGCCGGGGGAGGCAGCAGCAATCTCTACGACGTCCTGGAGTTGATTCTGGACCGCGGTCTGGTGATCGACGTCTTCGTGCGTGTCTCCCTGGTGGGCATCGAGATCCTCAAGATCGACGCACGGATCGTCGTCGCCAGTGTCGACACCTACCTGCGCTTCGCCGAAGCCTGCAATCGTCTCGACCTCGAAGCCGGCAGGAAGGCTCCCACCCAGTTGACCGACGTCGTCGGCGACGCGGTCGAGAGCGGGGCTCGCGGCAAGTCCAAGGGCGCCATCGGCGGTGTCATGGACGCGGTGACGCAGTCACTCACCGGCAGCTCCGATGACGAGGAAGAGCAGGAAGAGCAGGAAGAGCCGGAAGAGCAGGAAGAGCCGGAAGAGGAAGAAGTTCCCCGCCGTCGTCGACCCGTCCGGCGTACCGCCCGCCGAGAGAGGGAGTAGAAGATGCCGCTCTACGTGTACTCCATCACCGGCGAGGCGCACCCGTGCCGCTTGGACGGGCTGACGGGCGTCGGAAGTGAACCCGCACCGGTGCGCGCCATTACCGCTGGGCGATTGCGGGCGGTCGTCTCGGACGTCGAGGAGGAGATCCGGCCCAGACGCCGGGATCTGGCAGCCCACCAGGAAGTGCAGGACAGACTCATGGCCGACGGAACGGTGCTCCCGCTCCAGTTCGGCTACGTCGCGCCTGACGACGAAGAAGTCACGCAGGTGCTCCTGGAACGTGCGGACGGGTATCTGGCGGCGTTGGAACGCGTGCGGAGCTGCGCCGAGTACCACCTGAAGGTGTCCCAGGACGAGGACGCGCTCCTGCGGGAGATCCTGCAGGAGTCGGACCAGGCGCGGCGACTCAACGACCGGATTCGGGCCGGCGACCCCGACCCCCGGCTCCCGATCCAGCTGGGGGAGCTCGTCGCGGCCGAAGTGGGGGAGAGACGGGAGACCCTGGCGGCCGGACTCGTGCAGTCACTCGTCCCCCTCGCGGAGGACCACAGTGTCCGCGATCCGGCCGACGGCGACATCCTCAACATCTCCCTGCTGGTCCACGACGACAACAAGGACGCCTTCCTGCAGACGCAGGCGCGCTTGGCCGACGAGGTCGGAGGCGTCTCGTTCCGCTTCAGCGGGCCGCTGCCCCCTTACAGCTTCGTGTAGCGCCCGCCACGCGGGCAAGGTTCGGCGGGTGGCTTCGAGGGCGGCTGGACCGCCCAGGAAATGCCAAGGAAAAAGCCATGGGAATGCTGACCAAACTGCTGACCGCGCCGCTGCTTCCCATGCGGCTCGTGACGTGGGCGGCGCAGAGAGCCGTAGACCGGGCGAACGAGGAGTACTACGACCCGGCCCCCGTCTACTCCGCCCTCGCCGAGCTCGAGCGCGGACTGCGGGACGGCGAGATCGACCAGGACACCTTCGACAGCCAGGAGGACCAACTCCTTGACCGACTAGACGAGATCGTGAAGTTCCGGCAGAACCAGCTGTAACCCGGGAGGTCGGGCATCGTGACTGACCCACTCGCCCACCGGATCGCCCCACTGCCGTCCCGGGCGACCCCGATGTCGTATCCGCCGTCCTCGTCGGCCAGCCTGGCCGACATCCTCGAACGCGTCCTGGACAAGGGCATCGTGATCGCCGGGGACATCCGGATCAACCTTCTCGACATCGAACTGTTGACGATCAAGCTGCGGATCCTGATCGCGTCGGTGGACAAAGCCAAGGAAATGGGTATCGACTGGTGGGAGTACGACCCCTCCCTCTCCTCCCGCCACAGCGGCGACCCGCTGGCGGAGGAGAACCGTCGCCTGCGTGCCGAACTGGACGCCATGCGCGTTCGGTTGGACGCCCTGCCGCGCGACCGGGCGGAGGAGAGTCCGGTCAGGCACGAGGAGGCTCGACCCGCCGGGGACTCCGATTAGGGGAGACGCACACCATGAACCACGAACCCGGTCTCATCTACGTCTACGCGGCGACCGCTCCCGCCCCCGGTCTGGGGGATTCGCTGGCGGATCTTCGCGGCGTGGGAGGCGCTCCGGTCACCCTTCTGGCCCCCCGGACCGGATCACCCGGCCCGGCGTTCGTCGTCAGCGAGGTTCCCAGCGGACAATGGGGGGAGGAAGGCCTCAGAGCACGCTTCGAAGACCTCGCCTGGCTGGAGGACACCGCCAGAGCCCACCACGAAGTCATCCAGGCCCTCACAGAGCACACGGTCGTCCTGCCCCTCCGTCTGGCCACCCTCTACCAGGACAACAACCGAGCTCTGGAAGCCCTGAGCGAGCAGCGGGACATCTTCTCGGCCCGGCTGGCCCTCCTGGCCCACCATGTCGAGTACGGAGTCAAGGTCTACGTCGCCACCGAAGCCGACACGACCGAGGCCGTCGGCGCCGAGGGCAGGTCTCACGGCACCGCGTCGACGGATTCCGCGAGTCCCGGCAAGGCCTACCTCCGCGCCCGCCGGGCCCAGCACCACGCCCGGGAGGACCGCTACCAGCAGGCCAGACGAGCGGCGGACCGGATTGCCGCCACCGCGGCCGTACACGCAACGCATGGCGTCCGTCACCCCGTGCAGACCGGACCGCTCACCCGCGGCGAGGCCGGCGAGAACGTCGTCAATGACGCCTTTCTCGTCCCCGACGAGAAGACCGAGGACTTCCGCGCCGCGCTCGAACAGGCGGGCCAGGGCCTGCCCGACGTCCGCATCGAAGTCACCGGCCCCTGGGCGCCCTACTCCTTCGCGATGCCGTCGGCCCAGGCAGCCGACACGGCCGACCGGCCGGGCCCATGATCATGAGTCCCACCGAACGGGACGAACCCCTGCCCGGACGGCAGGTCGCCCTCGTCGACCTCCTCGACCGGCTCCTGGCAGGAGGCGTCGTCATCACGGGCGACATCGTCCTGTCGATCGCCGACATCGACCTCGTACGCATCTCCCTGCGGGCCCTCATCAGCTCGGTCACCGACTCGGACGATCCCCTCGCCACCAGGAGACGGACATGAACCCGGAGCACGGCGCACAGCCGCCCCCTCGCGATCCGGACGCCCTCGGTGCCCCGCTCGCACACGCCTTCCGGCTTCTCCAGGCGCCCCCAGCCAGGCCGGGCGAGATAGCCAGGTCGGGCGAGATCCGGCCCCCGGCCCACCGCATCTGCACCGACCCCGACGCCGCAGGCGAGGATCTCCTCAAGCTGGTTCTCACCATCGTCGAACTACTGCGCCAGCTGATCGAACGCCAGGCCCTCCGGCGCGTCGACGCGGGCGACCTCACCGACGAGGAGGAGGAGGAACTGGGAGCCACCCTCCTCGCCCTGCACGACCGCATGACCGACCTGTGCGCCGAGCACGGTTACACCCTCGAAGACCTCAACCTGGACCTCGGTCCCCTGGGCCCCCTGCTGCCGCCTGCGGACTGAGCACGGTGACCCGGCCCCCTCGGGGGAGAGGGGGCCGGGCGGTCGGGTGCGGGATCCTCGAGGCGTCGCCGAGCGACGCGTCACCTACGCCGCGCGAACAGACGGAAGATCGCGAGAAGGATGAGCGATCCGACGATGGCGGCGATCCACGTGGACAGTTCGAAGAAGCCGTCGACGGACTCGACGTCGAAGATGACCTTGCCGAGCCAGCCGCCGAGCAGGCCGCCGGCGATGCCGATGAGTGTGGTGACGATGATCCCGCCCGGGTCCTTTCCAGGCATCAACATCTTGGCGATGATGCCCGCGAACAGCCCGAGGAGGATCCAAGCGAGTATTCCCATGATTCCTTCTGTCTCGCGATGTGACGTACGGATGTCATGCCTGTCAGGGGAGACGAGGCCCGCGTTCCTGCGACCGACCGCAGTCGGATCAAGGAAGCTTGTCCTTGGCCTTCTCCTTCGTGTGCCGCGCCTTGCCGCGCATGTACAACGCGCCGCCCTTGGCCGCGAGTTTTTCGTTGCCCATCGCGTGAGCGGACTTCCTGATGGCACTTCCGGCCACTTGCTCCATCTGCCCCTTCGCCTTCTCCCAGTTGCTCATCCCTCCTCCTTCCACAGGTCCTCGTCCTGCACCTACACCCTGTGTCGAATCGCTGCCGGCATCACGGCGTGCAGGGCCCGCCGGACCGTCATCCGCACGCCCCAGGCCATCAGGTGGAGCTCCCATTTCGTGATGCGCACCAAGCTCCGGCGCACGAGAGCACGCGGCGTCCACCGAGAGAGCACCCGGGGTCTCCTGTGGCCGTGCCGGCCAACGCCGAACTTCATCGGTGCCCCTCTCGATCGCACCTCATAGGGCCGCTCTGCCTCGAAAGCCACGGGCGCTCGATGAGGCAGACTGCCCGTGACTTTCCTCGTCTTGATGTGCGAGTGCGCAATCGGTTCGACTTTAAACATCAGGTGGAGGGAAAAGGCAGCAGCGCACACTCGACCACCACACCTGACCGGGACATCGCGACGACCGGACTGCGCGCGCCGGAACGGCCCCACCACCTGCAACGCCCTCTCGGCACAGGCGCCTTCGAAAATCGCCGGAACGCCGAATGGGGTGCCACACCTGGGGCAGGCACAGCATGTGGTGAAGTCGGCGGCCTGCACACGGGTGTGTGCTGCCCTCGACCCTCGGAGGTGAAGAGATCGGCACCGGAACCGGCGCGCTGGCGCTGAACGCCGCACGCAGGGGTGCCGCGGTCACGGCGGCCTGGCCCGCAGTCGTCACAGCGCGTGTGAACGCCCTGCTCCAACGGTTACCGCTGAGCGTCTTGCACGGCGACTTCGCGTCACGCACCGCAGGCCGTCGCCACGACTTGATCGTGACCCATCCGCCGTACGTCCCCGCTCCGGCAGCACAGCCGCCGTCACGTGGCCCTGAGCACGCCTGGGACGCTGGGCCCGACGGACGCTTGGTGATCGACCGGATCTGCGCGCACGCCTCGGGCCTGCTGTGCAGCCCGGCGGGGTTCTCCTCCCGGGAACACCCGATCCCCACGCTCACGTGGTCCCGACGGTGGGAGCGCGGGGGTGACCGGGACCGGTTGGGGGCGCAGGGCTATGGCTCCGCGGCTTCCGTGCCTCGCCGCGCACCGACCCCGCGAAGGCGCCCTCATCCTGGAACGGCTAGGTCTTGAGTGGACGTCGGGGTGATTCGGGTCCGGGGTGCCATTCGACGAGCAGGATGGTGGCGTCGTCTCGCAGGTGGTGGTCCTGATGGTGCAGGAGTTCCTGCAGGAGGCGTCGCAGGGCTTCGGGGGCGGGGTCGCCGGCGGCCATGGCGCGGATGACTGTGTCGGCGAGCCGTTCTTCGCCGAAGAGGTCCCCCTTGGTGGAGCGGGCTTCGGTGACGCCGTCGCTGTACAGCAGGATGCGGTCGCCGGGCTGGAGATGCGTGTGGTGAACGGTCGGCGGGGACGTGGTGTGGAAGGCCCAGCCGAGCGGGAGGTCGGGATCGCGTTCGAGTATGCGGGGCAGGACGTGGCCGTCGCGGATCAGCAGGGGCGGCGGGTGGGCGCAGTTGACCCACCGGAGGGTGCCGTCGTGGACGTTGAGGTTGGCGATGACCGCGGTCATGAGCCGGTCGGTGAACCATTCGTTCAGAACCTTGTCGATCGCGGGCACGATGTCGGCGAGGGCGCCGCCGGAGCGGCGGGTGGCGCGGCAGGCGGCGAGGCCGGCTGCGCTCGCGCCGCCGGAGGCGAGGTCGTGGCCCATGGAGTCCAGCAGCGTCAGGTGGAGCGCGTCTTCGGTGAAGCTGTGGTCGAAGGCGTCCCCGCCGATGTCGTACGCGGGCTCGAGGACGGCGGACGAGGTGACCTGTGAGGTGCCGATTGTGCGTGGGGGCAGGAATGCCCACACCAGCTCGCCCTGCACGGTCATCTTCCGGCGCCGTTCGGTCTCGATCAGCAGATCGTTGTGGGACGACTTCGACACCAGCAGCAGCGCGGTCACGCCGGCCAGCGCCTCGCACCATCCGATCAGGTCGTCGTCGGGATCGACGGCGGTCGCTTTCAGCACGCCGAGGCGTTCGATGCCGTCGATCATCGGTACCCAGAGTGTGCCTCCGTCCCGCGAGCGCTGCGTCCGCTCCGTGCGGTAGGCCAGACCGGCCAACGAGGCATCGATGTCCAGTGCCGATGCTTCTGCGGTCACGGGCTGCGGCAGAGCCAACAGGGTGGTCTGTTGCAGGTCGGTCACGTACACGCCGGTGCCGTCCAGGCCCGCACGCCGGCCCGTCTGGAACACCAGGGGGCCCAGCGCCCGGCCCGGTACCAGGTGCGAGGCGTCGATCAGGTCCGACAGCAGCTTCTCGCGCGACTCCATGGGCACACGCCCTCCGTAGGCTCGCCGATCACGGCCTCACCCACCTACCTACCGAGCGTAGTGGCCGGATCCCCTACGGGCCTGTCCTGGACGGGGACGACCGCGACGGACGGACGGCATGATGCGGCCGAGGATCGCCTGCTCCAGCGCGGAGGCCCGTAGGTCGTCGAAGGTACGACGCCGACGGGCCAGGGCGATGGCGACTTGGAGGCCGAAGGAGCACCTGATCATGGGCGGGGAGTGTGAGCAGGGACTGCACGCTCATGCGAGATCACCCGGGGTCACGAGCACGGCAGCGGCGCAAGCCTGTTCGGATGGGCCGAACTCCACGGGCAGGTGCCCGGTGGGCAGTCCGAGTACTTCTTGAACAGATCTGCCGCCGACGAGGTAGTCGCGAAGATCGAGACGGAGGGCGGCAGCGCCTTCGCGGTCCGCGACGAAGCTCAGGCCATCCGCATGATCGAACAGGCGGCACCCGACGGTCGCCTCGATGTCCTGGTGTGCAACGCAGCTGCGGCTACGTTTGTCCCGACGTCGGTGACTGGGTTGTCCTGGTCCGACTTCTGCACGAAGGTGACCGACGAACTGGCCAGCTCCTACACCCTGGCGCAGCGCGCACTGGCCCTGATGGAGAAGCGGAAGAGGGGCAGCATCGTCTTCGTGTCCAGCACCGTGGCCGACGGCCCGCCGGCCCCCGGGATGGCGGCGACGGCCCGCCGGCCCCCGGGATGGCGGCCCACGGAACGGCCAAGGCCGCCCTGAACACCTTCGCTCGATTCCTTGCGTGCGAGGCCGGCCCCATGGGTGTCCGGGTCAACGTGGTCGCCCCCGGCTTCGTACGCACCGAAGCCGGCGCCCACATGCCGGAGGCGGTCCAGCAGCAGTTGGCGGACCGCGCGCCCCTCGGGCGCGTCGTCGAAGCGGACGACGTCGCGAGGGCCATCGCGATGCTCGTGAGCGACGACGCCCAGTTCATCACCGGGGCCGTGGTGCCGGTCGACGGTGGATCGACCGTGTCCCGCAGGTGAGTTCGGGTTGCCGTGGCCCGGTGCTGCTCATTCACTGATTGCGGAGGCGGTGAGTGAGCTGCTGGGGTGGGGCGGTGTCCACGTCGATCCTTTGCCGCGCGTGGTTCAGGACGCCGGAGCTGTAGCGGCTGGTGGCGCGTGCTTGGAGCAGCTGGGCGTTCAGTGCTTCGAGCAGCCGCAGCTGCACGTACTCTTCGCGCAGCACGTCGTCCCGCGCCGTCTAACGACCTTGGGAGCGATTGACCTCGTGACGGGTTGGCCTGGTGGGGCTCGGCGAAACTCCGTAGAAGCGAAAGGCGGCTGACCAGGCATGATGACGGACGTAGAGTGGCCATCACTGGCTGCAGCGGGCTCCGGACCTCTCCGAGGCGACCTCGAGCGGATCACGGCTCGGTTGACTGTGTGGCCGCAGGCCGCAAGCCGCCGTCCGCGCACGACGGGCGGCGGCGCATCGCGTGGCTCGGGTCAGGCGAGGCCGAGCAGGGCGCGGACTCGGTCATGCGGGAGGGCTGGCGTGCGGTGTCCCCGGCGGCCGGTCATGGGCTCGTTGGCGACCAGGGCGTTGAGCACCGCTTCCTCGACGCACTGCACCGCCGCTTCGTAGAAGGGGTCGATGCGACCCCACGGGACGAAGCGGAGGTTGTCGTAGTCCTCCTTGGTCGGGTCCCCCTCGGGGAAGGTGCTGTTGAGGGCGCCGGCGTTGGCGGTGGAGAAGGCGAGGAAGATGTCGCCGGAGAAGTGGCCTCCAGGGGTTCCGGTGCGTCCGAGTCCGAGTGCGGCACGGCGGGCGAGGGCCTTGCACTGGCCGGGGAGGAGGGGCGCGTCGGTCCCGATGACGACGATGACGGAACCCGCCCCGCCCGGCACGCGGCCGGGTGTACCTCCCAGGTCCCGCTGGAACCAGTCGTCGTCCTCCAGCGGGTTGTCGTCGAGCAGGGAGCGGCCCACCGGCGCGCCGGCGATGACAAGTTCGCGCCGGTCGCCGAAGTTGGCCTGGGCGAGGGCGCCGATGGTCCAGGTGTCCGGCCCGTACCCGACGGTGCGGGAGGACGTGCCCGAACCGCCCTTGAAGCCGTAGCAGTTCATGCCGGTGCCGCCGCCGACCGATCCCTCCTCCAGTGGGCCCGAGGCGGCCGCGTCAATGGCGGCGATGGCGTGTTCGGGGTGGACATGGCGGCCGTTGATGTCATTGAGGTAGCCGTCCCAGGTCTCGGCGACCACGGGGAGCATCCACTGCGCGGCGAGCCGCGGATGGTTCTCCGCGACCCACTGGTCCACGCCGGTGTGGACCGCGCCGACCGCGTGGGTATTGGTGAGTGCGATCGGCAGGTTGAAGCCGCCGGACTCCTCGATCCAGGTCGTGCCGGTCATCTCGCCGTTGCCGTTGAGCGAGTACCAGCCGGCCGCGCAGGGCGTACCGACCCCGTTCCGGCCCCTCGGCAGCAGGGCGGTGACGCCGGTACGAACGCCTTCGCCCTCGATCAGAGTGACGTGCCCGACCTCGACGCCCGGGACGTCGTTGATCGCGTTCCAGGGGCCGGGGATGCCGTCGAGCGGGATACCGAGGGCGCGCGCCCGGGGACGGCCTGAGGGAGTGTGGTGGGCGGGGACGGCCTCGGTCGTGCTCAGGGGGGCGCTGAGGGTCATGATGCGGGGCTCTCCGTATGAGTGGTGGGTGGTTCGTGAGTGTCAGCGGGACCGAAGGAGAAGGCTCGCTGCTCGGTGACGCGTGCTTCCGCGACTGCACGTCGGCCTTCGCGGAAGAAGCGGAGGAGCCGGCGCTCGGTCGGCAGCCCCATGGGGGAGCACGGTGCGCGGCCGAGAAGCCGTGCGCCGGCGAAGGCGGTGGTGCTGCAGGCGCAGATGAGCAGGTGGCCGGTCGCCCGGGTCCTGCGGAAGGCTGGACTGCCATCAAGCCGCTCCAGGATGGTGACCAGATCATTAAAACGAAATTTAAGAAGCTTCCCTCAAGGCTGTCAACAGATGATGCCCTCTGTTTTAATGGGAGTGAGATGCACTGAGGCGTGGCTGTATGGCCGAGGAGGTACTGTCGTGGGGCGCGGCGCAGGCAAGGGCAAGGAAGCCCGCATGACGGAACTGACCGAGGCGGTGGAGCGCGCGCTGTTCGCGCGCGGGCTGGAATCCCTCCGGCTTCGGGACGTCGCCGAGGAAGCAGGTGTCACCCCGGCCGCGCTGCTGTACTACGGGGATCTCGACGCGCTGGTCCACGAGACCTACCAGCGGGCCATCGAGCGCTTCGCGCGTGAACGCGAGGAGGCCGTCGAGGCCCACCCGGACGCGCGGGACCGGCTGCGCGCCTGCATCGACAAGGGGGTGGCGACCGGACCGGACGACACCCTCACGCGGCTGCTGTTCGAGTACTGGCCCCGCTGCCTGCGCGACGTCAAGGCCGCCACGCTCGACAGCTCCCTGACCGAGCGCCAGATCGCGATCTACTACGGCATCCTGCTGCTCGGCCAGGCGCAGGGGCACTTCACCCTCCAGGGCCCGCCGTTGCAGCTCGCGGCCACCTTCCTCGCGCTGGAAGACGGATTCCAGATGGAGGTCCTCGCGGGTCGCCGTTCCCGTGACCAGGTGATCGCCGCCGTGTACGCCTACGTCCGGGCGGTCACCGGCTGGACGCCCTGAAACCGGCTCGGCACCGGCCCGTCCGTATGTCGATCCGGCAGGACGCGCGCGCCGTAGGGGACCGCGATGCGGATGACGTGGTTCTGGGAGCGTTCGACGCGGAGCCCCTGATCGTCATGGGTGGTACCCGATGGGTGGTCGGCGGGTACTGGTCTCCGTTGGCGTTCTGGGCTTCCTGGGCCGTCGCGTGATCACAGGGCCCGGCGTCGAGGTCGTTCAGGCGCCGGCGTCTACCTGCAGGAGCACCTTCCGGACTTTCGGTTGTACGGCGTCAAGGTGCCTCACGCGTGCATCAGCGTCCGGCATGTCGTACCGGCCGAGGAGATCGGCGTCGAAGGCGTGAGCGCCGGCGGCATCGAGCGCACCGGCATGTGAAAGGCCGTAGGCGGCCGCCTATGTGTCGTGCGGGCGGCCCGTCCTGCCTCGCGCCACTCGTGCTCGCTGCGTGGCCGCGCTCGGCGTGCTCCCGGCGGTCCGCCTCGTCCTGCTCGCCTTCGCGGCATCCCGCCCCGTGTGCGCGGTCCGGTCGAGCGTGGCGCCGAGCGGTGGACCGCCCCGTCCACCGTGCACTACCTCGACGACTACTCCCTCTTCGGCCACCGCCTCTACCAGCGCCCGGGCCTCGACAGCCGTCTGCACTGGGCGTCGACCGAGACGGCCACCGACCATGCCGGACACATCGAAGGCGCCCTCGCCGCAGGAGAACGCGCAGCCCAGGCCGTCCACGAGGCACCCGCCGGCGCGAACGACGTCACCATCGACGTCACCGCCCCCGGCAGATAGGGCCGCTCTCCGCTGACCAGCAGGCAGCCAGTCCGCCTGGCGCTTGAAGGTGACGGACCAACCGCACCGAACCCGCACGCATCACAGCACAACGCCCCTCAGCAATGCCCGGCCCTTACGCATGGCGATGTCGCTATCCCGGAAGAGAGATGACCAGCACGGAACCCGCCGGAACGACGGCCCTCATATCCGACCCCGCCCAGACACAGCGGCGTATCCTGCGCGTCCTGGTCGCCTCCCAGGTCCTCAGCGGAGCGGGACTGGCAGCCGGCGTCACCGTCGGCGCGCTCCTCGCCCAGGACATGCTCGGCACCACCGCCCTCGCCGGGCTGCCGAGCGCCCTGTTCACCGCTGGATACGCGCTGACCGCCGTCGCCGTCGGCCGCATCTCGCACGCCCGCGGCCGTCGCCCGGGTCTGGCCGCCGGATACCTCGCCGGGGCGATCGGCTCGGCCGGCGTCATCACCGCGGCCGTCCTCGACAACGCCGTCCTGCTGTTCGTGGCGCTGTTCGTCTACGGCGCGGGCACCGCCACCAACCTCCAGGCCCGCTACGCCGGAGCCGACCTCGCCGCACCCGGCCACCGCGCCCGCGCGGTCTCCACGGTCCTGGTCGCCACCACCCTCGGCGGCGTCGCCGGTCCCAACCTCGCCGCCCCCACCGACGCCCTCGCCGAGCACCTCGGCATTCCGAACCTCGCCGGACCGTTCATCCTCTCCGGTGCCGCCTACGCGCTCGCCGCGCTCGTCCTCGCCTTCTGGCTCCGGCCCGACCCCCTACTGACTGCCCGCGCCCTGGCAGAGGCCGAGGCCCAGGAAGCCGACACCGCGACCGCCACAGCCACCACCAACACGGTGGACGGCCGCGGAGGCGTCGTCCTCGGCGCGCTCGTCATGATCCTCAGCCAGCTCGTCATGGTCGCGATCATGACGCCGGTCCACATGCACGAGCACGGCCACGGCACCGCCGCCTCCGGCCTCGTCATCGCCATCCACATCGGCGTCATGTACCTGCCCTCCCCGCTGACCGGCTGGCTCGTCGACCGCTACGGCCACCTGAAGATCGCCGCCGCCTCCGGCATCACCCTCCTGGCCTCCGGCATCCTCGCCGCGCTCGCGCCCGGCGACTCGATCGCTCTCCTCGCGCTCGCCCTCGCCCTGCTAGGCCTCGGCTGGAACTTCGGCCTCGTCGCCGGCACCGCGATCACCACCGACACCGTCCCGCTCGCCACCCGCGCCAAGACCCAGGGCACGGTGGACGTCTGCGTCGCCGTCGCCACCGGCGGCATGGCCTCCGGCCTCATGGTCGCCGCCACCGGCTACCCCGCCCTCGCCCTCACCGGCGGCATCCTCTCACTCGCGCTCCTGCCCGCCGTCGCCGCCTACCGCCGATGAATGACCACCGCCACGACACCCCCGCGCCGGACATCACCGTCGACGGCACCGGCCTCCCCTGCGTCAGGCTCCTGCTGCGCCAGCGCAAAGAGATCGACGGAGCCGAGCCGGGCATGGTCGTCCACGTCATCGCCACAGATCCGGCCGCACCGCTCGATCTGCCCGCCTGGTGCCGCATGACCGGCCACCACTACCTCGGACCCGTGCCCGGTCGCGCCCCGGACCGGTACGTCCTTCGCCTCGCCGCCCGGCCGACGCCGACCAGGCCCGGTGCACCCTGGCACCGGGCCGAATCCCCACAAGGCCGTGCCCCAGCCGCGCCAGTAACAAGAACATCGCAAGGTGCGCCGGACGGCGTCTGCGCGATCTCACCGCTGGCGCCGTCTGACCCGAGAAGGAGAGCGCAGAGCAATGTCAGCGCGTTCCGTCACTGACGTCACCTTCGCCCATGAGGTCCTCCTCAGCGACAAACCCGTCCTCGTCGACTTCTGAGCCGACTGGTGCCCGCCGTGCCGCATGTTCGGCCTGGTCTTCGAGGCCGCGTCCGAGCGCCACCCCGACCTCGTCTTCGGCAAGGTCGACACCATGGCACAGCCGGAACTCGCCCAGGCGTTCGACATCCAGTCGATCCCGACGCTCGCGATCATCCGGGACAAGGTCGCCATCTTCTCCCAGCCCGGTGCCCTGCCCGAGAACGCCCTGCAGGACCTGATCGCACAGTCGCGGAAGGTTGACATGGACGAAGTAGGCAAGCAGATCGCCGAGGAGCAGAAGAAAGATGAACCGCGAGTTTTGGTGTAAAACGCGACCCCTGCCTACGTGGGGCGAGCGAGGGGCGCCTGCCCGGGCAAAAGACCAGGTCAGGCGCCCTTTTTCGTGCCCCTAGAAGAACCCGAGCTTCTTCGGCGAGTAGCTCACCAGCAGGTTCTTCGTCTGCTGGTAGTGGTCCAGCATCATCTTGTGCGTCTCGCGGCCCACGCCCGACTGCTTGTAGCCGCCGAAGGCCGCGTGGGCCGGGTAGGCGTGGTAGCAGTTCGTCCAGACGCGGCCCGCCTGGATCGCTCGGCCCGCGCGGTAGGCGGTGTTCGTGTCGCGGGTCCAGACTCCGGCGCCGAGGCCGTAGAGGGTGTCGTTGGCGGTGCGGATCGCGTCGTCGAAGTCGGTGAAGGACGTCACCGCCACCACCGGGCCGAAGATCTCCTCCTGGAAGATCCGCATGCGGTTGTCGCCCTCGAAGACGGTCGGCTGGACGTAGTAGCCGCCCGCCAACTCGCCGCCGTGCTCCACGATCTGGCCGCCCGTCAGGATCTTGGCGCCCTCCTTCTGGCCGATCTCCAGGTAGGAGAGGATCTTCCGGAGCTGGTCGGCGGAGGCCTGGGCGCCGATCATCGTGTCCGTGTCCAGGGGGTGGCCCGGGACGATCTTCTCCGTGCGGGCGACCGCCGCTTCCAGGAAGTCGGCGTAGTGACCGCGCTGGACGAGGGCGCGCGAGGGACAGGTGCAGACCTCTCCCTGGTTGAGGGCGAACATCGTGAAGCCCTCGAGGGCCTTGTCGCGGAAGTCGTCGTCCGCCGCCCACACGTCGTCGAAGAAGATGTTGGGGGATTTGCCGCCGAGTTCGAGGGTGACCGGCTTCAGGTTCTGCGAGGCGTACTCCATGATCAGCCGGCCGGTCGACGTCTCGCCCGTGAAGGCGATCTTCGCCACGCGCGGGCTGGACGCCAGCGGCTTGCCGGCCTCCTCGCCGAAGCCGTTGACGATGTTCAGGACGCCCGGCGGCAGCAGGTCCGCGACCAGGCTCAGCCAGAAGTGCACCGAGGCCGGGGTCTGTTCGGCCGGCTTGAGGATCACCGCGTTGCCCGCGGCCAGCGCCGGGGCCAGCTTCCAGACCGCCATGAGGATCGGGAAGTTCCACGGGATGATCTGCGCGACGACGCCCAGCGGCTCGTGGAAGTGGTACGCGACGGTGTCGTCGTCGATCTCGCTCAGCGCGCCCTCCTGGGCCCGCAGCGCCCCCGCGAAGTAGCGGAAGTGGTCGATCGCGAGCGGGATGTCCGCGGCGAGCGTCTCCCGGACCGGCTTGCCGTTGTCCCAGGTCTCGGCGACCGCGAGCGCCTCCAGGTTGCTCTCCATGCGGTCCGCGATCCGCAGCAGGACGGCCGCCCGCTCCGCCGGTGCCGTCCGTCCCCACGCCGGGGCCGCCGCGTGCGCCGCGTCGAGGGCGCGTTCCACGTCCTCGGCGGTGCCGCGCGCGACCTCCGTGAAGGGGCGGCCGTCGACCGGGCTCGGGTTCTCGAAGTAGCGGCCGGCCGCCGGGGCGACGTACTCGCCGCCGATCCAGTGGTCGTAGCGGGCCTGGTACGACATGAGCGCGCCCTCGGTGCCGGGTGCGGCGTAACGGGTCATGGATGGCCTCCCTGGGACGCGCCGGCCGTCCCTGGCCGGCGCTCACGCCCGAGTGTGGAGACCCGTACGTTGCAATCCCGTTGCACCGGCCGACAGTTCCGCCTCCAGAGAGGCGAGACGCGCGCGTACGGGGGGAAGCTGGGCGGCGGGCACCGCCTGGCACAGCGCCCGCCAGACCACCACGTCGTCCTCGCCCCACGCGCTGTACGCCCAGTCGGCGAGCAGCCCCGGATCCCGCCGGTCGACCAGTGCCGCCCGCAGCCGGTCCGCGAGCCGTTCCCGCAGCCGTACGACCCCGGGCGCGGTCGACGCGGGCAGCAGCGGGCCCGCGTAATCCCCGGCCGCGGCCGCGACCGCCCCCGAGGCGAGCCGCCGGTCGACCGTCGCGAAGTCCGCGTCCACCGCCCCGGAGAGCCGGTACGGCCGCGAGCGCAGCGCCTCGGGGCCGAGCAGCGCCCGCAGCCGGGACAGCTCGGCCCGCAGCGTCACCGGGGTCACCGACTCGTCCTCGTACAGGAGGGTGAGGAGCTCGTCTCCGCCCACTCCCTCGGGACGGTGCGCGAGGACCACCAGGATCTCGCTGTGCCGGCGGCTCAGCCGCAGCCGCCGTCCGCCCACCGAGAGCACCGCCTCGTCCCGTCCGAGCGCCGACAGCCTGAGCCGGCCCGGGTCCGGGGCCGGGCCCAGCAGGGCCAGCTGGGACTCCGCCGCCCGCGCCACCGCCTGCACGAAGCCGAGGCTGTGCGGGTGCGCGAGCCGTTCGCCGCCCGTGATGTCGACCGCGCCGAGCACCCGGCCGCTGTACGGGTCGTGCACGGGGGCCGCGGCGCAGGTCCAGGCCCGCACCGGACGCCGGAAGTGCTCGGCGGCGACGACCTGCACCGGACGGTCCACCGCCAGGGCCGTACCCGGCGCGTTCGTCCCGACCGCCGCCTCCGACCAGCGGGCCCCGGCCACGAAGTTCATCCCCCGGGCCTTGCGCAGGGTGCCCCGATGCCCCTCGACCCACAGCATCCGCCCGGCGGCGTCGCAGACCGCGAGGAGATGCTCCCCGTCCGTCGCGTACGCCCCCATCAGCTCCCGGATCACCGGCATCGCCGCGGAGAGGGGATGCGCCTCGCGGTACGCGGCGAGCGCGTCCTCGTCCAGTTCCACCCGCGCCGCCCCGTCCGGGCTCACGTGCGCGCGGAGCGAGCGCCGCCAGGACGCGGCCACCAGCGGGCGGGCCTCGCGGTTGTCCGGGTCGGCCTCCCTGCTCGGGCCGACGTTCCCTTCCGGATCCCCAGCCGGTGCCCGCTCCGTGCCCAAGCGGCTCGCCGGCGCCCTCATGGACGCCTGCTCCCCGGCCACCCACGCATCGCTCAACTCGGCCTCCTCGTCGAGGTCGTCCCGGCCCATCGCGCTCATCGTGGTGCGCCAGGGCGCCGCCGACAAGCCACCTCGCACCACGGCATATGCACCCTGTCCGGGACCGGCCCCCGACCGCTCACGTAGAGTGGGCCCCGGGCCGTGACTGGCGCTTGAGGTGGATCACCACCGGGGAGCGGCCCGGCGGAGCGTCCCCCGTGGCGCGACCGTGCCGATGCCGTGCGCCTGGGCGAACCACCGGTCAGAGACGACGCCCAGGAGTTGCCATGTCCACCAGCACCGCCACCCTCATGGACGGTACGGCCCTCGCCCGCCGCACGGTCGAGGAGACCGCCGCCCGAGCCGCCGAGATCACCCGCCGCACCGGCGTCACCCCCTGCCTCGCGACCGTTCTGGTCGGCGCGGACCCGGCCTCCGTCACGTACGTGAAGATGAAGCAGAACCGCTGCGCGAAGGCCGGAATCCGCTCCAAGCACGTCGAGCTGCCCGCCGGGACGACGACCGAGGCGCTCGTCGCCGCCATCACCGCCCTGTCCGAGGACCCCGAGGTCCACGGCATCCTGCTCCAGCACCCGGTCGGCCCGCACATCGACGAGCGCGCCGCCTTCGAGGCCATCGCCCCCGAGAAGGACGTCGACGGCGTCACCATGGCCTCCTTCGCCGCCATGGGCTTCGGTCTGCCCGGGTTCGTCTCCTGCACCCCCGGCGGCATCATGCGTCTCCTCGACGCGTACGACGTCGAACTCACCGGCAAGCGCGCGGTCGTCGTCGGCCGTAGCGCCATCCTCGGCAAGCCCGCCGGCCTGCTCCTCCTCGGCCGCGACGCCACCGTCACCTACTGCCACTCCCGCACCCAGGACCTCTCCTCGGCCGTCCGCGAGGCCGACATCCTCGTCGCCGCCGTCGGCAAGCCGAACTTCATCAAGGGCGAGGACATCAAGCCGGGCGCCGTCGTCATCGACGCCGGCTACAACCCGGGCAACATCGGCGACGTCGACTTCGCCTCGGCCGCCGAGCGCGCCTCCCTCATCACCCCGGTCCCCGGCGGTGTCGGCCCCATGACCATCGCCGTGCTCCTCGCCCAGACGGTCGAGGGCGCGCAGCGTCAGCTCGGCCTGTAGGCAGCCATGACCGGGCGGCGGCGGTGACGGGGGAGCGGCGCTGGCGTCCGCGCGCCTCCGCACCGCGCCGCCCGGGCGTGTCCGGTCCCACCGGCACGGACGCCTCGACACACCCGACCGCACCGGCCGATCCCCGCGTCACCGGGCCCGGCCTCACCGATCCCCGCGTCACCGGCCCCCGCGTCGTCGAGCGGCTCGTGACCGGTGGCGAGGGCGGATGGTCGACTCGGTTCGTGCGGCCCGGCGCACCCCGGCCGGGACCTGAGGCGCGGCGCGCCCGTTGGTTCGGTGTACCGCTCGTGCCGCTGGTCACGGCCGCCCTGGTGGCCGGCGCCTTCCTGACCGCCCGTGGCGGCGCGGAGGGCGGCGCACTCGCCGACGGCCGACCGGGAGGGGCACCCGCCGGCGCGCCGTCCCCCGCCGTCACCGGTGGTACGGGATTGCCCGCCCCGGCGACCGGAGGTGAAAGGGGCGACACGCCGACCCGTACCGAGCCCGTGGACCGCACACCGGCGGACCCTTCCCGGTCCGCGAGCACCGCCCCCGTGCCCTCGGGGCGCCCGTCGGGCGAACGGCTCCCCGAGCGGCCCGTCTCCTTCGAGGCGCTCCGCGTCGGCGACTGCTTCGACATCGACCGCGACGCGCCGGGCACGGCCCTCCGCCGCGGTTGCGACACGCCGCACCACGCAGAACTCGTCGCCCGGCCCCGCCTGGTCGGCACTTTCGCCACCGACCAGGCCGTACGCGAAGCGGCCACCGCGCTCTGCCGCGAACCGCTCCGCCGCAAAGCCGCCCGGCAGCCGCTCGGCACGCGCTGGACGACCTTCGCCCAGTACCCGTACCTGACGAGTCACCTCCTCGGCGCGGACACCGTCGCCTGCAGCCTGGCTGCCGTCAGCGGCACGCTCAGCCACCGGCTCCAGTAGCGCCGGCGGCGAACGCCGTCGCCAGGGCCGCCGCCGGGTCACGGTCCGGCGGGCCGGCCGGGGACCATCGGGCCCCTGCCTTCAGGTACGGCCACCAGCGCCCGTCCTCGCCGAGCCGCAGCTGCGCCTCCGCGCCCGCGACCGTCCACCGCGCGCCGCCCGCGCGTCGCAGCACCGGCCGTTCGTCGTCCTGCCAGGCCCCGGCGAGCCGGAGCCCGGCCCGGTCGAGCGCCTCCGCGTCCGGCGTCCACTCCTCCTCCAGTACGGCGAGGGCGGCGGCGCCCCCGAACCGCCACGCGCGCGTGGCCAGGTCCAGCTCCGTCCGCGACCTGCCCGAACCGGAGGCGAGGCGCGCCGCGATCCAGGGCACGGGAGCGGCCGCCGCGAGCCGGACCGCGTCCTGAGCAACCGTCAGGCGTCCGTCGGCCGAAGCGGTCGCGCCTGCGTCCGCCGACAACTCCCCGAGCAGCCGCTGCGCGCGTGTCGCCGCGTCCTGGGCGAGGAACTCGAGCGCGGCCGGGTCGACCCCCGGCTCCGGCGGGGTGTCCGTGTCCAGGGACGGCGACCGCCCGGGCGCGGCCGGCGCGACCGGAGGGGCGGGCAGCGGCGGTACGAGGAACCCCGCCGCGAACACCTCCCCGGCCGACACGCCGGGCAGCCCGCCGACCCCCTCGAACCCGCCGCCCGCCTCCTCCCCGCCCCGCGCGGACGGCGCGACGGCACGTGCCGCGCTGCGCTCCTGCAACTGCTCCAGGAGGGTGCGCTCGCCGCGCCCCCGCATCAGGAGGAGGACGAAGGGATCCTCGTCGAGGAGGCGGGCGACCTGGTAGCAGAGCGCCGCCGTGTGCGGGCAGTGGTCCCAGGCCTCACAGCCGCACTCCGGCTCCAGATCCCCGATGCCCGGCAGCAGGTCGAGCCCGGCCGCCGCCGCGTCCTCCACCAGATGCGGCGGCATCTCGCGGTCCAGGAGAGCGGCGATGTGGCCGGCGCTGTCCACGGCGAGGCCGAGGAGCCGCTCCCACTGCTCCTCCGAGAACTCCCGCACCAGCACGTCGCCGCGGTACGTCGTGCCGGCGTGGTCCTTGACCAGGGCTGTGATCCGGCCGGGTCGCACCGAGACGGCGCCCACCGCCCCCGCGCGCGCGTGACGGCGCCCCGCCTTGAGCTGCTGCCCGTCGAGCGCGGAGTCCTCCAGGGCCTTCAGCCACGCCTGTCCCCACCAGGTGCGGGCGAACCCGCCGCCGCCCACCGGCGGCAGCGCCTCGAAGGTCCGTTCGTCGTCCGCGCGGCCGTGGCCATGACCGTGGCCGTGTCCCGCTTCGTACGCGCTCATCGTCCGTCCCCTCGCAGCCGCACCAGCTCCGCCAGTTCGGCATCGGTCAGTTCGGTCAGTTCCGGCGGGGCGTCCCCGCCGCTCCCGAGGACGGTGTCCGCCAGTTCGCGCTTGCGGTCGAGCATCGCGGCGATCCGGTCCTCGATCGTGCCCTCGGCGATCAGCCGGTGGACCTGCACCGGCCTGTCCTGCCCGATCCGGTACGCACGGTCGGTGGCCTGCGCCTCCACGGCCGGGTTCCACCAACGGTCGTAGTGCACCACGTGTTCGGCGCGGGTCAGGTTGAGCCCCGTCCCGGCGGCCTTCAGGGACAGCAGGAAGACCGGGACCTCCCCGCTCTGGAAGCGGGAGACCATCGCCTCGCGCTCGGCGACCGGCGTGCCGCCGTGCAGGAACTGCGTCCGCACGCCCCGCGCCGCGAGGTGCGTCTCCAGGAGCCGGGCCATTCCCACGTACTGGGTGAAGACCAGGGTGCACGCGCCCTCGGCGAGGATCGTGTCGAGGAGTTCGTCGAGCAGCTCCAGCTTTCCCGAACGTCCCTCGATCCTCGGCCGCTCCTCCTTGAGGTACTGGGCGGGGTGGTTGCAGATCTGCTTGAGGCCCGTCAGGAGCTTCACGACGAGGCCCCGGCGCTCCATGCCGTCGGCCTCGGCGATCGCCGCGAGCGTCTCCCGTACCACCGCCTCGTACAGACCGGTCTGCTCGGGCGTCAGGGAGACGGTCCGGTCGGTCTCGGTCTTCGGCGGCAGCTCGGGGGCGATGCCGGGGTCGGACTTGCGCCGGCGCAGCAGGAAGGGGCGTACCAGCGCGCCGAGCCGCTCGGCCGCGGCCGGGTCCTGCCCGCCCTCGACGGCGGCGGCGTACCGGGTCCGGAAGGCGCCCAGGCTGCCGAGCAGCCCCGGCGTGGTCCAGTCGAGGATCGCCCACAGCTCGGAGAGGTTGTTCTCCACCGGCGTGCCGGACAGGGCCACGCGCGCGCGTGCGCCGATGGTCCGCAGCTGACGGGCTGTCGCCGAGTAGGGGTTCTTGACGTGCTGTGCCTCGTCCGCGACGACGAGCCCCCAGTTCCGGTCGGCGAGCCGCTCGGCGTCCAGGCGCATCGTGCCGTACGTGGTGAGCACGAAGCCGCCGTCGGCGAGCGCCTCCAGGTCACGGGCCGCGCCGTGGAAGCGGCGCACGGGTGTGCCCGGCGCGAACTTCTCGATCTCCCGCTGCCAGTTGCCCATGAGCGAGGTCGGGCAGACGACGAGGGTGGGCCCGGCGGACGCCGGGTCGGTCTGTCGGTGCAGATGCAGGGCGATGACGGTGATCGTCTTGCCGAGGCCCATGTCGTCGGCCAGGCAGCCACCGAGGCCGAGCGAGGTCATCCGGTCGAGCCAGTCGAGTCCGCGCAGCTGGTAGTCGCGCAGGGTCGCGGTGAGCGCCGGGGGTTGCGAGATCTCCGGGCGGTCGCCCTCGGGTTCGGCGAGCCGCTTCCGCAGTCGCTCCAGCCAGCCGGTGGCGGCCACCTCGACGGGGCGTCCGTCGACCTCGGTCGTTCCGGTGAGGACGGCCGCGAGGGCGTCCACCGGTGTGACCTTGCGGTCCTGGTGGGCGCGGGCCCGCCGCACCTCGGCCGGATCGACGAGGACCCAGCGGTCGCGCAACCGTACGAGTGGCCGTCCGGTCTCGGCGAGCCGGTCGAGCTCGGCCCGGGTGAGCTCGTGGTCGCCGACGGCGAAGCGCCAGTTGAAGGCGAGCAGGGAGTCCGCGGCGAGGAACGAGGGAAGCGCGGAGGCGCGGGCGGATCCGGCGGAGTCCGCGGATTCCGAGTCGTCGGCGGCGCGTCCGACGCCATCGTGGAGGCCGGAGTCGGCGGCCCCCGCTCCGGCTTCGTCATGGAGACCGGAGCTCGCGGTGCCGGCGGCGGCTTCCTCCGGGCCGATCACCGCGCGGGCGGTCAGCCGGTCGGCGAGTTCGCGCGGCCAGTGCACAGGGACGCCCGAGGCCGCGAGGGCCTCGCCGGCAGGACCCAGGAGCTCCGCGACCTCCTCGTCGGCGAGTTCGACGGTGTCGGGCACGGCCGCGGACAGGAGCGGGGACAGCGGGGGCCAGGCGCGGGCGGCGCGCCGGAGAGCCAGGAGCGCGTCCATCCGGGCGCGGGGGCCGAAAGCGGCACCGGCCCGGCCGGAGCCCGCCCACACCTCCGCCGCGTCCGCGATCAGAGTGGGGTCGGCGACCCCGTGCAGCTGGAGCACGCCCCGGAAGGCGGGCGCTTCCCGCGCTTCCGCGGTGAAGCCGGGCAGTTCGAGCCGGAGCGAGAGCCGGACGCCCGCGTCGTGCACCGCCGCCACGTCGGCGGCCCAGGCCCGCTGTTCGGGAACGATCTGCGGTTCGTCGGCGGCGAAGGCGGGGCCGCCGGCCGCGAGCGGGGCCGCCGGGGTACGGGGCAGCGTGTCGGCCACCGCGTCGGCGAAGGCCCGGAGCAGTGCCTCGGGTTCGGGCAGCAGCAGCGGCTCGTCGTCGGAGAGCGGTACGGCGTCGGACTCCGAGGCGTGGACCGACACGGGTGCGGCGTCGGACTCCGAGGCGTGGACCGACACGGGTGCGGCGTCGGCCTCCGAGGCGTGGACCGACAGGGGTACGGCGTGCGCCGCGGGCGGCATCGAGGCGGCGAGGGTGCGGAGTTCGGTCAGTTCCGCGGGACCGAGGGGTCCGGCGCGCCAGGCGTCGTGGTCGCCGGGTGTGAGGCCGGGCAGCAGCAGACCTCGCGCGACGAAGTTCAGGGAGAGCAGGGACGCGGCACCCCAGAAGGCGGCCGCGGGGGAGGCGGTGTCCGAGAACCGCGCACGGGCGAGCAACGGCAGGGCGTCCCGTACGGACAAGGTGCGGGCGGCGATGGTCACGGCCTGGAGCGAGTCGCCCTCGACGACCGTGATCGTCGTGTTGCCCGAGGGAGCGTCGGCGGCGTCCGGCAGGGGTTCGCCGTCCGGTGACCAGAAGGCGATCCGTCCGGCGCGGGGCGGATCGGCGGGAAGGAACACGGCGGAGTGGTGCAAGAGTTCGGAGGCTTCGGGGACGGGTTCGCGGGCCGGTTCATGGGATCCGTGCGAGAGCGACAACGCATTCCTCAAATTTGACTACCTGGAGACCGAGTCGCCGAGGATACCTGACGGGATCGACCCGCGTAGGCCTGTCCCGGGTGACCTGCATCACTCGGCGTGAGGGGTGGGGATCGCCCTACCCCCACACCCCGGTGCGCCCCCGGCAGTGGACGGGTGGTGACGCCATGGCCCCGGACGATCACGGATCCGTACGTTTCTGACAGGCGCCCACCGACCCCATCGACCGACAGAAACCGGAGCCCGCCATGTCCCAGGCCACCGTCCTGCCCCCGGCCGCCGCACCCGTCGCGGCGCCCGCCCGTGCCCGGGGCGGCAGCGAGTTCAGCCCGCTCCTGCGGACGGTCAGGGAACAGGGCCTCCTCGAACACCGCCCCGGCTGGTACGCCCGGGGCATCGTCGTCAACCTTCTCGGCATCGCCGCCGTGGTGGCCGGACTCGCCCTGATCGGGCCTTCGTGGTGGGCGCTGCCGCTCGCCGTCCCCCTCGCGCTGTTCTCCGCCCGCGCCGCCTTCGTCGGCCACGACGCCGGCCACGCCCAGATCACCGCGAACCGCAAGGCGAGCCGGATCCTGCAGCTCGTCCATGCCAACCTCCTCCTCGGCATGAGCCGGGAGTGGTGGAACGACAAGCACAACCGTCACCACGCCAACCCCAACCACCTCGACAAGGACCCGGACGTCGCCGCCGACATCCTCGTCTTCGCCGACCACCAGACGGCGGGCCGCACGGGTCTGCGCGGGTTCCTCACCCGCCACCAGGCCTGGCTGTTCTTCCCACTGACCACCCTGGAGGGCATCGCGCTCAAGGTGTACGGGATCCAGGCCCTGCTCGCGAAGGACGGCCCGTGCCGCACCCGGCGCGAGCGGCTCGTCGAAGGCGCCCTGCTCCTCGCCCACTTCGCCGGATACGCGACGCTGCTCCTGGCCTTCCTGACGCCCGCCCAGGCCCTCGTCCTCGCCCTCCTCCACCAGATGCTCCTGGGCGTGCACCTCGGCATGGCCTTCGCCCCGAACCACAAGGGAATGGACCGGCCGGACGAGCACGAGGACGGCGAGAGCTGGGGTCATCTGCGCCGCCAGGTGCTCACCTCGCGCAACATCCGGGGCGGCGCCCTGACCGACTGGTTCCTCGGCGGCCTCAACTACCAGGTCGAGCACCACCTGTTCCCGAGCATGCCGCGCCCGAACCTCCGCCTGGCGCAGCCCGCCGTGCGGGCCCACTGCGCCGCGCTGGGCGTCCCGTACACCGAGACCGGCTTCGTGGACTCGTACCGCCAGGCCCTCGGCCATCTGCACGAGGTGGGCGCGCCGCTGCGCGCCGAGGGCGCCGAGTAGGGTCGTACGGAGAGGCGCGATGTGATCATCGGTCCGGGTGGGGGCGGGGAGCCTCCGCCTGCACCGGCAGAGAAGGGGAGCTCTCACCATGAGCGGCGGTACCGTCACCACGGTCAGCAGCAACGGCACGTACTCGTTCACCAAGCCCAACCGGGAGGGCATCACCCTGCTCGCCGGGCTCGGCGTGGAGGGCGACGTCCACGCGGGCGTGACCGTGAAGCACCGGTCCCGCGTCGCCCAGGACCCGACCCAGCCCAACCTGCGCCAGGTCCACCTCATCCACGCCGAGCTGTTCGACGAGGTCGCCGGCGCCGGCTTCGAGGTCGCCCCCGGCGACCTCGGCGAGAACGTCACGACCCGCGGGATCGACCTCCTCTCCCTGCCCACCGGCACGCTCCTCCACCTCGGCGCGGAGGCCGTCGTCGAGGTCACCGGACTGCGCAACCCCTGCGCGCAGATCGACAACTTCCGGCACGGTCTGCTCAAGCAGGTCCTCGGCCGCGACGAGAACGGCGAGATCGTGCGCAAGGCGGGCATCATGGGCGTCGTGCTCACCGGCGGGGAGGTGCGGCCCGGCGACCCGATCCGGGCCGAACTGCCGGCCGGGCCGCACCGCCCGCTGGAGCGGGTCTGAGCGTCCTCAGGAGCCCGCTCAGCCCTCCAGGGCGCAGGAGTTGACCACGTCACCGCTCGTGGGCCGCGCGATCGTACGGTCCGCGGGCGGCGCCGTACCCTCCTCGACCCAGCGCGTCAGGGCGTCGAACGCGGAGCGGTAGCACGGCAGGATCGGCCGCAGCCTGTCCGGATAGGTGTCGTACAGGCCGTCCGTGTGCGTCCCGTCCTGCACCGTGTAGTAGCGGTGCAGGACACCCCGGCCCCGCGCGTCGATCATCCGGTCGTACACGTCGGAGTCCGTGGCGATCGGCAGCAGGGTGTCCAGATCGCCGTGGAGCGTGATGAGCGGCTTGCCGATGCGTCCGGTGAGCGCGACCTTCGCGACCGCGCGGTGGACGGACGCCGGCCGCGAGGCGTAGTCGTAGGAGGCGTCCGAGGCGCAGGGCGCGAAGATCTGCTCCACGGTCCCGCCGGCGGTGGAGCCGGGGCAGGCCGGGTCGTACGAGGGGTCGAACTCGGCCCGGAACAGCTTCTGCGTCAGACCCCAGTAGGCCTTCTCGTGGTACGGCCACAGGAAGCGCGAGCCGGGCGCGAAGCCCGCCGCGATCAGGTCCTCGTCGGTGGCGAGCCCCTGGGACCTGGCTACCGTCACCGGCAGGCTCGTCAGGAGGTTCGGGCCGCGTGTCGTCCACAGCACGCCCTCCCAGTCGACCCCGCCGTCGTACAGCTCGGGCCGGTTCTCCAGCTGCCAGCGCGTGAGGTAGCCGGCGTTGGAGATGCCGGTCATGTACGTGCGCTCCGGCGCGTGCCCGTAACGCTGCCGTACGACCTTCTTGGCGGCCCGCGTCAGCTCGGTCACCCGGCGGTTCCACTCGGCGACCGCGTCGCCCGGCTCCTTCCCGTCGGTGAAGAAGTCCGGGCCGGTGTTGCCCTTGTCGGTGGCGGCGTAGGCGAAGCCCCGGGCGAGCACCTGGTCGGAGATCAGCGCGTCCGTGGAGTACTGGCGGCGGGAGCCGGGAGCGCCGGTGACGACGAGCCCGCCGTTCCAGTGGTCCGGCAGCCGGATGACGAACTGCGCGTCGTGGGCCCAGCCGTGGGTGGCGTTGAGACGGGAGTCGTCGGGGAAGTAGCCGTCGATCTGGACGCCCGGAACCCCGGAGGGGTTGCGAGTCGCCTTCGAGGCCAGACCGGCCTGGTCGGCCAGGTCGGTGTACGGGGTGCCGGCCAGGCCGGTCGTCGTCAGGTCGTCCAGACAGGCGGACTGCTGACGCTCGGCGCCGGGCACCTGGACCCGGTCCTGCCGCGCACAGTGCGCGGTGGCGGGCGTCCCGGCGCCGGCGGCGCTCGCGGGGCCGAGGACGGTGACCCCGGTGAGGAGCGCGGCGAACAGGGAGACGCCTGGGGACAGGCGCATGGTGAGCCTCCGATGGGACGACGGAAAAGAGGGTGCGGCGCCACATCGTGCGGCGCACCACCACCGCCGGACCATGGTTCGGAACCACACCGAGGGACGCCGTCCTATGGGGCGCGGAGACGGGTGGTACGGGTGGGGTCCTTCAGGAGGCGCGTACCGCCATCGCGTCGAGCGCTTCGAGGAGCGCGGGCAGCCTGGGCCCCCGGGTCACGGGCAGCACCTCGCGCGGCGCCTCGTCGAGGAGGACGAACGCCATGTCGTCCGCCTTGGCCACGAGCGACCAGCCGGGACCGTCGGCACGGAGCATCCCGGCGGACGCGCGGACCCTGCCGACCGGCGGGGGCTCCTCCAGATAGCCGCGCAACTCGTCCAGGGCCTTCCTGACGCCGGTGTACGGGCGGGGGGAGGCGTCATCGGAGCCGGCGCCACCGGGGGTCGGGGCCTGGGCCGGGGGCGTGGACTGCCCGGTGGTTCCGGGGGTCGGGGCCTGGGCCCGGGGCGTGGACGGCCCGACGGCTCCGGTGGTCCCCGGGGCACGGGCGGCCGCGGGTTCCCCGCCCTCGTCGCCCACCCGGGCCCGCCAGGCCTCCCACTGGGCCGCCACCTCGTCGGCGCCCAGCCGGCGCTGTGCCGGGCCCCACTCCTCGCCGGAGGGCGGGACGAGGGGCGCGGGATCGCCCTCCTCGGGCTCCGGGTCGTGCGGGGCCGGGACTCCCGGGGCGACGGTCGCGACGGGAAGCGGCCAGCCCGGCAGGCCGGCCACCACCGAGTGCTCGTCGGGGGAGAGGTCGTACGCCATGCCGCAGTCCCAGGAGGAGATGGCCACCGCGACGAGCGACACGTCGTCGACGACGACCGTCCAGCGGGCACCGTGCCCGTCCTGGCCGAACACGAGCCCGTACCCCTCGGCGTACGGCTGCAGGCCCAGCGCGGCGCAGGCCGCCGGGTAGTCGTCACCGAGCACGCTCGGGAAGCGCGCGGGCGTGAGCAGTGCCGCGGTCAGCACAAGGAGCGCGTCGGCGTCGGCCTCGGCGATCGGGTCCGTCCCAGCCACGGCTTCCTCCCCATCTGGTCGTCGGCGCACCTTAACCAGTGGGTAACCCGCGCGTCGAGGGTCTCCACCAGGGAACCTCGACGCACCGGCGCGGGTCCGTCACGTGTCACCGGCCCGCCGGGGCACCGGTACGTCCCGCAGGCCGAGCAGCGAGCGGGCGACGGTGCGGGGGGACTGGTTCCGTTCCCGCGCGAGGGTGATCAGCGCCCGGCATGCCAGTTCGTTGACCCCGAAGGAGAGCATGCCGGGGGAGACCCGGCTCGCCGCCTCCTCCGCCCGGGCGGGGTCGTCCTCGGCGCAGGCCGCCACGTACTCGGCGGCGGCCTCGAAGAGGTTGTGCCCCTGCCGGGGGCGCGGTGGAGCCGGCGCGGCGGCTTCGGGCGCCTTCCGGCCGGAGGGGAGGAGTCTGCGCAGTCTTTCCGGAACTCGTGCCACGGCCCGCCGCCTTTCCCGGGCACGACTGCCCGGCATTTCTACGGTAGACAGTGAAGTGCCGGTAAAGAAGGGTGCGTTGACTCCCTGCTTCGGTCCTCCTGCTTCAGTCCTCCTGCTTTGGTCCTCCTGCTTCAGTCCTCGCGGACGGCGAGGGCCAGATAGCGGGCGTCCTCGTCGACGTAGCTGACGAGTCGCCAGCCGGCCTCGGCGAGCACGGGGCGCAGCCGGGGCTCGGCGCGCAGGTCGTCGGGCGTGATCTGCCGGCCGTGACGGGCCGCGAGCGCGGCTCGCCCGATCGGGTGGAAGAGCGCGAGTCTGCCCCCGGGCCGTACGACCCGGGCGAGTTCCCTCAGACCGGTGCCGGGTTCCGCGAGATGCGAGATGAGCCCCGCCCCGAAGACGGCGTCGAGGGCTCCGTCCCGTACCGGCAGCCGGCCGACGTCGGCGAGCAGCAGCGTCCCGCCGCCCTCCCCGGCGCGTCCTGCGGCGACGGCCCGTTCGAGCATCTCGGGGGTGAGGTCGGCCCCGAGTACCGTGCCGGAGGGGCCGACGGCGGCACGGAGCGGCGGGAGCGCGCGGCCGGTCCCGCAGCCGGCGTCGAGCACGGCGTCGCCGGGCCCGAGGCCGAGTTCGTCCACGGCAGCGGCGTACGCGGGTCCGTCGTCGGGGAACCGGCTGTCCCAGTCGGCGGCGCGAGCGCCGAAGAACTCTCGTACGTGTGTGGGGTCATCGCTCATGCGCTCATGATCTCGCACGATGCGGCACACGGAGGGGTGAACGTTCTGTGTGCACGTTCGAGCTCGGCGTGATCGTTCGGGACCATCTCTCTGTCATATTCCAACAGCTTTCGAAATGCGCCCCCGGTGCGCCCCCCGGTGCGCACTAGCGTCCCTGAGCCATGGGACACCTGGACCACGCCACCTTCGGCTGGCTGACACCCGCGCTGTCGTACGCGATGGCCTGCATCGGCGCCGCCCTCGGACTGCGCTGCACCGTACGAGCGCTCGACGCGACCGGCAGGTCGCGGCGCAACTGGCTGCTCACCGCCGCCTCCGCGATCGGCACCGGCATCTGGACGATGCATTTCGTGGCGATGCTCGGATTCGGCGTGACGGGCACCGACATCCGCTACGACGTTCCGCTCACCATCCTCAGCCTCGTCATCGCGATGGCCGTCGTCGGCGTCGGGGTCTTCGCCGTCGGCTACGGACGCGACCGGGTCCGCTCGCTCCTGATCGGCGGGCTGACCACCGGCATCGGTGTGGCGAGCATGCACTACATGGGCATGGCCGCCCTCCGGCTCCACGGCCAGGTGCGGTACGACCCGCTGCTCGTCGGCCTCTCGGTGCTGATCGCCGTCGTCGCCGCCACGGCCGCGCTCTGGGCGGCGCTCAACATCCACGCGCCCGTGGCCGTGGCCGTCGCCTCGCTCGTGATGGGCGCGGCCGTCAGCAGCATGCACTACACCGGCATGTTCGCCGTGCGGGTCGAGGTCGCCCCCTCCGGAGCCGCCCTCCCGGGAGCCACGGTCATGCAGTTCATCTTCCCGCTCGCCGTCGGCCTCGGTTCGTACCTCTTCATCACCTCGGCCTTCGTCGCCCTCTCCCCGACGGCCCGGGAACGCGCCGCGTACGCCTCCGCCGGACGCCTCACCGAACCGGACGAGCGCGCGGTCGACGTCGCCCCACCCGGCTTCCGCCCCGCGGAAGCGGCCCGGACGCCCACGACCTGACCCGCATGACCTGACCCCCGACGTATGCCACACCGCACCAGAGACAGACGCATCCGGAACGAGGAGGCCATGCGAACTCCCCGCAAGAACAAGGACGCCGAGGCGGCCACGCCGCCACCGGCGGCCGCGCGCGGGCGGCGCGCACACGCAGGCCCGCCCGCCGACGAGCCGGGGGAGCGGACCCCCGGGGCCTCCCCGACCACCCCGGGCCACGAGGGCACCTCCGCGCCGGGCGCCGCCGCGCACGCCGCCGGGCACCCTGCCGGGCACTCCGCCGGGCCCTTCGTCGCCGGAGGTGCCGACACCGCCGCACCTGCCTCCGAGCGTCGTCAGACCTCCGAAGGTCCCCAGGCTTCAGGATGGACCCAGGCCTCCGAGCGTCCTCAGGCCTCCGAGCGTCCTCAGGCCTTCGAGCGTCCTCAGGCCTCAGGAGGGACCCAGGCCTCCTCCGACGGGCCCCGGGCGTCCGACGTGGGACGGGGCCGGCCCGCGTTCCAGGGGCTGCGCCCGCGCACGGTCCGCGCCAAGATCGTCTCGCTCCTGATGGTCCCGGTCGTCTCGCTCCTCGCCCTCTGGGGCTTCGCCACCGTCACCACCGCGCAGGACGTGGCCCGCCTCCGCCAGCTCCAGCGCGTCGACGCCGAGATCCGCGAGCCCGTGACGGCCGCCCTCGCCGCCCTCCAGGCCGAACGGCGCGCCGCCGTACGGCAGGTCGCGGCACCCGGAGCCACCCGCGCCGCCGAACTCAAGGACCGGATCCGCCGTACCGACGAGGCCGTCGACAGGCTCCGCCTGGACGGCACCCACACCGTCGGCGACACCGGAGACCTGCCCGGCGACGTCGCCGACCGGGTGAGCGTCTTCGTCGGCAAGGTCGAGGGCCTCGCCCGGCTCCGCACCGCCGCGGCCGACGGGCGCGCCGACTGGGACCAGGTCTACGCGGCGTACACGGACACCATCTCGGCCGCCTTCGCGGTCGGCGGCGCCCTCACCGGCATCCAGGACGCCGAGCAGGGGTCCGACGCGCGCGTACTCCTCGAATTCGGCCGGGCCGGCGAGATGCTGTCCCGCGAGGACGCCCTCCTCACCTCCGCCCACCTCACCGGCCGGCTCACCGCGGACCGGCTCCGCGCGTTCTCCGGGGCCGTCGAGACCCGGCGTACCCTCACCGCCTCGGCCACCGTCGACCTGCCCGCCGCCGAACGCGCCGCGTGGGCCCGGCTCTCCGAGGGCGGCGACCACGCCCGGCTCACCCGGGCCGAGGACCGGGTCGGCGCCGCGAGCCCGGGCCGCCCCGCCGCCCAGGCCGTGACCTCCGCCGAGTGGGACGACACCCTCGCCGCCGTACGCGGCGGACTCACCGCGATCGAGACCGACGCGCGCGGAGCGGCCGCCGACAGCGCCGACCCCTTCGCCGGCGGAGCCCTCACCGCGGGCGGTGCGGCGGTCGTCCTCGGCCTCGCCGCCGTCGCCGCCTCGCTCGTCATCTCCGTACGGATCGGCCGCGGCCTCGTCGTCGAGCTCGTCAGCCTCCGCAACACCGCCCTCGGCATCGCCCGCCGCAAACTCCCCGCCGCCATGCGCCGGCTCCGCGCCGGCGAGGAGATCGACGTGCAGGCCGAGGCCCCGCCCGGTCCCGTCTCCCAGGACGAGATCGGCCAGGTCGGCGAGGCCCTCACCACCGTCCACCGCGCGGCGCTCTCGGCAGCCGTCGAACGTGCCGAGCTCGCCAGCGGCATCTCCGGGGTCTTCGTCAACCTCGCCCGCCGCAGCCAGGTCCTCGTCCACCGCCAGCTCAACCTCCTGGACAGCATGGAACGGCGCGCCGACGACCCCAACGAACTCGGCGACCTCTTCCGGCTCGACCACCTCACCACCCGCATGCGACGCCACGCGGAGAGCCTGATCATCCTCTCCGGAGCCGCCCCCGGCCGTGCCTGGCGCATGCCCGTCCCGCTGACCAACGTCGTCCGCGCGGCCGTCTCCGAAATCGAGGACTACGCGCGCGTGGAGGTACGCCGGCTCCCCGAGACGGCCGTCGTCGGCGGAGCCGTCGCCGACCTCACGCACCTCCTGGCCGAACTCATCGAGAACGCCGCCCAGTTCTCGCCGCCCCACACCAAGGTGCGGGTCAGCGGCGAACCCGTCGGCAACGGCTACGCCCTCGAGATCGAGGACCGGGGGCTCGGCATGGGCAAGGACACCCTCGCCGAGGCGAACGCCCGCATCGCCCAGTCCGAGGCCCTCGACCTCTTCGACAGCGACCGGCTCGGCCTTTTCGTGGTCAGCCGCCTCTCCTCCCGCCACGACATCAAGGTCCATCTGCGGACCTCCCCCTACGGCGGGACGACCGCCGTCGTCCTGCTCCCGACCGACCTCCTCCAGGGCGCGCTGCCCTCCGGCCGAGGGGCGTCGGCGAGCGCGTCCGACACCCCGCCCGCCGGAACCCCGCGCGCGGGGCACCCCCGTACGCACGCGCCGGGCGGACCGGCCGCCGACGGCAGGACCGGCAAGGCGGCCCCGCACACCGACGACGCACGGGCCGCGCGGGAACGTGAAGAGGCGCACCGCGCCGAGGCCCGCCGCTTCGGCCGGCCCCAGGCGCCGCAGTCCACCCCGCCGGTCCGCCCGCCTGCGCCGGCGGGCCCCGCGCTCACCGGACGACCGGACTCGCCGTTGGCCTCGGGACGCCCGGCCGCACAGCCGCCGGCGGGCGCGCGACCGGGGAACCTGCCCCCGCAGACGGGCGGATCCCGTCCGCCGGCCCCTCCGCAGCCCCCGACGGCCGGTCGCCCGCAGCCGCAGCCGCAGCCGCTGCCGCGCCCGACAGCCGTGCCCGCGCTCGGGTCGCGCCCGGAGCCCGGCCCCGCCCCGGCATCCGCGGGCGTCACCGAACTGCGCCGCCGCGGCCCCGCCGTACCGCCGCCCGCGCCGCCGGCCACGCGCGAGCAGTCGCCCGGCGCACCGACCGGTGAAGCACCCGTCGGGCACGGTGACGCCGAGGGTGAACTGCCCCGTCGCGTACGGCAGGCGAGCCTCGTTCCCCAGCTGCGTGAGGCGCCCGCCCCGACGCCGGTGCCCGTACCGGTCGCACCCGGCACCGACGCACGTACACCGGAACGGGTACGGGACCGCATGGCGGCGTACCGGGACGGCTGGCAGCGCGGCGGTGGCGCCGCCCCCGGCGCCAGACGGCCCCTCGGTACGGGCTTCGCCACCGACACGGGCCGGGACCTCGGCCACGGCACCGCCCCTCTCGACCCTCGCTCCGAAGGAGACGACGCATGATCGACCACGAGCGGATCTCGTACCACCGGTCCGGCGAACTGGACTGGCTCCTCGACGACCTCGTCATGCGGGTCCGCGAGGTCCGACACACCGTGGTGCTTTCGAACGACGGACTCGCGGTGGGTGCCTCCAACGGGCTCAGCCGGGAGGACGCCGAGCACCTGGCTGCCATAGCCTCCGGCTTCCACAGCCTTGCCAAGGGCGCCGGACGCCAGTTCCACACCGGCGGGGTCCGCCAGACGATGGTCGAGATGGACGACGGCTTCCTCTTCGTCGCCGCGGCGGGGGACGGCTCCTGCCTCGCCGTCCTCAGCTCCGTGAGCGCCGACATCGGCCTCATCGCCTACGAGATGGCCCGCCTCGTGAAGCGCGTCGGCGAGCACCTCCACACCCCGCCGCGTGTCGCGGCGACCCCGCCGGCCGCCGGCTGACCCGGAGAAGCCCATGAACGACGACAGCACCGGCGGCGACCCGAGCGTGCCGGGCAGTCAGTGGTACGACGCCGAGGCGGGACCGCTGGTACGCCCGTACGCGATGACCGGCGGACGGACCAAACCGGGTCCCAGCAACGTACGGTTCGACCTCATCGCCCTCGTCGTCGTGGACGACGAGCCGCCCGGTCCGGCCGAGGAAGCACTCCTCGGCCCCGAGCACCGGTCCCTGCTCACCCTGTGCCGGGCCGAGACCCAGTCGGTGGCCGAACTCGCCGCCGACGCGGACCTGCCCGTCGGCGTCGTCCGGGTCCTCCTCGGCGACCTCCTCGAATCGGGCTTCGTGCGCGTCAGCCGGCCCGTACCTCCCGCACAGCTCCCCGACGAAAGAATCCTGAGGGAAGTAATCGATGGCCTACGAGCGCTCTGAGAGCACCGGTGCCGAGGACGGCCCGGACACCACCGCCCTCGCCCTGAAGATACTGGTCGCCGGTGGATTCGGCGTGGGCAAGACCACCCTCGTCGGCGCGGTCAGCGAGATCCGGCCCCTACGCACCGAGGAACAGCTCAGCAGGGCCGGCGAACTGGTCGACGACACCGGGGGCGTCGACCAGAAGACCACCACGACCGTCGCCATGGACTTCGGCCGCATCACGATCCGCTCCGGGCTCTCCCTCTACCTCTTCGGCACGCCCGGCCAGGACCGGTTCTGGTTCCTGTGGGACGAGCTCTCCCAGGGCGCCCTGGGAGCCGTCGTCCTCGCCGACACGCGGCGCCTGGAGGACTGCTTCCCCGCGGTCGACTACTTCGAGCACCGGAAGATCCCGTTCGTGGTCGCGGTCAACTGCTTCACGGGCGCGCGTACGTACGGGGCGCACGACGTCTCCCGGGCGCTCGACCTGGACCGCGGCACGCCCGTCGTCCTGTGCGACGCGCGCGACCGCGATTCGGGGAAGGAGGTCCTGATCCGCCTGGTCGAGTACGCCGGCCGGATGCACACCGCGCGGCTCCTCGACTCGGTCGGCTGAGGGGGGCCAGGTGGCGGGGCCGGTACCTCAGTCGGAGGCGGCGGGGTCGGTACCTCAGTCGGAGATGCCGGCCTCGGCGATCACCTTCTCGATCCTCACCCGGACGAGGAGTTCGCCGGGGACCGCGTTGCGCTCCCCGAACTCCTCCGCCCGGTCCGCCCCCATGTACCGGCCGCCGATCCGGGTGGCCCAGCGGCGCAACTCGACGGGGTCCTCGATGAGTTCGGCGCGACCGCGGAGCGACACGTAGGCGAAGGGCGGGGTGTCGTCGTCGACGCAGAGGGCCACGCGGCCGTCGCGGGCGAGGTTGCGGCCCTTCACCGTGTCCTTGCCCGTGTTGAACACCAAGTCGTCGCCGTCGAGCAGGAACCAGACGGGGACGACGTGTGGACTGCCGTCGTCGCGCACGGTCGCCAGCTTGCCCGTGCGGGTCCCCTCGGACACGAAATTCCGCCACTCTTCCTCGGTCATTCTCGTCATGGCCCCATCCTGCGGCACGCGCGGGCGTGGTGCGGTGCTTGCCCTGTTCACGACAGTGCGTAAGGCTTGCGGCGATACGCGGACCACGACGGTACGGACCACGAGGCCTCGCGGACCAACAGGGTCCGCCCGAGGGGGACGTACCGGCTAGGGGGAGGACCACTGATGGCATTGGACAAGGGCCTGGACTGGCTCCTGGACGACCTGACGCAGCGCGTCGGATACATACGGCACGCGCTGGTGCTGTCGAACGACGGACTGGTGACGGGCGCGAGCAGCGGACTCGTCCGCGAGGACGCCGAGCACCTGGCGGCCGTCTCCTCGGGCCTGCACAGCCTGGCGCGGGGCTCGGGCCGGCACTTCCGGGCGGGCAGGGCGCGGCAGACGATGGTGGAGTTCGACGACGCGCTGCTCTTCGTGACGGCGGCGGGCGAAGGCAGCTGCCTGTGCGTCCTGAGCGCGGCAGAGGCGGACGTCGGTCAGGTGGCGTACGAGATGACGCTGCTGGTCAACCGAGTCGGCGAGCACCTCGGTGTGGCGGCGCGACAGCCCGGAATCCCGGGCGGAGGCGCGCTCTGACGCCATGGGCGGTGGTCTGACGCCACCGCCGGTGGTCTGACGCCACGGCCGGGCGGTTGTCCACAGGGCGTTGTCCACAGGTCGTACGAGTGTCGTCACTCTGCGTTACGTTCTTCGAGTGGGTCCGAGGGGCCCGCGATCCGAAGAGAACACGGACGCAAGGGGGAGGGCCGCGACATGACGGTGGACGAGGGAGCGCGCACGGTGACACCGGGGCGGGCCGCACAGGAACTGGAACTGAGGCGCGACGAGTTCGGGCTCGCGGTCCAGCTCGGCCTCGTGAGGACGGTGCCGGCCGGCGAGGGAGAGCGGCGGCGGGTCGAGCGGTGCGAACTCGACCGCCTCCGGGCGGCCCCGGACTTCCCTGCCGGCCTGCGCGAGCGGGTGCGCGCGGTCGGTACGGGGGAGGCCGCCGCCCTCCTCGGCATCACCGCCGACCGGTTCACCCGGCTGGCCCGGACGGGGCACGTCAGTCCGGTGCGGTTCTCGCTGAACCGCTACCGGGCCGTGGTGTGGCTGTATCTGGCGCAGGAGGTCGTCGAGTTCGGCCTCACGCGCCCGGACCTCCTCACCGGGCGGCTGCCGCTGGAGCTCCGTGCGCGTCTTGCCGCGCACGAGGACCGGCGGCCCAGGAACTGGCGGGCGCGACGGCTCTCCCTGCTGCTCCGCGCCACCGGGGACCCGTGGGCGCGGGCCGCCGCCATCGCCTCCCTGCTCGACCCGGTCCAGGTGGCCGAGGTCGTCGACGATCCCTACGAGCGCACCCACCTCGACCGGCTGCGCCCGCCTCCGCCGCCCGGGGTGCCCCTGCGGCCGGTCGCGCGCGAGCTGGCCGAACGGCTGACTCGGGCCGACGACCCGGACGAGATCCTCTGGCACCGCCTGAGCCTGGGCCTGGCCGTGGACGAGGCACGCGCGGAACGACAGGCGCCTCATCCCGGGGACACGGGGGTGGCCGCGCAAGTTCAGATGGTGCCGGCGAGGCCATGGGCACCACCGGCGGTGCCTGCCCCGGTTGTGCCTGCTCCGGTGGTGCCTGCCCCGGCGGCGGAGGACCACGCGGTGGAGGTTCCCGGGGTGGAGGCGCTGGTGGTGGAGGTTGCCACGGTGGAGGCTCCCGCGGTTCCGGTTCGTGCCGTGTCGGTTCGTGCCGTGCCGGATCCTGCGGGACCAGTTCCGGCAGGTCGGCCCGGGGCGGTCGATCGTCCTCCGGGGCGGGCCACGCGCCGCAGGCTGTTCGAGCGTTTCCGGCGGGGGAGGGCGGCCGGTGGGGCGCGGCCTCGGCGGCGGAGGCGTCCGGTGGCCTGGCCGTGATGCGGTGGTCCGGCGTGCGGAGGGGGCGGCCGGTGGGGAGGATGGGCCCATGCTGCTGGCGCGTGTCGCGGAAGTGTCCCGGGAGGTCGCCGCCACCTCCGCGCGCTCGCGCAAGATCGCTCTGCTGGGCGAGCTGTTCGCCGAGGCGGGACCCGAGGAGAGCCCGCTCGTCATCGCGTATCTCTCCGGGCGGCTGCCGCAGGGGCGGATCGGCGTCGGGTGGAGCATCCTCAAGGAGGTCATCCCACCGGCTGTTCCTCCCGCCGACGACCCCGGGCTCACGCTGGGGCAGGTCGACGAGGCGATGGCGGAACTCGCCGCCGTGTCCGGCGCAGGGGCCCGCGCCGAGCGGACCCGGCTCGTCCACGCGCTGTTGGCGGCCGCCACCCTCGACGAACAGGAACTCCTGCTGCGGTTGCTGGCCGGCGAGGTGCGCCAGGGGGCTCTGGACGCCATCGCCCTGGAGGGCGTGGCCAAGGCGGCAGGGGTGCCGGCGGTCGAACTGCGGCGCGCCGTGATGCTCGAAGGCTCGCTGCCCCCGGTCGCCCAGGCGGTGCTGACCGAGGGAGCGTCCGCCCTCGACCGGTTCACGTTGCGGGTCGGCAGTCCGGTGCAGCCCATGCTCGCGCACACCGCCGCTTCCGTGGCCGAGGCGATCGCCGACCTGGGGGCGTGCGCGGTCGAGGAGAAGCTCGACGGGATCCGGATTCAGGTGCATCGGCGCGGCGAGGACGTCCGGGTGTACACCCGCTCGCTCGACGACATCACCGACCGCCTCCCCGAGGTGGTCGCGACCGCCCGGGCGGTCGACGCCGACGCGTTCATCCTGGACGGCGAGGTGATCGCCCTCGACCCCGGAACCGGGCGTCCCGTGTCGTTCCAGTCGATCGCCTCCAGGGTCGGCTCCCGGGCCGACGTGGCCGGTGCGCGCGCCGCGCTTCCCCTGACGCCGGTCTTCTTCGACGTCCTCGCGGCGGAGGGGGAGAGTCTGATCGACCGACCGGGCGTCGAGCGGCACGCCGTCCTCGCCCGCCTGCTCCCGGAGTCCCAGCGGGTCCGCCGCACCGTCGTGACGGATGCGGCCGACCCGGGGCAGACCGAGGCAGCCGGCGGGTTCTACACGGAGACCCTGGCCCGGGGACACGAAGGTGTGCTGGTCAAGGCGTTGGAGGCGCCCTATGTGGCCGGGCGCCGTGGGCGCACCTGGCTGAAGGTGAAACCGGTCCACACCGTCGACCTCGTCGTGCTCGCGGTGGAACGGGGCCACGGTCGCAGAACGGGGCTGCTCTCCAACCTCCACCTCGGCGCGCGGACCGCCGAAGGCGGCTTCGTCATGCTGGGGAAGACCTTCAAAGGGCTCTCGGACAGCATGTTGCGGTGGCAGACCGAGCGGCTCGGCGAGCTCGCCGTGTCGGACGACGGCTTCACCGTACGCGTGCGGCCGGAGCTCGTCGTGGAGATCGCGTACGACGGACTCCAGGCCTCGACGCGCTATCCGGCCGGTGTCACGCTCCGGTTCGCCCGGGTCGTTCGGCACCGGCCCGACAAGTCGGCCTCGGAGGCCGACACCGTCGAGCGGATCATCGAAAGCGGCCACTGACCACGGAGGGCGGACCTCGCGGGGTGGCCTCCCACGAGGGATGCTGGAGACGTGGCACGACGAGCGCCCGGCACGAGGAGCGCGTGGCACCACGAGCGGGCGAAGGGCCGCGAGGAGATGAGCGACGTGTACGACTTGCACATCGACACCGACGTCACCGTGCAGCTCAGTGACTGCTGCAAGGAGGACGCCCAGGCCGTGTTCGACGTCCTCGACCGCGTCTACCAGTTGGAGGACATGGAGACGGTGAGCCCGCAGGCCGCCACGGGACCGGCCCCCACCGTCTGGAGCGCCACGTTCGACACCGCCGCCGGACGGCACGAGGAAGTGGGTCCCACCCACCTGACCGCCCTGGTCGGCGCCACGCTCACCGGCGGCTACCACGCCGTCGACGAGGTCGAGAAGGTGCTCGCCACCGGCTTCGACATCCAGTCGCTGCAGTCCGTCTCCGGTGACCAGGAGACCGAGGCCCGACTGTTGCTCGCGTCCCGCTGAGCGGGACGCGCGGACACTCCGGGCGGCGCGGACGGGCGCCGTCCGGGGTTCTCGTGTGCCCGTGAAGGGCAGGCGGACCCCGCCGACATCCCCGGTATACACCGTGTGTAGAGTGCCTTTCGATCAAGCCCACCGCCCTGACCAGCGGTGACGGCTGTACCGAAGACACCACGGGGAAAGCGGGTCCACCATGTTCCGATCCAGGCCTGGCCGCGGCAGGGCAGTGACGACCGCCCTGCTCGCCGCGGCATCGCTGATGCTGACGCTCGGCGGTTGCGGCGTCGACCCGATCACGCCGCAGGATGCCCGGGGCGAGGCCGGAACGGACGGCAAGGCGGGCGGCACGGCCCGCCGGGTCGACTGCACCAAGGTCAAGTGCATAGCCCTGACCTTCGACGCGGGACCGGGCAAGGACACCCCGCATCTCCTCGACGTCCTCAAGGAGAAGCGGGTTCCGGCGACCTTCTTCCTCCTCGGCAGCAAGCACGTCGACCGCTACCCCGACGTGGTCAGGCGCATCGCCGACGAGGGCCACGAGGTGGCCAACCACACCTGGTCGCACCGGATCCTCACCGACCTCGACGAGTCCGAGGTGCGCGAGGAACTGTCGAAGACCCAGGACGCCATAGAGAAGATCACCGGCCGGAAGCCCACGCTCATGCGCCCGCCGCAGGGCCGCACCGACGGTACGGTCTCCGACGTCAGCCGCGAGCTCGGGCTCGCCCAGGTCCTGTGGAGCATCACGGCCAAGGACTACTCCACCACCGACTCGGCCCTCATACGGCAGCGGGTCCTGGAGGCCGCCCACCGCGACGGGATCATCCTGCTCCACGACATCTACGACGGCACGGTGCCGGCCGTGCCCTCGATCATCGACGAGCTCAAGCGGCGGGGCTTCACGTTCGTGACGGTGCCGGAGCTGCTCGCTCCCGGAAAGGCCGAGCCCGGTGAGGTCTACCGCCCCGAGAGGGACTGACGGACCTGCCGAAACCGGGTGAGGTGCCTCACATCGACCACCCGGGATTTCTCGGAACATTCGGGAAAGGTTTACCGTTCATACGTATGTGACTGCGAAGGGGTCCGGTCCCCAAGGTCCCCCCCGAGAGGTGACCGCTCTTCGTCCGTCACGGCGATCGGCCCCGGTTGGAATCCCCCGTCCAACCGGGGCTTTGTCGCGTAGGCGTCCTCATCGCCGCCGCCCCTTCTCCGCCCCTTCTCCGCACCTTTTCGGCACGTGGGCAGCACGTGGACGGCGCGTGAGGGGCGCGCACCCCGGCGCGTTCGACTCGTTCGAGTGAGCCTCGGCATGGTGGCCCGACCGCCGGGCAGTGATCTTCCCGAGCCGGTCAAGACGATCACCGCCGGCCACTCCGACCAGGGACGATCGAAGGGGGACCCTATGGTCCGCACCACCTCCCGCGCCCGTCGCGCCCTCCTCGCCGCAGCCGCCGCGCTCCTGCTCTCGGGCTGCGCCACCGTCGGACCCGGTGGGCCCGAGCCCCCGGGTGTCCCGGCGAGCACCGCGGCCCAGGACGAGCTCCTCGCATCCGCCGAGCACCGCCTCGTGGTGGACTGTCTCGACGCCCGGGGGCTCACCCTCACGGCCCGGCCCCGCGCTCCGGACGAGGACCGCACCTTCCAGGCGGCGCTCTTCGGCGCCGGACCCCGCGAGCTCTCCGTCACCCTCGCCACGGGTGCCACCGTCACCGCCCACGAGGACGGTTGCCTCGCCACCGCCCGCCACCGGCTCTACGGAGACCAGCGCCGCTGGTTCCGGGCCCAGGTCACCGTCGACAACCTCCGCGCCGAGGCTCAGGCCCGGATGCGCTCCGACCCCGCCCACCAGGCGGCGCTCGCGCGTTGGACCCGCTGTGCGAGCCCACCCGGCCACCCCCGCCCCGACCGCCCCGATCCCGCCGTCGCGGCCCGCTGTGCCCGCGAGACCGGGCTGGCGGACGTCCGCGCCCGGCTGGAGGCCGCGGAGCTGGTCACGGTGCGCACCCTGCACCGCGAGGAACTCACCACCTATCGGCAGCTGCGCGACCGCGCGCTGCGGCGGGCAGTCGCACTGTCCGCGTCCACCCACCCACAGAAGGGCTCCACCCACTCGTGAAGCGACTCATCGCCACCTCCGCCGCCGCCCTCCTCGCCGTCACCTCCGGACTCGCCCTCGCCTCCGCCGCCGGAGCCGCCGAATGCCCCGCCGGCGAGTTCTGCGTCTGGCAGGACGCGAACTTCGGCGGTCAGCGCGCCAACTGGAGCGGGGATGACGGCTGGTGGGAGAGCTGGATCTCCGACACCGACTCCTCGTGGGCGAACCACGGCATCTCGGGACCGGGAATCAAGGACCACGTCCAGGTCTACGAAAGCGCCTGGCAGGGCGGCAGCATGACCATCTGTCTCGCCCCGGGGCAGGAGGTCGGATACGACGGCGCCGCCAACGACCGTGGTGACTCCCACATCTGGTCCACCGGCTGCTGACCCTCCGCCGGCCGCGCGACAGTTGCGCAGCCCGGGTGGCGGAGGGTCAGTAGCCGGCAAGGGGCGGGAGCGGGTCAGGCCTCGGCGCCGAGCCACAGGTCGGGGCCGAAGACCTCGTAGTGGATGTCGGCCGCCGGGGTGCCTCGGCCGAGGAGGTCGCCGCGGACCGCGCGCAGGAAGGGCAGCGGCCCGCACAGGTACGCGGTGGTGCCCGCCGGCAGGTCGATGAGGGTGACGTCCGCGCGGCCCGGCCGGGCGTCGGACTCGCCCGGCTCCTCGTACCAGAGGTGCAGCGTCCCCTGCGGGAGGGCGTCCACGAGGCGCCGCAGCTCCTCGGCGTGCGCGTGCGTGGCGGGCGCGCGGTCGGCGTGCACCACGACGACCGGCCGGGTCGATCCGGTGGCGACCAGGTGGTCGAGCATCGCCAGCATCGGGGTGCTGCCGATGCCCGCGGAGGCGAGCAGCAGGGGAGTGTCGCCCTCGGGCAGGACGAGGTCGCCGAACGGGGCCGAGACCTCAACGGTGTCGCCCGCGCGGGCGTGTGCGTGCAGCCAGGAGGAGACCTCGCCCGCCGGGTCGCCGTCGACCCGCTTCACCGTGATCCGCCACTGCGGGTGCCCGGGAGCGGAGGAGAGGCTGTACTGGCGGATCTGCCGGGCGCCGTCGGGCAGCTCGATGCGGACGCTCACGTACTGGCCCGGCCGGAACGGGGCCGTCGGGGTGCCGTCGGTGGGGCGCAGGACGAGGGACACCGTGTCGGACGTCTCCTCCCGGCGCTCGGCGATCTCCATCGGGCGCCAGACCTGGCCCTCGGTGACGCCGGCCTCCTGGTAGAGACGGGCCTCGACGGCGATGAGCGCGTTCGCCATCAGCCAGTAGACCTCGTCCCAGGCCTGTGCGACCTCGGGGGTCACCGCCTCGCCGAGGACCTCCACGATCGCGGCGAAGAGGTGCTCGTGCACGGTCTTGTACTGCTCGGAGGTGACGCCGAGCGAGGCGTGCTTGTGCGCGATCCGGGACAGCATGGCGTCGGGGCGGCTGTCCGGGTTCTCGAGCAGGGCGACGGCGAAGGCGGCTATGGAGCCCGCGAGCGCCTTCCGCTGCTCGCCGTTGGCCTGGTTGCCCCGGTTGAACAGGTCGCGCAGGAGCTCGGGGTGGGCGGCGAAGAGGCGCCCGTAGAAGCGCTCGGTGATCTCGTCGAGTGCGCCGCCGACGGCGGGCAGGGTGGCGCGGACGACCGGAACGGCCTGCTCGGACAGCATGGGAACTCTCAATCTGGTAGATGATCTACGTATTAAAAGGTGTGGATGATCCCCCGGGGTCGCCCAGTCGCTCGGCGGCCCGGTCGAGCGGGCTCGGTCAGGGGAGTCGCGTGGGGCTCGGGCTGAGGGTGAGGAGCAGGGGGCCGGTCGGCGAGCCCACGAGCTCCGCCACCGTGATCGGGTCGAGCGTGCGGTAGAAGGCCTCCTGGGCCTCGCGCAGCGCTCCGCGCAGCCGGCATGCCGTACGCAGCGGACACGGTGGATCGCCCTCGCAGGCGACGACCTCCTCCTCCCCCTCTAGGGTCCGCGTCAGCCAGCCCACCGAGGAGCGGCGCCCCAGCTCCGTCAGAGCCAGCCCGCCGCCACGGCCCCGTCGCGCCTCGACCACGCCGAGGTGCTGGAGCCGTGTGACCACCTTCGCCATGTGGGCGTAGGGCACGTCCATCGACTCCGCCACCTCGCGGGTGGTGACGGACTCCTCGGGTGCGGTGACCGCCAGGCGCATGACGGCACGGAGCGCCAGGTCGGTGAACTTCGTCAGCCTCACGGCCTGACCGTATCAAAGATGCATCTCATATACGTATTAGGGGGGTGGTTGACGGCGTCGTCGCCGGCGCCGCCACAGCCACCATCCGCCCGTGACCAGGCAGCTCGTCGTCAGGACGATCCCGGCCACCGGCCACCGTCCGCCCGCGATCCGGGTGTCGGTCACGATGACCAGGAACAGGGTGACCGCCGGGAGCAGCATCGATCCGAGCGCACGCAGCCCCGCCGTGGCCATGGCGGGGTCGACGCGGACGCCACGCGGGGTGCGCTGGTCACGCGAGCCGACGTAGAAGACGGTGGCCCGGTCGATCATCCGGTTGGTGGCGCGGTTGTACGAGAAAGCCATGTACGGCAGCCACACGAGCGGGGCCACCAGGCCCACCAGGAACACGGCGCCGACGAGCGCCCACTGGCCGATCCGGGTCCATCGTCCGACCTTCTCGTCGGAGGGAGTGAGCAGTCCGAGCAGCCAGGCCATGCGCACCACGAGATAGCGGAGCGAGGCCACCCGCCCGCGCCGGTTCTCCGGCCGAGGCCTGCCGGTGGTGGTGTCCAGGGCGGCCAGCGCCGTCCCGGTGTCCTCGTACACCCCTTGCAGGACCAGCAGTTCGGCCGCCCGCTCCGGATCCGTGGTGTCGCGCCCCTCGGTGGCGGCGAGTTCGAGCATCATGCGCGCCTGGGAGAGGAGGGCTCCGCAGAAGGCGACGGGGATGAGGAGCATGAACGGTCCCCCGACGAAGGACCCCTCGGCTGTGACCCTCCGGCGCCCGCGGCTGACGACGAGGGCCCGCAGGGCCGCCCCGTCGGCCTCGGGGTGCTTCGCGCGGAGGCGTTCGACCGACGGCCCCGCCCCGGGGCCGAGGTGACGCAGGGCGAAGGAGGCGAGCGCTTCCGGCAGCCTCCCGGGCTCCGCCGCGACTTCCCGCAGCAGGGAACCACTGAGCCCGTCGCCGCGCCCGCCTCCCTCGGTGTCGGCGCGCCGCCGTCCCGCCCGCCGCATGTGGAATCTCAGGACAGGACCTTGGCCTTGGCCTTCTCGAACTCCTCCGCCGTGATGGCCCCCTTCTCCTTGAGGTCGGCGAGCCGGGCCAGTTCGTCGGTGGCGCTGCCGCCGCCGCCCTGCGTCCCGGCGGTCTTGCGGATGTACTCCTGGAACGCCGCCTCACTCTCCTTGGCCTGCTTGACGTCCCGCTGACCCATGCTCTTGCCGCGAGCGATGACGTAGACCAGCACGCCGAGGAACGGGAGCACGATGCAGAAGATCAGCCAGCCGGCCTTGCCCCAACCGTTGAGGGAGTGGTCCCGGAAGATGTCGGTGATCACCTTGAACAGCAGGAACAGCCACATGATCCAGAGGAAGAACCACAGCATGGTCCAGAAGAGATTGAGGGCGGGGTAGTCGTCCATGCCTGCACACTCCGTTCCCGCGCAGGCCGGGGAGGCCTGGCGATGCAGCGAGTCTCACCCAGCCTCCGCCCGTCCGCATGTCGTGCCGGAGGTCCTGCCGACTCCGTGTGCGGGCCGGGCGCGGCCGTGTTCGGATGGAGGCCGCGGATCGTCGCCGGAGCCGGGCACCACCCGCCCGCGCCGGGCCGCGAACCGCACGAGGAACGGAACGGAGCAACATGGGCCCGGTGGAATGTGTCGTGCTCGCCTTCCCGGGGGAGCGACTGAGAGTGGCGGCGGTGACGGCCGTCGCGGAGCTGCGCAGAGCGGGCCAGGTGCGCCTGGTCGACTCGCTCGTCGTCGTCAAGTCCTCCTCGGGCGAGGTGTCCACCTCCGAACTCGTCGAGTACGAGGAGTTCGACGAGGCCACGGCGGAGATCGGACCCGAGATCAATCTCCTCGGCCCCGAGGACGCCGCCGAGGCGGCGCAGACGCTCGAACCGGGTTCCTGCGCGCTGATGCTGCTCGTCGAGCACGTCTGGGCCACGCGCGCGTCGGAGGCGATCCGCGAGGCCGGCGGCCGGATCGCCGCGACCGTGCGCGTACCGCACGAGCTGGTCGAAGAGGCGCGAGCCGTCCATCGCGAGGCCGTGGCCGCCGCAGCGGTCGGAAGGAGCTGAACGTGTTCCTGCGACGACGCCCCCTCCTGCGACCGGTCGTCCGGCCCGCCGGCGCGCCCCTGTTGCGTGGCGCCCTGGTCGGCGGCGCGGCCTACGCGGCGGGCCGCAGCTCCGCACGCGCCGCGCGCCGCGAGGAGGACCAGGAGCAGGCCATCGCCGAACTCCAGGCCCAGCAGCAGTCGGCGGCACCGCAGCCCGGCCCCCCGGCCCCCGCCGCGCCCCCGCCCGCGCCGCCCGCCCCCGGCGGGGAGGCGTCGATCACCGACCAGCTGGCGCGGCTGGGCGAGCTCGCGCAGCAGGGCCTGCTCACGCCCGAGGAGTTCGCGGCCGCCAAGGCGAAGCTGCTGGGCGTCTGACAAAGGGTCCGCGGGGTCAGGCGCCGCGCAGGGCGGCCAATGCGCGGTCCGCGTGGGCGCTCATCCGCAGTTCGCTGCGGACGACCTCCCGGACCCGCCGGTCCTGGCCGATCACGAAGGTGACCCTCTTCGTCGGCGCGAGCGAGAAGCCGCGCTTCACGCCGAACCGTTCCCGGATGGCACCGTCCGGGTCGGACAGCAGGGGGTAGCCGAGCGAGTGCCGCTCGGCGAACTCCTGCTGCCGCTCCACCCCGTCGGTGCTGATGCCGACCGGCAGGGCGCCGACGGCACGGAACTCGGCCGCGAGGTCACGGAAGTGACAGGCCTCGGCGGTGCAGCCCGGGGTGAGGGCCGCCGGGTAGAAGAAGAGGACGACCGGGCCTTCGGCGAGGAGGCCGGTCAATGAGCGCGGTGCGCCCGTCTCGTCCGGAAGAGTGAAGTCCTCGACGAGGTCACCGACGTTCATTTCAGGCCGTCCTCGATGCGTCCGCGGGGTGCCACCGGTGCCTCCGATGGCCGGCCCGTGACGTTACCGCACGGTAGGACCGGCGTCACCCCTGGCGTACCGCCTCCGGGGCCGCGCTCCCTGCGGCGGCGCGCCGGTCGAGCACGGCGAGGGCCCGCTCGCCCCAGCGCAGGTTCTCCTCCTCGAAGAACCGCCCCCGCATCAGCGTGAGGTACGGCCCGACGCGCTCCGCCTCGCCCAGGTACGTGTCCTCGTCCCGGCCGTCGAGCATCCACTCCCGCAGCCGGTCGTAGCGGGCGAGCTTCGCCCTGGCCGTCTCCATCCGCTGCGCCACGAACTCCCGGACGGCCGCGGTGTCGCCCTCGTCGCAGGCCTGGACCTGCACCATCAGCTCGTCGCGGACGGCGCTCGGGCGCGGCGGTGTGCTCGTGCAGGCGACCAGATCCCGGCGGCCCGACTCCGTCAGACTGAACATCCGCTTGTTGGGGCGCCGTTCCTGCTCCACCACGCGGGCCGCGATCAGGCCGGCCTCGGCGAGCCGCTCCAGCTCGCGGTAGAGCTGCTGCGGGGTGGCGGCCCAGAAGTTGGCGACGGACACGTCGAAGATCTTGGCCAGGTCGTATCCGGAGGCCTCGCCCTCCAGGAGAGCTGCGAGGACGGCGTGCTTGAGGGACATTCGGACACGCTAGCAGCACGTTGAATAGTTTCCTCCGCACCTATTCACCGATGCGGCCTCCGGGAGCGACCGGCGCGGCCTCCGGGAGCGACCGGCGCGGCGTCCGTGGGCGACCGGCGCGGCTTCCGTGGACGGCGGGCCCGGCATCCGCAGACGGCCGGCCCAGCATCCGTCGACGGCCGGCCCGGCATCCGGGCACGCCGGACGGAGGCCCTTCGCTGGCAGGTCCGTCCGGCGCCTGCCTAGGCTGGAGAGGGGCAGGCCGCGGGGGAGCAGATCCGAGGGGCAGTGCGATGGACAGCGACACGTTCGTGTACACCACCTACATCCGGACCACTCCCGAGGAGCTCTGGCAGGCGCTCACGGAGCCGGAGCTCACCCGCCGCTACTGGGGCGTGGCCTTCGAGTCGACGTGGACCCCAGGCGCGTCCATGGTCTGGGACGAGCAGGGCCGCAGGACCGTCGACCCCGAGCAGGTGGTCCTGGAGGCCAAGCCCGGCCGCCTCCTCTCGTACACCTGGCACACCTTCACCCCGGACTGGGCGGAGGCCGTCCGTCTTGAACCGGAGGCGTACGAGCGCCTCACCCGCGAGCGCCGGTCCCGGGTCACCTTCGTGATCGACCCGTCCGGCGACACGGTCAAGCTCACGGTCACCCACGGCGACCTGGAGCCCGACGGCACCATCAAGGGCCTGATCGGCGAGGGCTGGCCCGCGCTGATCTCCAGCCTCAAGTCCCTGCTGGAGACGGGCGAGGAGCTCCCGGAGCCGCCCCGCTGACACCCGCCCGGCCGCCCCGCCCCCGCCTGATCTCGACCGCCCCGCTGACCCATTCGAGTCGTCTCGCCCCCGACTCCGCGCCACGCCCGGCGCCTTGATCATCTTTTTCTCCTTTCATCCGTTTTGATGCTGCGGTCGGCAACGCCCGCCGACGCCACCGCATGAAGGGGATGGTGTCCGACGTGCCGTCACGCCGATACGCACGGGGATGGGGAGCGCTCTCCCTCGCCGTGGGGGCCGTCCTCGTCAGCACGGCCGCCCAGTCGCCGGGCCCCGACTCCGCACCCGAGCAGGGGGCCGCCGCGGACCGGGACGCCACCGCCGTCGTCTCCCTGGACGGCTGCGCCGCCGCCGACGGCCTGTGCTCCGCCCCGCCCCGGACGGTCGTGCTCGGCGGCGACCGCGTCCTCACGGGCCGGCCGTTCACGCTCGACCCGAAGGCCACCGGCCGCGTGGAGCTCGCGCTCCGTACCCCCGGCGTGCTCGCCGACGTCAACGTCACCGACCGGCGCGGCCGCCGTGTCGCCGGAGTGCAGAGCGCGGACCACACCCGGTGGACCAGCGCCGCACCCCTGCCGGCCGGCGCCCGCTACGCCGCCCGGATGGTCGTCGACGGGACGGGGGCGTACGGCCCGCACCGCGCCCGCCTCGACTTCCGGACCGCCCCCATGCCCGCCGGGGAGCGGCTCACCGTCGCGTTCGGACCGGAGGACGGCGGCACGTACGGGGTGGGGCAACCGATCACCGCCGAGCTCAGCCGGCCCGTCCCGGCGGACGACCCCGGCGCCCGCCGCGCCGTGGAACGAGCCCTCGCCGTACGGAGCTCACCCCATGCCGAGGGCGCCTGGCACTGGGTCGACGCCGTCACCCTCCACTACCGGCCCCGCACGTACTGGCCCGCCCGCGCCACGGTCCGCGTCCGCAGCGGCCTCGACGGGGCCCGCATCGGCGGTGGCCTCTACGGCGGCCCCTCGCGCCCCCTCACCTTCACCACCGGAGCCCGGATCGAGGCCGTCACCGACGTCTCCGCCCACGAGATGAAGGTCTTCCGCGACGGGGAACTCCTGCGCACCCTGAAGGTCACCACCGGCAAGTCCGGCTACCGGACCAGAGGCGGCATCAAGGTCGTCCTCGGCAAGGAGCCGCTCGTCCGCATGCGCGGCGACTCCATCGGGATCGCCCGCGGCAACAAGGACTTCTACGACCTCAAGGTCCGCTGGGCCACCCGGGTGACGTGGAGCGGTGAATACCTGCACGCCGCGCCCTGGTCGCTCGACTCCCAGGGCAGCGAGGACGTCAGCCACGGCTGTACGGGGATGAGCACCGAGGACGCCGCCTGGCTCTTCCACACCGTCCGCGAGGGCGACCTCGTACGGGTCGTCAACGGGTACGGGAAGCCCATGACGCCCTTCGACAACGGCTTCGGCGACTGGAACCTCGGCTGGTCCGAGTGGCTCCGGGGCAGCGCCCTCGCCGTGGACACCACCAACGGCACCACGGTCGCTGTCGTCAGGTCCGTCGCGGGTGCCCTGAGCCCGAGACTCTGACCGTCCGACCCGAGGGAGCACCGATGCAGGAGATCACCAAGGTCGAGGTCGGGGACGCGACGCTCTTCGTGGAGGCACGGCGCCTCGGTCCCGACTCCGGACTCGAAGGGCTCGGCGACCGCCTCCCGGACCTCTCCGCCGTCACCGATGCCCTCGCCTCCTTCGCCGGACGGATCGGCGAGGCGCTCCATGAGGCGGCCCCGGACCGTGCGACCGTCGAATTCGGCTGCCAGCTCGGCCTGGACTCGGGCAAGCTCACCGCACTGGTCGTCCAGGGCAGCGCGAACGCGAGCCTGCGCGTGACCTTGGAATGGGTGAGGAAGCCCGGTCGCTGAGCCGTCAGCGACCGGGCCCCGTCTCCGCCGGCTCCGTCATGTCCTCCGGGGTGGCCGGGGCGGGTTCGCCGAGGCTGAGCCGGGGACGCCGCTGGAGCCCGGCGCCCACGAGGACGCCCAGGGCGATCGCGGACACCGGGGCGAACTAGCAGGACGACGGTGGCACCGCCGCCCTGGCGCCCCTCGCACCCACCGGCCGCCCGGCGTGTCCCTCACACCCACCGGCCGCCCGCTGTGTCCCTCACACGCACCGGCCGCCCGCTGTGTCCCTCACACCCACCGCCGCCCGGCGTGTCCCTCACACCCACCGACCGGCCGGCGCGCCCCTCACACCCGCCCGCCGCCCGGTGTGTCCGAGGAGAGTCGCTGGGCCGCGTAGATCGGGATCACCGAGAGCAGCACGAGCGCCGCCGCCACCACGTTCACCACCGGGGCCTGCTGAGGGCGGGTCATGTTGTTGAAGATCCACACAGGCAGGGTCTGCACCCCCGGTCCCGCCGTGAACGTCGTCACCACGATCTCGTCGAAGGACAGCGCGAAGGCGAGCAGTCCGCCCGCGAGCAGCGCCGAGCGCAGCAGCGGGAAGGTGATGTCCCAGAAGACGCGGAAGGTGTGCGCCCCCAGGTCCATCGCCGCCTCCTCGTACGAGCCGGGCAGCCGCCGCAGCCGCGCCACCACGTTGTTGAAGACGACCACGATGCAGAAGGTGGCGTGGCCCACGACCACCGTGAACATCCCGAGTCCCACGCCGAGGGGCTCCAGGACCGTGCCGAAGGCCGAGTTGAGCGCGATGCCCGTGACGATGCCGGGCAGCGCGATCGGCAGCACCACCGCGAAGGAGACGGCCTCGCGCCCGAAGAAGGCGTACCGCTGCACGGCGAAGGCGATGAGCGTGCCGAGGACGAGGGCCACCGCCGTCGCCGCGAGACCGGCCTGGACGGAGGTCCACAGCGCCGCGCGGGCGCCCTCGTTGTCCCAGGCCGCCGCCCACCAGTCGAGCGTGAGGCCGGGCGGCGGCCAGCTCGCCGAGCGGTCCGGGTTGAGCGAGCCGAGCAGGACGAGCAGCAGCGGCAGATAGATCGCCGCGAAGCCGAGGCCGGCCGCGGTGCGCAGCGCGATCCGCGCGGGACGGGAGAGGTTCATCGGTCGCGGTCCTTCCGGCCGGTCACAGGCTGCGCAGCGCGCCGGAGCGCCGCACCGCGAGCAGGTACACCACGATGACGGCGACCGGCACGGTGCCGAGCGCGGCCGCCAGCGGCAGGTTCAGGGTGACGTTGGAGTAGACGAGGTTGCCGATCAGCTGGGTCTTCCCGCCGACGATCTGCACCGTGATGTAGTCGCCGAGGCTCAGGGAGAAGGTGAAGACGGACCCGGCGGCCACCGCCGGCCACACCAGCGGCAGCACCACCGAGACGAAGGTCCGCCGGCTCCTCGCCCCGAGGTCCGCCGAGGCGTTCAGGAGGTTGTCGGGGAGCTGGGCGAGCGCGGTGTGGATCGGCAGCACCATGTACGGCAGCCAGAGGTACGTCAGGACGAGCACCGTCGCCGTGAGCCCGTACCCGGGTCCACTCAGGCCGAACGGCCGCAGCGCCCAGTCCAGGGGCCCGCCCTCGGAGAGGATGAGCCGCCACGCGTACACCTTCACCAGATAGCCGGCCCACAGCGGCATGAGCAGAGCCACCACGAAGAGCGGACGGCGGCGCGGGTGCGCGACGCGCGCCGTGTAGAAGGCGAGCGGGAAGGCGATGACGGCGCAGAGGGCGGTCACCGCGAGGGCGACGCCGACGGTCCGCAGCGCGACCGTCCGGTAGACGGGCGAGCTGACGAGTTCCTCGAAGTTCTGTGTGGTCCAGATCCGGACGACCTCGGAGGTGAAGCTGTCGGTCGACCAGAACGCGGACAGGAACAGGGCCGCAAGGGAGCCGAGGTAGGCGAGGACGAGCCAGAGCAGCGGGGCGGTGAGCAGGGCCGCGAGCCGCAGCCGGGGCCGCCGGTGCAGGGCCCCGGCGAACCGCCGGACGGCACTGCGGCCGGGGCTGGCGGCTCGCGTCGCGGACTCGGGGGAGAGCCCGGGGGAGAGTGCGGTCATGGCGTCCGGGTCAGCCCTTGATCTCGTTCCAGGCCTGGACCCACTTGGCGTACGGCACGCAGCGCGCGTCCGTCCGGCCGTCCAGGCACTGCTCGATGGGCGTGGTCCAGAAGTGGACCTGCTTCCAGTAGTCCTCGTCGGTGGCGTGGAAGGTGGCGCAGTGGTTCTTGTCGGTGGTCTCGGCGCACGACTTGGCGTTGGCCGGGGCCTCGCCGAAGTACTCGGCGACCTGTGCGTTGGTCTTCGGCGAGACGATCCAGTCGAGCCACTTGTAGGCGCAGGTGGGGTGCTTGGCCTTGGCCGAGACCATCCAGGTGTCGGACCAGCCGGTGGAGCCCTCCTTCGGCAGGACCGCCTCGACCTTCGCGCCCTCGGCCTTCGCGAGGTTGGCGATCACCTGCCAGCTGGTGCCGACGACCGAGTCGCCGCTCTTGAAGGCGGAGATCTCCTTGAGGTAGTCGCTCCAGTACTCGCCGATGTGTCCGTTCTGCTCTTTGAGCAGGGCCACGGCGGCGTCGAACTGCTTCTGGTCGAGGGCGTAGGGGTTCTTGATGCCGAGCCCGGGCTTGGTCGCCTTGAGGTACAGGGCGGCGTCCGCGAGGTAGATGGGGGAGTCGTAGGCGGTGACCTTGCCGCTGTGCGCCGAGGCCTTGTCGAAGACGGCGGACCAGGAGTCGGGCGCCGGCTTCACCTTCTCCGTGTCGTACATGAGGAGGTTGGCGCCGCGGCCGTGCGGGATGCCGTAGGAGACGCCCTTGACGGAGTTCCAGTCCTTGTTCTTGAGTCCGGCGAACACGTCGGCGTAGTTGGGCACGAGCGCGGTGTTCACGGGGGCGGCGTCGCCGGAGGCGATCAGGCGGAGGGAGGCGTCGCCGGAGGCGGAGACGGCGTCGTACGCGCCGGTCTTCATCAGCGAGACCATCTCGTCGGAGGTCGCGGCCGTCTTGGCGTTGACCTGGCAGCCGGTCTGCTTCTCGAAGGCGCTGACCCAGTCGACCTTCGGGTCGTTGGTGCCGTCCTCGACGTATCCGGCCCAGGCGATCAGGTTGACCTCGCCCTCGGCCTTGCCGAGGGCGGTCGGCGCCTTGAGGTCGGGCGGGTTGAGGCCGCCGGACTTCCCGGAACCCGTCGGGTCGGCCGATCCGCAGGCGGTGACGAGGAGCAGCCCGGAGAGGGCGGCTGCGGTCAGGAGGGAGCGGTGCGGGCGCACGTGGTTCTCCGTTGCGTGAGGGGACGGGGTTGTCGGCGAGTGCTCTACGCGTGGTCCGGGACGGGCACCGCGTGGCTCGGGTGCCACTGGAGGCCGATGCGGGCGCCCCGGAAGGCGGCGAGGTCGGCGGAGGAGGTCTCCAGGTTCTGCTGGAGGGCGGTGAGCCGGCCGCCGCCGTCGAGGTCGACCAGGAAGCGGGTGGAGTCGCCGAGGTAGACGACCTCGGCGACCGTGCCGGCGGCGGTGGTGTGGCCGGGGTCGGCGGCCGCCTTGTGGTCGGGGAGGATCCGGATCTTCTCCGGGCGGATGCTGTACGTGCCCGGTGCCCCGACCACCCGTCGCGCGGTGTCCCCGGTCAGCAGGTTCGAGGTGCCGACGAAACCGGCGACGAAGGGGGTCGCGGGGCGCTCGTAGATCTCGGCGGGGGTGGCGACCTGTTCGATCCGGCCCTGGTGGAAGACGGCGATCCGGTCGCTCATCGTCAGGGCCTCCTCCTGGTCGTGGGTGACGAACACGAAGGTGATGCCGACCTCGCGCTGGATCTCCTTGAGTTCGACCTGCATCCGCTCGCGGAGCTTGAGGTCGAGTGCCCCGAGGGGTTCGTCGAGCAGGAGCACGCTGGGGCGGCCGACGAGCGCGCGGGCCAGGGCGACGCGCTGGCGCTGGCCCCCGGAGAGCTCGGCGGGCCGGCGCCTGCCGAGACCTTCGAGTCCGACCTGCGTCAGGGCGGCGCGGGCCCGCACCAGGCGCTCGGCGCGGGGGACGCCGCGGACCTTCAGGCCGTAGGCGACGTTCTGTTCGACCGTCATGTGCGGGAAGAGCGCGTAGTCCTGGAAGACGGTGTGCACATCGCGTTCGAAGGGGGCCAGGCGGGTGACGTCGCGGCCGGCCAGTTCGACGGTGCCGGAGGTCGGTTCCTCGAAGCCGGCGATCATCCGCAGCACGGTGGTCTTCCCGGAACCGGAGGGGCCGAGCATCGAGAAGAACTCGCCGTCCGCGATCTCCAGGTCCACCCCGGCCACGGCCTCGGTCCGGCCGTAGGCCTTGCGCAGTCCCGTCAGCCGGATCGCCATTCCCTCCATGGGCGGGAACCTTTCTGGTGCGGTGGAGCGTTGTTCGGGCGTGGGTGTAAACATATGAAGTCATAGTTCAAATCTCAAGACCCCTTTAAGGTAAAGCCTGAGTCAACGCTCGACGCGCGAGGTGGTTAACCGTGAGACCGAACGGCAGGCCGGACGACGGCGGCGGCGCGGCCGGGACGGGCGCGGCCCGCAGGGCCGTCTTCACGCCCGTCGACACCCGGGCCCGGGTCGACACCGTCGTCCGCCGCATCGGCGACGCCATCGAGCTCGGACTCCTCGCCGACGGGGAGCAGTTGCCCGGTGAGACCGAACTCGCCGGACAGCTCGGCGTCTCCACCGTCACCCTGCGCGAGGCCCTCATGGCCCTGCGGCAGCAAGGCCTCGTCACCACCCGCAGGGGCCGCGGCGGCGGCAGCTTCGTCACCCTGCCCGACAACCCGCCGGAGGAGCGGCTGCGTGCCCGCCTCGCCGACTGGTCCACCGAGGAACTCCGCGACCTCGGCGACCACTGGGCCGCCGTCTCCGGCGCCGCCGCCCTGCTCGCAGCCCGCCGCACCCAGCCCGGAGACCTGCGCCCCCTGACCCGCACCGTCGAGGAACTCGCCGCCGCAGGAGACCCGGCGACCCGCAGCCGGCTCTACGGGCGCTTCCACGTCGAGCTGGCCGCCGCGGCCCAGTCCGCGCGGCTCACCCGCGAGGAGATCGCCCTCCAGACGGACCTGGGCGCACTCCTCTGCCTCGTCCTCGACGACCCCGTCCATCTCGGCGATGTGTCGGATCGTCACCGCGCCGTGATCTCCGCCGTGCAGGATGAGGCCGACGAGCGGGCCAGAACGCTCGCCGAGACGTGTGTACGGGAGTCGGTGGGGCGGCTGATCGCGCTGCGCCTCGGCAACCCCGGCCGCGCACCCGAGCCCCAGGAGGACACGCATGGGCAGGAGCACCGGGCTCGCGGGCCCCGCGGGGGTCACCGCTGACGCGGAGGCGGTCGACAGGGTCGTCCGCCGCGTCCGGGGCACCCTCGAAGAGGTCTTCGCCGTCGTCGCCGAGACCGGCGCCGACACCGGCGCCCTGCTGGCCGGGGCCTCCCGGCCCGGGCGCGAACCCGTCGCCGCCGACCTGGCGGGCCTGCGCCCCGGACTGCGGGCCCGGCTCGCCGGCCACCCGCTCGTCTCCGGTGTGGGCTTCGTCGCCGCGCCGGGCCTCCTGGCCGACGTGCCGGGCTGGCTGGAGTGGTTGCAGCGCGGCCCCGACGGAGCCGTACGCCCGCTCCTGCTCGACCTCGACCCGGAGCACTCCGCGTACTCCGACTACACGCACTGGGACTGGTACACGCTGCCCCGCGAGACCGGCCGCCGGGCCGTCGCCGGGCCGTACGTGGACTACCTCTGCTCCGACGAGTACAGCCTCACGCTCTCCGCGCCGGTCGAACTCGGCGGCCGGTTCATGGGCGTGGCGGCCGCCGACGTCTATCTGCGGCACTTCGAGGCGGCCGTCCTGCCCGTGCTCCAGCGGCTGCCCGTACCGGCCCGGCTCGTCAACGCGCGGGGCCGGGTCGCCGCCTCGACCGACCCGGCGCACCTCGCCGGATCCCTCACCAAGGGCCCGGACTTCGCCGCCGTCCTCGCCGGCCCACCGGCCGAACACCGCACCGACGGCCTGCTCCTGCGTCCCTGTGGCGACACCCCGCTCGTCCTGGTCACGGCGGACGCCTGAACCGAGGACCCGGCGGCACACGAGTACCGCCGGGAGGAACCTCCTCGGAGGCGTCGCGTGACACCGCCGCCCTGCTCGCCGCCCCGGTCCTCGCCGTGCGGGGCCGCGCGCCGATGGTCAGAGGCTCGTCAGCAGGTCGTCGAGCGGTTTCGGGACCTGCTCGGTGTCGAGGGCCTCCACCAGGAGGGTGCCGTAGCGGATCTTGCGGCCCTTCTTCGTGCCGAGGAAGCGCCGCAGCTGCTGGTGACGGGGCCGTCCGTGCTGGGCGGGCTGGCTCAGGAAGGTCTGCCAGGGGCGCAGGTCGCCCTCCGCCCGGATGATCTCCTCGACCCTCGCCGGGCCGAGCGCGCGGATGAGTTCGTCCTCCAGGTCCGCCACACAGACGAAGAAGTCCTGCAGCGGCGCCCCGGCCCGCTGCAGCCCCCGCTCGTAGTAGCCCCGCTCGCGTTCGTCGCACAGGCCGGTCAGACGCAGGTCGAGACCGGGCGGTCCGAGCAGTTCGGCGTAGCGGGCCACGCTCATCGCCCCGCCCATCGACACCACGCACACGCCTTCCGCGGCGAGGTCCCGGCCGCGCCGCGCGGCCAGCGTCTCGACCGCCGCGAAGTCGCTCGGCCCTTCCAGGAGCACCGCCGTCCGCACCCCGAGGCCCGCGGCCAGCTCCCTCGCCGTGTCCCCGCCGGAAAGGCCGGCGGCCCAGCGGCGCACCTCGTCCTGGAACGCCTTCATGTCTGCCATGGGGCGAGTCTGCACGGCCACGCGCCCGCACGGCACCGGAATATCCGGCGGTCAGTCGTTCACGGCCGTCAGCAGCACCACCGCGTCCTCCAGGGCCGTCAGCCCGTGCCGCTCCTTGGGGATCATCCGCAGCGTGCCCGCCGGCAGTTCCTCCGCCCACCCGGCGGCGGTCAGGTTCACCCGGCCCCGCAGCACCTGGAGGCTCGCGGCCGGCGGCGCGTTGTGCTCGTCCAGGGAGGTGCCCGAGGTGAGGGCGATGACGGTCTGCCGCAGCACCCCGTCGTGCATGATCCGGTGGGCGCTGCGCCCGTGCGGTGCCGTACGGGCCGCGGCCAGGTGTTCGTCGGCGAGGGCGGTGAGGTCCAGCTTCATGACTCTCCCTGCGGGATGCGCGGGCGGATACCCCCAGCCTCCCGTGTGGCGTCCGGGACGCAACTCGGGGCCGCCGGTCGTGCCGCGACCGTCACCACGAGCCCGGCGACGGCGACGCACGCCCCCGCGGCGAGCAGGGCGACGGGCCAGCCGTGCGCCGCGTACAGCCAGGACCCGGCGAGGGAACCGAGGGCCCCGCCGCCGAACGTGGCCAGCATGAAGACCGTGTTCACCCGGGCCGCCACCGCCCGGCCGATCCCGAAGATCCGCGCCTGTCCGGCGACCTGGCACGAGCTGACCCCGACCACGAGGAGGTTCGCCCCGGCCACCAGGGCCACCGGGGAGTACGGGGCGAGCCCGGCCACCGCGAGGCCGAGCCCCGCACAGGCCAGCCCCCCGGCGCTCACCGCGGACGCCCCGTACCGGTCGGCCAGCGGCCCGGCCGTCGCGGACAGCAGCGCCGCGGGCAGGGTCAGCACCCCGAAGAGTCCCGCGGCCCCCGGACCGTACCCGAGCGGCGGCGCCGCCAGATGGAAGGCGAGCACGGACCAGAAGACGCTGAACGCGGCGAAGACGCACGCGCCGAGCAGCGCCGAGATCCGCAGCTCCCGGTGGACCGCGAGGAGCCGGGGAAGTCCGGCCAGGAGGCGGGGGTACGAGGTGTGTCCCCGCGACCCGAGCCGTTCGGGCAGCCGGCGGGGCAGGACGAGGAGCAGCGCGGCCGTCGCCACGGCCGCCACCACGTAGGCGACCCGCCAGCTGCCGCTCGCGTCGGCCACGGCGCCGGAGACCGTACGGGACAGCGTCGAGCCGAGCGTCAGCCCGAGGCCCACCAGGCCCACGACCCGGCCCTGCCGTCCCGGGCCCGCGAGCACCGCCGCCACCGGGGTGAGGATCTGCGGCAGCACCGTCGTGGTGGACAGCGCGAGCGTCGCGAGGGTGAGGGTGACGATGTCGGGCGCCGCCGCGGCGACGAGCAGGGCGGCACTGGTCAGGGCGAGCAGTACCGAGGTGAGGCGCCGCAGTCGCGCGGAGTCGGCGAGCGGCACGAGCAGCAGGATGCCGAGCGCGTAGCCGATCTGGGCGGCCGAGGCGATCAGCCCCGCCGTCCGCTCCGACACCCGGAGGCCGTGCGCCACGGCGGCGAGCAGCGGCTGCGGGAAGTAGATGTTGGCGACCGTGGCCGCCCCCGCGACGGCGAGGAGCAGGACGTTCACGGGCCGGGTGGAGGTGGCGGGGGCGAGGGGGCGAGGGACCACGGAGGGCCTTCCGTACGGGGGAGGGGGACGCCTCCAGGCTCCCGGCCGCCGGCCCGGCCGATCAAGATGCCATCATGAAACCGGCGTTGAGCCACACTCAACGATCAGCTGATGTCGAGGACGGAACCGATGCTCGAACGGTACGAACTGGAGGCGTTCCTCACGCTCGCCGAAGAACTCCACTTCGGGCGCACCGCCGAGCTCCTCGGCGTCTCCACCGGCCGGATCAGCCAGACCGTCAAGAAGCTGGAGCGCCGCGTCGGCACCCCGCTCTTCGCCCGCACCAGCCGCAGCGTCCGCCTCACCCCCGTCGGCCAGGCCCTGTACGAGGACCTGCTGCCCGCCCACCGACAGATGAGGGCCGCCCTCGAACGGGCCACCGCCGCGGGGCGCGGAGTCCACGGGAGGCTGCGCGTCGGCTTCGGCACCCCCTGGGGCGGCGAGCTGCTCACGGCCGCCGCCGACGCCCTGCTCGCCTCGTACCCCGACTGCGAGATCACCGTCCGCGAGGTGCCCCTCGACGGCGGGGTCCGCTCCCTCCAGGACGGCACGCTCGATGTCCAGTGCGCCGCCTTCCCGGTCCACGAGCCGGACCTCACCACCGGCCCCGTCGTCGTCACCGACGAACGGGTCCTGCTGCTGCCCGCCGGACACCGGCTGGCCCGCCGCGACTCCCTCGGCCCGGAGGACCTCGCGGGCCTCGACCTGATCGCGCCCGGCGGAGCCGTACCCCGCTACTGGACCGACCACCACTACCCGCGCAGCACCCCCTCCGGCGCCCCCGTCGGCCGGGGACCGGTCGCCGGCACCTGGCAGGAGGTCCTCTCCCATGTGACCGCCGGCCGGGGCGCCTCCCCGGGGGCGGGCCGGGGCGCCCGGTACCACCCCCGCCCCGGCGTCGCCTACGTCCCCCTGCACGGCACTCCGCCCCTCGAATACGGCCTCGTCTGGCCCACCGCCTCCGAATCCGCCCTGCTCAGGGCCTTCGTCGCGACGGTCGAAGGTCTCGCTGCGGAACGGCCAGGGCACCCGTCAGATGGTCGTACGCCACGTGCGCGTGGAGACGGACACCGGTGACGAGGGTGTCGTCGTCCGCGTAGAAGTGCGGGTTGTGGTTGGTGACCAGACCGCGACCGCCCTCCACCGCAACCGGCCGGCCGGAGGCGTCCAGCAACGCGTCCTGGACGCCGAGCATCACGTACAGGCCGCCGAACCGGCCGACCAACTCGGAGACGTCGTCGTACCCGAGCGTCCCGCCCGTCGCCACCACGCGTTCCCCGCCGGCCACCCGGCGGAGGGTCGGCAGAGCGGCCTCCACCCACGGCCCGCTGTTGTGCACGGGCGGCACGGACTGCAGATACTCCACGGTCGCCGTCGCGCCGTACGCCGCCGCGGAGTGCTCGACCAGTGTCGTCAGGCGCCGCCGGACCTCGGCCATGTCGGACTCCACGGCGCAGCGGACCGTCCCCCACAGGGTCACCGTCTGGCCGATGATGTTGAACCGGCCCACGTCCTCGACGTGCCCGATCGTCACCGTGACCGGGTCGAAGGCCGAGACCTGCCGGTACAGCTGGCCGATGCCGGTGAGGACCGCGCCGACCGCCGGCATCGGGTCGACCCCCTCCCACGGCGTGGAGCCGTGGACCTGCTGTCCGGTGACGACGACACGGACCAGGGTGGACGCGCCGTACTGGTTGCCGATCCTGTACCCCACGTACCCCTTCGGATAAGGCGTCACATGCAACCCGAAGGCCATCGTCGGCACCGGGTCCGCGAAGGCGCCCGCCTCGACCATCGCGCGCGCCCCGCCCTCCTCCGTCACCGGCGGGCCCTCCTCGGCGGGCTGGAAGACGAAGAGAACGGTGCCGGGAATCCGCTCGCGGACACCCGCGAGCACGGTGGCCGCACCCATCAGCATCGCCGTGTGGCAGTCGTGCCCACAGGCGTGCGACACGGGGAACGGGCCTCCCGGGTAGTCGGCGTCCACCACCTCGGAGGCGAAGTCCGCCCCGCAGAGGTCCTTCACCGGAAGCGCGTCCATGTCCGCCCGCAACGCGACGACCCGCCCACCGCCGGGCGCCGTCCGCTCACCGTCCGGCGCCGACCCGCGCAGGACGCCCACGACGCCGTGCCCCGCGATGCCCGTACGGACCTCGTCGAGGCCCAGGGCGCCCAGGTGGTCCGCCACCAGGCGGGCCGTGTTCACCTCCCGGTTGGACAGCTCCGGATGCCGGTGCAGATGCCGCCGCCAGGCGACCACGCGCTCCGACACCTTCGCTGCCCGCTCGTCCAGTTCACCGTGGATCGCCTCGCTGCCCAACGGGGACTCCCTCTCGTACCGGCTGACGCCGTGGCCCTGGGAACCGTGCCCGACCAGACTGCCACCCATGACGGCCCGCGGCGCCGGCCCGGTCAGTCGGCCGGACCCACCGGGGCACTGCTGCGCCCCCGGTCCCTCCCGGTGAGCTCGGCGTCGAGCGTCTCCTGGGCCACCCGCATGGTCTCGGCGTACGCCGGGTCCTTGAGCCGCCGCCACATCTCGTCCTCGGCGACCTCCTCGACGAGGCTGCTCACCCACCAGATGTTTCCGAACGGGTCGCGGACCCGCCCGCCGCGCTGCCCGAAGGCGTCGTCGGCGAGCGGGGTCACGACATGGGCGCCCGCGGCGGTGGCCCGGGCGAACGCCTCGTCCGCGTCGGCGACGAACACCCGCAGCAGGCTCGGCAGGACGGGCCAGTCCGCACGTCGGTCGAAGGCCAGCACGACGGTGTCGCCGACCCGGATCTCCCCGTGACCGATCGCTCCGTCCTCGGTGGCCACCCGGGCCAGCTCCACACCCTCGAACGCACGGGTGACGAAGTCGAGGAAGGCCCCCGTGTCGTCGGTGACGACCCAGGGCGCCACGGTCGTGTACCCCTGCGGAGTGGTGCCGGTGTGCTCGGACATCCTGATCCCTTCGCCAATGGCCCTCGTTGTCGTACGGGGGTCACGCTAGGCGGGAAGTAGGCCAGGAGCTGTCCGACATGACCGGTCAGGCGGGTGTGGCCACCGCATCCGGGCCGCTGCGCGCGATGATGGCCGCCGTGTCCACGCCCGCCGGCAGCGTGCCGAAGGCGAGGCCGCGGTCGCCGTCGAGACGCGAGGCGCAGAACGCGTCGGCGATCGCCGGGTGACCGTGCCGGACGAGCAGCGAACCCTGGAGCACCAGCGCGAGGCGCTCGACGAGCCGCCGCGCCCCGTACGCCGCCGCGTCCGGGTCGCCGAGTCCCGCGAGGTCCTTCCGCAGGCCCGCGACCGCCGTGTCGAGCCGCCGGTCGGCGCCCGCACCCCGGTCGACCTCCGCGAAGTACGCCTCCACCGCATCCGGCTGACGGGCCATCGCCCGCAGCACGTCGAGCGCGGCGACGTTCCCGGAGCCCTCCCAGATGGACGGCAGCGGCGACTCCCGGTAGAGCCTCGGCAGGCCCGAGTCCTCGACGTAGCCGTTGCCGCCCAGGCACTCCAGGGCCTCCGCCGCGTGCGCGGGGGCCCGCTTGCACACCCAGTACTTGGTCACCGCGAGGCCGAGCCGCCGCAGCTGCTCCTCCTCGGCGTCACCGCGCGCCGCCCGGTCCACCGCGCCCGCGAGGCGCAGCGACGCGACCGTCGCGGCCTCCGCCTCCACGGCGAGGTCGGCGAGGACGTTCCGCATCAGGGGCTGGTCCACGAGCCTCGCCCCGAACGCCGAGCGGTGCGTGGCGTGGTGCACGGCCTGTACGAGCCCCAGACGCATGCCGGAAGCCGAGCTGATGGCGCAGTCGAGCCGCGTCATGTTGACCATCCGGATGATGGTGGCCACCCCGCGCCCCTCCTCGCCGACCAGCCGGCCGAGGGCGCCCTCGTACTCGATCTCGGAGGAGGCGTTGGACCGGTTGCCCAGCTTGTCCTTGAGGCGCTGGAGCCGGATCGCGTTGCGGCTGCCGTCGGGCAGCACCCGGGGCACCAGGAAGCAGGAGAGTCCGCCGGGCGCCTGAGCCAGGGTGAGGAAGACATCGGACATCGGCGCCGAGGTGAACCACTTGTGGCCGGTCAGCGCGTACACGCCGGGCTCGCCCGCGGGCACCGCCCGGGTCGTGTTCGCCCGGACGTCCGAACCGCCCTGCTTCTCGGTCATCGACATCCCGGCGATGATGCCGCGCTTCTCCGTCGGCACCCGCAGCCCGAAGTCGTACGAGGAGGAGGTGAGCAGCGGCTCGTACACCTCGGCGAGCTCCGGCTGGACGCGCAGCGCCGGCACCGCCGCGTACGTCATGGAGACCGGGCACAGGTGGCCCGCGTCGGCCTGCCCCCACACGAACACCTTGGCCGCCCGGGCCACGTGCGCCCCCGGCCGCTCGTCGCGCCAGGGTGCCCCGTGCAGTCCGTGCCGCACGGCCACGTCCATCAGCTCGTGCCAGTGCGGGTGGAACTCGACCTCGTCGATCCGGTGCCCGTACCGGTCGTGGGTGTGCAGGACGGGGGAGTGGCGCTCGGCGAGCCGCCCCCACTCCTGGGCCTCCTCGCCGCCCGCCTTCGCCCCGAGCTCACGGACCTCGGCCTCGGCCCAGCCCGCGCCCTCGCGGCGCAGGGCCTCCAGGAGCGCGGGGTCGGCGGAGACGTCGTAACCGGTCAGCGGTGGTACCTGGTTGGTGACCTCATGCGTGGTCGGCATCGGGAACTCCCAGTGCTCGCAGGGTGAAGGTGACGAGTGCGGGTACGGTCTCGGGCCCGACGGCCCCCTCCGCCAGCGGCCCGACGAGCGCCTCGGCGCCCGCCCCGACCAGCGCCGAGGCCGTCAGGGCCGGGTCCTGGGGCGGCAGCTCGCCCGAGCGCACGCCCTCCTCGACGCGCGCGGCGAACACGTCCCGGAACGCGCGCCGGAAGACGAGGCGCTCCGCGTCCACGGCCGGGTCGACCGGTTCGGCGAGCAGCGCGTAGGCGAGGCGCGGCGACTTCAGGGCGCGCTGGGCGAAGGTCTCGATCACGGCGACCACCCGCTCGGCCGCCGAACCGTGCCCGGGGTGCCCGGCCGCCTCGGAGACGGCCGCGACCTCCCGGCTCACCACGGTCCTGAACAGTTCGACGGCGAGTTCCGCCTTGCTCGGGAAGTGGCGGTACACGCTGCCCGTGGCGATCCCCGCGCGCGCGGCGACGGCGGCCATCGTGCAGCCCGCGTACCCCTGTTCGGCGAGCAGCCCGAGGGCCGCGTCGACGACCGAGGCGCGCTGGGCGTCGAGCCGGGCCTGGACGGCGGGGGTGCGTCGGTAGGGCATGGAAGGAGTGAAGCAGTGATTCACTGCTTCATCAAGAGGCCGGGCGGGGGCACCCGCCCGGTCGCGCCGAGTGTCAGCCGCCGGTCAGGTCGCGGAGCGCGAAGTCGTCCGGCAGCGGGGTGCCGAGCTCGTTGAGTGCCGTGACGAGCTTCTTCTCCTCGTACGTGAAGTGCGACTCCACCAGGGCGACGAGGCCGTCCAGCTCGCCGCGTACCCGCCGCACCTCCGCCGGATCCGGGTCGGTCCCCGGCTCGGCCGGGAGGGTGTCGAGGAGTTCCTGGAGGCGGACCAGGATCTCCTCCACCTGCACGTGGTCGCGGGCCAGTTCGTCGAGCACGGGCCGCAGCGCCGGATACGTCTCGGCGAGGACGGGGAAGACGCCCCGGTCCTCGGCGGTGTGGTGGCGGGTGAGCGCGGAGCGGAAGGCGAGGCAGTGCGCCCGCAGGTCGCGCGGGCGGGAGCCGCCGCCGGAGAGGAAGGAGTCCAGCTCCTCGCGGAGGCGGGCGAGCTCCTCGCGGAGCCAGAGGTGCACGTCGACGAGTTCGTTCCCGAACGCCGTGAGGCGGTCGGCCGGTTCGGAGGTGGTGGCCATGCGGCGCATGATTCCACCGGGCCCGCTCCGGCGCACGCCCCGTCCCGGAGCGACGGGCGTGCGCCGGAGCGGGGGCGTGCTCAGCCGGTGAAGACCTCGGTCAGGGACCAGACCGCGAGCCCCGCCATGCAGATGCCGCCGATGCGCTGCACGGTCTTGAGGGGGACGCGCTTGGCGATGAAGCGGCCCGCGACCAGGGCCAGGGCGGAGACGGTCGTCAGGGCGGCGAAGGAGCCGATCGCCGTCGACCAGGTGCCGTTGGTGGCGGCCAGGTTGGCGGTGGTGATCTGGGTCAGGTCGCCCCACTCGCTGATGAAGACGGCCATGAACGCGGTCGAGAAGACGGGCCAGAAGCCGCTGACCGTGCGCCCGCCCTCGTCGGCCTCGTCGTCGTCGCCCTCGCCGCGCAGCAGCATGAACGCGCCGAAGCCGAACATCAGGGCCGAGGCCAGCTTGACCGTCCAGCCCGGCAGCAGCCCGAGCAGGCTGCCGGCGCCCACCGCGATGGCGACGTGGGCCAGGAAGGCGGTGGAGGTGCCGATCCACACGTACAGCGGACGCATGCGCGTGCCCATGGCGAGGGACGCGAACATCGTCTTGTCGGGAAGCTCGGCGAGGAAGATCAGCCCGAAGGCGGTGAGGATCGCCAAGGGGTCGAGGTGCATACCGGGGCTCTCTGCTCGGTCCGGGCCCCGTGGCTCCGGGCGCCACCTCGGTGGGCGACGGGAGGACCACTCGGCCCGGCATGACGGACCACGCCCACGGGAACGCGGACGTGGCTGTTGCCTGGCCGAAGGTCTCGCCCGTCCGCGTCGTGCGCGGACCCGGTCACCGGGAACCCGGGGGTTCCAGTGTGTCGACGACCGGTTCGCGGGGCTACTCCCCTTCGCTGCCGTCGAGTGTAACGGATCAGGGCGCACGGAAGGGTAGACACTGTCTACTCGATCTTGGTAGACAGTGTCTATGACCCTGCATCGGAACGGCCCCGAGGCCGAGACCACGGACGGGCTGCGCGACCGGCTCGTCCGGGTCGGCGTCGAGCTCGTGAACACCGAGGGCGCCCAGGCCCTCTCCCTGCGCGAGATCGCCCGCCGCGCCGGCGTCTCCCACGGAGCCCCACGGCGCTACTTCCCCGCCCACCTGGACCTGCTGTCCGCCATCGCCCGCCAGGGCTTCGCCGAACTGGCCGCGCGCATCGCCGAGGAGGACCCCGAAACGGCCCCGGCCCGCGAGCGGATCGAGGCCCTCGCCCGCGTCTACCTCGACTACGCCGGCAGCCGGCGCGGCATGTACGAGCTGATGTTCCGGCACGAACTCCTGGAGAGCGGCCGGCTCGGGCTGCGCGAGACCAGCCTGCCGCTCTTCGCCCACCTCGCCGCGCTCCTCGCCCGGGTCCGCCCGGACGCCGACCCCGTCCTCCTCGCCGGCGCCCTCTGGGCCAACCTGCACGGCATCGCCCAGCTCTGGCACTGGGGCAGTCTCGGCCTCGCCACCGGCGCCGACGACCCGGGCCCCCTCCTGTCGGCCGCGCTCGACGCCCATCTCGGCCCCGCGGAGACCGCCCCGTGAACCGGACCCTCGCCTGCAGCGTCGTCGGTGCCGCCGTCGTCGCCCTCGACGGCACGGTCCTGACCGTCGCCCAGCCCGCCCTCCAACACGACCTGCACGCCCGCGTCGGCCAGGTGCAGTGGACCAGCACCGGCTACCTCGTCGCCGTCGCGAGCCTCCTCGTCTTCGCGGGCCGCCTCGGCGACCGTTACGGCCACCGCCGGGTGTTCGCCGTCGGCGCCCTCGGCTTCGCCGCCGCCTCCACCGGGATCGCCCTGGCCCCCGGCATCGGCACCGTCATCGCGCTGCGCGTGCTCCAGGGCGTCTGCGGAGCGCTCCTCCAGCCCGCCACCCTCGGCATGCTGCGCACCGCCTACCCGCCCGAACGGCTCGCGACCCCGATCGCCGTGCGCACCGCCGCCATCGGCCTCGCCGCCGCGGCCGGCCCCGTCGTCGGCGGCGTCCTCGTCTCCTCGTACGGCTGGCGCGCGGTCTTCCTCCTCGGCGTCCCCCCGACCCTCGCGATCGGCCTGCTGGCCCTAGGGGGTGTCCGGGACGTCCCGCACAGCACCCGCGGCGCCCGGCACGCCCCCTCGCCGGACCGCCCCACCTCACCGCAGCACCCACCGACGGATTCCCCCGACCGCCCGGCATCCGGCCCCGCCACCCCCTCCCGCCTCGCCGGGCTCGACCTCCTCGGCGCCCTCCTGCTCGCCGCCACGCTCGGACTGCTCGTCCACGGGCTCGACGCGGCCTCACGGCCCGGTGGCACCGGCGCCGCCGTCCTCGCCTGCGCCGGGGCCCTCGGCGCCGGGGCGGTCTTCGCACGGCACGAGCGGCGCGTGGCACACCCCCTGCTGCCCCCGGCGCTGCTCAGGAGCGTTCCGGTCGTCGCGGGGCTCGCCGCGCTCCTCGCGGCCTCGGCGGCCCTCTCCGGCGCGCTCTTCGTCGCGACGTACTTCCTCCAGGACGTCCAGGGCCTCGACCCCCTCGGCTGCGCGCTGCGCGTCCTGCCCCTCGCCGCCCTCATGATCCTCGGCGCGCCGCTCTGCCCGCCGCTCCAGCGACGCTTCGGGCCCCGGCGGACGGCGACGGCGGGCGCCGCACTGCTCACCCTCGGGGTCCTGGGGCTCTCCCGGCTCGACGCGACGGCCGGCGCGGCCTCCGTCGCCGTCGCCTCCGCACTCGTCGGGGCCGGGTTCGTCACCCTCATGGTCACCGCGACCTCGGTCGTCGTGCACCGCGCCCCCGAGGGGCACGCGGGGGTCGCCGGCGGCCTCCAGCAGACCGCGATGAACGTCGGCCCGGCGCTCGGCGTCGCCACCGCGAGCCTCCTGCTCGCCCTCGTCCCGGACGGCGGCTTCGTCCCCGCCCGGGGAGCCGCCCTCCCGGCCCTGGCGGCGATCGCCGCGCTCGCCCTCCCCGCCGCGCTCGCCCTGCCCCACGCCGCCCACCGTCGGGGAACACGCCCGGAGGAGGCGCTGCCGGGGCCCGGCACACAGCCCTGCGTACGATCATGAGATGCCCGCAGCCGGTCCCCGCCGCCCTCCCGGCACGGCGGCGCGCACCCAGTTCAACCTCGGTCGCGCCCTGCCCTTCCTGGTCCTGGTCCTGACGGTCGTCGCCGACCTCGTCACCCCGGACCGGGAGCGTTTCGACCGACTCCTCGTCGCCGCGCCCGCGCTCGCCGCCGTCACCTGGAGCGTGCGCGAGACCGTCGCCATCGGACTGACCGCGATGGGCGTCCGCGCACTCCTCGGCTTCAGCAGGGGTGAGGAGTTCGCCTCCGAACTCCTCGCCAGCGAGGCCGTCATCGCCGCGGTCACCGCCGCCTCCGCGTGGGTCAGCCGGGTGCGGACCCGCTACGAGCAGGACCTGCGCGAGGTCACCGCCGTCGCCGAGGTCGTCCAGCGGGTCGTCCTGCGCCCGCTGCCCGAACACCTCGGCCGCTTCGAACTGCACCTGCTGTACGTCGCGGCCGCGGCCAAGGCGAGGATCGGCGGCGACTTCTACGAGGCCGTCAAGGTCCCCGGCGCCGTGCGGGTCATGCTCGGCGACGTCCAGGGCAAGGGCCTCGGCGCCGTCGAGACCGCGTCCGTCCTGCTCGGCTCGTTCCGTGCCGCCGTCAACGACGCCCACGACCTGGCGGCCCTCGCCGACCGGCTCGACGAGGGCCTCGCCCGCTACGGGGCCTGGGACCCGGACTCCGACGCCGCCGAACGCTTCGCCACCGTCCTCCTCGTGGAACTCCCCGACGGCCGGGACATCGCACGGCTCCTCAGCTGCGGCCACCCCGCCCCGCTGCTCCAGCGGGCGACCGGCGTCGAGCCCGTGCACTTCGCCGACCCCTCACTGCCCGTCAACCTCGCGGGCCTCGCCGAGAACCACCACCGGATCGAGGAGGTGCCCTTCGGGCCGGGGGACCGGCTGCTCCTCTACACCGACGGCGTCAGCGAGACCCGCGACCGGGCCGGCACCTTCTACCCGCTGGAGCTGCGCCTGCGCGGCTGGGCCAGGGAGCCGGCCGCGGAGCTGCCCGCGCTCCTCCACCGCGACCTCGCCGCCTACGGGGCGGACGGCCTCGACGACGACGTCGCCGCCGTCGTCGTGGTCCGCCCGCCCGGGACCGCCTAGGGGGTGTCGCGGGCCGGCACCGGCCGGAACGTGCCCCCGTACATGGGCAGGTCGATGCGGTCGCCGTAGCGGGCGAGCTGGTCCCACGGCCGGTTGATGCCCGCCGAGCCGTACGTACGCACGCGCGTGACGGTGTCGAGGTCGAGGACGTCGACGAGGACCTCCTCGCCGGGGCCCGCCTGCTGGCGGATGATTCCCTCCGGGTCGACGATGACGCTGCCGCCGACCCCGGCCGGGTCCGCGGCGTTGACGTTGACGACGAAGAGCTGGTTCGTCCAGGCGTTCGCCCGGGCGCAGACGAGCTCCATCTCGCGGTCGCGGGTGGTGGTCAGCGTCGGCTGGATGATCACCTCGGCGCCCAGCCAGGCCAGCTGCCGCGCCGTCTCCGGGAACGAGCCGTCGTAGCAGATCGCGAGGCCCGCGCGGCCGATGCCGGGCAGGTCGAAGACGACGAACTCGCTGCCGGGGCGCGTCTGCTCGTACGGCTGCCAGGGGAAGACCTTGCGGTAGCGGGCGGCGATCTCGCCCTCGGGGGAGACGGCGAGGGCCGTGTTGTAGACGTGGCCGTCGTCGGCCTGCTCGTAGACGCTTCCCGGGACGAGCCAGAGGCCGGTCTCGCGGGCCAGGGCGCGGAGCCGGTCCGTCAGCGGCCCGGGGAGCGGCACGGCGGCCTCCCGCATCCACGCCACGCGGGCCTCGAGCAGCGGTGCCTCCGCGGAGAGCAGCAGCTCCGGGACGACGACGAGCTGGACGTGCGGGAAGGTGCCGCGTACCGCGCGGACCTGGTCGGCGAACCGTTCCCAGCTGGCCTCCGGGTCATGGGCGACGGGGGTGGTCTGGACGGCGGCGACGGCGAGGGTGCGCATGGGTTCAGTTCTCCGTGACGGACAGGGTGGTGACGGCCGTGCGGCCGTCCTGGAAGAAGCGACGGTGGCGGGTGCGGACGAGCAGCATCACGAGGCCTCCGAGGACGATCGAGCCGACGCCGAGGAGGAAGACCCCGCCGACCCCGCCGACGGACGTGGAGCCGTAGTCGGGGTCGGCCATGTCGTAGGCGCTGCGGACGAACGCCGCCAGCATCATCAGGCCGCCGGTCGCCGGCAGGACGCCCTTGACCAGCAGGTCGCGCGGGGAGTTCCGCAGCTGTCGGCGGAAGTACCAGGCGCAGGCGAAGCCGGTGACGCCGTAGTAGAAGGCGATCAGAAGGCCGATCGACAGGATGGCGTCGCCGAGGAAGTCGGCGGAGACCAGGGTGAGCAGGACCAGGGCGACGGCCGCCACGGCTCCGCAGAACACCGTCCCGAAGGCGGGCGTGCGGAAGCGGGGGTGCATGCGTCCGAAGGCGGCGGGCAGGGCGCCGTGCGCGCTCATCGAGAGCGTGCTCCGGGGGCTGGAGCCCGCGCAGGTCAGCAGGGCGCCCACGGCCGAGACGGCGATGGCGAGCGTGACGACCCGGCTCGCGGCGCCGCCGAGGACGGTGGGGGCGAGGTGGGTGAGGACGTCAGCGGCGTTCTCCTCGTTGCCGAGTCCGAGGCCTGCGGTGCCGGTCCCGGCGAAGGAGATCGCGGCGAACGCGGTGAAGAGGTAGGCGACGAGCAGGATCAGGGTGGAGGCGACCGCGGCCCTGCCGGGGGTGCGGTCGCTGTCGACGGTCTCCTCGTTGAAGGTGATCAGGGCGTCCCAGCCCCAGTAGATGAAGAGGCAGAGGAGCACCGCCTCGGCGAAGGAGCCGAAGTCGTCGAAGGCGAAGGGGGAGACCCAGCCAAGGGACGGGGTGGCGGCGCCGTCCCGGGCGAAGGCGGCGACACCGAAGGCGAGCATCGCGAGGAGCTGGAGGCCGAGCATCGCGTACTGCACGTGGGCGGCGAGCTGGATGCCCCGGTAGGCGACGGTGACGACCAGGGCGATCAGGACCACGGCGAGGGCCGTGACGGCGAGGGTGCTGCCGGCCGCCGCGTCGAGCCCGAGGAAGGCGAGGATCGCGGCGGCTCCGACCTGGGCGAGCGCGGTCATCGCGAGGACGGTGGCGACCAGGACGGTCCAGCCGCCCGCCACCCAGCCGACGGCCGGGCCGAACGCCCTCGTGTTCCACACGAAGGTCGTGCCGCAGTCCGGCATCCGCCGGTTCAGCTCACGGAAGGCGAAGGCCGTGAGGAGGATCGGCACGAAGCCGAGGAGCAGGGCGGCGGGAGCCAGGTCGCCCACCACGAGGGTCACGAGGCCCAGGGTGATCGCGATGCTGTAGGCGGGGGCGACGGAGGCGAGCCCGAGGGCGATCGTCGCGAGAAGGCCGACGGAGTCGCTCCGCAGGCCCTTCCCGGCGGGTGGTGCCGTGGCGGGTGGGGTGTCGGATGCGCTGGTCATGAGGGCCTCCTGAGGAAAGCGTACGGACGCGGCAGATTCGTTAAACGGAGATTTAAGGAAGCCGCCGTGGTGCGGTCAAGACCTGGCGCTGTATCTTTTGGTTGCGATTTAGTTCACGAGACGGGGGAGGGGTCCGGTGGCGCGGAACAAGGACCAGGAGGCCCGGCGTGCCCAGCTGGGCGAGGCCGCGGCACGCGCCCTGCTCAGTCGGGGACTCGAAGGGCTCCGGCTCAAGGACGTCGCCGCCGAGGCCGGGGTCACACCGGCGGCGGTCCTGTACTACTACGAGGACCTCGACGCCCTCAGGTACGAGACCTTCCAGCAGGCCATCGAACGGTTCTGCCGCGAGCGGGAGACGGCGGCGGAGCGGGAGGCGGACGCGCGGGGGAGGCTGCGCAGCTGCATCGCGTCCGGAGTGGCGTCGGGCCCCCAGGACCGGCTGCCCCGGCTGCTCTTCGAGTACTGGCCCCGTGCCCTGCGCGACCCGAAGGCCGCCGCCCTCGACAGCGTCCTGACCGAGCGCCGGATCGGCGTCTACCCGCACGCTCGCCGCACGGCCGAAACACCCAAGTAGCTCCGCTACGAGGGCGTCCCGGCCTGATCCGACGCGCATGGTCAGACACCCCCTGGGGAGGTGTCCTGAGGGCCGCCCGACAAACATCGGCTTCGGGGTGGCTTGTGTCGTTGCCGCCCGGTTGCGCGTCCCGTGCGCCGTTCGTGCGCTCTGGTCGCCCCGTTCCCGGTACGTGAGGCTTGCGGGCATCCGCAGAGCGGACAGCCAGCAGCCCAGTCGAGAGGAACGGGTGCACGTGCCCCAGGACACCCCCTTCGCCAACGGATCGTCCGAGGAATTCCCCGGCTTCCCGGGCATCACGGCCCGCCTCACCGCCGCCGAGGCCTCCCGCATGACCGGCCGCGGCCTCTGGGCCGCCGACGGCACCGTCGACCCCGACGCCGTCCGCCTCGGCCAGACCCTCGCCACCGCCCTCCTGAACGGGGGCGACGGCGAACTCCCCGCCGTACTCGCCGCGCACATCGAGGAGGTCCGGGGCCTCGCGCTGCCCGCGTACCACCGCATCGATGCCACGGACGGCATCCGGCTCTCCGCCTTCAGCCTGCGGCAGCGGGGCCCCGGGCCGCACCCGCTGGTCGTCGTCCCGGCCGGCTGGACCCCGTTCGGCTGGCCGCTGTTCCTCTGGGCCTACCTCGCCCTCGCCCGCAGGGGCTACCACGTCCTCGCCTACACACCCCGCGGCCTCGGCATCCCCGGACTGCCCTCCACCTCCGAGGGCTTCGTCGACGTCGCCGGACCCCACGACTGGGCCGACGGCTCCGCCGTCGTCGACTTCGCGGTCGAGCACCTCGCCCCGAGCGTGATCGGCTTCCTCGGCGAGTCCTACGGCTCCGGCATCAGCCAGCTCGTCGCCGCCCACGACGACCGCGTCGCCGCCGTCGTCGCGCTCAGCACCTGGGGGAACCTCGCCACCAGCCTCTACGACCACGACACCCGGCACCTGGCCGCCGTCAAGGCCCTCCTCGCGCTCACCGGAGGCCCGGTGGAGACCAAGTTCGACGAGGCGAACCAGAAGATCCTCGCCGACTTCCTCGCCGACCGGAACCTCGACCGGGTCGTCGAGTGGGGCCGGCTGCGCGCCCCCGAGTCGTACCTGCACCTCACCAACGAGAACGAGACCCCCACCTTCTTCTCGAACACCTGGCACGAGGGCCTCTTCGCCGTCAACCAGCTCCTGGAGACCTTCGACGGGCTCGACGTCCCCAAGCGGCTCAACCTCTGGATCGGCGACCACGCCGCCCCCGAGGGGCCGGGGCTGATCGGAACGGAGCCCGGCAGGACCAACGTCCCCATGGCCGAGGCGTACGCCTGGCTCGACCACCACCTCAAGGGCGAGCGCAACGGGGTGGAGGACTGGGAACAGGTCTGCCACCAGGTCATGTTCACCTACGTCACCGAACCCGTCCCGGATCCCGGCACCGGCGAGCCGACCGGCGAGAACCGGATCGTCGAAGAGGCTTCCCGGGAGCGCCGCGCCGACTGGAGCCGGGTCACCACCGGCGTCGAGGTGTTCGGCCTCACCGGCGACGGCGCGGGCGGCACCGACGGCCGGCTCCTGCCCGCCGGCGAGACGACGGCTCCCTCGGAGGTCACCGGCTGGCGCCGCGCGTTCCTCGCGGGCGTGGACACCGAGGCCACCGTCATGGACGGCCTCATGAAGACGGGCCGGGCGGAACGGGACGGGAACCCCAAGACCTACGACACCCGCAAGATCGACCGGCGGCACGCCCTCGTCTGGACCACCGCACCGCTCGCCTCCCCCGCGGGGGAGGCCACGGCCGGCCGTCGCGTCCGGGGCATCCCGCGACTGCGCCTCACCGTCCGCTCCACCGCCGCCTCCGCCTGTCTGATCGCCCACCTCTTCGACGTCGCCGAGGACGGCACGGCCCGGATCATCACCCACGAGCCGCTCAACGTGTACGGGCTGACGCCCGACCAGGACCGCACCGTGACCTGGCGGCTCCAGGCCGCCGCGTACGACATCGCCGCCGGTCACCGGCTGATGCTGGTCGTCGACAGCAAGGACCCGCTGTACGGGGACGCCTCCGTCACCTGGACGCAGACCGTCATCAGCTCCCCGGAGGGCGCACCGGCCTTCCTGGAAGTGCCGCTGGGCTGAGGACGGCCGTACGACGGAGGCGGGTGCCCGGGATCCGGGCACCCGCCTCCGCGGGTCACGCCACCGGCGCGAGCCCCAGATGTTCCCGGAGCGTCGTCCCCGTGTACGCCGTCCGGTACACGCCCCGCTCCTGGAGCTCCGGCACGAGCAGCTCGACGATGTCGTCGAGTCCGTCCGGCACCAGGTACGGCGAGATGTTGAAACCGTCGACGGCCCCGTGCCGCGCGAACCGGGCGAACTTCTCCGCGAGCCCGGCCGGGGTGCCGACGTGGCCGCGCTGCGGACCGAGCTCGATGACCGTCTCGCGCAGCGTCCAGCCGTTGGCGTCGGCCTTCGCCCGCCACTCGGCCACCACGTCCAGGGTGTCGCCCAGTTGGCGCGTGCCGAACTTCCCGTCGTACTCGGCGACCACCGGATCCTCGGCGGGCAGCGGCCCGTCCGCGTCCCGCCCGGACAGGTCGAATCCCCACAGCCGGCTCGCGATGCCCAGCGCCACCGCGGGGGTGACCTGCTGGAGCCGGACCCAGCGGGCCTTCTCCTCCGCCTCCTTCTCGGTGGCCCCGATGACGATCTCGGTGCCCGGCAGGATGCGCAGGGCGTCCTCGGGCCTCCCGGCCGCCCGCAGCCGGCGCCGGACGTCCTCGGCGAAGGCGAGAGCGTCGTCGAAGTCCTCACCGTGCGCGGAGAAGATCACGTCCGCGTTGCGGGCCGCGAAGTCCCGGCCCTCGCCGGAGTCGCCCGCCTGGAAGATCACCGGATGCCCCTGCGCGCTGCGCGGCAGCGTCGGCGCCAGATCGACATCGAAGTGGTCCGTCCGCGTCCGTACGCGTGCCACCGCCCCCGGCACCGACCAGGACCGGGCGTCGGCGGAACCGGCGACCGCGCCCTCTGCCCAGCCGTTCCACACGGCGCGGGCGACGGAGAGGAACTCCTCGGCGCGCCGGTAGCGGTCGGCGTGGTCGAGGAAGCCGCCGCGCCGGAAGTTCTCTCCGGTCCAGGCGTTGTGGGTGGTCACCATGTTCCAGCCGGCCCGGCCACCGGAGAGCAGGTCGAGCCCGGCGAGCCGCCGGGCGAGGTCGCCGGGCTCGTTGAAGGTGGTGTTGGAGGTGGAGACCAGACCGATCCGTTCGGTCGCCGCGGCGAGCGCCGACAGCTGGGCGATCGAGTCCGGCCGGCCGGCGACGTCCAGCTCGTGGATGCCGCCCTCCGACTCGCGCAGCCGCAGGCCGTCCCCGAGGAAGAAGGCGTCGAAGAGCCCGCGTTCGGCCGTCCTGGCCACCCGCAGGAAGGTCGCCGGGTCGATCTGGGAACCGCTGGACGGGTCCGACCAGATGGTCCAGTGGTTGACGCCCTGGACGAAGACACCGAAGTGCAGCCGGGCGTCCGGGCGGGGGACGTCGTCGTGGTCGGCGCGGGTCATCGGGTCTCCTCCCGGACGAGCGCGGCGGCGCCGTCGGTCGTGAAGCGGCTGAGGGGCCGGGGGAGGCCCAGGGAGGTGCGCAGGGTGGTGCCGGGCAGCGGGCGGGCGGCGATCCGCCGGACGAACAGCTCGGGCAGGACGAGCCGGGAGAGCACCGCCAGGTCCTCGTCGAGGACGAGCGGACGCAGCCGCACCCCGTCCACATGGCCACCGAGCTCCGTCAGGAGGTCCACCAGACCGGCGGCGGAACCGGCGTACCGCAGCCGTTCCGGGCCGCCCTCCCACGGGGCGTACCGCTCCAGGTCGGCGATCCGCTCCCGCGCCGTCGCGCCGGGGGTGTCGAGGGCGACCTCCAGCTCGGCGAAGGCGAGCGGCGTGCCTGCGGCCGCGGCCGCCTCTCCCGCCTCGGCCGGCGTCGCGCCGCCGACCAGCGCCACATCGGCGAGACCGGCCGGGACGAGACCCGCGCGGGCGAGGACCACGGGACGGCCCTGCGGCGGGCGCGGCACGATCGACGGGCCCTTCACGGAGTACGTCTCGCCCGTGAAGTCCACGGCGTGGAGCCGCGAGCGGTCCAGATAGCGGCTGGTGGCGACCGACCGGATCACCGCGTCGTCCTCCCACGAGTCCCACAGGTCCCGTACGACACGGAGACCGTCACGGGCCTCGCGGGCGCGCGCCTCGGCGCCCTCGACGAGCGGGCGACCCCAGGCGCCGGCGGCGGCGGGGTCCTCCTCGACCCCCACCACCCAGCCCGCCCGGCCGGCCGAGACGTGGTCGAGCGTGGAGAGCTGCGAGGAGACGTGGAACGGCTCGGCGTACGTGGTCGCCACGACGGGCGCGACGCCGAGGACGCTCGTCGACGCCGCCGCGAACGCGGCCCGCTCCACCGAGCCGATCCGTCCCACGGGACCGGACTCGGTGGAGGAGCCGTCGCCGGGCGGCAGGATCGAGTCATCGAGGGTGACCAGGGTGAACCCGGCGTTCTCGGCGGCGGCAGCGACCCGGGCGAGCCGTCGGGGGGTCAGCAGCTCGCCGGGGGAGTGCGCGGCACGGCGCCACGCGGCCGGATGGGCACCGTCGCCGTCGATCTCGACGGCCAGGTGCAGGGCAGGGCGGGGCATGGGAGTCCTTCCGAACGACAGGGACGCGCGACGGCACGGCAGCGGTGCGGAGCACGGCTGCGCGGGGCCGGGCGACGGGACGTCACGGGACGCGCGGACCCACGCGGGGCGGGGTCAGGCGCGAAGGGAAGGACAGATGGCCGAGGAGGTACGGCAGTAGTCGACGTGCCGACGGCAGACGAGGCACGTGCGCGGACGGGCGGAGAGCGCCGCGGTGATCATCGCGAGCATGTGCGCCTCCCCCCGGTTCCGGTCCCGTCCGGGGTGCGGACGGCGACTCCTCACCATAGGCAGCCCGCCTTCGGCACTGTCAAGATCCTCTCGAAGGCCGGGACGTCGGGACGGGCAACTCCGGCCGGGCGCCCGGGACCGGATCCCGTGTCAGACCCTGGGCTGACCGAACGTAGGCCCGTGGACGGACGCGCGGCTCCGGCCCCGGCACCTAGCGTGCCTCGCATGATCCGATTCACCAGGGCGGCCGCGGCCGCCGTGCTCGCCTGCTCCCTCGCCTTACCCGCCGGCGTCGCCACGGCGGCCGACACGGACAGGCCCGTCACCGAAGCCCCGACGCCGGTCGCGCGCCCCGCCGCACTGCCGGACCCCACCGGGCCGTACTCCGTCGGCAGCACCGTCCTGCCGCTCGTCGACCGCTCCCGTACCGATCCCTGGGTGCCCACCGCCGACGGTCGCGCCCTCATGGTCACGCTCCACTACCCGGCCGCCCACCCCGGCGGTGGCCGCCCCGCCCCGTACGCCACCGGGGACGAGGCGCGGCTGCTCGCCGAGCAGCTCGGGCCCGGCGTCTCCGGCGACGTCCTCGCCCGCACGCGCACCCACAGCAGGACCGACGTCCGGCCCGCGGCCGGCCGGCACCCCCTGGTGCTGCTCTCGCCGGGCTTCAGCGTCTCCCGCTGGACGCTCACGAGCCTCGCCGAGGACCTGGCCTCGCGGGGCTACGTCGTCGCCTCCGTCGACCACGCCTACGAGTCGTACGGGATCAGCCTCCCCGGCGGCCGCACCCTCACCTGCGTCGCCTGCAAGGCCCTCGACGAGGGCGGGGTGCACGGCAGCGTCGTCACCTCGACGCGCGCCGCCGACATGCGCCACGTCCTGGACCGGCTCACCGGGCCCGAGCCCGTCTGGCGGTACGCGGGTGTGATCGACGCGCGCCGCGTCGGCATGGCCGGCCACTCCATCGGCGGGGCGAGCGCGGCCACCGCGATGGCGGCGGATCCGCGCATCGACGCCGGGATCAACATGGACGGCGCCTTCTGGGAGGACCTCCCGGCCGAGGGCCTGAGGGGCCGCCCGTTCCTGATGCTCGGGACCCACGACAGCATGCACCTGCCCGGCGGGCAGGACACCAGCTGGGACCGGACGTGGACCGCGCTGGACGGCTGGAAGCGCTGGATCACGGTCGCCGGATCCGAGCACTTCAGCTTCTCCGACGGTCCCGTGATCCAGCGTCACTTCGGGTTGCCCCAGCCCGAGCTGCCCGCCGACCGGGCCGTCGCCGTCACCCGGACCTATGTCGCGGCCTTCTTCGACCGGCATCTGCGCGGAGTCCCCCGCCCGGTCCTCGACGGCCCGACGCCCGCGAACCCGGAGGTCCACTTCCAGCACCGGTGAGCCGTGCGGGCGGGGGTCAGGAGCGGTACGGGGTGTTCGCCTCCGCCCAGTCGGCCAGCGCCCGCGCGCACTCGGCGACCGATTCCCGCCAGGTGCGCGCGGCGCCGTCCCCGGCCTCGTCGCTGACGTGCTTCACGATGCGCAGCGGCACCCCGGCGAGCTCCGCGGCCGCCGCGAGCGCGTACCCCTCCATGTCGACCAGCGGCGCCCGCTCCGCGAGCCGGGCACGGGCCGCCTCGTCCGAGATGAACGCGTCGCCGGTGGCGAGGACCACGTCACCGCCGTCCGGAAGCACCAGCGGCGCCCCGTACGTCTCGCCGGTCAGCGTGGCGAGCAGCTGCCCGTCGAGGTCGTGCTGCACCACGGTGCCGACGACATGCGTCCCGGTCCAGCCGGGCCGCAGCGCCCCGGCCGTCCCCAGGTTCACGATCCCGGAGGGCCGCGGCCCCCGGCCGAGGACGGTCGCGAGCGCGGTGGCCGCGTTCACCTTGCCCATGCCGGTGAGCAGGACGGGCAGCTCCGTGTCGAGGAACTGCGCCTCTTCCTTGACGGCGAGCACGAGCAGGGGACGGCCGGCGGTGATCTCTCCCAAGAGTTCCATGGGGGCCACGCTAGTTCGACGGCCCGCCCGCCGTACAACCGGGCGGGGCTCAGCCCAGCGACTTCCCCTGCTCCGCGAGCGCCTCGCCGAGCACCCGCAGGGCCTTCGGCCCGACGCCGTGCAGGGCGGCGAGCTCGGCGGCCGGCACATCCGCGAGCTGGGCGAGGCGCGTGTACCCGGCGGCGACGAGCGCACGGGTCGCGGGCGCGCCGATCCCGCGCGGGAGGTCCGTCTCGGGTCGTTCCGTTCCGTCTGCCATGGACCGATCGTGCCACGCCGGGGAGCGGGAGGCGGGCCGACCGGGCGCCACGGGGCCGTGCCCGCCGGCGCCCGTCCTCACACCGGCAGCAGCCGGCCGATCACCGCGCCCAGCTGGCGGGCGTTCCGGCAGGGGCGCATCTCCACGAGCTCGGCGTAGGCCGGGGCCACGGAGTCGCCCGTCCCCCACAGCGAGGGCTGTTCGGGGTTGAGCCAGTGGACCCGCCGCGCGCGGTCCGCCACGAGCCGGAGCGCCGCGAGGTTCGGGTCGGCGCCGTTGGTGCGGGCGTCGCCGAGGACGAAGACCACCGTGCGCGGGCCGATCGCCTCCGCGTACCGCTCGGCGAACTCCCCGAGCGCCGTCCCGTAGTCGCTCTGCCCGTGCCACCCCGTGAGCTCCGCCTCCGCGAGGATCCGGTCGCCGAGCCCGGCGGGATCCGCCGCGCCCCGCGCGATCAGCCCGGTCACCTCGTCGACGCGGTTGACGAAGGCGAAGACCCGTACCCGGCTGAACTGGTCGTGCAGGGCCTGCACAAGGAGCATCGTGAACTGCGCGAACCCGGCCACCGACCCCGACACGTCGCACAGCAGGACCAGCTCGGGACGCCGGGGGCGACGCCTTCGCAGGACCGGGCGCACCGGCACGCCGCCGGTCGACAGCGAGCCGCGCAGCGTCCGCCGCAGATCGATCTCCCCGCGCGCCGCCCGGCGCCGCCGCGCCGCGAGCCGGGTGGCCAGCTTCCGCGCCAGCGGCCGTACCGTACGCCGCAACTCGTCCAGCTGCGCCCGCCCGGCCAGCAGGAAGTCCACGCCGTCCGCCGGCCCCGCGACCGCCCGCCGCGCGACCCGGTCACGGCCCTGCCGCTCGGCGACGCGCCTGCGGGCCTCGGTCCGCACGCGCTCCCGGAAGGCCTCGATCCGCCGCCGGATCTCGTCGTCGACGAGTCGCTCGGTGAATTCGGGGTCCCCGTCCGGGGCCGCCGCCCGCAACCGGTCGCGCACCCGGGCGAGCAGGGTCTCGGGGCGCAGCCGGGAGAGCGTCTGGTACGAGGACCAGCCGTCCGACTCCGGCCCGGAGCCGTAGCCGCCGAACCCGCCCACCGCCTCCGCGGCCAGCCGGTCGAGCGCGGCGCCGTCACCGGCGGTGAGGGCCTCCGCCAGCCGGTCCCGGAGCGCCGCCAGGTCCGCGGCGGTGTTCTGGTACGTCTCGGCCGCCCCGGGAGCGCCGCCGAGCGGGAAGTACAGGTCGAAGACCTGGTCGAACACCGTGCGCCGGCCCTCCCCGTGGAGCAGCGTCGCCGCCAGCGCCTCCCGGACCCGCTCCCGGTCCGTGAACCCGACCGCTTCGAGCGCCTGGCCCGCGTCCACGGTCTCACCGGTGCCGATCCCGAACCCGTGCGCGCGCAGCGCGGCGACGAGCCCGGTGAGCCGTACGGCGACCCCTGCGGGGGCAAGGGAGCCGGCCGGGTCCGCCGTGCCGGCGCCGCCCGTGGAGGCGCCCGCGTCCGCCGTACCTACTCCTTGCGCCGTACCGACTCGTTCCGCCGTACCGACTTCTTGCGCCGTACCGACTCGTTCCGCCGTACCGACTTCTTGCGCCGTTCCGACTGGTTTCGCCGGGCCGGCCGCCGGCCCGCTCACACCGCGTCCAGGTCGAGCTTGGCCGCCGCCTTCACGATGTCCTCCTGGTGCTTGAGGAGGACGCCGAGGGTCTCCCGTACGACCCGCTCGTCCAGCCGCTCCGCGCCGAGCGCGAGCAGCGTGCGGGCCCAGTCGATCGTCTCCGACACGGACGGCACCTTCCGCAGGTCCATCGCCCGCAGCGCCCCCACGACCCGGACGACGGACGCGGCGAGCGCGGCATCGAGCCCCGGCACCTTGAGGGTCACGATCCGGCGTTCCAGCTCCTCCTCGGGGAAGCCGATGTGCAGGAAGAGACAGCGGCGGCGCAGTGCCTCGGACAGCTCGCGGCTCGCGTTGGAGGTGAGGACGGTGAACGGCCGCCTCGTCGCCGTGAGGGTGCCGAGCTCGGGCACGGTCACCTGGAAGTCGCTCAGGACCTCCAGGAGCAGCCCCTCCACCTCGACGTCGGCCTTGTCGGTCTCGTCGATGAGCAGCACCGTGGGCTCCTCGGACCGGATGGCGGTGAGGAGCGGCCGGGGAAGCAGGAACTCCTCGCCGAAGATGTCCGTGCGCGTCTCGTCCCAGGACTCGCCCCGGCCCGCGGTGATCCGCAGCAGCTGCTTGGCGTGGTTCCACTCGTACAGCGCGCGGGACTCGTCGACGCCCTCGTAGCACTGCAGCCGGACCAGGCGTGCTCCCGTGACCTCGGTGACGGCCTTGGCGAGCTCCGTCTTGCCGACTCCGGCGGGGCCCTCGACGAGCAGCGGCTTGCCCAGCCGGTCGGCGAGGAAGACGGTGGTGGCGACGGCCGGCGACGCCAGGTAGCCGGTCGTCGCGAGCCTTTCGGCGACGTCGTCGACGGAGGTGAAGAACCCGGTCGTGGTGGCTGATCCGGTCGTCATGCGGTCCCCCCGGGAAGCGAAAACTCGTACTGGCCAGTAGCCTCAGGTGTACTTGATCAGATCGGGCACCACCGCACAACCGTCCCGGGCGAGCTCCGTGCCGCGCGCGGGGCGGCGGCCGCTGGTGCAATGGGGGGACCGGGTGTACGACCCGGAGGCCCGCACGGCGGTGGAGGTGTCGTGGCGGAACAGGACGAGGCTGCTCTGACCAGGGCGCGGGCCCTGGAGCTGGCGATCGGCGAGATCGGCACGACGCTCGACGCGACGACCACCTGCCGCGAACTCGTGGGCTTCCTCGCCCGTCACCTCCGGGGCACCGTCACGGTCGATCTGCTCGACGAACCGGGAGGCCCGGTCCGGCGCGCGGCCTCGGCGGGCGCGGCGGACACCGGCGGTGGCGAGGGCCCGGTCCGGCGCGCGGCCTCGGCGGGTGCGGCGGACACCGGCGGTGGCGAGGGCCCGGTCCGGCGCGCGGCCTCGGCGGGTGCGGCGGACACCGGCGGCGGCGACCGTGCTCCCAGCCTCGCCGTCCCCCTCGCCGTCCACGGCGAGCGCCCCCTCGGGGCGGTGATCGTCACGCGCCGGGGCGGCCCAGGTTTCACCGCCGACGAGGTCGCGGTCCTGCGTCACTCGGGACGGCTGGCCGCCCGCCACCTCGGCCATGCCCGCCGGCTCGCCGAGACCGAGGAGACCGCCCTCCATCTCCAGCGGGCCCTCGTCGCCGAACCCGGTCTGCCGCACCCCAACCTGCAGATCGCGGGCAGCTACCTCCCGGCGGGCCCGCGCGCCCTCGTGGGCGGCGACTGGTTCGAGACCGTGCGGCTCCACTTCGGCCGCAGCCTCCTCGTCGTCGGCGACGTGATGGGCCACGGGCTCGACGCGGCCGTGGACATGAACGCCTACCGCGCGCTGCTCCGCGAGGTCGCGGGGACCGATCTGCCGCCGCACCGGGTGCTGCGCCACCTCGACTCCGTGGTCGCCGAGGACGACGCCCGCCGGCCCGCCACCTGTCTGCTCGTCCGGGTGGACCCGGCCCGTGGCACCGCCACCTTCGCCAACGCCGGGCATCTGCCGCCCGCCGTGTTCGCCGCGGACGGCTCCGCGGAGATCGTCGACCTCCCGGTGGGACCGCCGCTGGGCACCGGCGTCGGCGGCTACGAACCCACCACGCGCCCGCTCACCCCGGGGGAGACCCTGCTGATGTTCACCGACGGCCTCGTCGAGCGCCGCGGGGAGGACGTCGACGTCTCGCTCGCCCGCCTCGCGGCCCTCCGGCTCCCCGCGGACTCCGGCCCCGAGCAGGTCGTCGAAGAGGTGCTCCACCGGCTCGACGCCCACCGGGCGGAGGACGACGTGGCCGTCCTCGCGGCCCGCATCCGCGCCCGCCCGGCACCGTGACACAGGGTCACATCCTCCCCACGGGGCGCCGTGACACACGGTCACACCACCCCCGCCGACGACGTGTTTCCCGCCGCGGCGGGATTGTTGCCGCAGGACGCTTGTGCGCGGACCCGGGGCCCGGCACGCTCCTCGTATGAACACGGCCAGGCATGCCAGTGAACGTCTGATGAGCTGGCCCTCGCTGACCCCCGGGCGCGCCCATTGCGGCGCCGAGCTCGGACTGGGCACCGGGACGCAGGAGATCGTCCACTTCCACGGCGAACACGAGGCGGACGTCCACCTCACCCGTGCCATGGTCGCGAAGCTGCGCCCGGCGCTCCTCGGGTCGAGCGCGGTCCGGTTGCGGGCCGGGTCCGGCTGGGTGACGGTCCGTCTGGACATGGGCTCGGACATCGACCTGCTCGCCACCCTGGTGAGCGCCGCCCTCCAGGCCAACGGTGTCCCGGACGTCGCCCCGGACGGCTGCACCCGCACGCGTCCGGTCCCGGGCACCCGCTGAACCCGCCGGATCCGCTGAACCCGCCGCATCCGTCGCGTCTCCCGGGTCCCCCGGGTCCTAGGACGGAACCGGGAACAGCATGCAGGTGCTGGTCGCGTGACCGAGGAGACGGTCCTCCCCGTCGTACAGGCTCGCCTCCGCCAGCGCCGTGCGGCGCCCCTGCGACAGCACCGTGCCGACGGCCCGGATCTTGCCCGTGTCCATCGTGATCGGGCGCAGGAAGCGGGTCGACAGGTCGAGCGAGGTGTACGCCATGCCCTGCGGCAACGTGCTGTGGACCGCGCAGCCGGCGGCCGAGTCGAGCAGCGTCGCGTACACGCCGCCGTGCACACTGCCGATCGGGTTGTAGTGCTCCTCGCCCGGTTCGAGCGCGAACACCGCGCGCCCCGGCTCGACCTCCTCCAGGGTGAATCCGAGGAGGGCGGCGAGCGGCGGTGCGGGCAGCCGGCCCGCCACCATCTCCCGCAGGAAGTCGATGCCCGCCATCGACATCGCGGCCCGCGCGCTGGCCCCGGCGTCCTCCCACTCGACCGTGCGTGACCGCCCCATCACCACTCCACTCCGCTCACTGTCCGACCGATCTGGCTCTGTATGGCGAAGCTAGCCGCGCGGTCGCCTGACTGTCAACGACAGAGCCAGGTGGCTACAGTGGGCGCATGAACTGGCTGGATACGGATACGGAGAACTGCCCCGTCCGCCGTGCCCTGGACGTCGTGGGCGAGAAATGGAGCCTGCTCATCCTGCGCGAGGCCTTCAACGGCGTCCGCCGGTACGACGAGTTCCGCCAGCACCTCGGCCTCTCGGAAGCCGTCCTCGCCGACCGCCTCCGCAAGCTCGTCGCCGCCGGCGTGCTCCGCAGCGAGCCCTACCGCGAACCGGGCGCCCGCACCCGCCACGAGTACCGCCTCACCCGAAAGGGCGTCGACCTCTGGCCCGTACTCCTCGCCCTCAAGCAGTGGGGAGACACCCACGCCGCCGAGCCCGAGGGGCCGGTCCTCGACATCCGCCACGCCGACTGCGGCGCCCCCGTCCGCGTCGTCGTCCAGTGCGAGGGCGAGGAGCGGGCCACCCTCACGGCCCGCGACGTCACCGTCCGCCCGGGCCCGGCGGCCCGTCCGCGCCGCGCCGGCTGACCCTCGGCCGGCCCCCGCCACCCCGACCCCTCCGCCCGCCCCACCCGTTCGGCCGTACCCCTGCGATGCCCCGGCGCCCCGCCGGGTACCTCACCAGGCATGCCCTCCACACCCGGTCCGCCGCCCGACGGTGCCCCCGCCGAACACGGCCACTGGTTCGCACGGCTCCACGCCCGCGTCCTCACCTCGTCCATCGGCCTCGCCTGGAGCCGCGGCCGGGCCATGGAACTCATGCACCGCGCCATGGGCTTCGCGGCGCTCAGCCTGCTCACCCTCGTCCCCCTGCTCATCGTCGTCGCGGCCGCCGACCTCGCCAGCGGCAAGGGCTTCGCCCGCTGGCTGGTGCAGGGCCTCGGCGTGTCCGACGTCTCCGAGGAGCAGGTCGAGCGGCTCTTCGGCCAGCCGGGACAGGCCCTGCAACGCACCACCGCCTTCGGCCTCGCAGCCCTCGCCGCCTTCGGCGTCACCTTCGGATCGGCCGTACAGACCGGGTACGAGCGGGTCTGGGACCTCCCCACCGCCCGCTGGCACACCATGTGGCGGCACGTCGTCTGGCTCGCGGTCCTCGTCGCGGCCCTGCTGCTCTTCGTCGCCTTCCCCACACCCGACAAGGCCCCGGCGGGCGTCACCACGGCCGTCGCCCTCGGCGACGTCCTCGGCACCTTCGTCTTCTTCTGGTGGTCGCAGCGCTTCCTGCTCTGCGGCCGCATCCGCTGGCGCGCCCTCGCCCCCGGCGCCGTCCTCACCGCGCTCGGCCTGCTCGGGCTGCGGATCTTCTCGCAGCTCGTCTTCTCCCCGCTGATCGCCTCCAACGCCGTGACGTACGGCCAGTTCGGCACCGTCCTCGTCCTCCAGTCCTGGCTCGTAGGCGTCGGCTTCGTCGTGTACGGAGGCGCCCTCGTCGGACGCCTCGTCCACGAACACCTCGTCATCCGCCGGCTGCGGCGTCTCCAGTGACCCCTACTGGTCCCGGCCGCGCACCGCGAGGACCGTCACCACCGCCCCGCCCAGCGCCCACAGCACGAACACCAGCCACGCACCGCCCGCCGACCACGGGAACGGCTCGTCGACGGGCGGTCCCGCGTCCGCGAGCCGCTGCCAGGCGTGCAGCGGGGTCGCGTGGGCGAGCGCCGCGGTCAGGTGACGCCGCTCCGTGAGCACCGCGGGCAGCAGCAGAAGCAGGACCACCGCGCCGACGACCGAGGCCGCGCTCTTCCTCAGCAGCGCGCCGATCGCCATCCCGGCCACCGCGCACACCGGGGCGAGGAGCGCCGAGGCCACGACGATGCGCAGCGCCCCGGGGTGGGTGATCGGCAGCCCGATGTCCCGGGCCGACAGCATCGCCTGCGTCGACCAGAAGGAACCGCCCGCGACCATCGCCCCGAAGAGGACCTGCACCACCGTCACGACCAGCACCTTCGCGGCCATGAGCGCGCCCCGCGCGGGCACCGCCGTGAACGTCGTACGGATCAGCCCGCTGCTGTACTCGCCGACCACGGCGACCGCCCCCATGGCGGCCGAGGAGAGGATCAGCACCAGCGCCGCGTTGTACGTGAAGGCGTCCCACAACGCCATGTCGTTCGCCGTGAACTCGGCCCGGCTCGCCGCGTCGTACTGCAGCCAGTAGCGGTAGTGGTCCCAGGCGGTGCCGAAGTTGAAAGCGACCACGGCGAGCGCGCCGAGCAGCAGCGACCAGCCGGTCGAGCGCAGCGACCACAGCTTCAGCCACTCCGACCCCACCAGGTCGCGGAAACGGGCACGGGGCTCCACCACGGAGGCCACGGGAGCCACGGGAAGATCGAGGGTCGTCATCGGGCGTCTCCTGCCAGGTACTCGACGCTGTCGGCGGTCAGTTCCATGAACGCCTCCTCCAGGGAGGCCGTACGGGTGGTCAGCTGGTCGAGCAGCACCCGGTGCTCCAGGGCCAGTTCGCCGATGCGGGCCGCCGAGAGCCCGGTCACCGTCAGCAGACCGGCCTCCTCCTCGACCTCCGCCCCCTCCCCGAGCAGCAGTGCCGTCAGGCCCGCCCGGTCCGGCGAGCCGACCGTCACGCTCAGGCGCCTGCCCCGCGCGGCGAACTCCGCCAGGCTCTCCGCCGCGATCAGCGCGCCCCGGCCGATGACCACCAGCTCGTCCGCCGTGTGCTCCATCTCCGTCATCAGATGACTCGACACGAAGACCGTGCGGCCCTCCGCGGCGAGCCGCCGGAACAGCCCCCGCACCCACTTCACGCCCTCCGGGTCGAGGCCGTTCAACGGCTCGTCGAACAGCAGCACCGGTGGGTCGCCGAGCAGCGCGCCGGCGATGCCGAGACGCTGCCGCATGCCCAGCGAGTACCCGCCGATCCGGCGCCTCGACGCCCCCGAAAGACCGACCTCCTCCAGGACCTCGTCGACCCGGGACAGAGGGATGCGGTTGCTGCGCGCCAGGACCGCCAGATGCGCCCGGGCGGTCCGGCCCCCGTGCACGTCCCCGGCGTCGAGGAGCGCGCCGACGTGCCGCAGACCGCGCGGCCGGTCCGCGAACGGCCGTCCGTCGACCGTCACCGACCCGCTCGTCGGCGTGTGCAGGCCCAGGATCATCCGCAAGGTGGTGCTCTTTCCCGAGCCGTTGGGGCCGAGGAAGCCGGTGACCCGGCCCGGCCGGACGGTGAAGGTGAGCGCGTCGACGGCGGTCGTGGCGCCGTAGCGCTTGGTGAGTTCCCTGACTTCGATCATGCGCACCACCGTGCCGTCCGGGCCCCGCGCGGGGCATCGGCCCCGTACGGACAATCGGCGGCGGCCCCTGTCACCCCAGGTCGTACACCCTCGGTCCGATGCCCCCGTCCAGGGCCGCCGTTTACGATCACCGCATGTCCGCCACCCCGTCACAACCGTTCTTCAAGAGGGTCACGCCCGGCGGGTGGGCCGCCGTCGCCTGGGTCGCGGGCATCGTCTTCACCGCGCTCCTCCGGATCCGTGTGCCCGGTCAGGAAGGGCCGGACGTCCTGCCCGGCTTCGTGATCCTGCGCTGGGACGGCCTCACCATGCTGGCCGTCGCCACGCTCCTCACCTTGCGCGGCAGTGCCCTTCTCGCCCGCCGTCCGACCGCCGCCCTCAACTACCTCCTCGTCGCCTCGGTCATCGCCTCCACCCCCCTCGGCGTCACCGCCATCCCCTTCGCCCAGTACCTCGCGGTCGACGTCGCCCTCTACGCCATCGCCGCGGGCCGCCCCCGCCACGAGGCCTGGCGGGCGTTGCTCCTGGCGCTCGGTCTCCTCGTCGTCTACCTCGCTGTCCGGCTGCTCGCAGGCTGGGGCGCCGGCACCACGAGCGAGCTGGCCGTGGCCCTGACCGCCCTCGTCGCCTGGCTCCTCGGCCGCTCGGAAGGGCAGGCCCGGGAGTACGCCGAACGGAGCCGCGCGCAGGCCACCGAGCAGGCCGTCACCACCGAACGCCTCCGGATAGCCCGCGAGATGCACGACACGGTCGCCCACAGCATCGGGATCGTCGCCCTCCAGGCCGGCGCCGCCCGGCGGGTCATCGCGACCCAGCCCGAGGCCGCCCGCCAGGCCCTCACCGACATCGAGACGGCGAGCCGGGAGACCCTCGCGGGCCTGCGCCGGATGGTCGGCGCCCTGCGCACGGCGGCCCCGGAGACGGAAGCGGAGACCGGGTCCGAGGCGGATCAGCCGACCGCCACCGGCCGTACGGCCTCCGCCGATCTCCCGGGACTCCCCGAGATGCCCGGCCTCGCCGCCCTCGAACGGCTCGCCGAACTCACCGGCAACGCGGGCGTCCGGGTCGCCGTCCGCCGCATGGGAGCCCCCTGCCCGCTGCCGCCGGACCTCGACCTCTCCGCCTTCCGGATCGTCCAGGAGTCCGTCACCAACGTCGTACGGCACTCGGGCGCCGAGTCCTGCACGGTCACCGTCGACCACCGCGACCCCGAGTCCCTCGCCGTCACCGTCGAGGACAGCGGCCCCGTCCCCGGCCACGCGCGCGTGAGCACCGGCCCGGGGTCCGGATTCGGCCTGACCGGGATGCGGGAGCGCGTCGCGGTGCTGCACGGAGAGTTCAGCGCGGGACCCCGCCCCGGCGGCGGCTTCCGCGTCACCGCCCGCCTTCCCCTGCCGACAGGAGCCACGAACCGATGAACCAGACCACCGCGGAGCAGCCGGTCCGTGTCGTCCTCGCCGACGACCAGCCCCTGGTGCGCACCGCGCTCCGGATGGTCGTCACCGACACCACGGACCTCGTCGTGGTCGGCGAGGCCGCGAACGGCGCCGAGGCCGTCCGTCTCGTCGAGGAGACCGGCGCCGACGTCGTCGTCATGGACCTGCGGATGCCCGGCACGGACGGCATCGAGGCCACCCGGATCATCACCGAGGGCCCGACCGGCGCCCGGGTGGTCGTCCTCACCACCTTCGACGACGACGACCACGTGTACGCGGCGCTCCACGCGGGCGCGTCCGGATTCCTGGTCAAGGACATGGCCCTGGACGACATCCTCGCCGCCGTCCGCGTCGTCGCCTCGGGCGACGCCCTCATCGCGCCCAGCGTCACCCGACGCCTCATCAAGGAGTTCACCGACCGCCCCAGGACCTCGCCCGCGGCGCCGCGCCGGCGCGCCGAGGGGATCACCGACCGGGAGCGCGAGGTCCTCACCCTCGTCGGACGAGGCATGTCCAACGCCGAGGTCGCCGACGCGCTCCACATCAGCATCGCCACCGCGAAGACCTACGTCACCCGGCTGCTCGCCAAGCTGGACGCCCGCGACCGCGTGCAGCTCGTGATCATCGCGTACGAGGCGGGTCTGGTCTCCGCCGCCTGACCGTTCCACCGCCGGAGCGTTCCGGCGGGCGCTCACACGATCCGGTGATCCACTCGCGAGCCGCCGGCCGGCCCGCCCAGGACCGCTTGGATGGAGGAGATCCATTCGGTCCGTCGAGAGAGAGCCGCCCATGGCGAACACCTGGTTGCCGCCCGCCGAGTACGTCGACACGCTGCCGAGAGCGACCGCGTACGCCTGCCTCTACTTCACCGACACCGCAGGCCGCCCCTTCCAGCTCCGGGCCACCTATCAGACCGAGCTGTGGCAGTGGCCGGGCGGCAACATGGACCCGGGGGAGACGCCCTGGGAGACCGCGGTGCGCGAGTGCCACGAGGAGACGGGGCTCGTCTTCACCGGCGAGCCGCGGCTCCTCGCCGCCCACTTCGTCACGGACCGGGGCGAGGACTGGCCGGCCAACCACATCGGCTTCATCTTCGACGGGGGCGAGCTGACGGACGAGCAGATCGCCGCCGTCGTCCTCGACCCGGAGGAGCACAGCGAGTACCGCCTGCGGACCCTGGACGAGTGGAAGCGGGAGATGAAGCCCCGCGAGTTCGCCCGCCTCGCCGAGATCGACCGGGCACGCAGGACCGGGTCGACCGTGTACGTGGAGACGGGCGCCACCGGAGGGTGAGCGGTACGGGTGAGGGGCCCGTCCGGGGGACGGGCCCCTCACCCTGCCGGTCAGGACCGGCAGCCCATGGTGTGGGCGATGTCGACGACGAACCGCTCCGGCGAGTGCAGCCGGAAGGTCTTGTACACGGGCTTGGTGTCGAAGGCGGCTCCGATGGTGACCACGCCCTCGAAGTCGCCGGTGAGCGCGACCCCCTTGAGCGTGGGCAGGTAGATCTTCACCAGCCGGGGGCCCTTGTAGACGGACCGGCCGGAGTCGTCGTGGGCGGCTGCGGGGGAGAGCTTGATCTCCAGGAAGTGCTTCCCCGCGAGCGGGACCCTTTCTCCCGATCCGTCGTAGTACAGCGCGCGGGTCTGGTGGACGGTGACCGGGGGCATGGCGCCGCGGACGTCGATCACGAGCCGGTCGAAGGTGGCGTGGCCGCCCCAGCGGGCGTTGACGACCAGGGCCGTGGTCGGGGTCGTGGTGCTCAGGGTCGGGGCGTTGGCCGCGCCCGCCGGCATCGTGGCGCCGATTCCGGCGGTCAGCAGGATTCCCGCGGCGACGGCCGCGAGGGTGTGGCGGTGCTGCATGACGTCCCCCAATTTCTGCTGTTCCGGGGACAGGGGTGTCACTGGCAGAGACATCCCTCACCACCATACGGTTCCGCCTGTTATGAGGTATATGGCAGTTATGGGGTAAAAGTGCGTCATGTGCTGGAGTGCGACCGCCGATCTCTGGGCGGGCCTCGGGATCGGCGCCGTCGGCGTCGCCTCCCTGGCCTCCGTGCGCCGCCCCGGCGACGTGCCGCTCGCCGCCCTGCCACTGCTCCTCGGCGCCCACCAGATCGTGGAGGCCGCCGTCTGGCACGCCGGGGGCGGCACCGGGCCCGCCACCCTCGCCTGGGCCGTGATCGCGCTTCCCCTGCTGCCCGTCTGGGTGCCGCTCGGCGTCCTGACGGCCGCCCGCCCCGCCGACCGGCCGCGCCTGCTCGTACCGCTCGCCGCCGGCCTCGCGACCGCCGCCGTCCTCGCGTACCGCCTCGTCACCCGCCCCGTCTCGGCCGGGATCCGCGGCCACACCCTCGGTTACGCGGTCGACCTGCCGTACGTGCCGGTGGTCCTCGCCGGATACCTGCTCGCCACCGTCGGCGCCCTCCTCCTCGCCCGCGACCCGATCCTTCGGGCCCTCGGACTGCTCACCGGCGCCGGAGCGCTCGTCTGCGCCCTTCTCTGGCGCACCGAGTTCGTCTCCACCTGGTGCGCGCTCGCGGCGGTCGCCTCGCTGCTGCTGCTCGCCTGGGTCAGAGGACGACCGCGATCGGTCCCCGTGCGTGGATCCGAGCCCGGCCGACCGTAACCCGACGGCGTCTCAGCAGTTGACCAGGGCATGAAGAAGCGCAGCATGCTCGCCATCGCCTCCCTCGCCGCAGGCGTCGTCACCGCCATCGTCACCCCGCCGCCGCAGGCCAGCGCCGCGGACAACCCCCTGGCCGGCACCACGGGCCTCCTCCAGGAGGACCAGACGTCGACCGTCCTCCACGAGACCGTCCAGGGCGCCGAGGGCGCCCTCCAGAACCAGCAGGCCGGCGGGCTCCTCTGACCTCGCGTCCCAGGTGGCGACCGGTGCCCCGCGTTCTCCAGGGAACGCGGGGCACCGGCACACCGTGACCCGGTAGGAGGCAGCCCGTGCGCGCGCCGTGTGTGTCTAATGACAGGATGTCCCCATGAGCGACAACGTTTACTTCGACATCACCATCAACGACGAGCCCGCGGGCCGCATCACCTTCAAGCTGTTCGACGAGGTCGTCCCGAAGACGGCCACGAACTTCCGCGAGCTCTGCACCGGCGTGCACGGCTTCGGTTACGCCGGCTCCTCGTTCCACCGCGTCATCCCGCAGTTCATGCTGCAGGGCGGCGACTTCACCCGGGGCAACGGCACCGGCGGCAAGAGCATCTACGGCGAGAAGTTCGAGGACGAGAACTTCAAGCTGAAGCACGACCGCCCGTTCCTGCTCTCGATGGCCAACGCCGGCAAGAACACCAACGGCTCGCAGTTCTTCATCACCACGATCGTCACCGACTGGCTCGACGGCAAGCACGTCGTCTTCGGTGAGGTCGTCGAGGGCCAGGACCTGGTCAAGAAGATCGAGGGCCTCGGCTCCGCCTCCGGCGCCACCAAGGCCAAGATCACGATCGCCGAGTCCGGCATCGTCAAGTAGGTCTGATCGCCTCTCCGGGCTGAGCGAAGGTCCTCGTGCCCTCGCTCGCCCGCAGGCCGGGGCGGGGAACGCGGTCCGTCGGACGCGCGTCCCCGCCTCCGCCATGTGGTGAGCGGCCGGCAGGTTCCTCAGGCGAAGGCCGGCGCGTTGCGCTCCGCCCACGCCGAGAACGGCCGCGGCGGCCGACCGAGCACCCGCTCCACGTCGGGGCTCACCCGCCGCTCCTCCGCACGGGGTTCGCCCATCACCGACAGCATCCCGTCGACGGCCTCCTCCGGCAGGAACCGCACCAGCTGCGCCCGCGCCTCTGCCGCGCTCTGCGGCACGAACTCCACCGGAGCACCCAGGGCGCCGGCCAGAGCCCGCACCTGCTCGCGCGGCGAGACCGCGACCGGGCCGGTCAGGACGTACGTCCGCCCCGCGTGGGCCGGGTCGCGCAGCGCGGCGGCCGCGACCTCGGCGATGTCCGCGGGATCCACCACCGGCAGCGCCACGTCCGCGAACGGGGCCATGACGGTACGCGCGGAGCGCACCGGCTCGGCCCAGAGGAAGGCGTTGGACGCGAAGCCGCCGGGCCGCAGCACCGTCCACGCGACGCCCGACTCCCGTACCGCCGTCTCGAAGGCGCGCAGGATCTCGTGCGACACCGAATCCGTCCGCGTGCCCACCAACTGCGAGGACTGGAACACGATCCGCCGTACCCCGCAGGCCACCGCCGCCGCCACGATCTCGCGCGGACGCAGCTCGTCCCCGAGCCCCGCGACGAGCAGATACACGGCCTCGGCACCCTCGAACAGCCCCTTGAGGCCGTCGACATCGGCCAGGTCGCCCTGCCGGTGCGTCACACCGGCGGGCAGCGCCCCGGCAGGACGGCGGCTCACCGCCGTGACCTCCTCGCCGGCCGCGGCCAGCAGCTCCACCAGCGGTCGCCCGACGTTTCCGGTCGCTCCGGTCACCACGATCACAGCTGTTCCCCTCCAGGGAGTCCGTGGCGGAGCGCGAGCGCCCCGCCGTCTTCGTGACCTCATCCTGGAAGGGAAACTGTCCACCTTCTGGCCAGTTTCAGAAGCGACTTCCTCCGGTTCTTCTCTCTCCTGGCCCTCTTGGGCCTCTTTCTCCCGGCCCTCTTGCTCCGGGGCCGCCCGAGGTCACTCCTCCTCGCCGAAACGGCGCTGGAACTTGGCGATCCGGCCTTCGGAGTCCACGGTCCGGGCCGTGCCCGTGTAGAACGGGTGGCTCTCGGAGGAGATCTCGACGTCGATCACCGGGTACGTGTTGCCGTCGTCCCACTCGATGGTCCGGTCGCTGGTCGCGGTCGACCGGGTCAGAAACGCGTACCCCGCCGAGCGGTCACGGAACACCACGGGGCCGTACTCGGGCTGCTTGTCCTGCTGCACGTGTCCTCCTCGGGCTGCCGCCCTGGCTCGTCCGGCCTGATCGGCGCGGCACCACCCAGCCTCCCCGCGCCCATGGCACCCGACCAGCGCCAAGGGCCCGACCGGGTGACGGGCCGGGAAGGCTCAGCCGCTCTCCGTCCACCGCGCCGCGAGCAGCAACGCGATGTCGTCCGGCCGTGACGTGGCGGCCCGTGCCTCCCGGATCAGCCGGTCGGCCGTCTCCGCCAGCGGCAGCGCACCCGTCGCGGCGAAGACGCCGCTCAGCCGCTCGATCCCCTCGTCGATGTCCTTCCCCGGCTGCTCGATCAGACCGTCCGTGAACAGTGCGAGGACGGCCCCCGGCGCCAGCCGCAGCCGCGTCAGCGGGTACGAGGCCCGGGGGTCGACCCCCAGCACCATCCCGCCCGCCAGGTCCACCTCCTGTGTCGTCCCGTCCGGCCGCCGCAGCAGCGGTTGCGGATGCCCGGCCCGCACCGCGCGCGCGTCCCCCGTCTCCGGGTCGAGCAGCACGTAGCAGCAGCTCGCGAACTGGCCCGGGTCCAGGTCAATCAGAAGCCGGTTGGTGCCCCGCATCACGTCCTGCGGCCGATGGCCCCCCAGCGCGAAGGCCCGGACGGCGCTGCGCAGCTGCCCCATGGTGGCCGCCGCGGCCACCCCGTGTCCCTGCACGTCGCCGATCACCAGGGCGAGCCGCCCCTGACCGGTCTCGATCACGTCGTACCAGTCGCCGCCCACGTCCATGCCCTGGGTGCCCGGCAGGTAGCGGCCCACCGTGTCCACGCCGTCCCGAACCGGCAGCCGGTGCGGGAGCAGCGCGTCCTGCAGTCCGCGCGCGACCGCCGACTCCGTGTCGTACCTCTGCGCCCGCTCCAGGGCCTGGGCGATCAGCCCCGCGAGCGCCGTCAGCACGGTCCGCTCCTCCGCGCTGAAGCCGCGCGGCGAGTCGAAGCCGAGGATGCAGGAGCCCACCGGCCGGCCCGAGGCGATCAGGGGCAGGAAGGCCCGCGCGCCCGAGTGCGCGTCCATCGGGAGCTCCGGATACGCCAGCCCCAGCTGCTCCATGGACTCGAAGAACAGCGGCCTGCCGGTCGTCAGCGTCTCCACGCCCGGCACCCGGGCGTCGAGGGCCACCCCGTCGAAGGGTTCGAGGAATCCCGGCGGGAAACCCGTCTCCCAGGCCAGGTAGAGGCGGCGGTCGCTGAGCAGATAGATCGCCAGCTGACGTCCGCCGAACGCCGGAAGGAGTTCTTCCGTCACCACCGCGGAAACCTGGCGTGCCGTCACCGCCTCGGAGAGCGCGATCGCCAGGGCCACCGGCCGGTAGAGCGCCGCCGCCCGCTCGCCGGGGGCCGACAGCACGTGATCCGTCCGCCGCTCGCTCGCGGACAGGACGTCGTCCGTCGCCCGCCCGCCCCCCGGCGGGGCGTCGTCGGTCCGCGGCTCGACCTGCGGCGGGGCGTCGTCCGTGGGCCGCTCGACCCGCGTGGCCGCTGCGGGCGGCGCGGGATCCTCCTCGGGGACCAGCACCATCGTCAGCCCGTCCCGGCCCGGGTGGAGCGAGACCGACAACCACCGTCCCCGGCCCGGGTGGGCCAGGAAGCGCACCGGCTCGCCGGAGAGCAGGGCGGCGCGCAGCTGTTCCTCGTGGAGGGGGTGACCGAACCAGGGCAGCGCCTCCCACAGCGTCCGCCCCGCCAGTGCCGTGCGCGGCCGGCCGAGGAGGCGTTCCGTGCGCTCGTTGACGTAGGTGACGCGGCCCAGCCGGTCGACGGCCAGGATGGCCCGCGGCAGCCGGTCCGTGGCGTCCGAGCCGACCAGTCCCGTACCGAGGTCCACGAGCGTGCCGTCCAGCCGCCCGCCGCCCGAAGACCCCGGCCCCGACGCGGTCCGCCGTGCCCGCGCGGACACCTCGAGGAGGTGCAGGCCGCCGTCCGGGCCCTTCAGCCGGATCCTGCGGACCGGCGACCGTCCGTCCGCGCCCGTCGCCTGCCGGGCCGCCGCCCACAGCGCGTACCCGTCCTCGGGATCGAGGAGCGACGTCAGCCCCTCGATCGAGCAGGGCGAGCCGATTCCCGTCCCGAGAATGGCGAGGAGCCCGTCGTCCAGCGTGACCCTCCCCGTGTCCAGGTCCCAGGAGAAGGAGCCGTACCGGACCGGCGGACCCGAACCGATGGGCAGCTGCACGCACACCGGGTCGCCGGGCCACTCCACCACCGTCCCCTGCCGGGCCAGCTCGGCCAGGGCCCCGCCGAGACGGAGCGCGTCCCGCGTCATGCGGTTCCGGTCCCGCGCGTCCACCGGCACCCCTGGCGTCGGTGGACGCAGCGCCACGAGCACGCCGAAGCGCTCACGGCCCGCGACCACCGGCGCGTACAGCGAGGAGAACGGGAACGGCAGGCTCGCCACCAGCTGGGGGAAGCGCCGCATGGCCTCGTCGACGTCGGCGAGGTGGACGGACTGCCCGGAGCGGTGCACCTCGGCGACGGGGAACGGGCGGTTCGCGTGCATGCGCCACCAGGGGCGGAACAGGGGCCCTGGCAGCCCCACCAGGACCGCGAGCCGCAGGAGGCCCGGGGTGCCGGAGCGCAGGTACACCCCGCCCGCGTAACCGCCGACCTCCTCCACCGCCGCGAGCGCCGTCTCCGCGAGGGCCCACGTCAGCGCACCGGAAGCAGGCCCGTCGGCAGTGCCGTTCCCGGACGGACGCCCGGTGCCGCCCGCCGGGCCGGGGCCGGACGCGCCGTGCGAGGTCACACAGCCAGGATGCGCCCCAGGCGAAAGCACCCGCATCCCGGACCCGGCGCCGCGTGCGGTACGGGGGTGCCGAGGGCCCGACACGCTCCCGCGCGCCCCGGCCGACGAGGTTGACCCCACGCGCCCGCACCGTCACACTCGGTCGTCGACCGCCGCCGTCCGTGCGCGGCGGCACGACCTCGCGAGCAGGGGGCACGATGACGGGCCAGGTTCTTCCGTACGACGTACACGGCGAAGGCCCGGGGAGGGCCCTCGTGCTGCACAACTGGTTCGGCGACCGCACCAGCTTCGCGCCCCTGCGCGCCCACCTCGACGACACCCTCGGCACGTACGCCTTCGTGGACTGCCGGGGCTACGGCGAGGCCCTCGACCACGAGGGCGCCTACACGATGGAGGAGGTCGCGGCCGACGCCCTGGCGGTCGCCGACGACCTCGGCTGGGACTCCTTCTCCGTCATCGGCCACTCGATGGGCGGCAAGGCGGCCCAGCTGATGCTCCTCGACGCCCCCGACCGGATCCGCTCGATCATCGGCGTGTCACCGGTCTCCGCCGCAGGCTTCCCGCTCGACGGCGAGACCTGGGAGCTCTTCGCCGGAGCCGCCGACGAACCGGCCAACCGCCGCGCGATCATCGACAACACCACCGGCGGCCGCTACGGCGACGCCTGGCTGAGCGCACTCGTCGACCGCTCCGTCACCCGCTCCTCCGCGACGGCCTTCCGCGCCTATCTGGACTCCTGGTCCCGCACCGACTTCCACGAGCGCGTCCGGGACAACCCCGTCCCCGTCCTGCTCGTCGTCGGCGCCCACGACCCCGCGCTCGGCTCCGAGGCGATGGAGGCCACCTGGCTGCGCTGGTACCCGAACGCGCGTCTCGAAGTGCTCAAGGACGCCGGGCACTACGCCCCGGAGGAGACCCCGCAGGCCCTCGCCGAGGCGATCGAGGCCTTCCTGGGGGCCTGAGACCGCGGGGCCGGCTTCGGCCGGCCCTCTCCCGGCCTGACGTCGATTCTCATCCGAAGGTCTACGGAACCGACGACTTTCGAGGACAGCGGCGGGGCCCCTCGGCAGAGGAACATCGTGCTCACGACCTCAGGGGGGTGGTCCTCCACGGACCGTCCACGACCGCCAGGAGCACGACCGATGGGCCTCGCACAGTCACAGCAGCGTTTCCTCGTACGGCAGAAGGTGACGCCGATGGCCAACCGCTACATGGTGCACACCGTGGGCCCGGACGGCGGGGAGGCCGAACTCGTCGCCTTCGCCCACCAGAAGAGGATGGCGCTCAAGGAGCACGTCACCTTCTACACGGACGAGTCCCAGCGCCAGATCCTCTTCACCTTCAAGGCGCGTCAGGTCATCGACCTGGGCGCGACGTACGACGTGTTCGCGGCGTCCGGCACCCGACTGGGCGGCTTCCGGAAGGACTTCGGGGCGTCCCTGCTGCGCAGTACGTGGCACCTGAGCCGGGAGGGCGAGGGGCGGGAGGCCACGGGACAGGAGCGGAACGAGACGGTGGCGCTGCTGCGGCGGGCCTGGGAGTTCCTGCCGTTCACGGACCTCGTGCCGTTCGTCGTGCCGTACCACTTCGACTTCGCCGACGGCGGTCGCTCCGTCATGTCGGTCGACAAGCTGTTCGGGATCCGGGACCGGTACGTGCTCGACATAGCCGACCCGGAGCTCGACCGGCGCCTCGCGATAGCCCAGGCCGTGGCCCTCGACGCCCTGCAGTCCCGCTGACCGGTCCGGCGCCGGCCCGCCGATCGGGCGGCGCCGCCGACCGGGGCGGCCCGACTACTCTGGAGGGACGGGCAGGGGACGGGGCACACCGTTCCGCCCCGGGCCCGAGCCGCGCAGGCGGAAGGGCGGCGGACCATGTTCTTCAGCGATCGTACGGACGCGGGGCGGCAGCTGGCCGCTCTCCTCGATCACCTCAAGGGCCATGACGTCGTGGTCCTCGGGCTTCCACGGGGTGGCGTCCCGGTGGCGGCGGAGGTCGCCGACGCCCTCGACGCGCCGCTCGACATCTGTCTCGTCCGGAAGCTCGGGGTGCCGCACCAGCCGGAGCTCGCGATGGGGGCGCTGGGGGAGGGCGGTGTGCGGGTGCTCAACGAGCGGGTGCTCCTGGAGACCCGGGTGGGAGAGCGCGATCTCGCCGCCGTGGAGGAGCGGGAGCACGCCGAGCTGGAGCAGCGCTCCCTGCGTTACCGGGGGAGCCGGCCGTCGGTGCCCCTCGAAGGGCGGACGGTCGTCGTGGTCGACGACGGGCTGGCCACCGGGGCCACGGCGCTGGCGGCCTGCCGGGTGGTACGGGCCCGGGGCGCGGCCCGGATCGTCCTCGCGGTCCCGGTGGCGCCGCGTGGCTGGACGGCCCGCCTCGGTGGCGAGGCCGACGAGACCGTCAGCGTGCACGCGCCGGAGCTGTTCTTCGCGATCGGGCAGTTCTACCGGGACTTCTCGCAGACCCCGGACGCCGAGGTGATCGCCTGCCTGGAGCGGAACAGGGCCACGCGGGCCCCCGTCGTGCGGGACACGGACGTGAGGATCCCGGTCGGCGGGGTCACCCTGAGTGGGCGCCTGGCGGTGCCCGAGGACGCGGGCGGCATCGTCCTGTTCGCCCACGGCAGCGGCAGCAGCCGCCACAGCCCGCGGAACCGGGCCGTCGCCGCGGCGCTCAACCGGGCGGGCCTGGGGACGCTGCTCTTCGACCTGCTGACCGAGTCGGAGGCGACCGACCGGGCGCATGTCTTCGACACCCCGCTCCTGGCCGGAAGGCTCGCCGGGGCCACGGAGTGGCTGGCCGCGAGGCCCGAGAGCACGGGACTCCCGTTCGGGTACTTCGGCGCCAGCACGGGCGCGGCCGCGGCGCTGTGGGCGGCGGGCGATCCCGCGTCCCCGGTGAGCGCCGTCGTGTCACGCGGCGGCCGGCCGGACCTCGCCGCCGAGCACCTGGCCCGGGTGCGTGCCCCGACGCTGCTGGTGGTGGGCGGCGCGGACGCGCTGGTCCTGGACCTCAACCGGCGGGCCCTGGCCCTGCTGCGCTGTGAGAACCGGCTCTCCGTCGTGGGCGGCGCCGGTCACCTCTTCGAGGAGCCGGGTGCCCTGGAGGAGGTGGCGGACCTCGCCACCTCCTGGTTCCAGGAGCACTTCCGGCGGCAGGCGGTCAGTACGCCGAGTTGACGTTGTCGATGGAGCCGTAGCGGTCGGCCGCGTAGTTGCAGGCGGCGGTGATGTTGGCGACCGGGTCGAACAGGTCCATGGACGTGCCGGGCACGTGGTAGGCGAGGAAGGTCGGCTCGATGACCTGGAGCAGGCCCTTCGACGGGGTGCCGGCGACGGCGTTGGAGTCCCAGAGGTTGATGGCCTGGGGGTTGCCGGAGGACTCGCGCATGACGTTGCGGAGGATCCCGTCGTAGGAGCCGGGGATGCCGTGCTGGCCCATGATGGCCAGCGACTCCCGGATCCAGCCGTCGAGGTTGTCGGCGTAGTTGGTGGCGGCGACCGGGGCCGCCTTGACGGCGGCCGGGGCGGCCGCGGCGGCCGAGGCGCCCGCACCGGTGGCGACGGCGGGGGTGGCCGACCGGTGCGCGGAGCGGCTCGCGCGCTCCGTCGTGGCGGACTTCTTCGCCTTCGCGGGGGCTGCCTTCGCGGAATCCCGACGAATCGTCAGTTCGAGACCGGGGCGAATGAGTGACGGATTGTCACCCACGACGCTCTTGTTGACACGGTAAAGGCTCTTCCAGCCGCCCTGAATTCCCTTCTTGTGGGCGATCAGGGAAAGCGAGTCGCCGCTCACGACGGTGTACGTGTGCGCGGCGGCCGGGGCGGCGGGCGCCTTGGCCGCGACCGGCGCGGCGGGGGCGGCGAAAGACTGGGCGGCGATCTGCGGGGCGCCGGAGACGGGCGCCGCGCCGGCGACGGCCGGGGCGATGAGCGGCAGGGTCAGGGCGGCGCCACCGGTGCCGACCAGGGCGAGGCCGCGCGAGACGCGGACGCGGCGGGGGCGGCGGTGCTTACCGTGAGCAGGCATGACGGTTTCCTCTCCGGCGCCTGCGGGGTGAGCTGTCGGGTTCGGACGGGAGCTGTCCGGCCGCGCGCACGCGGCTTCACCCCGAGCCGTTCCGGAATCCGGACCGGCGTATTCGTGGGTCCCCCGCTCCTGCCGTCGGGTGAAAAGGGAGGTTTAGCGAGCGGCGGCAGGATTGGGCGTTCCGCTCGAATGGAGGTGACCGTAGGCCAGTAATGCGACGGATAACAAGGGGAGTGGTTGCCGTGTGCCGTTAAATGGATCAATGAATTCGGTGAATTCAAGATCGATGCCGTCCCCGGGGTGCCGAACTTCCTTGTCCGGTACGGGGTGGGGGAAGGAGTCGCCGGGCGACCGGGTTGCCCGAGTGAGTCGCATCACCCGGAGTGCAATGTCCGAATTTGGGGTGTAATTCCGGGGTGGGTAATTAGGGGGGGAATCCCCGCGATGGGGCGTGTTCCTCCCGGCGACTCTCCGAGTGGGAGCAAAAGTCGCAAAACCGACATTCGTCTTGAAAGATGGAGGGAGTCGACCCAGGAGCCACCCCCATGCCGCCTTCCACCTCCCAGCTCAGCCCCGACGCCCTCGACCGCGAGGCGGCCGCCCTCTTCGAGAGCGCCACCTGGCAGCGGATCGTCACGGACTGGAACGCCCCGGAGCCCTCGCCACCCGCGGAGGAGGGCTGGCGGGAGCTGCTCAGTGTGCCCGTGGACCGGCTCGTCGCCGACGCGCTCGCCGCCCTGCCGCCGGCGCTGCCCGTCGAGCGCCGGCTCCCGGGGCGCCTCGGAGCCGTACTGCCGGACCGGCTGCACGCCTGGCGCCGCATCGGACAGCCCGAGCTGCGCCCCTCGGTCCACCTCGGCTACGCGCGCCTGGTGCTGACGGAGTGGGGCTGGCAGAACGCCCCGTACAAGCTGCGGGACGTGCGCGGCGCACGGTGCGTCTGTGGGGCCCTGCTCGCAGCCCACCGGCTCGGCTACGGCGGCGCGGACACCATGAACGAGGCGGCCGCCTGGATCATGACCGAGTTGCGCTCGCGGGGATGGCAGGAGCTGATCGGGCCGTGGAACCGGGCCCCCGGCCGTACGGCCGCCGACGCGGTCGCCCTCCTCGACGCCACGGTCCGCCGCGCCGCGCTCGCCGGCCGCTGACGGCACGCCCGGGATCCGGACGGCGACCGCACGGCCGCCGCCCGGATCCCGGGGCGGGATCAGCCGCTGACGCTCGCGGCGCCGGTCTCGATGTGCCCGGTGTACCGGCGCGACCAGGTTCCGTCGATGTCGGCGGAGATCGTGAAGTCGTACCAGCCGCCGTTGTACGCCACCGCGTTGAAGAAGTCCTCGCGGCTGGAGTTCGCCGGCACCGTGTACGTCCACGGGCCGTCGGAGCGGTAGGCGTTCGAACGGATCGTGAAGGTGACGGGACCGGCCGAGGTGTTCGTCATCCTGAACCACAGGGCCGTCTTGCCCGTCCCCGCCTCGGGCGCGAAGCGGGCGGCCACCTCGACGGCCTTGCCCGCCTTGGACGCGTCCCCGATGAACCGGCGCAGGAAGCGGTTGGGGCCCATCATCGAGATGTCGTACTTCCCCGAGCCCGAGCCGAGTCCGATGTTGAAGTAGTCGGTGGCCGTGCCGCCCGGGTCGACGGTGTACTGCCAGGCGGCCGTGTCCCGGTACTGGTGCGGGTGGATCGAGAAGTGCGCGGAGCGCTTGGCCTCCGTGCCCTGGTTGGTCATCGAGAACCAGGCCAGGATCTTGCCCGCGGCGCCGAACTCGAAGCGATCGAGGTTGCCGTTCACCTGGTACGGCAGCGCGCGCGCCGGACGGGTGCCGGACTCCTGGGCGGGCAGCGCGTTGTTCTGGGGCGCCGGATTCGGCAGCGGGCCGCAGGTGGCCTGCCCGATGACCTTCGCCGTCGAGGGGAGGCCGGCGGGCACTCCGTACACCGGGTGGGCGAAGTCGAAGACGCCGGTCAGATCGCCCGTCACCTTCCGCCGCCAGTCGCTGATGTTGGGGCAGGTGGCCGGGGTGCCGAGCGCCGTCGTCCAGGTCTCCATGAAGCGCAGCACCGAGGTGTGGTCGAAGACCTCGGAGCTCACCCAGCCGCCCCGGGTCCACGGGGACATGACAATCATCGGGACGCGGAAGCCCAGACCGATCGGCACGCCGTCGAGGTACTCGCCCGGGGTGCCCGGAGGGGCGACCGGCGGCGGCACGTGGTCGAAGAAGCCGTCGTTCTCGTCGTAGTTGAGGAACAGCACCGTGGAGTCGAACACCTCGGCGTTCGCCGCCAGCGCGCGGTAGACGAGGTCGACGAAGTGGGCGCCGTCCCCCGGAGGGGCGTACGGGTGCTCGGAGAAGGCCTCGCTCGCGACCACCCAGGACACCTGCGGGAGGGTGCCCGCGACGACGTCGGCGCGGATCGCCGCGGCGATGTCGTCCGGGGTCGAGCCGGTCACCTTCGGGACCGAGCCCATGCCCCGGTCGTACAGCGGGTCCCCGGGCCGTGCGTCGGTGAACTTCTTGAAGTACGCGAGACCGTTGTCGCCGTAGTTGTCCTGGGCGTTCTGGTAGACCTTCCAGCTCACCCCGGCGCGCTGGAGCGCCTCGGCGTACGACTCCCAGGTGAGGCCCGACTCGTCGCCCCCGTCCTTGCTGGAGCCGTCGATCTTCCCGCTCCACAGGAACGTGCGGTTGGGGCCCGTGGCGCTCAGCGTCGAGCAGAAGTACGCGTCGCAGATCGTGTAGTTGTCGGCGAGCGCGTAGTGGAAGGGGATGTCCCCGCGGTCGAGGTGGCCGAGCGTCCGGGTGTTGCCCACGCCCGTGACCCAGTTGTCGAGGCGTCCCTTGTTCCACGCGGCGTGCTGGGAGGTCCAGCTGTGCGGCAGGTCGCCGTTGCACTGTGCGAGGGTCTCGCCGTCGACGCCGCCGGCGGGCGGCGTGTCGCTGAGCTTCCAGGGGTACTGGCGGCCGCCCCAGTTGGGCTGGTTGAACATGCCCCAGCCGCCGGGCAGGTTGCCCGCGGCGCGGTCGCCGAAGCCCCGCACGCCCTTCAGGGTGCCGAAGTAGTGATCGAAGCTGCGGTTCTCCTGCATGAGGATCACCACGTGCTTCACGTCCGTCAGGGTGCCGGTCGCGGTGCTCGCTGATGCGGATGCCTGGACCGGCGGCAGCGCGGCCCCCGCCATGAGCCCCGCGCCGATCCCGACGAACCCCCTGCGGCTGATGGGAATCATGCCCCGCCTCTCCTGTCACGGTGTGCCCCAGCGGCACGTCGGAGACATGATGAGGGAGGGGAGCTTAAAGGTATACAGCCGTGCGGTAATTACTGCGTGAATACACAGAGGCCTTGGAGGCAGAGGCTCTCGATTGGTTCATCTTCAGACCAATGAGCCACATGGTTCAGACGGTGAGGACCTTCACCCCGGCCTCGGTGAGCTGCTCCACCGTCTCCTGCGCGATGCCGGTGTCGGTCACCAGCAGATCGATCCGATCCAGACCGCAGATCCGCGCGAAGGCCCTGCGGCCCATCTTCGAGGAGTCGGTCACCACGACGACCCGGCTCGCCCGCTCGGCGAAGAGCCGGCTGATGCTCGCCTCGTCCTCCTGGTGCGCCATCACGCCGAGTTCGGCGTCGACCCCGTCGACACCGAGCACCACCACGTCGAGCACGACCTCGTTGAGCACCCCGACCGTCAGCGGACCCACCAGCTCATAGGTCTGGGGGCGTGCGACGCCTCCCGTGGTGACGATCTTGATCTGCGGACGCACCGCCAGCTCGCCGGCAATGTTGAGCGCGTTGGTGACCACGGTCAGCGCGGGCCCGGCCGACACCGCCGCTCCCGGAGCCTCGGTCCGGCCGCTCGCGAACCGCAGCGCGAGCGCCCGCGCGACCTCCGTCGTCGTCGTACCCCCGTTGAGCCCGACGACCTCGCCGGGCGCGACCAGATCCGCCACCGCCTCCGCGATCCGCCGCTTCTCCGGCGCGTGGCGCGTCGACTTGTACCGCAGGGGCAGCTCGTACGAGACGCCGTGCACGACGGCCCCGCCCCGCGTCCGTACGAGCAGCTGCTGCTCGGCCAGCTCGTCGAGGTCCCGGCGGATCGTCGCGGCGGAGACGTCGAGCGCGGTCGCCGCCTCCTCCACCTCCAGCTTCCCCGAGGCCGCGAGCAGCTCCAGGAGCGTGTTCCACCGCTCGTGCTTGGACATGGGTCCCTCCCTCCACCGGGGCCGCGACCACATGACCACCCCGCTCGTGCGCGCGTCCGATTCTAGCCGCCACAGGGTGCGGGATCTGGAAAGAGGATGCGTGTTTCTGCTTGAATAGGAGCGACTTCAAGCAACTTCCATCATCATTGCGCACTCTTCTTGCAAGGAGATCGGCATGACCACTCGCACCGCCGTGGAGATCGCCTCCCAGCCGGCGACCTGGCGCCAGGCGGCCCGCACCCTGCCCCAGCACGTCGCGGCCCTGCCCCGACGCGGCGAGCGGGTCGCGGTGATCGGCTGCGGCACCTCCTGGTTCATGGCCCTCGCCTACGCGGAGCTGCGCGAGTCCGGCGGCCATGGCGAGACCGACGCCTTCGCGGCCTCCGCGTTCCCCTACGGCCGCCGCTACGACCGGGTCGTGGCCATCACCCGCTCCGGCACCACCAGCGAGGTCCTCGCCGTCCTGTCCCGGCTGCGCGGCACGGTTCCCACCGGCGCGATCACGGCCGACCCCACGACCCCGGTGATGGACCTCGCCGACGAGGTCGCCGTGCTCGACTTCGCCGACGAGCAGTCCGTCGTCCAGACCCGCTTCGCGACCACCGTGCTCGCCCTCTTCCGCGCGCACCTGGAGTCCGAGGACGCCCTCCCGGAGGGGGTCGGCACCATCGAGGACGCCGCCCGGGACGCCGAGCAGGCCGTCACGTCCCCGCTCGACGAGAGCGTGCGCACGGCCGAGCAGTTCACCTTCCTCGGCACCGGCTGGACCTACGGACTCGCCCTGGAGGCGGGCCTGAAGATGCGCGAGGCGGCCGGCGCATGGACCGAGGCGTACCCGGCGATGGAGTACCGCCACGGCCCGATCAGCATCACCGGCCCCGGCCGGGTGACCTGGGGCTTCGGCCCCCTGCCCGCCGGACTCGCGGACGAGGTGCGCAAGGTCGGCGGCACCCTCGCCGAGAGCGACCTCGACCCGCTCGCCGACCTCGTCCGCGCCCAGCGCCTCGCCGTCGCCGTCGCCGAGGCCCAGGGCCTGAACCCCGACACCCCCCGGAACCTCACCCGCTCCGTCGTCCTCACCGACGTCCATGCCTGACCGCCGACCCGCAAGCGCCCACCACCCCGGAGACGCACCATGCCGCTGACGCCCACCGACGAGATCGTCCGCCGCGCCCGCGCCGCGGGCACCGGGGTGGGGGCGTTCAACGTCCTCCAGCTCGAACACGCCCAGGCCATCGTGGCCGGCGCCGAGAACGCCGACCGGCCGGTCGTCCTCCAGATCAGCGAGAACACCGTCCGCTACCACGGAGCCCTGGAACCGGTCGCGCTCGCCTCCCTGGCCGTCGCCCGCGCCGCCAAGACCCCCGTGGCCGTCCACCTCGACCACGCCGAGAACCCCGACCTCGTCCGCGAGGCCGTCGCGCTCGGCCTGGGCTCGGTCATGTTCGACGCCTCGAAGCTCCCGTACGCGGAGAACGTCGCCGCGACCCGCGAGGTCGTGGAGCACTGCCACAGCCACGGCGTCTGGGTCGAGGCCGAACTCGGAGAGGTCGGCGGCAAGGGCGGCGCCCACACACCGGGTGTGCGCACCGACCCCGAGGAGGCCCGCGCCTTCGTCGCGGCCACGGGAGTCGACGCCCTCGCGGTCGCGGTCGGCAGCTCCCACCAGATGGTGACCCGGGACGCCGTCCTCGACCTCGACCTGATCGCCCGGCTGCGTGCCGCGGTGGACGTCCCGCTCGTCCTGCACGGCTCCTCGGGCGTCTCGGACCCGCACCTCGCCGAGGCGATCACGGCGGGGATGACCAAGGTGAACGTCTCCACCCATCTGAACAAGGCGTTCACCGGGGCCGTCCGCACCCACCTCACCGAGCACCCCGACACGGTCGACCCGCGCCACTACCTGACCCCGGCCCGCGCGGCCGTGGCCCGTGAGGTCACGCACCTCCTGGCGGTCCTGGCACCGTGACCCCGTCCGTACGGGGCCTCCTGAAGCACGCGCAGGAGGCCCCGTACGGGTGGCGAAACCGCCGGCGCACGAGCTAGTCGGTCCGCTCGGCGACGAAGAGGGGGATCTCGCGGTCGGTCTTGCGCTGGTAGTCGGCGTAGTCCGGGAACGCCGCGACCGCCCGCTCCCACCAGGCCCGGCGCTCCTCGCTGGTCACCAGGCGGGTCTTCATGTCCCACGCGCGCGTGCCGTCGCGCAGTTCGATCAGCGGTGCCGCGACCAGGTTGTGGTACCAGACGGGGTGCTTGACCGCGCCGCCGTTGGAGGCGACGAGCGCGTACGCGCCCTCGTGCTCGACCCGCATGAGCGGGGTCTTGCGGAGCTTGCCGCTCCGGGCGCCGAGGCTCGTCACCAGGACGACGGGGAGGCCCCGCATCGTCGTGCCGTCGGTGCCGCCCGACGCTTCGTACAGCTCGACCTGCTCGCGCACCCAGGTCGTCGTGCTGGGCTCGTACTCGCCTTCGAGGGGCATCGGTGTGCGTCCTTTCGCATGGCGTCCGGCGGCGCCGGCCCGCTTGTCGCCGACGCTATCCGAGACCTCGCGCCCGCGGCGGCAACCGTTCCGGCGGGCGTTGTCAGTACCCGCTCGTAGGGTGACTCCTGACGGCAGGACAGTGGTGCGACACAGGGGAGAGAGCGGCATGCGGGAGTTGTTCCTGGAGGCGGAGCGGGCGTACATCCGGTGGATCGACCTGCCGGGGGAGGGCCCCGTGCGGGTCTTCGTCCACGGGCTCGGGTGCACGGCGGCCTCCGACTTCGCCCACATCGCCGCTCACCCCGCGCTCGGCGGCGGCCGGGCGCTGCTGGTCGACCTGCTCGGTTACGGGCTGAGCGACCGGCCCGCCGACTTCGACTACCGCATGGAGTCCCAGGCGGCGGCGGTGGCCGCCGTCCTGGACCACCTCGGTGTCTCGGGCGTGGACCTCGTCGGGCACTCGATGGGCGGTGCCGTGGTCATCCACCTGGCGGCGGTCCGCCCCGATCTGGTCGCGAGACTCGTGGTGGCCGAGCCGAACCTGTACGCGGGCGGTGGGGTGTTCAGCTCGCCCGTGGCCGCCCAGGACGAGGAGGTGTTCGTCGCGGAGGGCTTCGCCCGGATGCTCGCCGGCACCGACCGCCCGGACTACGCCGCCCGGCTGCGGCTCGCCGACCCGAGGGCCGTCCATCGCAGCGCGGTCGCCCTGGTGGAGGGGAGCGTGCCCGCGCCGGGCGACCTGCTGGCCGGCCTCCGGATGCCCCGGACCTTCCTGGTGGGGGAGTTGAGCCTGCCGGACGCCGACGCGGAGAAGGCGGCCGCGCTCGGGATCCCGGTGACCGAGGTGGCCGGGGCGGGGCACAACCTGATGCTGGACAATCCGGACGGCTTCGCGGAGGCCCTCGCCGACGCGCTCGCGGACGGGCCGACGGGCCCGGTTCCCGGCCACCGGAGCGCCTGATCCGGCCAGGTGAACGGGCCTCGACGGGGGTTCCATTGCAAGCGTATGGCGGATACATGACAAGACCTCAACTCCCTTGAGCCACGCCCGTGGAGCGGCCAGGCTGCTGATCACGTCGGGACCGGACACACCGGTCCCGACCGTGTACGTGGCCCCACGTGCACCCCCCACAGTCGCGCCGCCCCACCCCTTCGGGCGCGACGCCCATGAGGAGGACTCCCGCGCCATGGCACTCCCCAAGAGCAACAAGACCCGCCTCGCCGTGACGGCTTCCGCCGCGACCGCCGCAGCCCTGCTCGGCACCTTCGCCGCCGTCCCCGCCCGGGCCGCCCCCGCGGAGGGAACCGTCCTCGCTGCGGACTCGGCCGACGCGGTCCCCGGCAGCTACATCGTCACCCTCAAGCAGGGCGCGGGCTTCAAGGCCGCCTCCGCCAAGGGGCGGAACCTGATAGCCGGTTACGGCGGCACGGTCCGCAAGACCTTCGGCTCCGCGCTCAACGGCTACACGGCCACCCTCGGAGCGACCGAGGCCCGCCGCCTCGCCGCCGACCCGGCCGTCGCGTCCGTCGAGCAGAACCAGATCGTCCGCGCCGACGCGACGCAGACCAACGCCCCCTGGGGCCTGGACCGCATCGACCAGGCCGACCTGCCGCTGTCCGGCACGTACACGTACCCCGACAGCGCCGGCAGCGGCGTCACCGCCTACGTGGTCGACACCGGCGTGCGGATCAGCCACTCCCAGATCGCCGGGCGCGCGGTCAACGGCTACGACGCCGTCGACGGCGACTCGGTCGCCCAGGACGGCAACGGCCACGGCACCCACGTCGCCACGACCATCGCCGGCTCCACCTACGGCGTGGCCAAGTCGGCGAAGATCGTCGCCGTCCGCGTCCTCGACGACAACGGCTCCGGCACCACCGCCGGCGTCATCGCGGGCATCGACTGGGTCACCGCGAACCACACCGCGGGCGCTCCCGCGGTGGCCAACCTCTCCCTCGGCGGCGGCGCCTCCACCGCCCTCGACAACGCGGTGAAGAACTCCATCGCCGACGGCGTCACCTACGCGGTCGCCGCAGGAAACTCCGGCGTCAACGCCTCCTCCTCGTCGCCCGCCCGGGTCGCCGCCGCCCTCACGGTCGGCGCCACGAACAACGCCGACGCCAAGGCCGGCTGGTCCAACTACGGTTCGGTGCTCGACCTCTTCGCCCCCGGCGTCTCCATCACCGCCGGCTGGAACACCAGCGACACCGCCACCAACACCATCTCGGGCACCTCGATGGCCACCCCGCACGTGGCGGGCGCCGCCGCGGTCTACCTGGCCGGCCACACCTCCGCCACCCCGGCCCAGGTCGCCACCGCCCTGGTCAACGGCGCCACGCCCAACAAGGTGACCAGCCCGGGCAGCGGCTCCCCGAACCGCCTCCTGAGGATCGTCCAGTAGCCGAGGACACGGAAAGCCCCCGGAGGCAGCCGCCGCCTCCGGGGCGTTTCCGCGAGCTCGTACGGCACACCGGAGGCCGCCCGCCCGCCCGTACCGCAGGACGGCCCCGCGCTGCTCGACGGGGTACGGGCCGTGGTCGAGCCGTACTACCGCTGACGCGCCCGCCGCGGCCCCCGCCCTCCCCCGTGAGACCGGACTCCGCATGCGTCAGGATGGGGTCATGACCGAGATCCTCACCCCCCGACTCCTCCTCCGCCGCTGGAGCGACGACGACCTCGTCCCCATGGCGGAGATCAACGCCGACCCCGAGGTCATGCGGTGGATCGGCGACGGCTCGGTCCGGACCCTGGAACAGACCGCGGAAGCCATCGAGCGGTGCGAGGAGGAGTGGGACGAGGAGGGCTTCGGGATCTTCGCCGTCGAGCTCCTCGGCTCCGGTGAGCTCATCGGCTTCGCCGGACTCTCCGTGCCGGAGTTCCTCCCGGAGGTGCTGCCCGCCGTGGAGATCGGCTGGCGTCTGGGCCGGCAGTACTGGGGCCAGGGGTACGCCTCCGAGGCCGCCCACGCGGTCCTGGAGTTCGCCCTCCAGGACCGTGGGCTCGACCGGGTCGTCGCCATCACCCACACCGGCAACCGCGCCTCCGAGAACGTCATGCGCAAGCTCGGGATGGTGCCGGAACGGGAGACGAGCCACCCGGTCTTCGGTCTTCCCCTGCGGGTCTACGCCATCGACCTCACCGAGTACCAGGCCTGATCACCGGGACCTCGCCGGGGAGCCGTCGTGGACGCTCCGGGGAGGTCCCGGTCCGCCGTCAGTGACGCTCCGGCAGGTCCCGCTCCGCCGGCAGCGACGAGACGTCGCCCGCGCCGGGCGAGGAGGCGGCGCGCGAGGACGGCGCAACCGCCGGCTTCGTGCCGCAGAAGGCCGCCTCCAGGGTCCCGCCGAGCGCCGTGTTGGCCTCGCCGTGGTTCGAGGTGTTCGCCATGGCCGACAGGCTGCGCCGGCCGTCGCGGGTCGAGAAGGCGTAGGTGTAGAAGCCCTGCACGGTGCCCGTGTGCCCGTACACCCGGGTGCCGCACGACAGGTCGTAACGGCGCAGGCCGAGACCGTAGAACCGGGTGTTGGTGGTGTCCGTCGGCGTGACCGTCGTCATCGCCTCCAGCATCGCCGGGGACAGCAGCCGGCCCCGCATCAGCGCGCTGGTGAAGGCGTTCAGGTCGGCCGGGGTGGAGATGACGGCACCGGCCGACTGCGCCCAGGACACGGTCTGCTCCGTGGAGTCCACGAGCGGGTCCCCGGCCGCGTCCGGGTGCAGATAGCCCCGGACGTTCAGGCCCTTGATGCGCGTGTCGGGGTGGACGTACGACGTGCCGCGCAGCTTCAGCGGCTTGAAGATGCGCCGCTCGTACGCGTCGGACACCGGTCGGCCCGTGAGCTTCTCGATGAGCATGCCGACGACCACGAAGTTGGCGTTGGAGTACTTGTACGCCGCGCCGGGTTCGGTGGTGCGGGGCTCGCTCAGGGAGAGGTCGACGAGCTCCTGGTAGCTGAACACCCGGTTCCGTACGGCCTCGAAGCCCGGCACGGTGTCGTTGAACATCGCGTTCGTGTAGTCGGCGAGCCCGCTGCGGTGGGTGAGCAGGTGCCGGACCGTGATGCGGTCGTCGGGGAGCAGCCCGGGCAGGTAGCGGTTGACGGGCGCGTCGAGTTCCAGCCGGCCCTCCTCCACCAGCTGCAGGAGCACGACCGTGGAGAACGTCTTGCTGACGCTGCCGATCCGGAACCGCGCGTGGATGTCCATCGGCGCCCCCGACACCCGGTCCCGGACCCCGACGGCCCGGCTCTCGACCCCCTCGGGGCCGGTGAACCGGGCCATCGCCCCCGGCGCGCCGTTGGCCATGGCCGAGTCGAGCGCCGCGACCACGCCCTCCATGTCCGGGGCGGGAACCGCGGGGGCGGCGCTCGCGACGGGGGCGGTCCCCGCGTCGGGGGCGAGAGGAGCGGCGAACGCGCTGGTGGCTGGGGCGACACCCGTCGCGAGGGCGGCGAGCACAGTGGCACTCACGGCCAGGCGGCGGTGCGAAGACAGGGGCACGGTGATTCCTCGGCTTCTTCCGGATCGTGGGGCGCGGCACCGGCAGGGGCGGGCCGCGGGGCGGGGGACCGCGCCGGTGTCGCGCGTGACCCCCTGTGTCCACCGATCATGAGTGCCGTCGTGCGAGAACGGTTCCTGATATGGGTGGACAAGATCCGGACGGCGTAGTTCCGTCCCGGGCCCCCGCCGTTGGGCGGCTGCCCAGCCGGGCCCGGGCAGGACTGGGCTCCTGCCGACAGACAACCGCCCCGGGGAGACCGATCATTGCGCTGGTCACGCTTGCGAGGACGCGCAACGGACCACATCCGCAAAGGAGTTCACATGTCACGGAGTTGGGGCCGCGCACTCGGCGGCCTGCTGCTCGCCTTCCTGACGGCGGCGTACGCCGGGCCGGGCACCGCGGGCGCGACGGAGCCGACGACCGGCGGGATCCCGTCGGTCGGCACCGCCTGGGACCAGCCGGGTCCGTACGAAGTGACCGTCGACATCGAGCTGGTGCACACCTTCTACCACCCGAAGGACATGGGGCAGCGGGGAGAGCTCCACCCGGTGGTGATCTGGGGCAACGGCACCGGCGCCGTGCCCGGGATCTACAGCTCCCTCCTCCGCCACTGGGCGAGCCACGGCTTCATCGTCGCCGCGGCCAACACCCCCACCTCCAACTTCGCGCTCAGCATGCGCGCCGGGATCGACGCACTGGAGCACCGGAACGCCGACAGCTCCAGCCCCTTCTACCGGAAGGTCGACCTCGAACACATCGGCTCCGCAGGCCACTCGCAGGGCGGCGCGGCCGCGGTCAACGCCGCCGTCGACCCCCGGGTCGACACCGCCGTCCCCATCCAGCCGGGACCGCTCACCGACCCCGACCTGATGGACGAGCCGGTCTTCTACCTGGCCGGTGAGCGCGATCTGACGGTGTGGCCGGCCCTCGTGCGGGCGCTGTACCGGGACTCGTCCCACGTCCCCGCCGTCTACGGCGAGGTCCGCGGCGCCGGGCACCTCGACTCCATCGGGGACGGCGGCGACTTCCGCGGCCCGACCACGGCCTGGCTGCGGTTCTGGCTGATGGGCGACGAGAACGCCCGCGGGATGTTCTTCGGACCCGGCTGCGCCTACTGCACGGACACCGACGTGTGGTCCGGCTGGGAGCGCAACACCCGGGCGCTCCAGATCCCGGGCCCCGCGGCCTGACGGTCGGCCGCCCCGTACTCCGGCAGGGTAGGCTCCCGGCCGTCGCGATGATCTTCGAGACGACCGAGGGCCGGACCCGGTACGGAGGGGGAAGACGTGAAGCGCGCCGTTGTCCTGGGAGGAAGCTTCGCCGGGCTGCTCGCGGCCCGGGTCCTGAGCGAGTTCGCCGAGGAGGTCGTGGTCGTCGAACCCGACCTCCTCGACGGAGAGCGCAACGGTACGGGTCCCGGCGCGCCGCACCGGGGACAGCTGCACGCCCTGCTCGCCATGGGCCACACCCAGATCGAACGGTTCTTCCCCGGCATCACCCACGAGATGGTGAGCGGCGGAGCCCGCCTCGGACAGGGCGACGAGGTGCGGTTCTACGTCGACGGAACGCTCAAGGCACCCGTCGCCGACGCACGGATGCTCGGCGCGACCCGGCCGTTCGTCGAGACGCACATACGGCGCCGCGTGACGGCCCTCGCCAACGTCAGGTTCGAGCCCGCCACCGGCAAGGGGCTGCTCCTCCGGGGCGGACGGGTCGTCGGCGCGCGCGTGGCGGCGGTGAACGGCGCGACCGCCGAGCCGGAAGAAGAGACCGGGGCCGCCGAGTACGACCTCACGGCGGACCTCGTCGTCGACGCCATGGGACGCTCCAGCCGGCTCGGCAGCTGGCTCGCCGCCGAGGGCTGGGGCCAGGCACCGGTCGACCGCATGCGCGTCGACCTCGGCTACGCCACCGCCCGCTTCGCCCGCGGCGATGAGCTCCCGGACACGGTGATCGCCCACTCCACACCCGGCCCGGCCAGCGACTACCAGCCGGCCGTGTGCGAACCCGGGGCCCTGACCGCCGTCGAGGGCGACGCCTGGTCCGTGGTCCTCGCCGGATACGCCGACCACCGCCCCGGGCGCGACCGGGCGGAGTTCCTCGCGCGGATGAGGCGCTGCGTCGAGCCCCTCCGCGAGGTGGCCGAGCGGTGCGAGATGACCGGCGAGGTGGAGCCCTTCCACTTCAGCGAGAGCCGCCGGCGCCGGTTCACCGACCTGACGAACTTCCCCGGCGGGCTCGTCGTCCTCGGAGACGCCCTGGCGACCGTGAATCCCGTCTACGGCCAGGGGCTGACCCTCGCCACCCTCCAGGCCTCCTCGCTCCACGTCCACCTGAGGTCCGGCGCCTCGCCGCACGACCCCGCCCTGGACTACTTCCGCCGCGCCGCGGTGGTCGTCGACGCCGCCTGGCAGCTCTCGACGACCGCCGACCTCGCCCAGCCGCACGTCACCGGACCGTACCCGCGCGGCTACCGGTTCCTGCGCTGGGCGGGCGACCACATCACGACCGCGTCGGTCAGGGACTCGCGGGTGAACCAGACGTACATGGACGTCGTCCACATGCGGAGGCACCCGAAGGCGCTCACCGGCCCCCGCGTCCTCGCGCGCACCGCGCGCGTCCTCTGGCGGGGGTGACGGGACAGACGCTCGGGACCGCCGCTGACCAGCGAGGACACACGTACGCGTACCCTCGTGGACGTGTCTGCCTCACGTCTCCACCGCGTCGCCGTCCTCGTACTCGAAGGCGCCAAACCGCTCGATGTCGGAATCCCCGCGCAGGTCTTCACGACCCGGGCGAGCATGCCGTACGAGGTACGGGTCTGCGGCGCGGAACCCGGGGTCGTGGCCGGCGGCGACGGCCTCGCCTACCAGGTCGCCCACGGCCTGGAGGCGCTCGCGTGGGCCGACATCGTCTTCGTCCCCGGCTACCGGCACCCGGACCGCGAGGACCCGCCCGGGGCGGTCGTCGACGCGCTGATCGCCGCCCACGACCGCGGGGCACGGCTCGCCGCCATCTCGACGGGGGCCTTCGCCCTCGCCGCCACCGGCCTCCTCGACGGCAAACGCGCCACGACGCACTGGCACTACGCGCGGGCCCTCGCGGCGAAACGCCCCCTGATCCAGGTCGACGAGAACGTCCTCTTCGTCGACGAGGGCAGCATGCTGACCTCCGCCGGCGCCGCCTCCGGCATCGACCTGTGCCTCCACATCCTGCGCCGCGACCTCGGCGTGGCCGCCTCGAACCACGCCGCCCGCCGCCTGGTCGCCGCCCCGTACCGCAGCGGCGGCCAGGCACAGTACGTACCGCGCAGCGTGCCGGAGCCGCTCGGCGAGCGGTTCGCCGCCACCCGCGAATGGGCACTGCACCGGCTCGGCGAGCCCCTCACCCTGGAGATACTCGCCCGGAACGCGGCGGTGTCACCGCGCACGTTCTCCCGCCGGTTCGCCGAGGACACCGGCTACACGCCGATGCAGTGGGTCATGCGGGCCCGCATCGACATGGCCCGTGAACTGCTCGAACGCTCCGAGCGGGGCGTCGAGCAGATCGCCGCCGACGTGGGCCTGGGCACCGGGGCGAACCTGCGCCTGCACTTCCAGCACATCCTGGGCACCACGCCGAGCGAGTACCGGCGCACGTTCGCACAGGGGGAGTAGACGGTCCCGAGGGCGTCGTGGCGTGACCTTGGCGCGATACTTGCGGACCGTGGCGATCACGCCGCTGGTTGAGGCGGGCGTTCCGCGCGAACCTTGGTGGCGAATCGGAAGGTCGGAAGGGACACCACCGCTCATGACTCGCATCGCCATCAATGGTTTCGGTCGCATCGGACGCAACGTGCTGCGCGCGCTCCTGGAGCGCGACACCGACCTCGAGGTCGTCGCCGTCAACGACCTCACGGAGCCCACCGCCCTCGCGCGCCTCCTCGCCTTCGACTCGACGTCGGGCCGTCTCGGCCGCCCGGTCACCGTGGACGGCGACACCCTCGTCGTCGACGGCCGCCGCATCAAGGTGCTCGCCGAGCGCGAGCCGTCGGAGCTGCCCTGGGCCGAGCTCGGCGTGGACATCGTCCTGGAGTCGACCGGCCGCTTCACCTCGGCCAAGGCCGCCCGCGCGCACCTCGACGCCGGGGCGAAGAAGGTGCTCGTCAGCGCTCCCGCGGACGGCGCTGACGTCACCCTCGCGTACGGCGTGAACACCGACGCGTACGACGCCGATCTGCACACGATCGTCTCGAACGCCTCCTGCACGACCAACGCGCTCGCGCCCCTCGCGAAGGTCCTCGACGACCTCGCCGGCATCGAGCACGGCTTCATGACGACGGTTCACGCCTACACGCAGGAGCAGAACCTGCAGGACGGCCCGCACCGCGACCCGCGTCGCGCCCGCGCCGCCGGCGTCAACATCGTGCCGACCTCCACGGGCGCCGCGAAGGCGATCGGCCTCGTGCTGCCGAACCTCGACGGCAAGCTGTCCGGCGACTCGATCCGCGTGCCCGTCCCCGTCGGCTCGATCGTCGAGCTCAACACGACCGTCGCCCGCGACGTGACCGTCGAGGACGTCCTGGCCGCCTACCGCACCGCGGCCGAGGGCCCGCTGGCCGGCGTCCTGGAGTACTCGGAGGACCCGCTGGTCTCCGCCGACATCGTGGGCAACCCGCACTCGTCGATCTTCGACTCGGCCCTCACCCGCGTCGAGGGGCGCCACGTCAAGGTCGTCGCCTGGTACGACAACGAGTGGGGCTTCTCGAACCGCGTCATCGACAGCCTGCAGCTCCTCGCCGCGCGCTGACGAAGAGCCGAACGGACTGCTCCCGCCGCAGGGCGGGAGCAGAAACGGTCACACACGCCGACTCGGGCCGCACGGAGTCGGCGTGTGACGCGTTTCCGGGCGGAAACCGCCCCTCAGCCGCCCCCGGCGTCGGCCGACAAACCGTTCGCCCCGCCGGCAGGGCAGGTGGCAGGGTGCGGGGCATGGCACCCCAGTACCAGATCCGTGCCGATCACGACGCACGCACGATCGTGGTCTACCAGGCCTACTCGCCCGCCATCGCCGACGCGGCGCTGCGCGCCGGGCGCTTCGTCGCTCCGTTCTCGTTCCATCGGATGACATGGATCAAGCCCTCGTTCCTGTGGCTGATGCACCGCAGCAACTGGGCCCGGAAGTCCGGCCAGGAGCGGATTCTCGCGGTGCGGATGACCCGCGAGGGGTGGGAGGAGGCCCTGTCACGGGCCGTGTTGACGACCGCGGACCCGGCGGCCGTGGCGAGGGCAGCCGTGCACGTGCAGTGGGACCCGGAGCGCTCGGTCCGCGGGGCGGCCCTGAACCACTACAGCATCCAGGTCGGCATCAGCCGCCATCTGATCCACGCGTTCAACGACGACTGGATCGTGGAGCTCACCGACGTCACTCCCCAGGTCCGCAAGGCCGCGACGCTGATCCAGTCGGGACGTGCGGCCGAGGCACGGGCCCTGCTCCCCGCCGAGCGTGCCTACCCGCTGCCCCGGACCCTGGAGACCCTCCTGTGTCCGCCGGGATGACGGGCGTCGCATGCCGACTGGATACCGTTGCGCGGTGAAGCCCACCACCCCCTACCGCCCCCTCGACATCACCCTTCCCTTTCCCGAACTGACGGCGTACGCGCGCACCGCGACGCGACTGCATCCGCGCCCCGGCGCGCCCACGGCCGCCGACAGTTCCGTGGGCGGGCCGTTGCTGTGGCCGGAGGACGAGGCGTGGCCGGAGTGCCGGGAGCACGGCAGGGTCCGGGGCGTGCGGCTGCAACGGGCCCGCCGCTACGAGGAGATCCTCGGGGCGGCCCGGGCACGCCCCTGCCCGGACGGAACCGCCGGGTGGGCGTACACGGACGCCGAACGGGCCGAGGTCCAGGAGATGGCCGACGCCGGACATCGGCCGGACCGGCACGACGGCGGCCCCCTGCCGCTCCTCGCTCTCGCCCAGTTCCACGTCGGCGACGTGCCCGATCTCGCGGCCTACGCCCCGCCGGGGAAGGACCTGCTCCAGGTGCTGTGGTGCCCGTTCGACGGCCACGATGACGGTTCGTACAGCGACTTCGGGCCGTCGACACGCCTCTTCTGGCGCCGCGCGGCGGACGTGACGGACCCGCTGTCCGCGCCGCCCGAGCCGCCGATCGCGGAGCACGCGTGGTACGTGCCGGTGCCCTGCGTTCTTCATCCGGAGCAGATCGTCGAGTACCCGTGGGCCGACTACCTGCCGCCGGACCTCGTGGACCGGATCTACGCCTGGGAGGACGACGTCGAGGCGCGGGTGGGCCGGGCGGCACCCACCTACCAGTACGACCTCTCCCTCGCGCCCGGCTGGAAGATCGGCGGCTGGGACTCCTGGCACAGGACCGACCTGACGCGGGTCCACTGCGATGCCTGCGGAACCGAGATGCGTCTGCTGCTCACCATGGACTCGTGCGAGTCCCAGGCCAGTTGGGGTCCCTTCCCCGAGCCCGGCTGCCCCACCGGCGTCAGGGCGGGACGCGACGAGTACCGGGCCTTCGTCTGCCCGGCCGACCCGGCGCATCCCCACCGGATGAGCACCCAGTAGGACGCCGACGGGCATTGTCAGTGCCCTGCGACAAGATGTTCGACATGACGACAACGCCCGCCGTTGAGGCGCACTTCAGCCTGTCCAGCCGTGCCGCGTACGAGGCCGCCATCGAGCGTCTGCGCGACGCCTCCCGCACGTACTTCGGCGCGGGCTACAGCGTCATGGACGACGCCACGTACGACCGGCTGCGGCTCGCCGTGAAGGCCTGGGAGGAGGTGCATCCGGAGGACGTCGCTCCGGACTCGCCCGCCGATCAGGTCGCCGACGGGGCCGCCCCGGCCGGTGACGTCGCGCACACCACGCGGCTGCTCAGCCTCGACAACGTCTTCGCGCCGGAAGAGCTCCTCGCCTGGGGTGCCTCGCTCCAGCGGCGGCTCGGGCACGAGCCGGCGGGCGGGTTCACCGTCGAGCCGAAGATGGACGGCGCCGCCGTCGCCGCCCGCTACCGCGACGGACGCCTGGTGCAGATCATCACCCGCGGCGACGGCACGCAGGGCGAGGACGTCAGCCACGTCATAGGGACGATCGTGGGCCTCCCCGACCAGCTGCCCGTACCCGCCACCTTCGAGGCGCGCGGCGAAGTCCTCTTCACCCAGGAGCAGTTCGAGACAGCGAACGAGACGCGGATCGCGCACGGCGGAGACGTCTTCGCCAATCCGCGCAACGGCGCCGCCGGCACCCTGCGGGCGAAGGACCGGCCCTACCGACTGGCCATGACCTTCTGGGCGTACGGCGCGGTCGACCTGGACGACACGGCGTTCCTGCCCGCCGGGGCCGGTCACGCCGAGACGCTGGCCGCGGTGGCGGCGGCGGGCGTGCAGACCACGGCGGCGACCCCCGCCGGACTGCACGTCGTCACCACCCTCGCCGAGGCACAGCAGAGGGTCGACGCGATCGCCGCGATGCGCGCGACCCTGCCGTTCGGCATCGACGGAGTCGTCGTGAAGGCCTACAGCGCCACCGAGCAGGCGACGGCGGGCTTCGGCAGCCGCTTCCCGTACTGGGCGATCGCCTACAAGCTTCCGGCCGTGGAGCGCCAGACCGTCCTCGAGGACGTGTTCTGGGAGGTGGGCCGAACGGGTGTGCTCGCCCCGACGGCCGTGCTCGCCGCCGTGGAGCTCGACGGGTCCACCGTCACCCGCGCCACCCTCCACAACCCCGCCGACATCCTCCGGCGCGACCTCCACATCGGCGACACCGTGACCGTCCACAAGGCCGGCGACATCATCCCGCGCGTCCAGGCCGCCGTCGTCGAGCTGCGCCCGCAGGGCGCCCCGCCCGTACCGCTGCCCGAGGAGTGCCCGAACTGCGGCGGGGAGATCGACAAGAGCCAGGAGCGGTGGCGCTGCGCCAAGGGCACCGCCTGCGCGCTCGCGCCGCTGATCGAGTACGTCGCGGGGCGCGACATCCTCGACATCGACGGCCTCGGCAGGAAGTACGTCGACGCCCTGATCGGAGCCGGGGTCGTCGGGGACGTCGCCGACCTGTTCACCCTCACCGAGGAGCAGCTCACCACCGCCTCCGGCAGCGCCAAGCGGGGGGCGAAGCTGGCCGAGCAGATCCGGCTCGCCACGTCCCGACCCCTCAGCCGGGTCTTCTGCGCGCTCGGTGTGCCGGGCACCGGCCGCAGCATGTCCCGGCGCATCGCCGCGCACTTCGGCACGATGGAGGCGATCCGGGCGGCCGACGCCGACGCGCTGCAGGAGGTCGAGGGCATAGGCCCGGAGAAGGCGCCGGTGATCGTGGAGCAGGTCTCCGCGCTCGCCCCGGTGATCGACAAGCTGATCGCGGCGGGCGTCGGCATGACCGAGCCGCGAGAGGAGAAGGCCGAGGACGCGGTCGAGGGCCCGCTGAGCGGGAAGACCGTCGTGGTCACGGGGAAGATGACCGGTCCGCTGGACGGCTGGGGCCGCTCCGAGATGGGCGCGATCATCGAGAAGGCCGGCGGCCGCGTGGGCAGCGGTGTCAACTCCAGGACCACCTACCTGGTGGCGGCGCCGTCCGCGAGCGGCAAGCCGAGCTCGAAGGCCGTCAAGGCCCAGGAACTGGGCGTCGAGGTCCTCGCTCCGGAGGCCTTCGCCACGCTGGTGGCCGCGTACCTCGACTGAGCGGCAGGACCGCCCGTGACGGTACGGGCGGAGTACGACGGCGGCGTCAGTCGCCGCCGTTCCTCGGGCGCGGAACGGCCACGGTGCGGGGGAGCCGGGGCGGGGCGCCGAAGCGGACGGGAACGCCCGGTGAGTACAGCACGCTCACGGGCTCCCCGAGCGGGCGGCGCAGTCCGGCCGCCGTGAGGAGGGTCTCGTCGCAGGTGAGAAGGCGGGCGCGGTGCAGTGGCCAGCGGGGGTGCGTGTTCGGCAGGTAGAGGGGGCGCCCGCGGAAGGAGCTGTGCATGCCCCAGCGGGCGGTCAGGAAGTGTTCGAGCGCGGTGGGCTCCACGACCCGCTCGCCGATGTCCAGGCTGATCGCGCTGCGCGCCCCGCGCGGTCCCGGCCACCGGCGCCTGCTGGTGTACGTGACCGTGGAGGCGTCTGTCCCGACGGTCATCTTCGACCACACGTACGGGATGCGGAAGGCCCACCGCCCGACGGCCACGGGGACGAGACGGGACGCGTCGAGCGAGCGGAACACCACACCGCGGCGCCCGTGGCCGTCCACGGAGTAGAGGCGGACGTTCGTCTCCGGAAAGCTCCCGAGGTACGGGATCCCGGGCAGGCGGAACCAGCCGACGCGGTGCATCCGGAAGGCGACGAGGCCGACGTAGGTGACGCCGTCGAGGGTGTCGGGCACGGTCCCGGCGGGAAGGAGCGGGGCCACCTCGGAGGGATCCACGGACCAGTGCAGAAATGCCAGGTCCAGCCAGGACTGGGTGAGCAGGGTGCGGGCCGTCCGGTGCGGCGGGTCGGCCGATATGGGCTCGGGCTCCCTGGCGGGCGGGGTCTGCGGCATCGCGCCAGTATCCAGGGTGCGCACGCCCCGCCCGCCGAAGGGGTGGGGTCGTGCTGGGGCCTGCAATCCTTCGGGGGCGGCGCTCAGGCCTGGGTTTTGTTGAGGGCGCGCTCAGGCCTCTGGGTTCCGTTGCGGGCGGCGCTCAGGCCTGCGCTCCGTCGGGGGCGCCGCTCACGCCCCGTCCGCCTGCGCCGCTCCGGAGGCCTCGGCGACGATGCGATCGAACTGCGCGCCCATCGCCTCGGCCAGCGCCTGGGCGGCGGAGAGCGGCCGGACCATGACCATGAAGTCGTCGATGCGGCCCTGCTCGTCGAGGTGGAGGAAGTCGCAGCCGGTGATCGCGCGGTCGCCGACCCGGGCCTCGAAGACGAGGGCGTGATCGCGACCGTCCTCGCCGGTGAGCTCCCGGACGTAGCGGAAGTCGGTGAAGACACGGGAGACCCCGCGCAGGACGGCCGCGGTGATGGCCTTGCCGACGTACGGCTTGAACGCCACGGGGCTGGTGAAGACGACATCGTCGGCGAGCAGCGCCTCGATGGCCGCGTGGTCGTTCGCCTCGACGGCCTGACGGAAAGACTTCATATACATCTCCGCAGCTAGTCAACAAAGTGAGTAGGTGAGGAGAGGCTAGTGACGCGGGACAGCCCTGTCCAGGCCCGGAGGGCCCCCGCCCCGGCGAACTCCGGGGCGGGGCCGCGCGTGGGCCTCGGCGAGCCGATCCGTACCGAGACGGTCAGCCCAGCTTCTTGAGCAGCTCCGCGGCGAGCGGGGCGGAGGATGACGGGTTCTGGCCGGTGACCAGGTTGCCGTCGACGACGACGTGCGGCGCCCACGGCTCGGCCACCTGGACGTCCACGCCGGCCTCGACGAGCCGGCTCTCCAGCAGCCACTTGGCCCGGTCGGCGAGGCCGCCCTGGGTCTCCTCGGCGTTGGTGAACGCGGCGACCTTGCGGCCGGCGAAGGCGTTCGAGCCGTCGGCGTTCGTGGCGGCGAGGAGCGCGGCCGGGCCGTGGCAGACGACGCCCAGCGGCTTGCCGGACTCGAGGGTGTCGATCAGCAGCCTGCCGGAGGTCGCGTTCACGGAGAGGTCCTCCATGGGGCCGTGGCCGCCGGGGTAGAAAACGGCGTCGTAATCGGCCGGACGGACGTCCTCCAGCCTGACCGGCTTCTTGATCTCGTCGAAGGAGGCCAGCGCCGCGGCGATCCTGTCCGCGCCCTCCTGGCCGCCGTTGAACTCCGGGGCGAGGCTCCCCGCGTCGACGGTCGGGACGACACCGCCCGGCGTGGCGACGACGACCTCGTGGCCCGCGGCCTTGAACGCCTCGTACGGGGCGACGGCCTCCTCGGCCCAGAAACCGGTCGGGTGCTTGGTGCCGTCGGCCAGCGTCCAGTGGTCGACACCGGTCATCACGAAAAGGATCTTCGACATGAGGGAGCTCCAGGGGATGGTGGGCCCGGACGGGGCCCGGAGGCGGGAATGCGCACACTGACACTCTGGTCCGAGTGACGTTCCGCGGCGAGATCGTCAGTGCGGCGATGTCGTCGACAGTAGGTCGGCCATCCATTGGTTTCCAATGGGGAAACCAATGCCTCCCATAGGGATCCCGATGTCTCGGCAGGAATACGAGCAGGGGCGAAGGTCCCCGCGACGGAGGGACGGGTCACCGTCGCGGGGCGGGGCGGAGCCCGTGCAGCCTCACCCCCGTCGGGGCGCCGTCACGCACCCGTCCCGTCGGCCGGGGCATGGAGCGTGATCGCCTGTACGGGGCAGGCGCGGACCGCCTCGCGGACCAGCGTTCCGGTGCCGTCCTCCCTGCCCGGGACGACCGTCCCGAAGCCGTCGTCGTCCTGGGTGAAGTCGTCCGGCGAGGTCAGCGCGCACTGACCCGCGCCGATACAGACGTTCGCGTCGATCGAGACCCGCATCCGCGCCTCTCCTTTCACCACGTGACGGGGAGTTCGAGCATCCCCTGAATCGTGTCGCCCGGCTTGAACGGGATCTCCTCGGCGGGGACGGCCAGCCGCAGCCCCGGCAGCCGGTGCAGCAGGGTCCCGAGGGCGATCTCCAGCTCCGCCCGCGCCAGGTTCTGCCCGAGGCACTGGTGGATGCCGAAACCGAAGGCCACGTGGTGACGGGCGGAGCGGGCCCAGTCGAGGGTGTCCGGATCGGCGTAGGCGGCGGCGTCCCTGTTGATGACCGACGTCGAGAAGACCACGCCCTCGCCCGCGCGGATCACCGTCCCGGCGACATCGATGTCCTCGCGCGCGACCCGCAGCAGTCCGTCGGCGATCGACAGGAACCGCAACAGCTCCTCCACGGCGACGGGTACGAGCCCGGGATCGGCGCGCAGTTCGGCCAGCCGCTCCGGGTGGCGCAGCAGGGTGTACGTACCCAGCGAGATCATGTTCGCCGTGGTCTCGTGCCCGGCCACCAGCAGGATGGTGGCGAGCTGCACCAGCTCCTCGCGTTCGGGACCGCCGTCCTCCGACCCGCGCGCCACCAGGTCGTCCAGGACACCGTCCCCGGGCTCCCGGCGCTTGCGGTCGATCAAGTCGCCCAGGTAGCCCTCCAGCCGGGCCAGCGCCCCCTCGGTGTCCGCCACGGTCGGGCCGCGCAGCAGCCGGCGCGACTGCTCCTCGAAGAAGTCGTGATCCGCGTACGGCACGCCGAGCAGGTCACAGATGACGATCGACGGCACCGGCAGCGCGAAGGCGCTCACCAGCTCGGCGGGCGGCCCCTCTTCCTCCATCGCGTCCAGGAGCCGGTCCACGGTCTCCTGGATGCGGGGCCGCAGGCCCTCGGCGCGCTTGAGGGTGAAGCTCGGGATCAGCAGCCGCCGCTGGGCGTTGTGCTCGGGGTCGTCCCAGCCGAGCAGCGCCGCTCGACGCCGCCTGCGAACGGCCGTCGCGCGCTCCGTCGGCAGCGGGAAGCCGCCACGGGTGGAGTCGGTGGACAGGCGCTGGTCCGCGAGGAGCGTGCGGGCGGCGGCGTGTCCGGTGACGAGCCACACCTGCCTTCCGTCCCACAGGGAGACCCGCGACAGTGGGCGGTCCTCCTCGGTCCGGGGGTAGGCGGTGGGCGGGTGGTAGGGGCAGGTCCGGTCCTGGGGGAACGCCACGGCTTTGGTCACGGGGGCCTCGCTAGGGGCGGATCGGTGGCAGGGGCTGTGGTGCCGTCAACTGTGGTGCGGTCATCGGTGGTGCCGCGGTGGTGCCGTCGTCTGTGCTGCCGTCGTGTGTCATGCCGTCGTCTCCACTACATGCCTCAGGCACCTATCTGGTCTACGCACAGTTCGGCCATTCCACCGGAACGGACGCGGCCGCTACGCCAGAGGCGCCGAGGCGGGCGGAGCGCGCCCGGTCCCAGGGTGATCGCGCGCGGTCTCAGGGCCGTGGCGACAGCGGGATGACGGCGGTCAGAACCGTCCCCTCGCCCGGAGTCGACTCGATGGTCAGGGCACCGCCGAGCTGCTGGACACGCGCGCGCATGGCGGGCAGTCCGTGGCCGCGCACCCCGCCGGGCCGCTCGACGGGGTCGAAGCCCCGGCCGTCGTCGGCGATGTCGAGGACGACCTGATCGTCCAGATGGCTGAGGGTCAGGGCCGCGGTGCCGGCATCGGCGTGCTCGCGGATGTTGGCCAGCGCGCCCTGGGCGATCCGCAGCAGCGCCGCCTGTACGCGGTCGGGGAGGGCGGCCGTCGGCGTGCCGTCCTGGTGGAAACGGACCTGGAGGATGTCGGAGGACTCCCGCTCGGCGAGCGTGCGCAGCGCTTCGTCGAGGCCGCCGCCCCCGGCGAGGTCGGCGGGCGCGAGGTCGTGGACGAAGCGGCGGGCCTCGGCGAGATTGCGCTCGGCGATGGACTCGGCCGTACGGATGTGGCGGCGGGCGGAGGCCGGGTCGGTGTCCCAGAGCCGGTCGGCGGCCTGGAGCAGCATCTGCTGGCTCGACAGTCCCTGCGCGAGGGTGTCGTGGATCTCCATGGACAGCCGCTGGCGCTCGGCGAGGGTGCCCTCGCGGCGCTCGGTCGCGGCCAGTTCCCGGCGGGTGCGGACGAGGTCGTCGATGACGGCCCGCATCCGGTCCGCCTGGCGCTGGGAGTAGAGGAAGACGGCGGTGGCGACGGCGGCGCCGGCGAACGGCGCGAACATCAGGTTCGGGTCGAAGCCGAAACGGAGCCGCAGTTTCAGCTGAGCGGCCACGACGCACAGGGTGATCAGGCCGACCAGGACGATCGCGGACCGGGTGCGCAGGGAGCGCAGGCTGGTGTACAGGAGCGGCACCACGCACCAGCCGAAGCTGGGCGCGAGGACCACGAGGGTGAACCACACCCCGATGACGGCCGCGAGCCAGAGCCTGGAGGTCGTGGGCGCGGAAGCCCCGGGGCCGTCGGCCTGCTGCGGGCCGAGGACCGGGCCGAGTACGTACAGCAGGGCCAGGACGACGGCGAGGATGATCACCCACGGGGTCGTACGGGCCCCGGGGTGGACGATCAGGTACCGGGTCAGCGACGAGCACAGCAGGACGAAGAACGCCACGTGCATCACGGTCGCGAGCCAGCCGGCGTCCGGGTCGGCCACCTCCGTGTCGATCGGTGACCGCCTGTCCATCCGCACCGTCCACTCCTTGCCCCGCTGCCGACCGTTCTCCCGAGCCCCAGGCTATCCGGACGGTCTTGTTCCGCATCGACCGATCGGTTGACCCCCGTGTCGTCCGCCGGGCGCGCCGGACCGAGCCCGTAGGCCGACCGGAGAGGGCCGTGAGCGACACCAGGATGGATGTCAGAGCGGGAACGCAGAGCTTCCCGAGCCCCCCGAGGGGGTTGATGCCCAAGGAGCTGATGATCGTGAAGAAGATGACCCTGCGCACCCGTGTCCTGACCGGTACCGTCGCCGCCGGCGCCCTCGCCGCGGGCCTGTTCGGCACCGTCTCCGCGAACGCCGCCGCCCCGGCCGCCGCTCCCGCCGCCGTCATGGCCGACGCGGACAACGGCAACACCCTGCAGACCACGCACCTGACGATCGCGGCCGCCACGAAGGCCGCGCAGGCGACCCTGGACGCCGCCGAGAAGGAGAACCAGCGGGTCTCCGTCGCGGTCGTCGACCGCAACGGCAACACCCTCGTCACCCTGCGCGGCGACGGCGCGGGCCCGCAGTCCTACGAGTCGGCCGTCAAGAAGGCGTACACCGCGGTCTCCTGGAACGCCCCGACCTCCGAGCTCGCCAAGCGCCTCACCAACGCCCCGACGCTGAAGGACATCCCCGGCACCCTCTTCCTCGCCGGCGGCGCCCCGGTGACCGCCAAGGGCGCCCCGATCGCGGGCATCGGCGTCGCCGGCGCCCCGTCCGGCGACCTCGACGAGAAGTTCGCCCAGGCCGGCGTCGCCGCCCTCGCGAAGTAACACCCCGCAGACACCGGCGGTACCCGGCCCCCCGTCCGGGTGCCGCCGGTCTCCTCGTCACGGACACGGAGGACAGGGAGGGACCCGGGCCTGCAGAAGGGCGACCGAAACCCCGCCGAAGAGCCCTACCGCGACCGTCCTACCGGGCGGCACGATGACGGTCACCCGCGACGCCCCGGCGCGCGCCGACGAGTGCAGGCTCACCGTCTCACCCGCCGCTTTCCTGCTGGTCTCCTTCCGGCGCATGCCGACCTGGAAGGCGATCGCCCTCGGCCGGATGGGCGCCGGCGGCCGCAGGCCCTGGCGCGCCCCACGGCTCGGTCGCCTCGTCACCACGCCCTGAACCGAAGGACGAGCCCGGCCCTCGTACGCCACGCTCTCGTCGGTAGGCTGCGTCGTCATGACACGTGCCTGGATCCTGCCGACATTGATGGTCATCAGCGGCGCACTCGCTTCTGCCGGTCTGATCACCCGCGGCAGTCTCCTCCAAGGCACCGTGCTCCTCCTGGTGTTCCTGCTGCTCGCTGTGGCGAACTCGCCGCTGATCTACCCGAGATCGATCGGCGCGGCGGAAGCCCGACGCCGCAGCGAGGCCGACGGCCGGCCGATCGTCTACTGGCGGCCGGGATGCCCGTACTGTCTGCGGCTGCGCATGAGCCTGGGCCGCCGTGCCCGCCGGCTGCACTGGGTGAACATCTGGCGCGACCCGGACGGAGCCGCGGCCGTGAGGGCGGTGAACGACGGCAACGAGACCGTGCCGACGGTCGTCGTGGCGGGCCGGCCGTTCACCAACCCCGATCCCTCGTGGGTACGCGAGCAGCTCTCGCCCTCCGCCTGACGGGTCAGCTCGCGCCCTCCTCCGTCCACGGGCGGAGCTTCTCCGGGTTGCGGACCGCCCAGATACGGGTGACGCGGCCTTCGGCCAGCTCGAACGCCGCCACGGTCACCGTCACACCGGCGTTCTGGGCGACGAGCCCGGGCTGGCCGTTGACCGTCCGTTCCAGGAGCGTCAGCCCGGGAGCCTTGTCGGCGATGTGGATGAGGTACTGAGCGATGAGCCGGCTGCCCTCGACGGGACGCAGTACGGCGCCGACCAGTCCGCCGCCGTCGGCCGTCATCGTCGCCTCGGGGTCGAGCAGATCGACGAGGGCCTTGATGTTCCTGGCCTCCCACGCCTCCTTGAAGTGCCGTACCAGAGCGGCCCGTCCGGCCACCGGCGCGGCCGGGGGCTGCGCGGCCCCGACGCGCCGACGGGCCGAGGACGCCAGCTGCCGGCAGGCCGCGGGGGACCGGCCGACGATGTCGGCGATCTCGGCGAACGGGTAGCGGAAGACATCGTGGAGGATGAACGCCACGCGTTCGGCCGGCGTCATCGACTCCAGTACGACGAGGAACGCCATGTTCACCGACTCGTCCAGGGTGATCCGGTCGGCGGGGTCGACGGGCTCGGCCCGGCCGCCGTCCGCACGCACACTGGACCACTCCACACGGTCGGGCAGCGGTTCGGGCAGCCACGAGCCGACGTAGCGCTCGCGCCGGACCCGCGCCGAGCCGAGCATGTCCAGACAGACACGGCCGGCCACGGTCGTCAGCCAGGCCCCGGGAGAGTCGACGGCCTCGCGCTGCCGCGGCGACAGCGCGTACCAGCGAGCGTACGTCTCCTGCACGGCGTCCTCGGCCTCGGCGAGCGAACCGAGCAGCCGGTAGCCGAGGTTGAGCAGGTGGCGCCGCTCGCCGACGACCACGCTCAGGTCCGGCTCGGACCGGTCGAGTCCCGACTCGAAGGAGGTGCTCATGATCGCGAGTGCTCCCTGGTTCGCTCGTCGCGTGCGATGACGCTCTCGGTCCCGTGTCCGTGTGACGGAGAAAGCCCCTCCGGAAAAGAAGCCGGGCACCCGCCTCACATTTCACGGGCCTGCGTCGTCGGACAGTCGAGACACTACCGAGCAACCGCCGCGAGGCAACCGCCGCGAGGCAGAGAAAAGGATCACGTCATGGCCACGACTGCGCAGACCACCGCGGAGACCACGGCAGTACAGGGCAGCGGCAACCCCACCTTCCTGCGGGTCTCGATCGCCCTGCAGACCCTCACCCTCTTCTTCCAGGCGGCCACCGCCGGGCTGTTGCTGACCTCGTCCACCGGCGAGCTGCTGCACAGCGTCGGGGCACGCGTGACGTACGGCGCGACCATGCTGTACGTGCTCGCGGCGGTCCTGGCGTGGAAGCCGGGCGGCGGTTCGCCCCGCCCCATCCTCTACTCGACCGGCTTCCTCGTGCTCTCCTCGATACAGGTGGTGCTGGGGATCGCGCACAAGCCGGCCCTGCACGTCCCCCTGGGAGTGCTGATGTTCGGCCTCAGCGTGCTGGCCCTCGGCCAGGTCCTCACCGCCCGGTGGAAGGGACGCCCCGGCACCGGACGGCGGTAGTCACCACCGGGCCGCCACCCGGTGGCCGGCGTGATCGCGGAGCAGTTCTGCTGTGATCCACATGTCCGTTCCCGTTCATGCCCTCGCCCACCGGCCGTTGACGACCGAGGCCGTCGCCGAGAGCCTCGTCACCGGGCCGGCCCTGACGCACCGGATCTGGCGCACCGCCACCCACGCCCTGGTGATCGGACCGGCGGCCGACAACGGCCCGTACGGCTACCTCACCCATCTGCAGCTGTCCTGCACCCCCCTCGACTGCGCTCCCGAACTTCCGCCCGCCGACGACGAGGACGGCCTGGCCGAGTGGATCGCCGCGCACATCGACTGGTGACCCGACCGCCCGGGGCGCTCAGATCCCGGCCAGCAGGGAGCGGCCGAGGGGAGTGAGGCTGTGGAGCACGGCCGTGCCGGTGCGCACCGTCTCGACAAGTCCCGCTCCCCGCAGGACGCTTGCGTGTCCGCTGGCCGCCGCCAGGGACACGCAGGCGCGTTCGGCGAGGGCCGTGGTGGTGGCGGGGGAGCGCAGGAGCGCCAGCACCTGGGCCCGCGTGCGGCCGAGGAGCGCCGCGAGGGCCTCCGGGCGGTCCTCGGCCGAGCCGGCCGCCCCCGCCCCGGCGGCGACCGGGTCGTCACCGTCGTACATCGGGTAGACGAGGACGGTCGCCGACTCGGGGCGGTACATCACCATCGGGCCGGTCGCGAACCACGAGGGGACCAGCAGCAGCCCGCGCCCGCAGAGCGGGACGTCGTACGCCGACGCGGAGGGCAGGTGCAGGGTCGGTGCCTGCCACCGCCAGGTCGTCCCGAGCGTGGTCAGCAGGGCGTCGACACCCCCGCGCAGCAGCATCTCGGCCCGTAGCGCGCGGTCGGTGAGGGTGTCGCGGCGGATCCGCGGCCAGAGCGGCTCGACGGAGCTCGCGAAGTAGCGGCGGGTGTCGTCGAGCAGGGCGCGGGTCGCGGCCGGCGACCCCTGGGCGAGCTCGTGGGCCCACCGGCCGGGCCGGACCAGACCGCCGTTCCAGCCGGAGACCTCCGGGATCCCGAGATCCCGTGCGAGGCGCTCCACGGGCGTCGACGAGGCCGCGTCGAGGGCCTCGGCGAAGTCGTGGGCCGAGGGTTGCAGCAGGAAGTCCGGTACGAAGCCGTCCTCCGCGACCAGTTCGGCGAGGACTCCGGCCCGGGCGCCCGCGCCTCCCCGCAGGGAGTGGTGCCACTGCCGGGCCGCGGGCCGCGGACGGTACGGCTGTGCGCGGCCGCGGCTCTGTCGCGCACGGCCCAGGCGCAGACTCAGCCGCAGGCTCAGGGCGGTCTCCGAGAGCGCGTCGGCCCCCGGGGCGAGGGTGATCCGGCCGAGGTCGGCGGCCGTGAAGTGAAGGCGGATCATGCCGACCGATTATCGGCCCGTCGGACCCTTTCACCCAGGGGTGAAAGGCAGTGCGTTCCGGGCGAGGACGCAGGAGGCTCCCGTTGTCCCCCTCACCACCCCGCCGATGCCCTTGCCGGAGGTCGTGCCGATGCGCCGCATCCCCGTCCGAACAGCCTGCCTCACAGCCGCACTTCTGCTCACCGGCCTCGCCGGCGCTCCCGGCCCCGCGAGCGCCCGGGACCTGCCGGACACCTATGTCGTCTCCCGGGACCCGGGCGTGCTCCCCGAAGGGATCGCGGTCACCCCGGACGGCACCCTGTACGTCTCCTCGGACGGCCGGGGAACCCTGTACCGGGGCCGCGTCGGCGACCCGGAGCTGAAGCCGTTCCCCGCGCGCGGCCTGGAGAACCGGCCCAGCACTCTGGGCGTGCACACCGACCGGCGCGGCAGGGTCCTGTCCGTGGGCGGCGCGAGCCTGACCGTCCACGACCGCCACGGACGTCTCCTCGCCACCCGAACGGCACGCGGCGGCCCGCTCGGCGCGCCCCGCCTCAACGACCTGGTCGTGACGGACGACGCGGTGTACGTGACGGACTGGGCCAACCCCGTCGTCCACCGGGCGGAGATCCGGGGCTCCACGCTCGGCCCCCTCGAACCCTGGCTCGACATCCGGGCCGCCTTCCCGCAGTTCCCCGCCCAGTACTGGCTGCTGAACGGCATCGTGGCCGACGAGTCCGGCTCGACCCTCCTGGTGGCGTCCAACGGCACCGAGGCCGTCTGGCGGATCGGCACCGCCGACAAGGACGTCAGCCGGCTCGACCTCGGCGACCAGTCCTTCGGCCCCGACGGCATGGTGCTGCACGGCCGGACGCTGTACGCGGTGCTCAACTACGGTGCCCCGCACGGCGTCTACCTCGCCCGGCTCGACGAGGAGCTGCGGACGGGCACGGTGACCCATCGCCTCACGGACGGACCCTTCGACCTGCCGACCACCCTGGCACGGCACGGCTGCCGCCTCTACGTGGTGAACAGCCAGCTCGACGAGCCGCCGGGCCGGCCCCCGTACACCGTGAGCGCGATCGACGACCCGATGTGCGAGGACAGACCGTGATTCCGCGCGTCAGCGTGGCTCGGGAGCGGGCCACGCGCGCGGGTAGGGCACACGCAGCGACTCGGCCGCCACGGGGGTGTGGCCGGCCGCCGCGTGCAACCGCCCGTCGCGCAGGACGATCCCGCCCGCGGAGAGCATGGACGTCACCAGGTCGGTGGCCAGGGCCTCGGGAGTGAGACGCAGGAGGCGTGCGGCGTCCGTCAGCCACGCACGCGCGTGGAGGTACGGTTCGACCTCCCCGGACGGGATGCCGCCGCGGATCATGAGCGCGAAGGCGAAGATCCGGCGGACGCCGTACCAGACGGCTCCGTCGGGGTCGTCGACCAGCCGCCGGCCCCGGCGCAGGGCGGCGGCGAACGCGGCCCCCGTGTCGACGGGCACCGGGCCGTGGGACGGCAGGATCACCCGCGGATCGAGGTCGGCCATCCGCTGGAGGGAGGCCAGCGCCGTCGCCGCGGCGCCGGGCCCGTCGAGCGCGAGGTTGACCCAGCCGACGTCGTAGTCCGACAGCGCGTCGCCGACCACGAGCAGCCGCTCCTCCGGCTGCCACAGGGCCAGGTGGCCCGGCGTGTGACCGGGTGTGCGGACGACCTCCCAGTCGGTGTCGCCGAGGCGGAGGACGTGCCCGTCGTCGAGGGACAGGTCCACGGAGTACGGGGCGACCGGCTGGTCGAGGTACTCCGCCGCGCAACAGCCGGGGTCCCGGCGGGAGAGCGCCTCGGCTTCGGGGGCCCCGGCGGCGACGGCGGCGCCTCGTGCCTGGAGGAGGGCGTTGCCGCCGACGTGGTCGGAGTGCCAGTGCGTGTTCACGACGAGGCCGATCCGCCCGGCCCGGGCGCGCGCCCACTCGGCGGTCTCCTCGGCGTGGCCGACGAACCCGGAGTCGACCAGGGCCGGTTGCTTCCCGTGGAGCAGCAGCGTGTTGGCGTCGGGGAACGGCCGCTGCCACCAGGTGGCCCAGGACGGCAATGTCGGCGGCGGGCTCACGGCCCGGGACCGGGGGCTCACTGCTCGGCTCCGTCCACGCGGATCAGCGTCTGCTGGCCTGCGGCGACGAGCTTCCGCTCGCCGTCGGCCAGGACACCGAACACGTCGAGGCGGCACACGGTCAGCGTCCGGCCGGACTTCAGAACGGTGCCGACCGCCTCTATGTGTGTGCCGACGGCCGGCGCGACGAGATTGATTTTGTACTCGACGGTGAGCACCTCCGAGCCCTCGGGGAACAGGGTGAGGGCGGCGTAGCCACCGGCGCTGTCCGCGATGGCGCTGGTGCCGCTGGCGTGGAAGTAGCCGTGCTGCTGGGTCACTTCGGGGCGGGCAGGGAGCACGACGTGCACACGGCCGGGGCCGATGTGCGAGAGGCGCGCGCCGAGGTGGGCCATCAGCCCCTGACGGTCGAAACTCGCCTGGACGCGCTGGCGTACCTCCGGGCTCGCCTGTTCCCGCTGCGTCGGGTCTTCCACGTGCTCTCCTTCGGCTGCGACGGACATCACGATCATGGGATCGTACGGGCAGGGGGTCGGATAACCGGTCGACACCCCGCTCCCGGCCGGGTTGGCTGGACGGCATGCCAGAGCTGCGAACCGACCGTCTGCTGCTCCGCCGCTGGCGGGAATCCGACCTGGAACCGTGGGCGGCCATGAACGCCGATCCCGAAGTTCGGGAACACCTCGGGGACCTTCTGACGCGGGAGGAGAGCGATGGCGTGGTCGCCCGCATGCGGGCCGATTTCGACGCGCGGGGTTTCGGCTGGTGGGCCCTCGAATCACGGGTGACCGGTGAGTTCATCGGCCGTGCCGGCCTGGACGTGGTGGGCGAGGACATGCCCTTCACGGGAGTGGACGTCGGATGGCGCCTGACCCGTACGGCATGGGGCCACGGCTACGCCACCGAGGCCGCCCTTGCCTGCCTGGCCTTCGGCTTCGAGGTCCTCGGCCTGCCGGAAGTGCTCGCGTCGACGACCGTCCACAACGTTCGCTCCCAGGCGGTGATGCGCCGGATCGGCATGACCCGGGATCCGGCGGACGACTTCGAGGACCCGAGCGTCCCCGAGGGGCCGCTGCGCCGGTGCGTGCTGTACCGGACGCCCGCGGAGCCGCGTACGGCCCACCGGGGCACGTGACGCCGCTCCGCGGACCGATGGCCTCAGGTCCCCGTGGTCGCGGTCCGCGCGATGCGTTCGAGGGTGGTGCGCATTCCGGCCCGGTTGAGCGCGATGCGACGGGCCGGGTTCGATCCGGCGAAGACCGTGCCGAGCAGTTCGGCGACCCTGGCCCCGAACCCGTCCGTTCGCAGGTCCTGCCAGAACTCGGTGAGCCGGGTCCCCGAGCCCTCCGGTTCGAACCGGTAGCCCCAGCGGGCGATCGGCAGCCCGAGGACGCCGATGTCGAAGACGAACTCGCGGTCCGGAAGCATTCGGGTCACCCGCCCCTGGGTCGGCCAGAGGAACGGACCGCGCCGGTTGAACCCGATGAACCGGGTCCCGGTCCGCGCCGGCGGCCGCAGGACCCACACGGAGCGGCACTCCGGGCTCCATCGCCCCATGTTCCGCAGGTCCGACACCAGCCGGTAGACGACCTCCGGCGGCGCGTCGACGACCGTGCTCTCCTCCAGGCTCAACTGCCGATCCACGGCCATGCCCCGCTCCCCTCGCCCGGTGGGGGAGACCGCCCCCACTACCTACTCGCCGGTACGTTAGCGGGCGCGGGAGCGGCCTGTCTCGCTCAGTTCTCGACGTCCTGCGGGTACCAGCGCAGTTCGACCGTGTTGCCGTCGGGGTCCTTCACGTAGACCGACTGGGCCGAGCCGCGTGCGCCCCAGCGCGGGACCGGACCCTCCAGGACCTCGAACGTGCCGGAGTCGATGACCTCCTGCCAGTCCAGGGGGTCCACGACCAGACAGATGTGGTCGACGTTGGATTCGCCGCGCGGGCGGGAGAACAGGTCGATGACGGTGTTCTCGTTTATGCGTACGGACGGGAACGACACCTTGCCGGCCCGCCACTCCTCGACACGCTCGGGCTCCAGGCCCAGGGCGCCGGTGTAGAAGTCGAGGGACTTGTCGACGTCCGTCACGTTGAGCACCAGGTGGTCGAAGGCTTTGACTCGCATGAGGGGGCTCCCTGCCTCTCCGGGGTTGCGTCTCGTCTTGATGATCATGGTGACTGCGGAGGCCGCGATCAAGGGCTCCGGAGGTCCACGATCCGGACCGTGCGCCTCCGGCCCCGGCCTCCCGGGCGGCCTCCGTGCCGTCAGATGTGGAGCTCGGGAGGGAATCCGGTCCAGCGCAGCTCGGCGGGGAGGTGCCCCGTGTCGTTGAAGAAGAGGACGGCAGGGGCCCGGCCGGGCGCGTACCGGATGACGGTCAGAGCCGCGTTCGCGTGGTTGATGCCCATCCATCGTGCCTTCGGCGCGTCGAGGGCCTCCCGGACGAGCCAGGCGATGAGGAAGTTGTGCGTGACGACGAGTTCGTGGCGCGGCCGGCCGCCGTCGATCGGGCCGGTGAACCGGGCGACGGCCTCCGCGGCCAGTCCGGGCCCCTCCTCACGCTCCCGCGCCGGGAACCCTGCCAGGAAACCGAGCATCGCGTCGGCCGACTCCGAGGGCAGTTCCTCGCGCCTCGGGAGGTAGGGGATGTAGTCGCCGGCGGGCGGGGACATCCGCACGGGCACCCCGTCGAGCTGGTCCCCGACCAGCCGGGCCGTCTGCTCGGCGCGGGCCAGCGGGCCGTGATGGATCGCCGTGAGCGGGGCCTCGCGGAGCCGCTCGCCGAGCAGGACGGCCTGGCGGCGCCCCCTGTCCGTCAACGTGCTCTCGTCCTCGGACGCTTCACCGTGCCGCGCCAGGTACAGGTAGCGGGCGGCGGTCTCGGTCATGCTCGACTCCTCCGGCAAGGTTCATGATCGTGCGAACGCGTGAACAGACGTGCTGCGGCGGCATGTGGTTCCGCGGCCAGGGGTGTTGCCGCACGAAGGGCGGTGTCAGTGCGTCTCTCTAGGGTGCACCCATGAACGTGATGGAGCCTTCCGTGGACAAGGTCCGCCCCGCACCTGAGCGCACGGTGCGGCGCCTCCTGGAGTCGGCGCGTGAACGGGCGACGCAGGTGGACCTGGAGGCCGCCTTCGCCTGGGTGACGGAGGGGCGGCTCGCGCATGACCTGCTGGCCGAATGGCACGCCCTGCGGGAGGAGGCGGACGCGGAACTCGGCCGCTGCCGGACGTCCCTGCGCGGTCTCAGGGACGCGGCGACCCCACAGGACACCGTGCGGTACGGCCGTTGCGCGGCGGAGAAGATCCTCGAGGGAGAACTGCGGGAGCTGGTGTCCCGTACGGAGAGGGCCGTGGAGTGGTGCGAGAAGGCCCGCGACCAGGTCATGGCGGACCTCGGCCGGCTGGTGAGGGAGCGGCGTACCGAGTTCCCCTCGGCCAAGGCGGCACCCCTGGGGGAGCTGCTCGCGGAGTCGACGCGGGCACGAGCGGACCTCGACCGCGCTCTGGAGACGTACCGGGAGGAGATGCGCGAGCTGGCCCTGGAGGAAGAGCGGCGCCAGGAGTACCTGCGGAGCGGGGACAGCATCTCCCTGGAGGAGATCCGCGCCCTGTCCAGTCGCGGCTTCGAGGAGCTGATCGCCTCGCTCCTGGAGCGCGACGGCTGCGAGGTGCGGCGCGCGCACGGCGGCGCGGGCGACGGGGGAGCGGACGTCATCGCGATGGGCGGCAACGGGGAGCGGATCGTCGTGCAGTGCAAGCTGCGCAGGAAGCCGGGCGCGGCGATCGGGGTGTCCGATGTCCAGACCTTCAACGGCACGGCCCGGCCCGACCACCGGGCGACCCATCCCCTCATGGTGACGAACGCCCGCTTCACCGCCCAGGCGGAGGCAGCCGCGGCGCGTTACGGGATCAGACTGATGGACAGGGGAGCGCTGCGCGCCTGGGCGACCTTCGGGAAGCCCCTCGGACTCGCCTGAGGGCGTCAGAGCCGGAGGAGGACCAGGGCCGTGTCGTCGGTGATGCCGGTGGGCGGGGTGAGCTCGGCGAGCAGGATGTCGGCGAGGGACTCGGGAGGGACGGCCCGGTGCCGGGTGAGCGCGTCGGCGAGCCTGGTCAGGCTGGTGTCGATGTCCTCACGGCGGCGTTCGACGAGACCGTCGGTGTAGACGGCGAGGACCGTGCCGTCGGTGAAGGAGACCCGGGCCTGCGGCCGGGGCGCGTGTTCGGGGAGGGCGCCGAGCGGGGGGTCGGTGGCCCGGTCGAGGAACTCGACGGTGCCGTCGGGGTGGCAGAGGACGGGTGGGGGATGGCCGGCGCTGCTGTACGTCAGGACACGGTTCGTCCAGTCGATCACGACGGACACGGCGGTCGTGGACTCGGCGCCCGGGACGTCGCGCGAGTACAGGTCCAGGACTTCGAGGGCACGGGCGGGGCCGTCGGCGACGCGCGAAGCCGCCGACAGGGCGCTGCGGAGGAGTCCCATCACGCCGGCGGCGCGCAGACCGTGGCCGACGACGTCGCCCACGGCGACCGCGGTGCGGCCGGGCAGCTCGACCAGGTCGTACCAGTCGCCGCAGACGTTGAGCGCTCCGGTGGCGGGCCGGTAGCGCACGGCGGCGTGGTGGTGACCGAGGGGGTGCGGCGCGGGCAGCATCGCCTCCTGGAGGTGGAGGGCCACCTCCCGCTCGTGGGCGTGCGCCCGGCGCAGGCGTTCGTTGACCGCCTGCAGCTCCTTCGCGCGGGTGTATAGCTCGGACTCCAGGACCTGGGCGCGCTCCCCGGCACCGCCCCCGCCGCGGGCCTGGATCAGTTCGGTCACCTCCTCCACGCGGTGCAGAAGCAGAGCCACGGAGCCGTCGGGCGCGAGGACGGGGGCGTTGACCGGGCTCCAGTACCGCTCCTGCCACTGCCCGGGCCGGTCGGGGGACTCGACGTCGTAGCGCTGCAGCGCCATGCTGTCGGGTGCCCCGGTGGCGAGGACCCGCTCCAGGGAGGCGCGCAGGTTCCGCACGCCGGTCGCGGACGGGTCGTCCGGGTTGTCGGGGAAGACGTCGAAGAGGTACCGGCCGACGACCTGCTCGCGCGTCCGGCCGGACATCGACAGAAACGCCTCGTTGACGTCCGCGTAGACGAGCCCGGGGGTGAGCAGCGCGACACCACCCGGCAGGGCCTGGAACACCGCCTCGTAATCGATCCCGGGTCCGTTCACCCTTCACCTGCCCGTCCGCCGCGGGTCCGGCAGTGAGACTGCCCCCACGATAGGCGCGACCCACGACCACGGCCTCCGGACGGCGCCCGTCCGGAGGCCGTGGTCCGCCCCGGCCCCCTTGCCGGGCGCCGAAACGAAGCGATCATGTCGGGATGACAGATCACCACTCCTCCGCGTCACCGGCCGTGGTGCGGCTGGCGGCGTACACGAAGGCCGACCAGGACGAGATCCTCGGCGACGGTGCCGACCCCTTCGGGGTCGCGGACGCCGGGCTGACCTGGCTGCCCAAGAAGCAACACTTCGGCATCAGACAGCAGGACCGCCTCGTCGCCCACGCCGGCCTGCTGCGGCTCCCCCTGTCGATCGGCGGCGCTGACACCCAGGCCGTGGGCGTCGGCGGCGTGGCCGTCGCCCCCGACCTTCGCGGCCATGGACTGGCGCGCGCGGTCCTCTCGGCGGCCCTGGACCACGCCCGGACGCTGGGGCCCCGGCACGGGCTCCTCTTCTGCCGGCCACCACTCGTCGCGCTCTACCGGCGACTCGGCTGGCACCTCCTCGAACAGCCCGTCCACGTCGAACAACCCGAGGGGCCCGTGATCATGCCGCTCCGGACGATGTGGACACCGCTGCACGCCGACGCGACCTGGCCGCCCGGAGAGGTCCGGCTGCTCTCGCTCCCCATGTGACCGACGGCGGGGCCCGGGGCCGGCCTCCGTGTATCGCGGGCATATCGAAAATCGGAGACGCCGGGGCAACGGGCTCCCGGCTGCAATAGGGGGATGAACGACCACACCTCTCTGTCCGTACCGCCCCGCCGTGCCCGCAGGATCGTGTTCCCCGGTCTCGCGGTGCTCGGCCTGGCGGGCGGCCTGTTCGTCCTGCGGGGGCCGCTCCTGATGGCCGCCCCGCGGTGCGTGGCCGGGCAGTGGCACGGATGCTTCGACACGTTCAACGGCGTCGTGCTCATGACGCTGGTCACGCTGCCCCTGGCCGTCCTGGTGGCGTGGGGTCTGGCGTCCTGGCGGCGTGCCGCGGGAGTCGCCTCGGCGTGGCGGATCTCGCTGGCCGAGGTGGGCATGGTCCACGGGACGGTGCCGTTCCTGTGGCTGACCATGATGCCGGGCGCCGGCGCCGGTGTCGTCCCCGGCCGGGTGAGCCTGGTCCCGCTGCGGGACCTGGTCACGATGGGGTCGCTCGGGATCGCCGGAAACCTGTTGGTCTTCGCGTCGCTCGGGTTCTTCGCCCCGATGCGGTACGCGGCGCTGGCCTCCGTGCCGCGGATCCTCGCGCTCGCGGCGGGCTGCTCGGTCCTGGTCGAGACCGCACAGTACGTCCTGCGGCTCGACCGGGTCTCCTCCGTCGACGACGTCCTGGTCAACACCACCGGCGCCGTCCTGGCGGCGCTCGCCTCGCGCCGCTGGTGGCGCGCTCCGGGGGAAGGACCGTCGGACGCTCCTCGCCCGGCACCGGCATTCCACGGTGCTGCTTAGGCTTGAGGCATGCGTGTACTGATCGTGGAGGACGAGCCCTACCTGGCCGAAGCAGTCCGTGACGGGCTCCGCCTGGAAGCGATCGCCGCCGACATCGCCGGCGACGGCGACTCCGCGCTGGAAATGCTCGGCGTCCACACCTACGACCTCGCGGTCCTGGACCGCGACATCCCCGGACCCTCCGGCGACGAGGTCGCCCGGCGCATCGTCGCCTCCGGCAGCGGCATCCCGATCCTCATGCTCACCGCCGCCGACCGGATCGACGACAAGGCCTCCGGGTTCGAGCTCGGAGCCGACGACTACCTCACCAAACCGTTCGACCTGCGCGAGCTCGTCCTGCGGCTCAGGGCCCTCGACCGCCGCCGCGCACACGCCAGGCCCCCGGTCCGCGAGATCGCCGGCCTGCGGCTGGACCCCTTCCGCCGGGAGGTCTTCCGCGACGGACGTTACGTCGCGCTCACCCGTAAACAGTTCGCCGTCCTCGAAGTCCTCGTCGCCGCCGAGGGCGGTGTCGTCAGTGCCGAAGAGCTCCTCGAACGGGCCTGGGACGAGAACGCCGACCCCCTCACCAACGCCGTCCGCATCACCGTCTCCGCCCTGCGCAAACGGCTCGGCGAACCCTGGATCATCGCCACCGTGCCCGGCGTCGGGTACCGCATCGACTCCGGCGCGCGTGGATAGGCGCCCGGGGCTCAGCGCCCGGCTGAAACTCACCCTCAGCTACGCCGGGTTCCTCGCCGTCGCCGGCGCCCTCATGCTCGCCGTGGTGTGGGGGTTCCTGCTGCGCTACGTACCGGACAACTCGCAGGGTCTTCTCGGGATCTCGCCCAACCGGTACCTCCTCGTGCACACCTTCGCCCCCGCCGCGGCCGTGGCGATGGCCTTCCTGCTGGTGTTCGGCCTCGTCGGAGGGTGGATCCTCGCCGGCCGGATGCTCGCACCGCTCACCCGGATCACGGCCGCGGCACGGACGGCAGGAAGCGGTTCCCTGTCCCATCGCATCCGCATGAAAGGCCGCCGGGACGAATTCCGCGAGCTGTCCGACGCCTTCGACTCGATGCTCGAACAACTCGAGTCCCACGTCGCGGAGCAGCAGCGCTTCGCCGCGAACGCCTCCCACGAACTGCGCACCCCGCTGGCCGTCTCGCGCACGCTCCTCGACGTCGCCCGCAAGGACCCCACACGCGACCGGGACGAACTCATCGAACGTCTGCAGACCGTCAACACCCGGGCGATCGGCCTCACCGAGGCCCTGCTCCTGCTCAGCCGCAGCGACGGCGGAAGCTTCACCCGGGAGAGCGTCGACCTGTCCCTCGTCGCCGAGGAGGCAGCCGAAAACCTGCTCCCGCTCGCCGAACAGCGCCGGATCACACTCGACGTCACCGGCGGCGAGGCCCGCACCCGCGGCTCCGCAGAACTCCTGCTGCGGATGGTCACGAACCTCGTCCAGAACGCCGTCGTCCACAACCTCCCCTCCGGGGGCACCGTGACGGTCCACACCGAGACGCAGGACGGCGCCGCCGTGGTGCGGGTCGAGAACACGGGGCAGCCGCTGTCACCGGACGTGGTGCCGACCCTCACCGAGCCCTTCCGGCGCGGAACGGAACGCGTACGCACCGACGAGCACGCCGGCGCCGGCCTGGGCCTCGCCCTCGTGCACAGCGTCGTCCGCGCCCACGACGGGACCCTCGACCTCGCCCCTCGCCCCGTCGGCGGTCTCCGCGTCACGGTCCGGCTTCCCGGCGCGCCGTAGCACCGCGCCGTGGACCCCGGTGGCGCCCCGGGCTCTCACGCCGCCCCCGTCCGCACCGGCCGGCGCACCAGGTACAGGGCCGCCGAGGTGACCAGGAGCAGCATGCAGCCGGTGAACACCAGGCCCGCCTGCTCCAGGCCGAGCGGCTCGGCAAGCAGGCCCACTCCGATGACCGGGATCGAGATTCCCGTGTACGCGACCACGAACAGGGTCGAGATCACCGCCGCACGCTGCTCCACCGGCGCGGCCGCCGCGACGGCGGACAGTGCCGCGCGGAAGGAGAGCCCCTGGCCGACTCCGCCGACGACGGCGGCGAGGACCACGAGCGCGAGCAGCTCCGCGGAGAGCGCCCCCGCCAGGAACGCCAGGCCGGCGAAGAGCACGACGCAGCCCAACGGCAGGGACCGGGGCACTCCGAGGCGGCCGACGGCGAGCTGACCGGCGGTGGAGGCGAAGAAGGCCAGCGCGACGATCAGACCGCTCACGGCGTGGTTGTCGACGTGCAGGTAGCGGGCCAGGAAGGCGGGGCTGACCGAGGTGAACACCCCGAAGAGGGCGAAGCCCGCGAAGGACGCGATGGCCGCGGGGAGGAACACCGGGCGGACCTGCGGGGGCAGGGCCGGCCGTTGTGGCCGTACGGCGGTCAGTGGCCGCGGGGCCCGCACGGTCTCCGGCAGCCGCAGGAGGACGAGGGCCGACACGGCCACCATGGCGAGGTGCACGGCGAAGGGGAGCAGCAGCGGCTCGGGGGCGTACTCCGCGAGCAGGCCGGCGAGCAGGGGCCCGCAGCCCAGTCCGCCCATGTTGGCGGCCGTCGCCACGAGCGTCGCCCGGGACTGGCCGCCGGGCGGGGCGAGATCCATGACGTACGCGGTGGCCGCCCCGGTGAACAGGCCGGCCGAGAAGCCCGAGAGCAGACGACCGGCGTACAGCCAGCCCAGCCCGTCGGCGCTCAGGAAGCAGACGGCGCTCGCCCCGGCGAACCCGAGCCCCCACAGGAGCGTCGGCCGCCTGCCGACCGTGTCCGAGGCGTTGCCCGCGAGCAGCAGCACGCCGATGACCCCGAAGGCGTACACGGCGTACACGACGGTCACCGTCAGCTCGGAGAAGCCGAACTTCTCCTGGTAGAGCGGGTAGAGCGGAGTCGGCAGCGTGGTGCCGGTCATCCCCACGACGAACACGCCTCCGGCGAGGAGACACCGGAGCCACCCTTGACGATCACCAACCATGCCGCCGACGGTAACCCCGCCCCGCGCCGCAGCCCGGCAACGCGACGCCTGCGATCGGGTCATGTATGGGCCCACGGGACGAGGGGCTCTGCGCGCTTCGCAGCCAGCGGGGTGGGGCTGTCCCCACCTCCTGTACTCCGGCCTGCTCCGGTGACCCGTAGGAGTTCATGCGGGACAGTGGTCGGTATGACAGCAGCAACACCGCGGACGGGCTCCGCGGTCCCGTCGCGATCGACCGCCCTCCACGGTCGCGCACTCGCCCTCCTCACCGGCGCCGTCCTGGCCCTCGCCGCCGCCTTCGTCCTCGCCCCGCGCACGCTGGCGGCGACCGGCCCGGGGGACGACTTCGGAGAGCCGGGAGTCCTTGCCGGGGCCTTCCGCAAGGCGTTCGTCGGGTATTGGAGCGCGGGCGAGCGGCGATTCCCGGCGGACTTGGACGGAATCGTCGACTACTGGTCCCGCTATCACGTCGCCAAGGGCGTGATCGCCGCCCTGTTGCTGACGGCGTTGGTCGCGCTCGGCGTGCTGCTGTGGAAGGCCTTCGTGAGGGCCGACGGCCTGGGGCCGGCGAAGAGGTTCTCCCTCGCTGCGGCCGGCGTGGTCACGACGCTGCTCGCGCTGTTCTCGCTCGCGGCGGTGATGGCCAACATCCAGGGTGCGACGGCACCCTTCGCCTCCCTCCTGCCGATGCTGCCCGCCGGCACGACCGACGGTGAACTCGCGGGCGCACTCGGCGAGGTCGGGCAGCGGCTCGCCGTCGCCCCGGGCGCGGGTCACCAGGACCCGCCCGCTCTTGACGTGATGATCGGCGACTTCGCCCGCTACCACGAGGCGATGGCCGTGATCGCCGCCACGGTCGCGGTCGGCCTCGCCGTCTTGGGCGTGCTGTCCTGGAGGAGGTTCAGGAGGACGGGGCCGGCCGATCGGCGAACGAGGCGCGCCGTCGCGGCGTTCGGCGTCCTCTCGGCGCTCGCGGCGCTGTTCGTGGTGATGGTCGCCGTGGCCAACACGACCACAGCCGCCGACCCCCGGCCGGCGCTGCTGGCCTTCTTCGAAGGCGGGTGGTGACGCACCGGGGTGGTCAGTCCACGTCGTCGGCGCGCAGGGTGAGTTCGAGGAGGCCGGGGAAGCGGGCGTCGAATTCCTCGCGGCGGAGGCGGTTCAGCCGCTTCGGGCCCTGGTCGCGCTGCTCGACGAGGCCGGCCCCGCGCAGGACGGTGAAGTGGTGGCTCTTGGCGGCCCTTCCCACGGGGACGTCGAAGTTGCTGCAGCTGAGCGTCCAGTCGGGCTGGGAGGCCAGTTCGCGGACCAACTGGAGGCGTACGGGGTCCGCGAGCGCGGACAGCGCGGTGAGGAGGGCGACGTCATCGGGGTGTGTGTGCACGGGCGCCGCACGATGGCCCGCGCTGCCCTCCGGCTCCGGCATCCCGCTCACTCCTTCGTCGCGATCCATTCGCTTGCCGAATGTTCGATGACCATCATACAGTGCGAGTGTTCGCTTCTCGTTGAACACTCCGTCCGAGCTCTCCGTCCGAGCTCTTCCTGAAGGGTGGTTCGTCCATGCGCGCGATCGAGTTCCACGAGTACGGCGGTCCCGAGGTCCTGCGAGTCGTCGAGGCCACGACTCCCCGGCCGGGACCGGGCCAGGTGGCCATCGACGTCGCCTGGGCGGGGGTGAACTTCGCCGACGTCAAGGCACGCGCCGAGGGATACCGCGTCGACGAACTGCCCTACCGCCCCGGCCTGGAGGTCTCCGGTCGCGTCCTGGCCGTCGGCAAGGGAGTCGACGGTCTGGAGGTCGGCCAGGAAGTCGCCGCCCTCGTCGGAGGACGCGGATACGCCGAAGTCGTCCTCGCCCAGGCCGAGTCCGTCTTCCCGCTCCCCGAGGGCCTCGATCCGAGGACCGCGGCGACGCTCCCCACGGTCCTGCCGACCGCGCACGCCCTGATCCACGAGGTGGGGCGGCTCCGCGCGGGGGAGAGCGTGCTGGTGCACGGCGCGGCGGGCGGCATCGGTACGGCCGTCGGCCAACTGGCCCGGGCGGCGGGCGCCGGGGCCGTGTACGGCGTGGCCTCCACCGAGGCGAAGGCCGCGTACGCCCTGAAGTACGGCTACGACGAGGTCTTCGGGTCCGACACCTTCGCCGAGGACGTCCGCCGGGCCACCGACGGCAGGGGAGTCGACCTCGTCCTCGACCCGGTGGGCGGGGACACCCTGCGCCGCGGCCTGGGCGCCCTGGCCCCCTTCGGACGTCTCGTGTCCTTCGGCAACGCCGGCGGCGGCGCGCCCTGGCAGGTCGGCCAGCCCGAGCTGTACGGCCAGGGGCACACCGTCGCGGGCTTCTCCGTGCTGTCGCTCGCGCAGACGGCACCCGCCGCCGCCCGCGCCCTGACCGAGCGGGCCCTGCGCGCGGTCTCGGAGGGCGTGGTGACCCTGCCCGTCACCGCCGAGTTCCCCCTGGCCGAAGCGGCCGAGGCCCACCGGCTCCTGGGCGGCCGCACCTCCACGGGCAAGCTTCTGCTGCGCGTGAAGGACTGACCGCGCCCGATCGAACGCCGGCCGCTCCGGCCGGCATGTCCTCGATGAGACCGGCGGCGCGCGGAGTTCTCACGGAGCGGATTCACAGCTGGTGGATCCAGGCGATGACCAGCACGACCCCGGCAACCGAGGACGCCAGCAGGACCAGCACGGGAGCCGCTCCCACCCTGCGCCCCCACATCCAGCCCGCGAGCCGCGACCGCAGGCGGTCCAGGAGCCAGAGGGCGCCCAGGCCGGCCGCCGCGAACGGCAGGGCGACGAGGAAGTGCACGAGCCACGCCCCTGCCATGGTCGGACCGCCCCAGGAATGGTCGTAGGGGCCCTGGTCGACGAGACCGTAGAGCACTCCGCGCAGGACGAACAGCACCTCGATGCCGACGGGGATGAGGGCGAGCAGCCCGAGCGGTACGCACACCAGCGCGTGCGCGAGCAGGCGCACCGCGCCGGGCTGCCGGGTGGACGACCGCACGGCCGGATCCTGCTCGTCGACCCGCGCCCACCAGGCGCGCGCCGTGTCCGAACGTCCGGCCACGACCGCCCCGAGCGTCGCCACCGAGGCCGGAAGCAGGGCTGCGGCATACCCGGCCCGGCGCGCGAAACGTGCCGGGAGCGCAGGCGAACCGGAGCCCGAAGGCCGCGAGTTGTGACGCCGTGCGGCAAGGAATGACATGACCCGTCCCCGTTCTCGTGATGGTCGGCCGCTGCCGACGCCCGGAGAGTAGGGGGAAGCCACCGTCGACCACGTCACACCACGGTGCCAAGGCGCCGTCGTACCCGAGTAGGGGGTGGGCGCCGCGGCGGGCCCCGCCGGGCGCCGCCAGCTCCCAGCCCGCCGCGTGGGTACCCGCGCCGCGTCAGCGTGTGGTCCTGTCGTCCTGCCGGCGGAGGTCCAGCATGCAGAAGACCTTGTCGTAGCGGTGTTCGCCGACCGCGACGAAGTCGGGCAGACGGCCGTACTCGGTGAAGCCCAGCGTCCGGTAGAGGTGCAGGGCGGAGGCGTTGTCGCCGCGGGCGTCCAGGGTGAGGACCTCGATCCCCGCCTCCCGGGCGTCGGCGATCAGGGCCGCGGTCAGCGCCCGACCGACGCCGAGGCCCTGGGCGGAGGTGTCCACCGCGATCTTTTCGAGGTCGGCGTGCGGCCGATGGGTCGGGCGGGCGTAGCGGAGCCAGTACCCCAGTCCGACGAGCCGACGGTCGAGGTAGGCGACCCGGAGGGCCGCGTCCCCGGCCCGTACGGCGGCGAGGACGTGGTCCAGGAGCTCCGCCACCTCGTCCGGCGAGGGCGGTTCGACCCAGCCCAGCGCGGCCCCGCCACGGACCAGGTCCGCCAGGATCCGGTGCGCCGACCCGGCGAACCGTTTCCGCAGGGCGGGATCGGAGGTCAGCTCCACGGTGTCGAGGACGGCGGGCTTGACGGTCGCGTCGTGGGGCAGGCCAGGCTTCATGATCGACAGCCTAGCCATCCCGACGTCAGGGCCGGCGCCGGCGCTTGCGGTTCGGCCGGTGCGGGCGGTCGAGGGCGTCGAGGGCGCCCACGGCCGCACGGACGTGCGCGGCATCGCGCGGGACGCGCCCGCCCGCGCACCACCAGGACGGCGGCCCGTCCGTCAGATATGGATGCATGCCGAGGTCGTGCTCCCCGCAGAGGGGCCATGCCTGCCACAGTAGCTCGGTGACGGTCTCCTGCGCGGCGTCGACGACGGCCATCAGGGCGCGCACCGGATCGTCGGCCGACTCCGGATCCAGGAAGTTGCCGTGCCATTCGCCGTTGGCCAGGGCCACGTAGACGTTCTCGCCCTCGCCCCCGTCGTACTCCGGCACTGCGAGGAGCCGCAGAGGCTCTTGGTCCGGCAGGGTCACTGCGAGATCCCGGTTGACCAGGACGAGGGCCTCGTCCCAGAGCGGGTGGGTGCCCGGAAGGGCATGGCGGGGTGCGGACGCATCGAAGGCGGGGCTCACGGGGACCATCCTGCACGGTCGGCCACCGAGAAGCCCCTGCATTTCGTCCCCCCGTCGACGCGACACCGGCCGGGGCGGGTCGCCGCCCCGGCCGGTCGGATCACTCGCCGGAGTCGACCGTCGGCCGGCGCAGCTGCACCTCGGCACCGGTCTGCTTGAAGGATTCGGCGGACACCGGAACGAGCACCGCGTCGCGGTGGAAGTCCCGCAGGTTCGTCGACCCGCAGCTGATCATCGTCGAGGTGAGCTTCGCACGGGTCCGCTCCACGTTGTCGTAGAGGCTGCCCGCGTACGGCACGTAGCCGTCGACGCCCTCCTCGAAGACCATCTGACCGCGCTGGCCGTAGCGGGCCGCGTTCTGCGCGCGCCGCGAGCCCTCACCCCAGTACTCCTTGTACCACTGGCCGCCGATCTGCAGCTTCCGGGACGGGCTCTCGTCGAGTCGGGCGAAGTAGCGGCCGAGCATGATGAAGTCCGCTCCCATCGCCAGCGCCATCGCCATGTGCGAGTCGTTGAGCAGACCGCCGTCGCAGCACAGCGGCACGTACACCCCGGTCTCCTGGGCGTAGGCGTCACGCGCCTCGACCACGTCGAGCAGTGCGGAGGCCTGGCCGCGGCCGATGCCCTTCTGCGCCCGCGTGGTGCAGATGGCGCCGCCGCCGATCCCGACCTTCACGAACGCCGCGCCCGCATCGGCCAGGTACCGGAAGGCCCGCCCGTCCACGACGTTCCCCGCACCGACGTGGACGTCGTCCCCGTACGTCTCCCGGGCGAACTCGACGGTCCTCGCCTGGTACACGGAGTAGCCGTCGGAGGAGTCCAGACACAGCACGTCCGCACCGGCCTCCACCAGAGCGGGGATGCGGTCCTTGAAGTCCCGGGAGTTGATGCCGGCTCCCACGCGCAGCCGCTTCTCGCCGTCCACGGTCGCCCGGTGGAAGGTCTTGTGGGCCTGGTAGTCCCGCTTGAGGACGAGGGAGGCGATCCGGCCGTCCTCCAGGACGGGAAGCACGTCCAGATGGTGCTGCCAGATCAGCTCGTTCGCCTCGGACAGGGAGACCGTGGCCGGCGCGGTGACCAGGCCGTCACGGCCCCGCATCCGGTTGCCCGCGGTCTCGGTCGCCCCGTGACGCTCCAGATGGAAGTCGTCGAGGCTGATGATGCCGAGGAACTCGCCGTCCGCGTCACCGCTCCGCGTGACCACGGCCACGCCCTGCTCGGTGTCGGCCAGCTGCCGGGAGACCTCTCCGAGCGGCGTCGTCGGCGCCACGGTGACCTCGCTGGTCCGGAAGCCGGCCTTGTGCCGCTTCACGGCCCGCACGTCCGCGGCCTGGTCCTCGATCTGCTGGTTCTGATGGACGAACGACAGCCCGCCGGCCTGCGCGAGTGCCACCGCGAGCGTCGGTGACGACACGGCCTGCATGATGGCGCTCACCATCGGGGTGGCGATCCGGATTCCCGGCTCCTCGCCGACCCGGTGACGCACCAGCGGCGCCCCGAGATCCACATTGTCCGGTGTGCAGTCTTCTGTGGTCAGGCCGGGAATGAGGAGGTACTCACTCAGCGTACGAGAGATCTCGGGAAGGATTTTCACATCGTCTCCAGCAAGGAGCCTGCACACCGGTCAACGACGGAACGGCGGGGCTCGTACGGGCAGTGCGGATCGATGCCGGCCGGGTGCGCACTGACGGAAGAAGACGCTCCGGAAACCCGGGAGCGGGCGCGCCCGGCGAGGGCAGTGCAGACACACGCGGCCGGATCGACGGCGGAGGCGCGACCGACCCGAATCCCACGATGTGGCACAGGCGTTGACTTCCATTACGCCATACGTGATCTTAGCGCACCGCGCGTGCGCACCCGTCCGCTCAGGGCGACGGGCCCGTCGGCGGACCAGGTGCGGGGGATAGGGTCCCGCCATGGTTTCGGTACTGCAGAATGTGGCGATCGACTGCACGGACGCCTACGGGCTCGCGCGGTTCTGGAGCGCGGTGACGGGGCGTCCGCTGGATCCGGAGGACAGGCCGGGCGCCCTGGAGACGCAGGTGCTCCTCGCGGAGGGCCCGGTGCTGTACTTCAACCAGGTGCCCGAGCCGAAGACGGTGAAGAACCGGCTCCACCTGTGCCTGCGCCCCGAGACCTCGCGCGATCAGGAGGTGGAGCGACTCCTCGGCCTCGGCGCCACGTTCGTCGGCGACCACCGGAACGCCGACGGCACGGGCTGGGCCGTCCTCGCCGACCCCGAGGGCAACGAGTTCTGCGTCCTGCGCAGCGATTCCGACCGGGCGTCCGCGACGTCCTGACGCCCGCGAGCGTCGGGGCCCGGCCCGGCCTCGCCGCCCCGGAGCGGGTGAAAAGGCCGCTGACTATGATCAGTTCATGAATGCCCCCGTCGTACTGCACGTGGCCGCGACGCCGGCCTCCCCCGCTCTCGTCCTCCGCCCCTGGCGCCCGGAGGACGTCGCCGCACTGGTCCAGGTGAGCCGGGATCCAGGACTGAGCCTGTGGGCGAGTTCCGTCGTGGACGACGAGGCCCAGGGGGCGCAGTGGGTGCGGACCCGGCAACAGGACTGGGCAGGGGGAGACCGGTTGGGCTTCGCCGTCCTCGAGGAACAAGGGGATTCGGCCGGCGGACGGCTGGTGGGCAGCGTGGTCCTCAAGGACGCCGCCCCCGGCAGGCCGGCGGCGGAGGTGGGCTACTGGACCGCGGCGCGCGCCCGTGGGCGGGGAGTGGCCTCCCGCTCCTTGGCGGCCCTCACCGGCTGGGCCTTCGACACCTTCGCAGCCGACGGGCTCGAGCGCCTCGAACTCCTGCACCAGGTGGACAACCTGGCGTCGTGCCGGGTCGCGCAGAAGGGCGGGTACGACTTCGACAGCATCCTGCCGGCGTCGCCGCCCGCCTTCCCCCACGACGGCCACCTGCACATACGGCGCGCGAGCGCCTGACGTCCTCCCGGCTTCGGCGGATCCGCCGCCGGCTCCGTGCCCGGTCAGCCGGCGTGGAGGACCCGGAACCGATCGGGGTGTACGGGGTCCCGGTCGACGACCTGGATCGGCGCCCACGTCCACTGCCACACGCCGATGCCCGGCGCGCGGGAGAAGCGGATCGGCCCGCGTGTGCCCTCGACGGTCACGCGCGGCCAGGACCCGGCGACCACCAACCGGTCCGTGCCGTGGGAGCGCAGCGCCTCGGCGAGGACGGTGATCGTGTCCCAGCCCTCGAAGGCGACGAAGGAGGGCGCCTCGCCCAGCCGCTCGGCGAGCTCCTTCCCGACGCGCTCGCCCAGCGGCCCGAAGTGCTCGGGCCGATAGCGCAGGAAGGGGATCCCGGCGCCGTCCTCGCCGAGCGCGGCGGCCCATTCCGCGAACTCCGGCTGCCCGGCCGGAGCGCCGATCAGCAGCTCCGCGAGCCGCCGGTCGCCCCGTACCGCCCGGACGATCGGCACCGCCGGCTCCGGGCTGCCGACCAGGAGAAGAAGCGCCGTGGCGCCGTGGTCGACGAGCGCGTCGCACAGGGCGTCGGGGGTGAGCGTGGTCGCGTCGAGTTCGACGACGCTGCCGCCCCGGGAGGCGAGGTGGTCCCGCAGGACGCGGGTGCCGGTCGCCCAGTAGACGCTCGGCTGGGTCGCCACGGCGATCCGGGGCCGGCCCGCGGCGAGGAGGAAGTCCGCGTAGATCCGCCAGCCGCGCGACTGGGCCGGAGCAAGGCGTGCGACCCACTCCGTCGGCTCCTCGGTCAGCGCGTCGAGCACCGCCGACGAACACAGGAACGGCACGCCGAGGGCGTCGGCCCGGGCGGCGGCGGCACGGGCGACGACGCTGTGGTACTCGCCCACCACGGCGGCCACGCCGAGGCCCGCCAGTTCGTCCACGGCCGCCGCGGCCCGTTCGGGGTCGGCCGCGGTGTCCCGGACCACGAGCTCCACCGGACGGCCGTCGATCCCGCCCGTGTCGTTGACCTCGCGCACGGCCAGGTCGAGCCCGGCGAGCAGGTGCGTGCCCGCCTCGACCCAGCCGGGACGCGTGAGCGGTACGAGGGCGCCGAGGCGGACGGGCGAGCCGTCCGTGTGAGGGGCTTCGGACGGAGAGGGTGGCGTGTTCATGGCGCTCATTGGAACCATGCGCACCGGGCCCTCGGCAAGCCCTTATCCGCTCGCGGCCCTCAGCGCCGGTGAGGCGGTGAACAGGGCGGACACGGCGGCCCGTACCTGTTCCGCGACCACCTCGGGGGAAGAGGCGTCCAGCTTGCCGTCGAGGTGCAGGAACGCCAGGCCGTGGACGAGGGCCCACACGGTGGTCGGGAGGGGACCCGTCCCGTCCGCGCCGGGAAACGCCTCGCGGACCATGCCGCGGACGTACTCCGTGATGACGGCGGTCGCGGCGACCCGCTCCTCGCTGGTCGGATCGCAGGGCTCCGCGAACATCGCCCGGAACAGCGCGGGGTGGTCGAGGGCGAAGCGCACGTAGGCGACGGCGACGGCTGCCAGGTCGTCGGGAGTCGACGGCGCGGGGTGGGCCTCGGCCAGGTGCTGGGCGAGTTCGCGGTAGCCGTCCGCGGCGACCGCGGAGACGAGCGCGTCCCGGTCGGCGTAGTGACGGTAGGGAGCCGTGGCCGACACGCCCGCCCGTCGGGCGACCGCACGCAGCGAAAGGCCCGCGCTGCCGTCCTCCTCCAGGAGTTCGCGCGCGGCGCGCAGGCAGGCGGCGCGCAGATCGCCGTGGTGATACGTACCGGTTTGCGACATAGGTCACACTCTTTTATGTTTGCGCTGCTTACATCGAGGCTTAATGTTTGTGGTGCACACATCGTAGGTGAGGGAGAAGGAAGAGGGAACCGGGATGACCAGCGCGCTGTTCTCGCCGCTGCCCCTGCGCTCGGGGCAGGTGCTCGACAACCGCATCGCGAAGGCGGCCATGGAGGAGAACATGGCCGGCGGCGGCCAGCTCCCCGACCGGCGGCTGCTGACCCTGTACCGCCGATGGGCCGCCGGCGGCACCGGGCTGCTCATCACCGGCAACGTGATGGTGCACGCCGAGGCGCTGACCGGCCCCGGCGGAGTCGTGCTCGACGAGCATGCGCCCCTGGAGCCCTTCGCCGAGTGGGCGAAGGCCGGCAAGTCCGGCGGCGGCGCGATCTGGATGCAGATCAACCACCCCGGCCGCCAGGTGGCGTCCGACATGCCGGGCGTCGTGTGGGGCCCGTCCGACGTCGCCGTCGACCTGGGCAAGCACAGCGGCCGGTTCGGCCGGCCGACCGCCATGACCCCGCAGCAGATCGAGGACACCGTGGCGCGGTTCGCCGTCACCGCCCACCGCGCCGAGCAGGCGGGCTTCGACGGAGTCGAGATCCATGCCGCGCACGGCTACCTGCTGTCGCAGTTCCTGTCCCCGCTCGTCAACAAGCGGACCGACCAGTGGGGCGGGTCCCTGGAGAACAGGGCCCGGATGCTCCTCGACGTCGTCCGCGCGGTCCGCGCCGCCGTCTCGCCGTCCTTCGCGGTCGCGGTGAAGCTCAACTCCGCCGACTTCCAGCGCGGCGGCTTCGAGGCCGACGACGCACGCCAGGTGATCGAGCTGCTCGCACCGCTGGGCGTGGACCTGGTCGAACTGTCCGGCGGCAGCTACGAGAGCCCGGCGATGGCCGGCCGTCCCGCCGAGGGCCGGGGGAGGGGCGGCCGTCCCGCCGACGACCGCACCCGCGCCCGCGAGGCCTACTTCCTGGACCTGGCCGAGGACCTGGTGAGGACCAGCCCCATCCCGCTGATGCTCACCGGCGGCATCACCCGGCGCGCGACGGCCGAGCAGGTCCTCGAAAGCGGCGTCGCGGTCGTCGGGATGGGAACCGCCCTCGCCGTCACCCCGGACCTGCCCGACCGCTGGAGGAGCGACCGCGAGGCCGAGCGGCGCCTCGCGCAGGTGAGCTGGTCGGACAAGACCCTCGCCTCGGCCGCCGGGATGGCGCAGGTCCGCCACCAGATGCGCCGGCTCGCCCGGGGCAGTGAGCCCAGGCCCGGTACGCACCCGGCGATCGCCCTCGTCTCCGAGTACCGGAAGCAGCGGGTGGCCCTGCGCGGCTACCGCACCTGGCTCGCCACGAGCCGGTAAAGGGGGGGGAACTTCCCCGCCTTCGCACGCGTTCCGGAAGGCGACCTGATCATTTGACGTGGGACACGGCGGCGGGGCGCGCCGTCGGGGGAAGTGAGCAAGCCATGGCCATGGTGGGCCTGTTCTGGATCGCCGAGGGCGACGTGTACGTGGGCGCGAAGCCCTCCGGCCTGGCCCCTGGGGTCCGCCTGACGCCCGACGGTGTGGTGGCCCTCGGCGACGGGCAGTCCGGCCTCCATCTGTGGGAGGACGTACGCGCCCTCACGGTGGCGGACGTTCCCGTGAAGTCCTTGAAGCGGCAGGTCGGCGTCGTCACGGACGTGGCCCTGGACGTGGTGATGAACCTGGCCATGACCTTGGGCCCGGGCCGCACGGGGGAGGCCCCGCCGATGATGACGCTGGGCCTGGAGTCGGGTGACGGCGCGTACGAGCTGAAGGCCTACGTGGCCGCGGCCGTCGGCTACTCGCCGGCCGAGGTCGAGCTCTCCCGCGCCCTCCTGTCCCGCCTCACGGAGGGCGCCGCGACGATGGCCACGACGCTCGCGGCGATGTCGGAGTGGGGGCGCGCCTGGGAGGGCGGGTCGCCGCGCGCGTCGCAGCGCGAGGAACTGCTGCGGCGGTGGCTGGACTAGCCGGCGCATCGGGTTGCGTTTGCACCCGAGGCGGGGACCATGGAAGGGAGAACAGGGATTCGACGCCCGTAGAAGGCGACCCGCGTCAGGAACGGGCGGGGCCCGGACACGGACGCCCCCGCTCCGCATGCTCGTCGTGCGGGTCGACCATCGACTCCCGGCAGGGCCGCGAAGCCAAGGCGGACCGGCCGGTCCCGTCCTGACCCGCCACGCATCCGATACGGCCCGGACTCGACCGCACTCCCCCTCAGGAGGCGTCATGACCGAACCCGAAGACCCACTCGGCCAGTGGACGGGTCGGTTGCTCCGGCTCGGCGTCGGCATCGCGCCCGAGGCCGCTCGGAGTTTCGTGCACGACCTGTACGCACAGGCCCAGTCCGACCTCGACGACGAGCGGGCGGAGGCCGACTTCCAACGGGAGGAGTGAAGCCGGGCGAGAGCCGTCGTGGATCTGGTGAGGAACGGAGTTCCACATGACCGACACGGAAACGTGGGGCGATGACGTCTACCAGCCCGACGGCAGCGAAGTCCAGGACGACGCGGGTGTCCTGGACTACGAGGACACCCTCGAAGGACCGGTCGGCGACCCGCTCGACGCGGGGTACTCGCCGCCGGAACGGCCCCTCGGGGCCGAGCACACGGGCGAGACCGCGGCCGAACGGCAGCGGGGCGAATCCCTCGACGAGCGCCTGGCGGAGGAGGAGCCGGAGCCGTCCCTCCTCGATGGCGACGGCATCGGCGACTCGACGGACACCGACGGCGAGCTCCTGGACGACCAGGTCGGCGGCCGGCGCGCGGGCCGACTGATGTCCGAGGACGAGGGCGCGCACGCCATCAGCTCGGAACTGAACGCCCGGGACCTCGGCATCGACGGCGGTGCCGCGTCCGCCGAGGAAGCCGCGATGCACATCATCGACGTGGAGTGACTCAACCGGCCTTCGGATCGCGGACCGCCAGGAGCGCCGCGCCGAAGTCCGCGGCCGCGCGCGGGTCGGCGAGGGAGCGGCCCGTCAGTTCCTCGACGCGCCGCAGGCGGTAGCGCACGGTGTTGGGGTGCACGAAGAGGCTTCGGGCCGCGCCGGCGGCCGAGCCGGCGGCGGCGAACCAGTGCTCCAGGGTGCGCAGCAGACGGGACCGCTCCGCGGCAGGGAGATCGAGCACCGGCCGGAGCACCACGTCCATCAGGTGCGCGGCCTCGGCCGGAGCCGCGGCGACGACCATGGCCAGCGGATTGTCGTCGAAGCGGGCCACACCGGGGCCGGTGCCTTCGAGCCCGGCCAGGGCGAGACGCGCGAAGCGCAGGGCCTGCGGTGTGTCCCGCAACGACTGGAAGCGTGGACTGAAGCCCACACGGGCGCGTGTGCGGCGCAGGATGCGCAGACACGTGGCCTCCGCCGCCGGCGTGGGCAGGGCGATCAGAGCGAGCTGCTGGTCCGGCAGGAGCCTCCAGGCGGACGGAAGGTTCGCCTGGCGCAGCGCCGCCTCCGCCCCGGTGAGCGGTTCCTCGCCCGGCGTGGCGGCCTTCGCCGCGGCGACCGCGTAGGGCCCGTGCTCGGGCAGCTCCAGTTCGCGCGCGGTCTCCCACAGCGTGCGATCGGTGACGATCCCGGTGAACAGCGCCTCCACCAGGGCGGACCGACGTGCCTGTCCCTGCGAGGTGAGCTCGGCGGCCGCCTCCCGGTAGGCCACCGCCACGGACTCGGCGTACAGACCGGACAGCGCCCAGAACTCCGTCGACTCCGACAGCAGGAGGTCGACGGAGATCTCCGGGCGGGTGCGGGCCTCGGCGAGGATCTCCGTCCACAGGAGCTGCGAGCCGATCCGGTACGCGTGGAGGGTGTCCGCCAGCGGTACCCCCTGCTCCGCCCGCAGCCGACCCGTGTCCCGGGCCGAACTCGCGTCCGGAGTGCCGCCGAGACGGAGGTGGGTGAGGATCAGGTCCGCGTTGGCGGTACAGGAGCGGCGCAGGGAGTCCAGCGGGATCAGCGACTCGTCCTCGTACGCCTCCACCTCCGCACGGATGCGCAGTGCCATGCGCTCGCCGAGTTCCGGAAGCCCTGCCTGAAGCGTCGCGGCCACGCCCGAAAGGATCATTCCCGCAGCTTAACGCGGTCACATTGTGGTCAGGGACAAACCCGAACGTCATGCGTTGTCGCACCGGCCATAGGCCGGTCGTGCATACGACGGCAGTATGTCGACGATGTAAACATTCGATGATGCCGTGTAACGGAGGCAGGTCATGGCCAATCTGGCAGGGTTCCTCGTGGAGACGGCTGCGCGGCAGCCCGAGCGTCCCGCGCTGCGCCTGGGGGAGCGGGTCATCAGCTACGCGGAGCTGGACGAGAGCAGCGCCCGCGCCGCCGCTCTGCTCAGGTCCGAGGGCGTCCGGCCGGGTGACCGGGTCGCGCTGATGCTGCCGAACGTTCCCGAGTTCGTCGTCCTGTACTACGGCGTGCTGCGTGCCGGAGCGGTCGTCGTCCCGATGAACCCGCTGCTGAAGACCCGGGAGAGCGAGTTCCACCTCGCCGACTCCGGCGCGGTGTGGCTCTTCGAGTGGCACCAGGCTCCGGGCGAGGGCGCTCAGGGGGCGGCCGCGGCGGGTGTGCGGCACACGGCCGTCGAGCCCCTCGCGTTCGCCGCGGCGCTGGCCGGGCGGGAGCCGCTGCCCGAGGTCGCCGACACGGACGACGAGGACATGGCCGTCCTGCTGTACACCTCCGGCACCACCGGCCGCCCCAAGGGCGCCGTCCTCACCCACGCCGGCCTGCGGCACAACACCGAGGTCAACAGCGTCCACATCCAGGAGATGACCCCGGAGGACGTGGTGGTGGGCTGTCTGCCGCTGTTCCACATCTTCGGCCAGATCTGCACCATGAGCGCCGCCGTCCGCAGCGGCGCCTCCCTCGTCCTCATCCCGCGCTTCGAGCCCGGAGCCGTCCTCGCGGCCGTCGCCCGCGAGCGGGCCACCGTCTTCGAGGGCGTGCCGACCATGTACGCGGCGCTGCTCCAGCACCCCGCGGACGCGGACGTGTCGACGCTGCGGATGTGCATCTCCGGCGGCGCCTCGCTGCCGGTGGAGATCCTCCACGGCTTCGAGCGGCGCTTCGGCTGTCCGGTCCTGGAGGGCTTCGGCATGTCCGAGACCAGCCCGGTGGTCACGTTCAACCACCCCGACCGGCCGCGCAAGGCCGGCTCCATCGGCACCCCCATCCGGGACGTCGAGGTGCGGCTCCTCGACGACAAGGGCCAGGACGTGGCCCCCGGCGAGGTCGGCGAACTGTCCGTCCGCGGACCCAACCTGATGAAGGGTTACTGGAACCGCCCGCAGGAGACGGAAGCGGCCATCCCCGACGGCTGGCTCCGCAGCGGCGACCTCGCCCGCGCCGACGAGGACGGCTACCTCTACGTCGTCGACCGCAAGAAGGACATGATCATCCGCGGCGGCTACAACGTCTACCCGCGCGAGATCGAGGAGGTGCTGCACGAGCACCCGGCCGTCGCCCTCGCCGCGGTGGTGGGATTCCCGCACCCCGAGCTCGGCGAGGAGGTCGCGGCCGCGGTCGTGCTGCGCCCCGGGGCGGAAGCCGCCCCCGAGGAACTGCGGGAGTACGTCAAGGACCGCGTGGCCGCCTACAAGTACCCGCGCAGGGTGTGGCTCGTGGACGCGCTGCCGCTGGGGCCGAGCGGCAAGATCCTCAAGAGGGAGATCACCGTGCCCGCGGCCTCCGGCGAGCCGGGTCAGTAGGCGGTCGCCCTGTTCTCCTCCGCCCAGAGCCGCTCCGTGTCGGAGCCGCCGGGCGGAGGAACGAGCCCGTTGATCATCCAGAGCTCCTCGCTGGTCTCGTCGACGTGGAACTCCCAGTGGAGCCCGGCGTGCCGTTCGAGGTGGGGGCGCACCATCTCCCTGATCCAGCGGGCCGTCCGGCGCCTGCTCTCCTCGTCGGGGTTGCGCCGGGCGATGTGGTCGATGGTGATGCGGACCCCGACCTGGGCGGGCTCCCCGCCGACGTAGAAGTCCTCGGGCCGGGTCTCCTGGAACAGGGTGACCACATAGAAGCGGGGCAGGCCGGCCTTCTCGTAATGGTCGGCGACGGACGAGGCGAGCCGGTGCTTCTCGTCGGCGGAGAAGATTCCCGGCGTGTGGTGAACGGTCCACAGGGGCATGGCGGTTCGTGGCTCCTCGGTCGGGGGTGCGGGGTGGTCAGCCGGCGGCCGGGAACGTCAGGTGTTCCACGGGCCCGGACAGCGCGGACTTCACGGTGATGCTGACGTCGTCGGCGAGCACCTCGACGGCCCCGGCCTCCAGGCCGTCGACGATCCGCGCGGCGACGTCGGCGGGCTTGGCCTTGCTCCGGTCGAGGGCGGACACCATGTCGGTGTCGATGAATCCGGCGTGCACGCCGACGACGTGCGTGTGCTGCGGCGCGAGTTCGAGCCGGAGCGAGTTCGTGAGCGACCAGGCCGCCGCCTTGGAGGCCCCGTACGCTCCGCTGCCCGCCAACCACGACAGTACGGAGTGCATGTTCACCAGCGCTCCGCCGCCGTTCGCGGCGAGGACGGGGGCGAACGCCCGCGCCACCCGCAACGGTCCGAAGACGTTGACGTCGAAGGTCTCGGCCGTCTGCTCGAAGTCGCCCGTGAGCAGCGGCGCGGGCAGCAGGACCCCGGCGTTGTTGAACACGATCCCGGCGTCCGGGGCGAGCTCCGCGAGGGCGGCGACCGACTCGGCCGAGCGGACGTCGAGCACGGTGGTCACCACCCGCGGGCGCTCGTCGACGTAGGCCGAGCGGGCGGTGGAGTACACCTTGCTCGCCCCGCGTGCCAGGACCTCGTCGACGAGCGCGGCGCCCAGTCCTCGCCGCCCGCCGGTCACCACGACCACCTTGCCCGCCACCGTCACCACGACACTCACTTCCCATCTGGATAACGACCTCGTTAGTCAGATGCAAGCACGTCGGGGCTGAGTAACGCAAGCATTAGTTACAATGGGCCGGTGGCGATGAGCTTCGAGAAGAGACTGAGCGACCGGGACACGTGGTCGATCGGCGACGGGTGCTCGGCCGGCCGGGTGCTCGACCTGCTGAGCACCCGGACGGTCTTCATGGTCGTACGGGAGTGCTTCTACGGCACGACCAGGTTCGAGGACTTCGTGGTGAGGATCGGCACCTCCGCGCCCTCGGTCTCCCGCGCGCTCAAGCAGCTGGAGTCGGCCGGGGTCGTGGCGCGCACTCCCTACCAGGAGCCGGGCAAGCGGGCCCGCGACGAGTACCGGCTCACCGAGGCGGGCGAGGACCTGCTGCCGGTCTTCCTGTCGCTCGTCCGGTGGGGGGACGCGTACCTGCAGGACGGCCGTCCGCCGCTGGCCTTCGTCGAAGCCGGGAGCGGCCGCCCGCTGAGCGTGCGCGTGACCGCCGACCCGGCGCCCGATCCGTCGTCCGACGACATCGAGATCCGTCTGCACCCCGACTGGCGTCGCGACTGACGCCGGCGCGGCGCGAGGAGCTGTACGGGGCTCAGTCCGCGCGCTTCCTGCCGTGGAGGTGCAGCGAGCGCAGGGCCGCTTCGAGGGCGAACCGGTGGTCGGGATCGAGGAGCCGGTCGCCGAAGTGGTTGTCCAGGTTCCGCAGGCGGTAGCGGACCGTCTGCGCGTGCACGCCCAGCATCTCGCCGACCTGTTCGGCGGGGGCGCGCGTGGAGATGTGGACGCGCAGGGTCTCGATCAGCCGCTCGCGCCGGGTACCGGAAAGGTCGTCGAGCGGGGCCAGTTCACGCGCGGCGAGATGCGCCGTGAGGGCCGGATCGGACAGCAGCCACAACGTTGTCAGGTGCTCCTCGCAGCGCACGAGGGGCGCGTTCGCCACGATGCCGTCGTCGATGAGTTGCAGTACGCGCCGGGCCCAGCGGATCGAGTGCGCGGCCTGCGCCGGCGGCACGGTCAGGCCGACGACGGCGGGAGTGCCGGCCAGGGCGGATTCGAGCATCGCGAGGCGCTGCGGGGTGAGCGGCCCCGGGATGAGCAGGTGCGGCTGGGGAAGGCTGAGGTCGGCCAGGACGTCCCGGTCGAGACCCGCCTGGACGAGCTCGGCGACCGGGGGACGGAGGGCCACCAGGGTGCATTCGGCGGGGAGCTGCCAGGAGGCCTCCTGGCACAGCTCGGCGATCGTCGCCCGGGGCAGTGGCGGACCCGCGACGACGAGGTGGAGTAACTGTCTTCTCCGTGCCGCCACGTCGGACACCGCGCGGGCCTGGGCCATGACGTAGCCCTCGCGGGACAGGGCTTCGAGCTCCTCGACGTACGCGAAGAGGGCGTCCGCGAAGGCCAGGATGAGGGTGGGGGAGAGGTTGTAGGTGCGGCCGATGCTCTTGGCCCGGCGCAGCGCGATGCGGGCCCCGAGACGGTAGGCGCCCTGTAAGCAGTCGAGGTCGCGGCCCTCGTAGGCCTCCACGCGGCCGAACTTGCGCAGCAGCTCGTCCCGGAGGACCGACTTCGTGCCCGGGGCGGCGACCCGTTCCACGAAGGCCGCCAGGGCCTGTTCCACGCCCTGGCGGATGGCGTCCGAGTGCGGTCCATTGAAGAGATGGGCGTAGACGGGATAGGTCCGCTGGACCTCCACGCCGATCTCCTTGATGAGGCCCGGGATCTCCGGCCTCATCAGGTCGGCGAACTCCCTGGGGAGCGGGTCGAGCGGCTCGCCGATGTTCGGTGACTGTGCCATAGCGGGCATGGGCCGATCCCTTGCTCTCCTGCGCGACCGGTGGGGAGCGGCGGTGCGGCGCCCTCCCTCGTGGGGTGGGCGCCGCCCCGGCCGTCAGGTGCGTACCAACGGGGACTGCTGAAGCTAAATCAACTGCTGTGTGCTGTACACAACTTGCGCAAGAGTTGGCGGTCCGGGGGCCCGTGTGCCGCCTGACTAGGCCGGGAATCGCCCTTGGGTGGCCGTTACCTGACGGCCGAGTGCCAGTTCTGCGAGAAGACCTTGCCGGCGTCGGGGGCGATCACGCCGGGGGCGTAGAGACCGGTCAGATACGTCTGGGTGTTGTTGAGGGTGAGGCTGTTGCGGCCGGCGGCGGAGGGCAGCCCCGTCTTGAGGTTGACCGCGCCGTTGACCAGACCGAGCCCCAGGCCGCAGCCGCTGGCACCGGGGACGGCGAAGGTGGTGTCGACCTGGGTGGAGCCGAGGAGGTTGAGGCGGCTCATGTCGCCTTCCTCGTTCGGGGTGCCGTCGCCGGAGTAGCGGTCGACGGAGAAGTCCGGCGCGGTCTTGTTGCTCGGGCGCAGCAGGATCGGATTGGACTTCGTCCCGATGTAGCAGTTGCTGCCGAGGAAGGGGTTCTCCAGGTGGATCCGGACCGGGATGGTCACGATCGGCATGTCGGTGAGAACGCCCGCGATCTGATCGAAGTTCGAGGGCGTGCCGACCGATTCCATGGTGGCGGTGATCCTGTTGAGGTCGGCGTCGGACAGCTGTCGGCAGATGTCGGTGATGAACGGGATGTCGCTCGGACACATCAGGCCGAGCAGGCCGCCGGGGACGGTGGCGGAGTCCGTGATGATCGAGCCGGCGGGCGGGGCGACGACGGTGTTGGTGCCGTCGGCGTTCTGGATCACGCCGATCTGGAGGTTCGTCCTGCCGGTGACGACGGTCGTGTTCCCGAGCTTGATGGAGCCTCCGGCCGAGGAGGACGACACGCACTGCGGCGCCTTGTCGAGACCGTCGGCGGCGACGATCGCGGGGGCGTCGACGGGGCAGCGGTCGAACGGGGCCCAGCTGCCGTTCAGCTGCGGTGCGGCCGCGGTCGCCGTGCCGACGGAGACGAAGGCGCCGAGAGCGGTCAACGCGGAGAGGGTGGCGAGTCTCGTGCGGGAGGAGACGAGGGACATGGCGGATGCCTTCCGTCGGGGAGAGGGGGACAGGGCGGTCTGTTCAGCGTTCGGGCTTGGGGACCACGTACGGCTGGCGGTCCTCGGTGCACTGGCCGTCGGTGGGCACGTCGACGCCGACGGCGCAGGTCTGACCCTGGATCTGCTTGATGTGGTTGCCGGGGCCGGAGATGGACGCGGTCAGGAGCCGGTCGAGGTTCTCGCCGCCGGCCCCGCAACCCTTGAAGGCGGGGATGGACACCTCGCCGGAGAGCGGCCCGCCGCCGGTGAGGAGGTAACCGGTCGCGTCCGTGCCGTTGAGGAGCTGTCCCTTGCCCAGGAGCACGAGGTGGTCCCCGGGGTACTTGACGGGGTCGGGCTCGGGGGAGGTGAGCGGCCTCTCGGTGCGGCAGTCGGGCCCGACGTCCAGCCGGGTGCCGTTCACCCGGACATCGAGGACGCGCAGCACGAAGGGGGCGCGGATGTACGTCTCCGAGAGGTTGTCGGGGAAGACCAGCAGGACGTCCGAGTCGACGGTCAGGGGCCCCGTCTGCTCCAGGACCATGGTGGCCGTGGCCGGCGCGAAGCCGAACGTCAGGAAGGTGGCCTTGAACGGCGGGGTCTGTTTGCGCCCCCGGTAGGAGAGGTTGCCCGTCGACGGAGTGAGGAGGTGCATGCTTCCGTCCGGCCGGATGACGAATTCCGGCTGGCCCTGCTCGATCAGGACGCAGGACACCGGAATGACGGTGGCGCCGTTCAGCTTGCGCACGTTGGAGTAACCGGTGATGTACGCCGACAGCGAGGTGGGGGTCGGTGCCTCGGTGACGCAGGGTGGTGCTGCGGGTCGGCCCGCCGGGGTGCCGGGTGTGTCCTCGTCGGTCACCGTCAGGCCCCTGCCCCTGTCCGCCTGCTGACCGATCCGCGGGCCCTTCGGGTTGTGGCCGTTGGCCGTTCCCGGCCTCACCGGGACCGTCCGTCCCGAGGGGGAGGACGGCCCGCGGGAAGGGGAGGAGGAAGGGGACGCCGAAGGGGCCGACGGCGGCGGAGGGGTGCTCGGTTCCCCGGTGCCGGTGTCGGCGCCGACCGGGACCGTGGCCAGCAGGGTCCGGCCCTCCGCGTCCCGGCCCGGGGTGCAGGTGACGGAGACGGACGTGGGGGTGGTGGGTGCGCCGGCGTCCGTGCTCGGGGCGAGATCGAGGGTGAGGCCCGCGGCGGTGAGGGTCAGATCGCCGGCCGTGCCCGTCGTCAGCGTGGGCACGTCGCCGGTCGTGGTGAGCACGAGAGGCCCCTCGGCCGGGACGTCGAGGGACTGCGCCGTCCCGTTCCATGTGGTCTGCGCGCGCTGCTCGTTCTGGGCCACGTCGACCGTGAGCCGGGTTTCCGCCCGTACGGTGGAGCCCAGGGGCGCGGTGAGGCCGGCCGCGGCCGGGAGTTCCACCGTCGTGGTGACGCCGGTGGGCCTGATCTCCTCGCCGGGGGCCGCCCGGTCGGGGAAGGCCGCCGTGATCCGCACCGTCGCCGGCTGCTGTCCGGACGGCAGGGCGCAGACGTAGGGCAGCGCGGTGTCGACCTTCAGCGTCCCGACGGCGACGGCTGCCGCCGGGAGCAGGGGGGCGAGCGCCACGAACGCGGCGATCGTCGCGCCGCTCGCGCGGATACGGGAAGGTCGAGGGGTGGGCCCGGGGCCTCTCATCTGCTGCTCCGCTCGGGTCGTTCGTGCGCCGGTGGGGAAGGGGGCCGGCGAAGGGCGCGCGCACAGGCCCGCGTCCGCCCGGCCGGGGTCGCCGGCCGGACGGACGCGGGTTTCTGCGTCCTTACGGGTTGGAGCCGACGATCGTCGGGATGGTCGTGGTGCCCGCCACCTTGAAGAGGTAGGTGCCCTTGAAGGTGGGCTTGGCGCCGACCGGGACGGCCGAACCGCAGCCGCTCGACGAGACGACGGTCAGCTCGCCGGAGACGCTGTTGACGGCCAGCGCGCCCGTCGAGTTGGTGTACGTGCTGGACGCCTTGCCCGTCACCCGGAAGACACAGGCGCCGACGGTCACCGTGGCGTCGACGTTGCCGACGTAGCCCTTGGTGACGCCCGTCGAGGCGGTGTAGTCCTGCGCCACGATCGTCCAGGGGGTGGCGGGGACGGCGGTCACGGGGCCCAGCACGCTGGTGCAGGGCGTGCCGCTGACGCCGAAGGCGATGGAGTTGATGGTGCCCACGGTCGCCGGGTTGCCGGTGGTGCTCTGCCCCGTGCCGGAACCGTTCGACTTCGTACACGTCATGGCGATGCCGTTGACGCTGAGGACGATGTTCCCGCTGTTGACCGCGGTGATGCTGGCCGGCGACGGGCTGACGGTCCAGACCGTGGACGCCACCGCCGACGCGGGGCTCACGGCCAGGGCGAACGCGGCCGAGGCGGCTCCGGCGACGACGGCGAGCTTTCTGATGGGCTTCTTCATGGCTCTGGGACTCTCCTTGGGGATTGACCGGCAGAGGGGTGGCCGCGGTGGGGGTCGAGCGGCCGGCGGCCCGACATTTCTCGGCCGCGAAACCAGACGTTACTTGCGGGAAACTTAGCTGAACAATGGCGCAGTCCATGATTCTTTGGAGATGTCGAAATGCCTGTCAAGTGGGTGAGCGATGGCGTGAATCCCCTTGGTTCCCGGGTGCGTAATGTCGACAATTCTGATCGATCGCCGGGGTGGCCCGACACTCTCCCCGGTGATAAGCGGTGGGGCCGAACTGTCTCCCGCCTGATAAATGTTCCGCCGTTTGATTTCCTGTCGGGAAAACTCGGAATCGGCTATTGCCGCGAGAGGTTACTCGGCCGTAGCGTTCCCGGGGCGGCGCACCCTCGCAGGTCGGCGCAGCTCTGTGTCTCCACGGAGACAAAAGTCGATCCCGACCTTGTCTCCGTGGTGACAAATACGGGGCCGGATCAAGGAATGTGACGCCCGCCTATTGTCCGGGTGATCCGCACCGCCTTAACGTGCGCCCGCGGCGCACACCCGACGCACGCCTGCTGGAGGTGGGATGGGAATCGAAGTAGTCGTTGAGGGGCTGACCATGTCCTTCGGCAAGCAGAACATCTGGCAGGACGTGTCACTGACCCTGCCGGCCGGAGAGGTCAGCGTCATGCTCGGCCCTTCCGGTACCGGAAAGACGGTCTTCCTGAAATCGCTCATCGGACTGCTGAAACCCCAGCAGGGCCGTGTCCTCATCAACGGTGTCGACATGGTCAGCAGCCCGGAACGGGACATCTACGAGACCCGGAAGCTCTTCGGCCTCATGTTCCAGGACGGCGCCCTGTTCGGCTCCATGAGCCTCTTCGACAACATCGCCTTCCCGCTGCGCGAGCACACCCGCAAGCGGGAGTCCGAGATCCGGCGGATCGTCATGGAACGGATCGAACTCGTCGGTCTGCTCGGCGCGGAGGACAAGCTGCCGGGCGAGATCAGCGGAGGCATGCGCAAGCGCGCCGGACTCGCCCGCGCGCTCGTGCTGGACCCGCAGATCGTGCTGTGCGACGAGCCGGACTCCGGACTCGACCCGGTCCGCACCGCCTACCTGTCCCAGCTGCTCATCGACCTCAACGCGCGGATCGACGCCACGATGCTCATCGTCACCCACAACCTCGACATCGCCGCCACCGTCCCCGACAACATGGGGATGTTCTTCCGGCGCAGGCTCGTCACCTTCGGGCCCCGCGAGGTCCTCCTCACCAGTGACGAACCGGTCGTGACCCAGTTCCTCGCCGGCCGCCGCGAAGGACCCATCGGCATGTCCGAGGAGAAGGACGCCGCCCTCCTCGCCGCCGAGGCGGACAACCCGGCCGGCCACGCGACCGCGCCCCGCGTCATCGTCCCGCAGCTGGAACCGTCCCCGGGGCTGCCGCCCCGCGCGGCCGTCACCCGGCGCCGGGAGCGCGTCCTCGGCATGCTCGACCAGCTGCCGCCCGCCGCCCGCGCCGCCATCCGCGACACCTACGCGCGGACCGCCGCCGCACCCACCCTGACCATGCCGGCCACCGGGAGCGGCTCGTGATCACCGGCGCCCTGCGGCAGACCGGCCGCCTCTTCGCCCTCGCCGCCGAGGTGAGCAGGGCCGTCTTCCGGCGCCCCTTCCAGTTCCGCGAGTTCATCGAGCAGTTCTGGTTCGTCGCGAGCGTCACCATCCTGCCCGCCGCACTCGTCTCCATCCCGTTCGGCGCCGTCATCGCCCTCCAGGTCGGCTCCCTCACCCAGCAGCTGGGAGCCCAGTCGTTCACCGGCGGTGCCAGCGTCCTCGCCGTCATCCAGCAGGCCGGCCCGCTCATCGTGGCCCTCCTGATCGCCGGCGCCGGCGGCTCCGCCATCTGCGCCGACCTCGGCTCCCGCAAGATCCGGGAGGAGCTCGACGCCATGGAGGTCATGGGCGTCTCGCCCGTCCAGCGCCTGGTCGTCCCGCGCGTCCTCGCCACCATGGCGGTCGCCGTGCTCCTCAACGGCATGGTCTCCGTCGTCGGCACCCTGGGCGGCTACTTCTTCAACATCGTCCTCCAGGGCGGCACCCCCGGCGCGTACCTCTCCAGCTTCTCCGCCCTCGCCCAGCTGCCCGACCTCTACATCAGCGAACTCAAGGCCCTGATCTTCGGGTTCATCGCCGGCATCGTCGCCGCCTACCGGGGGCTCAACCCCCGCGGCGGACCCAAAGGCGTCGGCGACGCCGTCAACCAGTCCGTCGTCATCACCTTCATGCTGCTGTTCTTCGTGAACATGGTGCTCACGGGCATCTACCTGCAGATCGTCCCGCCGAAGGGAGGCTGAGACCGATGGCCTCCCCTTTCGTATGGCTCGACCGGTCCGGTGACCAGCTCCTGTTCTACGTCCGCGCCCTGCTCTGGATCCCGCGCACGCTGCGCCGCTACCTCAAGGAGGTGCAACGGCTGCTCGCCGAGGTCGCCTTCGGCTCCGGCGGCCTCGGCGTCATCGGCGGCACCATCGGCGTCATGATCGCGATGACGCTGTTCACCGGAACCGTCGTCGGCCTCCAGGGCTACGCGGCCCTCGAACAGATCGGCACCGCCGCCTTCACCGGATTCGTGTCCGCGTACTTCAACACCCGCGAGATCGCCCCGCTCGTCGCCGGACTCGCGCTCTCCGCCACCGTCGGCGCCGGATTCACCGCCCAGCTCGGCGCCATGCGCATCAACGAAGAGGTCGACGCCCTCGAAGGCATGGGCATCCGCTCCATGCCGTACCTGGTCACCACCCGCATCATCGCGGGCGTCGTCGCCATCGTCCCGCTCTACGCGATCGGCCTGCTCTCCTCCTACCTGGCCTCCCGCTACGTCACGGTCCTCTTCAACGGCCAGTCCCAGGGGACCTACGACCACTACTTCAACCTCTTCCTGTCACCGACGGACGTCCTCCTCTCGGTGCTGAAGGTGCTGATCTTCAGCGTGATGGTGATCATCGCCCACTGCTACTACGGCTTCCGGGCCACCGGCGGCCCCGCAGGCGTCGGCATCGCCGTCGGCCGCTCCGTACGCAACGCCATCGTGCTGATCAGCGTCACCGACTTCTTCCTGTCCCTGGCCCTCTGGGGCGCGACCACGACCGTGAAGGTGGCGGGGTGAGATGAGCGACTCACGTGCCGAGACCGTCCGCCGCCGGTTCGCCGGCGTCGTCTTCCTGCTCGTACCCGTCCTGCTCGCCTCCCTCGCGGTCGCCGTCTACGACAAGCGCTTCACCGACTCCGACCCGATCACCGTCGAGACCGGCAGCGTCGGCAACGAGATGCACCTCGGAGCCGAGGTGAAACTCCGCGGCGTCGTCGTCGGCGAGGTCCGCGCCATCGACGCCACCGACGGCGGAGCCCGGCTCACCCTCGCCATGCGGCCCGGAACCCTGAGCCACGTCCCCTCCGACGTCCGCGCGCAGATGCTGCCCACGACCCTCTTCGGCGAACGCTTCGTGGCCCTCGTGCCGCCCGTGACCCCCTCCGCCCGGGCGCTCGGACCCGGAGACGTCATCCCCGAGGACCGGTCGAGCAACGCCGTGGAGCTCCAGCAGGTCCTCGACGACGTCCTGCCCCTGCTCACGGCCGTCCAGCCGCAGAAACTGTCGGCGACCCTCTCCGCCGTCTCCCGCGCCCTCGAAGGACGCGGCGACAAGCTCGGCGAGACGCTCGCCCAACTCGACGCCCACCTCCGTGAGTTCAACCCGCACCTGCCCGCCCTCACCCGCGACCTGAAAGAGCTCGTGAAGGTCAGCCACCTCTACGCGGACGCCGCCCCGGACATCGTCACCGCGCTCACCGACTTCACCAGGACCAGCGGCACCCTCGCCGAGAAGGAGGGCGAGTTGGCCGGAACCTTCGGCGCCACCACCCGCACGGCACAGGACATGACCGCCTTCCTCCGGCAGAACAAGAACAACATCATCCGCCTCAGCGCCACCGGCAGGCCCACCCTGGAACTGCTCGCCGAGTACTCCCCGTCCTTCCCCTGCACCCTGCGCACCCTCGCCCAGTTCGTGCCCGCGATGGACAAGGCCCTCGGCAAGGGCACGAACCAGCCCGGACTGCACGTCGAGGTGACCACCGTCCCCTCGCGCGGTGCCTACGTCCCCGGCCGCGACACGCCCTCGTACGGATCGGGCGGCGGCCCCCACTGCTACCCCGTGCCCTACCTCGGCGTCCCGGCCGCACCCGCCGCGCGGGCCTCCGCCGCGGCCGAGCAGCACCTCGGGCCCGCCAACTCCCCGCAGGAGAACGACCTCGTCAACGAACTCCTCGCCCCCGCGGCGAAGAAGCGGCCCGGCGACCTGCCGGACTGGAGCAGCCTGCTCGCCGGCCCGGCGTTCCGCGGCGCGGAGGTGACCCTCCGATGACGACACGGCCCTCCGCCACGCGACGACGCGGCCTGACCGGGACCGTCCTGAAGTCCCTCGCGTTCGTCCTGGTCACGGCGCTCGCCACCACCGTCCTCGGCTTCAGCATCGCCAACACCGGGGTCGGCTCCGCCACCCGCACGTACAAGGCGCTGTTCACCGACGTCACCGGGCTCGCCGAGGGCGACTCCGTGCGCATCGCCGGAGTGAAGGTGGGCGAGGTGACCGACGTGCGCGTCGTCCAGCGGCGCACCGCCCAGGTCACCTTCACGGTCCGCGAGGACCGCACCCTGCCCCGGTCGGCGACCGCCGCCGTGAAGTACCTCAACATGGTCGGGCAGCGGTACGTCTCCCTCGGCCGGGGCACCGGCGACCTGACCGGCACCCTGAACGCGGGTGACACCATCCCGCTCGACCGCACCACACCCGCACTCGACCTGACCCTGCTGTTCAACGGCTTCAAGCCCCTGTTCGAGGGACTCTCGCCCGCCGACGTCAACGATCTCGCCGGCTCGCTCGTGCAGGTCCTCCAGGGCGAGAGCGGAACCGTCGACAGCCTCCTGCGGCACATCGGCTCCCTCACCAAGACCGTGGCCGCCAAGGACAAGGTCATCGGCGAGGTCGTCACCCACCTCAACACGGTCCTCACCACCCTCAACAACCGCGAGGCCGCCTTCGGGGACCTCGTCGTCACCCTCCAGAAACTCGTCACCGGCTTCAACACCGACCGCAAACCCCTCGGCGAGGCGGTCAAGGCCATCGGCGACCTCACCACGACGACCGCCGGACTCCTCCAGGAGGGACGCGCCCCCCTCAAGAAGGACATCCGCGAACTCGGCCGGCTCTCGGGCACCCTGGGCGACCACACCCCCGCCATCGAGACCTTCCTCGCCCACACCCCCGGCAAGATGACGGCCCTGGCCCGGCTCTCCTCGTACGGATCGTGGTTCAACCTCTACCTCTGCGAGGCACGCGTGAGCGGCGTGGGAACCTCCGACGGCTCCAAGCCGCCGACCGGCATCGCCGTGACCGAGGCGAGGTGCCGCGGATGAGCCCGCTCGGCCGGATCAAGCCGGTCAAGGAACGCAGCCCCGTCGCCGTCGCCCTCGTCGGCCTCGTGGTCCTCGCCCTCATGACCGTCCTGGCGTACAACGTGGAACGGCTGCCCCTCGTCGGCGGCGACACCGCCTACAGCGCCGACTTCACCGAGGCCGCCGGACTCGACGCCGGCGACGAGGTCCGCATCGCCGGGGTCAAGGTCGGCAAGGTCACCGAGGTCGCCCTCGACGGCCCCAGGGTCAAGGTGACGTTCGAGGTCGGCGACGCCTGGATCGGCGACCGCTCCACCGCCGCCATCGCCATCAAGACCCTCCTCGGTGAGAAGTACCTGGCACTCGACCCGCTGGGCTCCGCCCCGCAGGACCCCGGCACCCGCATCCCGCAGTCCCGCACCACCTCCCCGTACGACGTGACGCAGGCCTTCGAGGACCTCAGCGGCACCGTCGACGCCATCGACACCGAGAAGCTCGCGGAGAGCTTCGAGACGATCTCCGACACCTTCAAGAACAGCCCGCCGCACGTACGGAACGCCGCCACCGGTCTGTCCGAGCTGTCGAAGTCCGTCTCCAAGCGCGACACCGAGCTCGCCCGGCTCCTGGAGAACAGCAAGAAGTTCACCAAGACCCTGCAGGACAAGAAGTCCAGCTTCGAGATCCTCATCGAGGACGGCGGCTCGCTGCTCGGGGAGCTCAGGAAGCGCCGCGAGGCCATCCGCGCACTCCTCAAGGGAAGCAGGGACCTGGGCACCGAGCTCAGCGGCCTCGTCGGCGACAACAAACGGCAGCTCGGCCCCACCCTGAAGGCCCTCAGCCGCGTCACCGGCGTCCTGGAGAAGAACAGCGGCCAGCTCGACAAGACACTGGCGCTCATCGGCCCGTACTACCGGCTCGTCGGCAACACGCTCGGCAGCGGCCGCTGGTTCGACAGCTACCTGTGCGGCGTGGTGCCCCGCACCTATCTGCCCGAGGCCTCGCAGCCCAAGACCGGATGCCTGCCGCCGAAACAGACGGCGACGGCCAAGGGGAGCGGTGAACGATGACCAAGCCCAGAAAACCCCTCGTCGCCGGGCTCGCCCTCACGGTGCTCGCGGCCTGCGGCCTCGTCGCCGTCCGCGTCCTCGACGACGACGGCATCCGCGTCACGGCCTGGTTCGACCGGGCGGTCGGCATCTACGCCGGATCCGACCTCCGCGTCCTCGGCGTACGCGTGGGAGAGGTGGAATCCGTGGAGCCGCAGGGCACCCGGGTCCGCGTCGAACTCCGCCTCGACGAAGGCGTCCGCGTCCCCGCCGACGCCCGGGCCCTCGTCGTCGCCCCGAGCATCGTCGCCGACCGGTACGTCCAGCTCACCCCCGCCTACAGCACCGGCCCCGCCCTCGCCGACGGCGCCCAGCTGCCCGCCTCGCGCAACCGCACCCCCGTCGAGATCGACCAGCTCTACGACTCGATCACCGAACTGAGCAAGGCGCTCGGCCCCGACGGCGCCAACTCCGCCGGAGCCCTCTCCGCACTCCTGGACACCGGGGCGAAGAACCTCAAGGGCAACGGCACGGCCATCGGCACCTCCATCGAACAGTTCGGCAAGGCCGCCAAGACCCTCGACGGCAGCAGCGAGAACCTGTTCACCACCCTCGGCCAACTCCAGACCTTCACCACCATGCTGAAGAAGAGGGACGGCGACGTCCGCACCGCGCAGGAACGCCTCGACGAGGTCGTCGGCTACTTCGCCGAGAACAAGGAGGACCTCGCCGGCGCCCTGAAGGAACTCGGCAAGGCCCTCGCCCAGGTCAAGACCTTCATCAAGGACAACCGCGGTGAGCTGAAGAAGAACGTCGACCGGCTCGTCCCCCTCACCCAGACCCTCGTCGACCAGCGGGCCTCCCTCGCGGAAGCACTCGACGTCGCCCCGCTCGCCGCCGGCAACGTCGTCAACGCCTACAACCCGGACACCCGCACCCTCGACGGCCGCGCCGACCTCAACGAGATCAGCATGGGCGGACCCCTGCTGCCCCTGCCGGTCACCGGAGCCTCGTCGGCGAGCACCGGAGAGGGGGAGCGGTGAACCGGGACTCCCTGCCCTCCCGGAGGGCCGTCGGGGCCGGCGCCGTCGGAGCCGTCGCCCTCGGCCTCGGACTCGCCGTCGTCCTCGGCGCGATCCCCGCGCACCCCGTCCGCTTCGACGGCATCGAGAACCTGCCGCTGCCCGGCGGCGCCGACCTCGGCCCCCACCCCTACACCGTCACCGCCGAACTCGACGACGTACTGAGCCTCGTCCCGCAGTCCGCGGTCAAGGTCAACGACGTCGCCGTCGGCCGCGTCACCGCCATCGAACTCGGCACCGGTACCTGGTCCGCCCGCGTCACCCTGAAGATCAACGGCGACGTCCGGCTCCCCGCCGACGCCGGGGCACGGCTGGAACAATCGAGCCTCCTCGGCGAGAAGTACATCCAGCTCGTCGCCCCGCGGAAGGACACCGGCGCCCGCCTCACCGACGGCAGCGTCATCCCGCTCGCGCGCACCAGCCGCAACACGGAGGTCGAGGAGGTGTTCGGCGCGCTGTCGCTGCTCCTCAACGGCGGCGGCGTCAACCAGCTCAAGACCATCACCCGGGAACTCAACGCGGCGCTCGGCGGCCGCGAACCCGAGGTCCGCTCGATGCTGAACCGCGTGAACACCCTGGTGACGAACCTCGACGCGCACCGCGGCGACATCACCCGCGCCCTCGACGGCGTCAACCGGCTCTCCGCCACCCTCGCCGGCCGCAAGAAGGACGTCGACACCGTCCTCACCGGCCTCTCGCCCGGCCTGAAGACCCTGGAACACCAGCGAGGCTCCCTGCTGACCATGCTGCGCGCCCTCGACACCCTCTCCGGCGTCGCCGTCTCCACCGTCGACGCCAGCAAGAAGGACATGATCGCCGACCTCAAGGCCCTCGCACCGACCCTCACCGCGCTCGCGGACGCCGGAGCCGACCTGCCCGCATCACTCCAGGTGCTCCTCACCTATCCCTTCACCGACGAAGTGATGCGCGGCATCAAGGGCGACTACCTCAACACCTACCTCCACCTCGCCGCCGCCCCGGGCACCGAGGTCGTCCCGCCCCTGATCCCCAGGGCCGAACCCACCCCGACCCCCAGCCCGTCGGCCCCGGAGCCGACCGCCCAGCAGCGCACCGGAACGAAGGACACCCCGCGGAACCCGCGACCGGCGCTGCCCCTGCCCCCGGTCACGACGGGCACCACACCCAAGGACGGAGGCGAGAACCGGTGATCACCCGCACGATCCGACTGAAGAACCTCGCGTTCCTCGTCATCGCCGTACTCGTCCTCGGCTTCGTCGGCATCCGCTACGCCGACCTCGGCCGCTACGCCGGCGTCGCCGACCACTACACCGTCCGCGTCCACCTCGCCCGTACGGGAGGTCTCTTCACCCACTCCGACGTCACCTACCGGGGCGTCTCCGTGGGCCGCGTCGGCGCCATCGACCTCACCGCCGACGGAGTCGTCGCCGAACTGCGCATCAAGAAGTCGGCGCCCCGGATCCCCGCCGACGCCCGCGCCGTGGTCGCCGGACTCTCCGCCGTCGGCGAGCAGTACATCGACCTCCGCCCCGAGAGCGACGGCGCACCCTTCCTCGCCGACGGCGCCCGCATCGAACAGTCCGACACCGAGGTGCCGGCGCCCGTCACCGACGTCCTCTCGAGCGTGAACGACCTCACCCGCTCCGTACCCCTCGACTCCCTGCGCACGGTCGTCGACGAACTCGGCAAGGCCTTCGAGGGACACGGCGACGACCTCCAGGTCCTCCTCGACAACGGCAGCAGATTCGTCCAGGCCGCCGACCGGTCCCTGCCGGCCACCACCCGGCTCATCGACGACGGCGAGGTCGTCCTGCGCACCCAGGCCGACGAGAGCCGCGCCATCCGGGACTTCGCCACCGGCGCCCGCGACCTGGCCGCCACCCTCAAGGGCTCCGACGCCGACCTGCGCCGCCTCCTCGCCGTCACCCCCGACGCGACCGGCCAGGTCAGCGGCCTCCTGCGCGACCTCGACCCGAGCCTCGGCGTCGTCCTCGCCAACCTCCTCACCACCTCGGAGATCGCCGTGACCCGGCAACGCGGCACGGAGGAACTCCTCGTGAAGTTCCCGGCGGCCGTCTCGGCGGGAGCCACCACCGTCGACGGAGGACACGTGAACTTCGGCATGGCCGTCACCTTCTTCACACCACTGCCGTGCACCTCCGGCTACGGCGGTACGCGCTACCGCAACGGACTCGATCTTGGGACCGCGCCCGCCCTCAACACCCGAGCCGCCTGCACGTCCCCGGCCTCCACCGGCATCGCCGTACGCGGCTCGGCCCACGCCCCCGGGAGCGGCCGCGTACCCACCCCGGCCCGGCCCGGCTCCCTGCCCTCCGGCAGCGCGCGCACCACCGGCGACACGCACCAGGCCCTGCCGGGCGCGCTCGCCCTGCCCGGCGAGACCGGCACGCCGACGGACATGGCCGGACTCCTCGGCCTGAGCACCGGGAGCACCCGATGAAGCGGGGGAAGGCCCTGGTCACCGGCGCCCTCGTCGTCGCCCTCGGCTTCTGCGGGACCGGAGCCTGGACCTACGCCCAGGCCCGCACCGACGAGGAGCTCGCCTTCAGCCGGGAACGCGACACCGCCCTCGCCGAAGGCCGCAGCCGCATCACCGTCCTGAACACCCTCGACGCCTCGACCCGCGAACGCGCCGAAGCGGGCATCCGGGCCTGGCGCGAGGCCTCCACCGGACCGCTCCGCACCGAACTCGGCCGCACCGCACCCGCGGTCGGCGCCTCGGCACGCGCCACGGTCACCGAGGCCGCGCTCACCGCCCTCGACCCGAGGGCCGGTACGGCGAAACTCATCGCGACCGTACGCGTCGACGTCACCCCGCGCGGCGCCGCGACCGCCACCACCGACCGCAAACGCCTGGAGGCCGTCCTGACCCGCACGGACGAGAACACCTGGAGGGTCGCGGCACTGAGCGCGGTGCCGGTCGCCGGAGCGGAGGACGGGAACCGATGACGCGACTGCTGCGCGAGGAGACCGCAGGGGACACGGAAACCGACGGGGGAGAGGCAACGGAGCCCGTCGGGGGAGAGACACCGGAGACCGACGGGGGAGAGGCAACGGAGCCCGTCGGGGGAGAGACACCGGAGACCAACGGGGGAGAGATACCGGAGGCCGACGGCGGAGAAACACCGGAGGCCGTCGGCGGAGAAACACCGGAGGCCGACGGCGACGACCGGCCGGAGACGACGTCGGTCACGGACGGGGACGCGACCGGGACCACCGGCACAACCGGACGCCGATCCGCCGGCGCGTGGCGAAAGGGCGCCCTCGCCGCCGCCCTCACCGTCCTCCTCCTCGGCGGCAGCGGGTTCTTCCACGCCGCCCACCAGCTCCGCTCCACCCCGTCGGCGCGCAACCACGCGCTCACCGACACCGAGAACACGACCCGGGTGAGCGGCGACGTCGCCGAAGGACTCGCCCGGGTCTTCTCCTACACGGCGGCGAACACGGACGCCGCCGAACGCTCCGCCCGCACCGTCCTCGCGGGGCGCGCCGCCCGCCAGTACGCCGACCTGCTCGCCCAGGTCCGCGCGCACCTGCTCGAGCAGCGCATCACCCTCTCCACCCAGACCGTCCGCACCGGAGTGATCGAACTCGACGGGGACAGCGCGCGCCTCCTCGTGTTCCTCGACCAGCGCTCTCGCCGGGACAAGGCCGCCGCCACCTCCGCCGCGGCCCAACTCACCGTCACCGCCGAGTACCGCGGGGACCGGTGGCTGATCGTCGACATCAAGGCCCGCTGACGATGAGCGGGAGACAGGAGAAGCCCATGACACGCCAGGTCCGCGGCTCGGCGGGAAACCGGCCGGCCCTGGCCGCGGCCCTCGTGCTCACGCTGGTCGCGGGCGGCTTCGCGGCCTGGGAGGGCCGGAGCTGGTACGCCGCGGCCCACGACGACTCGGCCGCGTACGCCGTGCAGCGCGACCGGGCGCTCGCGGCGGGGGAGCAGGCCGTGCAGAACCTCAACACCCTCGACCACCGGCGGGTGGACCAGGGCCTCGACCTCTGGGAGACCTCGACGGCCGGCGAGCTTCACCAGCAACTGGTCGACGGGCGGGCGGAGTTCACCACGCAGGTGAAGTCGGCGAAGACGGTGACCACGGCCCGGGTGCTGTCCGGCGCCGTCACCGAACTCGACGACAGGGCGGGCCGGGCACGGCTGCTCGTCGCGCTGCGCATCACCGTCACGACGCCCGACAGCAAGAGCACCGAGAAGGACAGCCGCATGCTGGGCGAGCTCACCCGCACCGACGGCCAGTGGAAGCTCAGTGCTCTGGGGCAGGCCCCCGTGGGCGGCACGACGACCGGTTGACCGGACCGTCCCGTACGTGTCAGCCGCAAGCACCGAAAGGACCCGCACGATGCCAACGCCCCGCCACCACCTCAACCGCCAGCGCCGCCGCCAGGCCCTCGCCGACCAGTCGGCCCCCGCGTCCCGGCCCCGCTCGGCGGTCGCCCTCCTGCCGGAGCCCGAGCCCGAGCCCCGACCCGCGCCGAAGTCCGGACCCAAACCCAAGCCCAAGGCAAACCCGGAAGCGGCGGACGGGAGACGCGCCCGTCCCCTCGCCCCCCTGGTGGTCCTCTGCGTCCTGACCCTCCTCCTCGGAGGCTTCGCCGGTTGGGCGCACAGCAGGACCGGGGAACTGCGGGCCGACCCCGCGCGCGGCAACACGGCCCTCACCGACCTCGCCCGGACCAGCGAGATCAAGGGGCAGACCGCCGCGGCCGTCGCCGCGCTCTTCTCGTACGACCACGCCGACACGGGTCCCTTCGAACGGGCCGGGAAGACCCTCCTCACCGGCAAGGCCGTGGCCCAGCACCGGACGCTCTTCGGCGGGGTGCTCGCCCAGGCGGCCCAGCAGAAGACCGTGATCACCACGACGGTCACCGACAGCGCGGTCGAGCGGATCGACGGCGACCGTGCCCGGGTCCTGGTCTACGCAGACCAGAGCAGCGTGAGCACGGCGGGAACCGTCAGGACCGGCGGAGGGAAGCAGAAGCCGAAGGCCCAGGACCAAGGCGTCTACGCGGGTGCCATGTTCGCCGTGGACGTCGTGCGCCGCGACGGCCGCTGGCTCGTCGAGAACATCGACACCTTCGGCCGCTGACCCGCCCGCACGGGAGAAGCAGCGGCTCTCGGGCCGTTCAGAGCGGTACGACCGTCGTCTCGGTCGCCTTGACGCTGGTCCAGACGGGCACCCCGTCGGCGAGTCCGAGTTCGGCGGCGGCCTGCGGGGTGATCTCGGCGACGAGGTCGGGGACGCCGTCGGAGGTGACGAGGACCCGCAGCCGGCTGCCGCTCGCGGTGATCTCGCGTACGGTGCCGGGCCAGACGTTACGGGGGCTGCCGGCGGGCTTCTCGCGGTGGACGGAGACCGCCTCGGGCGCCACGATCGCCAGCGCCGCAGTGCCGACCGCCGGTGGGTCGGCCGCGACCAGGACACCGCCCTCCTCCAGGGCGAGCCCTTCGGCGATGGCGGTGCCGGGCCAGGCGTTGCGGCCGAGCATACGGGCGACCCAGGGGGAGCGGGGATGCCGCGTGACCTCGGCGGGGCTGTCGTCCTGGAGCGCCCGGCCCTCGTCGAGGACGAGGACGCGATCGGCGAGGGACACGGCCTCGACGGGATCATGGGTGACGATGAGACAGACGCCGCCGAAGCCCGCGAGGTGCGTGCGCAGGGTGTGGCGTACGTGGCCGCGGGTGGTCTGGTCGAGGGCGGCGAGCGGCTCGTCGAGGACGAGGAGCCGGGGGCGGGCGGCGAGCGCCCGGGCCAGGGCGACCCGCTGCGCCTGGCCGCCGGAGAGCTGGCCGGGGCGGCGGTGGGCGAGGTGGCCGACGCCGAGCCGGTCGAGCCAGTGCCGGGCCGCGCGCCGGGCCTCCGTGCGGGGGACGCCCTGGGCGCGTAGACCGTAGGCGGTGTTGGCGAGGGCCGTCATGTGCGGGAAGAGGGCGCCGTCCTGCGGCACCCAGGCGACCCGCCGCCGGTGCGGCGGGAGAGCGGTGACGTCGGTGCCGCCGAGGGTCAGCTCCGCGTGGGCCCGGGGGGTGAGGCCGAGGAGGGCCCGGAGCAGGGTGGTCTTGCCGGCACCGTTCGGGCCGACGACGGCGATGGTGGTGCCCGGTTCGGCGTCGAGGGTGAGGCGCGTGAAGCCGGTGGCCTCGGCGTGCAGGGCCCAGCGTTCCCCGGACTGCTCCGCCTCGGCGGAGTCGGCGGCGGAGGTCCCCGGTTCCGGATCCTCCACGGGCTCGGGGGCGGGCCGGGCCTTGCGGTCGACCGGGGTGCCGGTCCACCGTCCGCGCAGGGCGACGAGTACACCCATCGCGATGGCGAGCAGGAGCAGCGAGACGGAGGTGGCCGCCTCCGGTTCGTCCTGGAGCAGCAGATAGACCTGGAGGGGGAGCGTCTGGGTGGTGCCGGGCAGATTGCCGGCGAAGGTGATGGTCGCGCCGAACTCGCCCAGGGCCCGTGCCCAGGTGAGGGCGGCGCCGGCGACGACGCCCGGAGCCACCATGGGCAGCGTGACGGTGAAGAAGACGCGGACGGGTGAGGCGCCGAGGGAGGCCGCCGTCTCCTCGTACCGCGGCCGCAGTCCGCCGAGCGCGCCCTCCAGGCTGATGACCAGGAACGGCATGGCGACGAAGGTGGCCGCGAGGACGGCGCCCGAGGTGTGGAACGGGAGGGTGATCCCGAAGGCCGACTCCAGCCACGGCCCGAGCAGGCCGCGCCGCCCGAAGGCGAGGAGCAGCGCGACGCCGCCGACGGTGGGCGGCAGGACCATCGGCAGCAGCACGAGCGAGCGGACGAGCGCCTTGCCGGGGAAACGTACCCGGGCGAGCAGCCACGCGAGCGGCACCCCGAGCAGCAGCGAGAGCCCGAGCGCCCAGAAGGAGACGAGCAACGAGAGCTTCAGCGCGGTGACCGTGCCCGACGCGCTCAGATGTCCGGCGAGCTCGCTCCACTCGGTCCGTACGAGGATCCCGATCAGGGGCAGCGTCAGGAACGCCACGGCGAGCAGCGCGGGCACGGCCAGCGTCAGCGGCGGACGGGTACCGGACCTACGCGCGCCTGAGTGTTTCATCGAGTGACCCCGCAGAGATGACGACATGAGGACGAGGGGCTGTCCGTTCCCCCGGCACGGACAGCCCCTCGCGATCCGGACGATCCCGGATCCGCTACGGCTTCTGGAAGCCGGCGTCCTGAAGGATCTTCTGCCCCTCGGGCGAGGAAAGCCAGGCGACGAACGCGGCGGCGGCCTCGGCGTTCTTCGAGTCCTTCAGCGCGGCGGCCGGGTACTGCGCGATCGCGTTCTGCGCGTCCGGGATCTCGACGGCGTCGACCTTGTCCTTGGCGCTCTCGGCGTCCGTCTTGTAGACGAGACCGGCGTCGGCCTCGCCGAGTTCGACCTTGCTGAGCACCGCGCGCACGTTCGGCTCCTGGGAGACCGGCTTCACGGTGATCTTCTGGGCGTCGAGGACCTTCTTGCTGTACTTGCCGGCCGGCACCTCGGGCGCGGCGAGGACCACCTTGAGCTTGGTGTCCGCGAGGTCCTTGAGCTCGTCGACCTTGAAGGGGTTGCCCTTGCCGGTGGCGATGACGAGCCGGTTCTTCGCGATGACCGTCGGGGTGCCGGTCTCGGCCTTCACCTTGTCCATGCTCTTGGTGTCGGCGGTGACCAGGACGTCGGCGGGGGAGCCCTGGGAGACCTGGGCGACGAGCTCCTGAGAGCCGGCGAAGGAGAAGGTGAGCTTCGTACCCGGGTGGGACTGCTCGTAGGCGGCGCCGGCCGTCTTGAAGACGTCGGTGAGGGAGGCGGCCGCGAGGACCGTCAGGTTCGCCCCGCTCGCGGTGCTCCCGGAGCCGGTGGCCCTGCCGGTGTCCTTCTTCGTGTCGTCGCTCGAACAGGCCGCGAGCGGGACGAGCAGGGCGGCGGTGAGGACGGCGGCGGCCGCACGGCGTCCGGCGGGGGTGACGGTGACGGGCATGAGGGTCTGAACTCCTATGGGGACGAACGGAAAGTGCGGTGTGAGGGCGGCTGCGCCGATGGTGCTGCGGTACTGCGTGAGGGGTGGTCAGGTGCGGTCGACGTGCACGCTGGTCGATTTCACGCGGGCGGTGGCCTGCATGCCGACTTCCGGTCCCAGCTCCTCCACGGCCTCACCGGTGAGGAGGGAGCCCATGCGCTGCGGTCCGGCCTGGATGGTGACCTGGGCCGCGATGTCCCCGGGATCGATCCCGGTCACGATGCCCGGGAAGGCGTTGCGCGCCGAGGTGGAGGACGCGTCGTCGTCACCGCTCCGGGCGATCAACCGTGGGGCCTGCCCGATCGTGTAGGACTGCATGTGCGACACCGTAGGGCGCTCAGGCTCTCATCTGCAACAACTCCGTGCGACCCTCCATCGCGAATGCGAGTGGGCCTGGAGGAAGGTACGAGGGGGAGCGCGGCGCCCGCCTGCGGCTCGTAGGGATCCTGCACACGGCAGAGTGCTTCCCCGGTGAACATCGGAGAGGTGTTTCGCCGATCGACCACCACCGCGCGCGGTGGAGGCGCTGCGGGGCAGGGACGGCGCGAGCGTGCGGATCGAGGCTGACGTCACCGTCTTCGACGCCTGGTACCTGTACCTGCCCGACGACGGCCAGGTGCCGCCCCGGATCCCGCACGAGATCGGAGAACTGGTCGGCCGCCACCGGCGCCTCCAGGACCGGCGGGCCGCACCCCGCAGGCAGGCTCACGAGGAGCAGGTGACCCGGTCGAGCGCGGCGTACTGGGGAGCCGAACGGCCTGGAGGAGGCCCTGCGCGCCTGTGGGCTCGCCGCCACCGCGTACACCGTGGCGGTCGCGGTCGCGACCTCGGGCGACGCGGAGGACCGGGGCGACGCGGCCGTGGCCCTCACGGGGGCGCTGCGGCCCCGGCGGACCGTCGCCTTCGCCGCCGCCGGACGCCCGGAGGGGGAGGCCGTCGCCGTGCCGGACCGCGAGCCGGACCCGGGCGAGGGCGTGTCGGCACGGCTCCGAGAGGTGTGACCGCTGCTGCGCGCCGGCAAGGGCTCGAACGCGAGCCTCCTGGACACCCCGGAGGTCTTCCTGGCGCACAACTGCTCCGGGGCCAGGACCGGAGGCCCGCACCTGCGCGTGAACACCGTCCGCTACCGCATCCCGGCCGTCCCTGCACGACGGCACGCGGCGCACCGAGCCGCCGGCGCCCCGGCGGCTCGGACGCTCGCGTCAGCAGGATCCGGTGATCGGCTTCGTACCGACGTACACGACACCACTGGAGTTGATGTCGACGGTGGACCCACCGCCCCACTGGCTGTTGCTGCTCCACACCGCCCGCGTGCTCCACTGGGGGTAGACGACGAAGTTCCCGTCGTTCTGGTAGACGGCGTAGTAGCCGGAGTACTGGGTGTTCGCCGCCCAGCAGACCTGCCGGTCGCCGATCACGTCCCCCTTGTACTCCACCAGGTTGCCGTCCTTCTGCATGACCAGCTGGTAGAACGAGTAGTCGTTGATCCAGCGCGTGATGTACTCGCCGGGCCCGAGCGACTCGCCCCGGACGAGGCGGTCGGAGTACGAGTGCGCCGCCGAAGCGCTGCCGGCGCCTCCGACCAGCACCCCGGCCACCATCGTGCTCACTGCAAGTGCCGTCATGGCTGCTCGACGCTTCATCAGGTCCTCCTGGAGTCCCGCCCCGTGGTGTGCGCGGGCCGGTCCCGCGCATGGCCGCGACCCTAGGAACAGCCGCCAACGGCTCGCCAACGGATCTCCAACAGTCGGGCGCGGGCCCTCAGCCTTCCTCGTCCCGGTCGTCGCCCCCGGGCTCGTAATCGTCCAGTTCGCCCCGCAGGGAGCCCGAGCCCGCGGCGGGGCCCTCGCGGAGGAGGGTGAGGAAGCTGCTCAGCGGGTGGTGCCGGGGGCGGGCGTCGTAGTCGATGCCCTCCGGGTCCCGGTACTCGTGCAGGCGCGTGAAGGGCGCGATCACATAGGGGCGCCTGGACCAGGGGTGACCGTCGGCGGGGTCCGGGTCCATGCGCCACTCGGTGCCCCGCGTGCGGTTGTGGACCTCCCCCACGTACCAGCAGGCGACCTGCACCAGGGGAGTGTGCTCCTGGGCGAACAGGTCGTCCACGGACGTGAGGTGTTCACGGACGAGGGCTTCCATCCGGTCGAGCGAGCGCTCGCCGAAGTCCCATCCGCCGCCGTGGTCACGGCTCCAGTCCGCGAAGCCGTCCTCCTGCTCGCGCAGCCACGCCGCAAGGCGGGGATTGTCGGCGTGCTCCTTGTCGATGCGCTCGGCGACGACGTACTCGTCCCCGCCCTCGTCGCCGTCCTCGTCGTCCCAGATTTCATTGCTCACAGCAGCTAACCCTAGCTCCCCCTGTGTGACCGTAAGTGTCGCGAATCTGCACGGAGTTAACACACTCCACGCCACCGAAACGACGTTGCTGCGGCAAACCGACGCCCTAGGATCGGACCGCTCGTGCGGCGCCCACATGAGCATCGGGGGCCCTGGCGCCACACGGCCGCACTCTGACCCGTGGGGGCTCCCGGGGGAAAAGCACTGTGAAGCCAGTACGAATAGCCAGCCGCTGGCGTGCGCTCAGGAACAGCCTGCTCGCGCTCGCCTGCGCCACCGTCATCACCGTCACCGGCCAACCCGTCACCGGAGTCGGCGGCGTCGCCGAAGCGGCGCCGCCGCCGCTGAAGCCCGGCAAGCGGTGCGACGAGATGTACGGGGTGAAGGACGTACCCACCGGCGGTCTGCCCATGGGGGACGCCTCACGCGCGGTGGACCGCTGGGACACGTACGAGTACACCAACCCCGGTCTCCAGTTCGACGGCCTCGCGCCGACCCAGGCCGAACTCGACGCCGCGGGTACCGACTACAAGAAGTACGACCACAGCGACCCGAGGCGCATCTACGCCCGGTTCAACGCGCAGAAGCGGTGGAAGAGCTTCGGCGACTACCTGTCGAAGGTCTACATCCCGAACCAGGGCTACGACGCCCGCGGCAAGGCCTTCATGGGCAAGGTCGTGCGCGAGATGGGGCTGACCGGCCCGGACTGGATCTGCGAGAAGGAGTTCTGGTTCAAGGACCCCGAAACCGGCGAGCGCTACAAACGCCGGCTCGACGCGTACAACAAGCGCACCCGGGAGATCGTGGAGGCCAAGTCCAACGGCAGCCCCGACGGCCGCGAGAAGCCCGCGGACCGCGCCTGGGCCAAGAACCAGGGCTGGCGCTCGTACAAGTACACCTACGTCTTCGCGGAGAACCAGACCCGCGATGCCAAGAACTTCATGAAGGAGTTGAAGGACACCGCGGGCAAGGACGCCCTCGGCCGTGACCGGGTCCGTACCTACGACTACCAGTCCCACCACAAGGGCCTGCCCCCCAAGGGCACCGAGAACGGCCCGTACCGCGCGAACGGCACGACGATGTCGCCGGGCAACGGCACGTCGACCGGGTCCCGCGGCTCCGGCAACCAGGTCGTCAACCAGTCCCCGCCGAACCCGCAGACCCTCAAGGAACAACTCGACCGGCTGGGCAAGACCGGACAGCGGTCCCTCATGAACCGCGGCCTCGGAGGCATCGACTTCACCACCCTCGACCTGCGGTACATCGGCAAGGGCAAGAGCGGCAAGGGACTCGACTACGCCTTCTCCGCCAAGTCGGTGGAGGACGAGTACGCGGCCGGGTGGGGCGGCCAGGAGAAGGGCAACCTGATCTCCGACTCCTTCTTCACCTGGCTCGCCCTCGACCCGTCCACGTTCTGGGTGAACCTCAACCCGGACGAGCCGAACCGCATCATCGACGAGAAGTTCGGCAGGACCGACGCCGGCCGGGTGCTCCTGGAAGCCGACCTGGAACTGAAGCACGACATCTTCAGGGCCATGGACCCGGAGACCGAAGCCGGCCGCGACTTCATGAACGCCCTGCCGAAGCGCAACGGCTTCCCCTGCTGGGCCGGCTTCCGCTACTGGATCGAGCCGGAGACCGCGGTCGTGCGCGAGCAGGACGGCGGCATCCACATCCTCGACACCCCGCTCAAGCTGTCCACGGTGCCGCAGGAGACCCACACGCAGCCGCCCGGCGGAAAGGGCTGCGACCTCACCGAGGCGGAGACCCAGCAGTCCGACCGCGTCCTCGACCGCTACATCACGCCCCTGGTCGCCGAGAAGGTCAACAACGGCGACTACTACGCCGACCTGCGCCGCGTCTACACGGCCCGCGTCGCCGCCGAATGGGTACGCCAGAACGCGGCCGACATGCCAGCCGAGTACCGCAGGATCATCAACAGCAACGACGTGAGGCGCTGGCCGCTGCGCGCCCCGCACCAGAACTGGACCGGCAAGCAGGTCTGGGACCGCTACTACAAGGCCTTCACCGAAGGCACCTTCAAATACAAGTGGTCCAACGGCGAGGACGTCTACGTCTACACCGTGGGCGGGGTCGACTTCTCCAAGCAGCCCAAGCGCAACATGAACCCCGCGCGCTTCCGCACCGAGCAGCGCTACAAGCCCCGCACCGTCGGCTTCGCGGTCGACACGATCGCGGACGACCCGAACAAGCAGGGCTACCTGATGTTCGGCGGCAACAGCGCCGGACACTCCGAATCCGGCACGCCCACCCCCACCCCCACGCCGACCGGCACCGGAACGCCGACCCCGGGCCCGACCGGCACGGCCACGCCCACCGCGTCCCCGACGGGCAGCCAGTCCCCGCAGGACCCCGGGGCCACCACCCCGCCCGGCCCGACGGACCCCGACGGCGACCTCGCCGACACCGGCAGCAGTGCCCCCGTCGGCCTGATCGTCGGGATCGCCGCCGCCGCGATCGCCGCGGGCGGCGCACTCGTCTGGTGGCGCCGCCGGGCGAACACCGGGAGCTGACCGGCACGGCACCGGCACAGCAGGAGGGGCCCTTCCCGTACACGGGGAAGGGCCCCTGTCACGTACGGGCAGCTCGCGCCGTCGCGGCCAGCTGCGCCTCCGCCCGACCCAGGAGCGTGTCCAGGACGACGGGATAGGCGCTCTGGTTCATCCGCTCCGCGAGCAGGTGCGCGGTGGCCGCGATGTGGGGGTGGGTCTCGGCCGGAAGCCGGGCGTAGGTGGTGGTCCACATCTCCTCGTCCGCCTCCCGCACCTCGTCCTTGATGGCCAGCGCGCCCGCGTCCAGGGCGGCGAAGGCCAGAGCCAGGTCGATGAAGGCGTGGTACACGCCGACGGCGTCCGCGTCGCGGAAGCCCGCGCCGCGCAGGATCCCGAGGATCGTCTCGTCCACCTCGATCTCCCGGGGGCGGCCGGTCACGCGGCTGGCGGTCAGCAGCGCGGCCTCGGGATGGGCGAGGTAGGAGGCGTGGACGGCCAGGCCGAGCGCCCGCAGGTCGGCACGCCAGTTCCCCGTGGCGGTCCAGCTGTCCAGGGCCCGCCCCATCAGCTCCTCGCCGATGGCCCGGGTCAGGCCGTCCAGGCCGGCGAAGTACCGGTACACGGTGCTCGGGTCGGCGCCCAGCGCGGCGCCGAGCCGGCGTGCGGTCAGGCCCGCGCTCCCGTGCTCGCGCAGCATCCGCAGCGCCGTCCGCACGATCAGCTTCTCCGACAGCACCGTGCCCTGCCGGGTCGGCCGCCGCCTGCGCCGCTCCGCCTCCGGAACCACCTTCTTCGGCATCGTGCCACCGCCTCGCCGCTTCTCCCGCCCCTTATGCCAACGCCGTAGACCTTAACCGTGAGGCTCGTGTTCCATCGAGTCGTCCCCGGGCAACCGCCGGGACGGACTCGACGAAAGGGTGTGTGACATGCGTGTACTTCTCGTGGGTGCGGGCGGCGTCGGAACCGCCGTGACCCGTATCGCGGCCCGCCGTGACTTCCTGACCCACATGGTCGTCGCCGACTACGACCCGGCCCGCGCGGAGGCCGCCGTGGCCGCGCTCGGCGAGCAGGAGGACCGGTTCAGCGCCCACCGCCTGGACGCCTCCGACGAGGCAGCGGTCCGCCGGCTCCTCGCGGCGGAGAACTGCGACGTCCTCCTGAACGCGACCGACCCCCGGTTCGTGATGCCGCTCTTCAACGCGGCGCTCGCCGCCGGCGCGCACTACGTCGACATGGCGATGTCCCTGTCCGCGCCCCACCCGACCGCCCCGTACGAACAGTGCGGCGTCAAGCTCGGCGACGAGCAGTTCGCCCTGGCCGAGGCCTGGGAGAAGGCCGACCGCCTCGCCCTGGTCGGCATGGGCGTGGAACCGGGACTGTCGGACGTGTTCGCCCGCTACGCGGCCGACGAACTCTTCGACGAGATCGAGGAACTCGGCGTCCGCGACGGCGCGAACCTCACCGTCGAGGGGTACGACTTCGCCCCCTCCTTCAGCATCTGGACCACCATCGAGGAGTGCCTCAACCCGCCCGTGGTGTACGAGAAGGACCGCGGCTGGTTCACCACGGCACCCTTCAGCGAGCCGGAGGTCTTCGACTTCCCCGAGGGCATCGGCCCGGTGGAGTGCGTGAACGTCGAGCACGAGGAGGTCCTCCTCATGCCCCGCTGGGTGGACGCGCGGCGGGTGACGTTCAAGTACGGCCTCGGCGACGACTTCATCGCCAAGCTGAAGACCCTCCACGAGCTGGGCCTCGACTCCACGGCGAAGGTCACCGTCCCGGGCGCGGACGGTCCGGTCCAGGTCTCGCCGCGCGACGTGGTCGCCGCCTGTCTGCCCGACCCGGCCACCCTGGGCGACCGCATGAAGGGCAAGACCTGCGCGGGTACATGGGTCAAGGGAACCAAGGACGGCGCGGCGCGCGAGGTGTACCTGTACCACGTCGTCGACAACGAGTGGACGATGCGCGAGTACGGGTCCCAGGCCGTGGTCTGGCAGACCGCCCTCAACCCGGTCATCGCGCTTGAGCTGATCGCCGACGGAACCTGGAAGGGGCGCGGAGTCCTGGGCCCCGAGGCCCTGCCGCCCCGCCCCTTCCTCGACCTGCTCGGCGCGTACGGCGCTCCGTGGGGGCTGCGCGAGGAGAACCGGGGCTGACGGTGCCCGTCCACCCGGGATCAGGGGCGGTGCCGCACGAAGCTGAGGTAGGCGAAACCCTCGCCTTCGCGCGGCGCCCGGGTCCAGGACCGGGTGGTGAAGGTACGGAGCCTGCCCTCGCTCAGGGCGAAGCGGGGCAGTGAGAGACCCAGCGCGGTGTGCAGGGCCTCCAGGAACCGCCGCTCGCCCTCCGCCGGGCCGTCCTCCGGGCGGAACAGCCGGGTCGGGTCCAGCTCCTCGGGGATCGTGCCGGACCGCTCGACGTCCGTGCCCCGGACCGTGAAGGCGTAGAGCTCCCGGCCGTGTTCGGCCACCGACAGGTGGAACGTGCCCGGGTCGTCGACCGGGGACGAACGCCCGGGGTCGCACCACACGACCACCGCGCGGCCGGCCGACGAGGCGGCCACGGCCGGGGACGCGAACAACGCGTGCAGACGGCGGTGGGAGTAGCCGTCGAAGGCGAAGGCCCATGCGTCGTCGGCGCGGCCGACGGCGACGACGGCCCGGTCCTCCCACAGCTCCACGCCTTCGCGCTCGTGCGGCCCGGGCGCCCGCCGGGAAGCCTCGCGCGGATCCACGGGCGCGCCCAGCTCGGCGCCCTCCTCACCGATCAGGGCCGGCAGATCGGCGGGGTCGGCCCCCTCGACCCACACGCAGCGGTATCCGTCGAACCGCTGCCGATGACCGGCAGGCTCCGTCAGCCACGCGAGGCCCGGCGGGTCGAGATCCGGCACCGGTTCGGGAGCGGCTCCCGTCTCTCCGGCCCGCGGCGTCCCGAGGATCTCCCGACCGCGCTCGGGGGTGACCAGCGACCCCAGGACAGGATCGGCGAGCAGACCGACCGGGGCGATCAGCAGGGGTCCCGGCGCCTCCCACAGCGGCAAGGCCTCCCGCAGGATCCGCCAGGCGGCGTCGGTCCGCCCCCAGCGGGCGGACTCCCGGGCCTCCGCGACGGCCCGGCCCCACGGACCGGGCGGCGCGTAGCGGTAGGTGCCGTCCCGCATCGTGCCCAGTACGGTCTCGGCGGTCTCCCGGTCGACCCCGCGCGCGGTCATCATCCCGACCCAGTGCTCGTCCCCGCCCGGCCGCCACTCGTGCCGGGCCGGCGCCATGGCCTGCACCGGGAGGAGCTCGGGCAGGTACCGCGGGTCGGCGACCAGCAGGTGGCCGAGGTCCCGGGCGCTGCCCGGAGCGAGCAGATGCCGTATCTGGTCCAGCAGGACGGCGCTCCGGGGCCGTCCGAAGGACAGCGCCTCCTCCAGCAGGGGCAGGGCCTCCTCGTACCGTCCGCGCAGGGCGAGCAGGCGGGCCGCGTCCACCCGGCCGTCCTGCACGCGCGTGGTCGCGTTCACGAAGTCGGGGTTCCCCGCCCGATCGCCGTGGAAGCTGCGGTACATGGCCTCCATGTACGCGCGGAACGACGGATACCGGGTGGGAAACTCGCCGCCCCACCCCTTGTAGACATAGAGGGCCCACTCGCCGTCCTGATCGCTGTCGCCCGGGTCGAGCAGGGCGTGCGACATGTCGGAGTCCGTCTCCAGCCGCAGCGCCCGCTGCCACATCCCGGCCAGCAGGACGTCCTCCTCGCGGGGGTTCTCGCCCAGACTCTCCTCGTACAGCGGGGTCATGTCGTAGGGGTCGCGGAACCAGTCGACCTCCGCGGCGCCGCCGAGCTGGTAGACCCCGGCGGTCTGCTCCACATGCCATCCGTCGCTCACGGCCAGGAACTCCCGGTACGAGGGCGGCAGTCGTCGACCAAGACGCTCCTCGGCCGCCGCGATGGCGCTCTCGTCCGCCCCCGGCGCACCCAGGGGGCCGACGGCCTCGTCGTCCTCGTCCTCGTCGGCGGGCGGAACCCACTCCTCCTGCCAACGCCGCAGGAACTCATGCCAGTCGAAGGACACATCGCTCATGGGTGGATCGTGTCATCCGGCACTGACAACGAGCCGGGGGACCAGCGTGGCCCCGGCACTGACAACGAGCCGGGGGACCAGCGTGGCCCCGGCACTGACAACGAGCCTGGGGGGCCAGCGTGGCCCCGGCACGGACAACGAGCCCGGGGGACCAGCGTGGCCCCGGCACGGACAACGAGCCCGGGGGACCAGCGTGGCCCCGGCACGGACGACGAGCTCCCTGATCCGGCCAAACTCCTTTGAGCCCAGGTCCCGTTGGGGCCCCCTCTGCGACGATGGCCTGCGACCACCCCTGCCGAGGAGCGGAGTGCAGTGTGAGCGGGCCACACCTGAGTTCGGCCGTCATGACCCACCCCGTACGCCTCGACCAGGCGAAGGAGCTGGCCGCCCGACTCCGGCTCGACCACCTGGCCGTCGACCCCGATCCGGACGGCCCGCCCTCCGCCCTGCGCACCGCCCTCGTCGCCTGGGCGGCCGCGGATCCGGAGGCCGGCCACCACCTCGTCGTCCAGGACGACGTCGACGCGCCCGCCGAGCTCCTGGAGATCGTCGCCCGGGCAGCCGCCCGGTTCCCCGACGAAGCGCTGGTCTTCTACACCAACTGGCATGCCCGCAACGGCGCCACGGCCCGCCTCGCCGCCCTCGCCGGCGCGACCTGGGTGCGGGCCGTCCCCGACGAGTTCACGCCCTCGCTCGCCGTCTGTCTGCCGACCGCGACCGCCGCCGCCTTCCGGGCCTTCGCCCGCGACAGCGACGAACGACACGACGACGAACTGTTCTCCGTCTTCTTCCGCGGCCGCGGACGGATGAGCCTGCTCGCCGTACCGAACATCGTCGAGCACATCGGCACCAGCAGCATCAACGGCCACGCCGCCCAGGGCATCCGTCTCGCCGTGTGCCCCACCCCGGCGACCGACGCCACGCCCCTCCTCGACCGGGGCAGCGTCCTGGAGGAGCCGGGCTGGGTCCCGTACATGCGGTACGGGGAGGGCTACATCCGGCTGGTCGGACAGGAACACGGCCCCGACGGGGGGCGAGGCCACCACCGCTGGCGCGAGGCCCTGCCGGCGACGGGCCTCACGGAGGAGATGGTCCGCGCCGCCAGGGACGCGCACCTGCCGGAGGGGCTCGCGGCGGGGGTGGCCGGCACCTTCGGCAGGCCCTTCGCCGAGGAACTGTGGACCCACTGCCTGCTGCTCGGCCGCCAGGCCGCCCACGCGGCCCGCCGCCTCCCCGGAGCCGGGGACGACGTGCCCACGGACGCCCTCGACCGGATGCGGCACTCCGCAGTCGCCACCGCGGGACCCGCAGGACTCCCGCCCGAACGCCGCCCCGAGGCGGGCCCGGGCGAGGTCCGGGCGATGACGGCCCTGGCCTGGAGCGCGGTCCGGGCCGGCGAACAGCTCCCGTGACGAGTGAGGTTCTCCAGCGCCTGTCCGGCGGATCGGGGCCGGACAGGACCTAAACCCGGTGGGTGATCCACACCCCCGGCTCCCAGTACCCGCCGCGGTCCCGCGCGCGGTCCACATGGAGCGGCGCGAGGCCGCCGGGGAACACGTACTCCCCGTCCTCCGGGAACGCGAGGCCCGTCCACCCCTCCCACTCGGCGACCGTCCCGGTGATCCGCGAGGAGTGGGCGGACGCCGCCGCGATGGTGCCGCCCGCCCCCACCTGGGTCCGGATCCACGGGTCGAACGGGCTTCCGTCGTCCCGGGTCCATGCCGCGTACCGCTCGATCGGCACCAGCGGATACCGGTCCTTCCAGGTGGGCCGGACCGGCACCAGGACCGTCCCGAGCCCGGCGCGTCGGGCCGTGTCCGCCATCGCGTCGAGCAGCACCTTCGACAGGCCCCGGCCCTGGTGGTCCTCGGCCACCTCGATCCCGAGCGCGCACAGCGCACCCGGGGCGCGCCCGGCGTCGCGGTCCGCGAAGGCCCGCGCGATCGAGTCGTCCAGGCCCGGCCCCAGGTCCTCGGGCGTGCCGTCCCACGTGCGGGGCAGCGAGCGGCCCGCGCCCGCGACGACATCGCGCTCGTCGTCGTACAGGACGAACTGGTACTCCGGGAAGTCCGTGAACAGCCGGTTCCAGTAGTCGCCGTTGATGTCGCCGTGCAGGTTGTACTCGGGCACCACGCCGGCGAACCGCTCCGGGATGCGGTCCCACAGCTCGGGCCGCTCCGAGTGCCGTACCAGGACCAGGGACATCAGGCCTTCTCCCCCCGGGCGGGGACCTCGACGTCCCAGACGACCACGATCGGCAGGCCCTCCCAGGCGGCGCGGGCCGCGTCTCCGACGGCCTCCTCGTAGCCGCCGGGCGCGAGCCGTCCGTTGAACAGCGGCTCTTGGCAGGCGCGGACCCGAAGCCCCGCCGTCCCGAACGCGTCCAGGTACTGGCTCAGCAGATGGACGTGATTGCGGACGAAAGCGAGCTCCTCGGAGCCGCGGACGAAGAGGCACTGCCCCTGGAGGGCGATCACGAAGGGGTGCAGATCCGTCACGACGATCCGTCCGCCCGGCCGCACCACACGCGCCAGCTCCGCGACACCCGGGGTGAGGTCGCGCAGATGGGTCAGGGCGAGCGAGCAGACGGCGAGGTCGACGGAGTCGTCGTCGAGCGGCAGCCGCTCCAGGTGTCCGACGCGGAGATCGGCCCCGGGGGAGTGCGCCCGGGCCTTCTCCAGCATGTGCGGCGACTGGTCCACGCCGATGACCCGGTGACCGCGCTCGGTCAGCGTCCGGGTCTGCCGACCGGTCCCGCAGGCCGCGTCGAGGGCGACACCCGGCGCGAGACCGTCGAGGATCTTCCCGACGACCGGTTCCTCCACCTCGATGTACGAACTGGGAAGCGAGTCGTACACGGCCGACCAGGCCGCGTACCCCTCCGCCGCGTCGAGTTCGCTGACGGTGGCACCGCCGTCCGGCAGCTTCCCCTCGCCGGGCTCGGCGAGCGCGAAGCGGCGGATGTCCTCCACCCGCTCCCGGAGGAAGGCCTCGTCCCCGTCCACGGCGTTGCGCAGCAGCGCGAGCCCCTCGATTCCCAGCACCAGTTCCCGTACGCGGAATTCACCGCTCATGCGAGCCCCTCACCGATCTGCCGAAGATCACGTCGTCTCTTTCGGAATCCGCACTACCCCACCCAACGGGCCGGAATGCGACTTCGCGTCGCCGTGGCCGAAAAGCGGGTCCGAATGGCCGGTTGGGGGCGCCGTTGTCCGTCGGGCTCACGGCTGCCTACCATGACCGCCATGATCGAAGGATATCTGGGAAGAGAAAGCGTCACCCTCGGTGGTGAGATGACACTGCACATCTCCACCGACGCCCCACGATTCCGTCTCCGCTTCTACCGGCTCGGCGACACGCTCGCCTTCGTCGGGGAATCCGAGGAATTCGAGGGAGGCATGCACCCGATCCCCTCCCATCCCCACGGATTACCCGGACGTGCCTCGCCCGCCGACGACTGGAAATGGCCTCCGCTCACCCTCCCCGTACCCGAAGAGTGGACCCAGGGGATCCACCTCGTCGAATTCGTGGAGTGCGGTCCGGCGGGCGAGGGCGGAGATCCGCCGCTCCTGGACCTGGCGCGGCTCGAAGGGCACGCGCGGGAGTTCTTCGTCGTCCGCCCCCGTGTCCCCGGCAGCCGGTCCCGCATCCTCTACAAGAAGTCCACCTACACCCGGCACGCCTACAACCGCTCCGACCGGCCCGGGCTCGAACGGGCCGTCAGCCTCTACGACCAGCCCGTCCACCGCCCCGGCGGCGCCGGCGAACCCCCAGGTCACAAGGTCAGCCTCCACCGCCCCGGCGGAGTGATCGACCTCGCCTACTGGGACGCCCCCTTCATCGGATGGCTGGAGCGCCACGGCTACGACGTCGAGTACGCCACGGACCTCGACCTGCACGAGGACCCCGCCCTCCTCGCCTCCTACGACCTCCTCCTCAGCGTCGGGCACGACGAATACTGGAGCGAGCGCATGCGCGACCACGCGGAATCGTTCGTCCGCGACGGCGGGAACATCGCGTTCCTCAGCGCCAACACCTGCTGGTGGCGCATTCACCCCACCGACGGGAACACCGCGTTCGTCTCCGACACCGACCACCACGTGGGCGAGGAATACCCGCACCTGCCCGCCACCGACCAATGGTGGACACCCGCACCCGACGGCGTCGGAAATCCGGAGAACTCCCTCACCGGCGTCAGTTTCCGCAACGGGGGAATGTGGGCGGCCACCGAATGGCCCGGCGACCGGCCCCGCGAGGGATACACCGTGCAGCACGCCGACCACTGGATGTACGAAGGCACCGGATTACGCGACGGAAGCGACGGAGGAACCCCCGACCGGCTCGGCGCGGGAACCCCCCTCATCGGATACGAGTGCGACGGCGCCGCCTACGCCTACGACGAATCCGGAATCGCCCGGGCCACCGGCGAGGACGGAACTCCGGAAAACTTCCTCATCCTCGGAATTCACGTCCTCGACCCGGTGCACGAGGATTTCCACCACTTCAAGTACGGCCACTGGAACAGCGTCGTGCGCGAGCCGGCCATCACCAGCCCCCGGGCCGCCACCATGGGCCTCCACACCGCACCGGGACCCACCGGCGGCACCGTCTTCACCGCCGGCACCACCGACTGGCCCGTCGTCTGCGGCCACGAACAGGACCCGGCCGTCGTCCGTGTCACCCGGAACCTCCTCGACCGCCTGCGCCACCGCCTGCGGTGAGTTCCCGCAGCCCGGCGATCCGCACCGCCCCTTCCGGCAGCGGCGGAGCGATCCCGTCGACCGCCCGGTCCGGCCGCCACAGATGGACCGCCCGCATGCCCGCCGCCAGCGGACCGAGCACATCGGGCACCCACATGTCGCCCACGAACAAAACCCGCTCCGCCGGCAGGGCGCACCCTTCGAGCACCGCCCGGTAGATCAGCGGATGCGGTTTGCGGGCCCCCGTCCGCGCCGAGCCCACCACCAGGTCGACCGTCTCGCCGAGCCCCACCTCGGCGACACGGTCCTCCAGGTCCCAGTACCAGTTGGAGCACACCCCGACGAGCAGCCCGCACCGGCGCAGCGCGGCGAGCGACTCCCGAACGTCCGCGAAGAGCGCGAGCCGGACGGCCTTCATCGCCCGGTCGAGCTCCTCCACCAGACCGTCGAGCGCCTCCTCCGGCACGCCGCAGGCTCGCGCCCGGCGCCGCAGCCGCTCGCGCTCCCACGTCACGTACGCCGTCTCGTCCGCCGAGTGCGCCGTGTGCTCCTCGCCCTCGCCGGGGCCCACCGACCACTGGTCGCCCCAGAGTTCGCCCTGGGCCGCGAGACCCCGGCGCGCGAAGACACCCCGATGGTCCGGCGGCAGCGGCTCCACCATGCGGACCAGCGTCCCGTAGAAGTCGAAGACGACCGCGCGGATCCCGGGCGGCACCACCACGGGAATCTCCTAGAACCGGCCGTACCTGCGCGGGAAGTAGTCCTCCAGGGTGCCGTCCCGCTCGATGTCGACGGTCGCGCAGTGCAGTCCGCCGCCGAACGGTCCCACCGCACGGAACGGCACCGGCACGATCTCGAAGCCGTACGAGGAGAGCTGCTCCGCGAGCCGCACCTCGTTCTCCTCGACGCACAGCGTGTTCTCGTCGAGGTTCAGCATGTTCCCGGCGAGCCACGGGCTGCAGAACGACAGCTTCGGCGGATGGTCCCAGCTCGCCGGCTGCACCGCCTCGACGATCTCCCAGTCGTTCAGCTTGAAGAACTCCATCAGCTCCGCGTCCGCGAGCCGCTCCCCGCAGTGCAGCACCAGGCCCGGGCGCAGCGGCACCCACGTGGCGTCGATGTGCAGCGGATGGGTGTTCGTCGAGGTCACCGCGTGCACCCGGTGGTCGGGGAAGTGGCGCCGCAGCCAGTCGTACCCGCTGCGGTTCGTCACGAACGACAGCTGCACGAACAGGTCCTTGCCGAACCGCGCCACGTCCGCCGCGTCGAACAGCGGCTCCGCCTCGGTGAGCACCAGGTCGTAGTCACGGACCCTGGCCAGCTGCACATCGGTCGGCAGCTCGTTGTACGTGTCCCAGAAGCCGGTCTTGTACGAGGCGTCCGTGAGCCTCGGCTTGGGCGCGGCCTCCCAGCGCATCCGGGGGTCGGCGTCGAAGAGGTCCTGCAGCACCGGCCGGTAGCAGAGGTACTCGAACCAGCGGCTGCGGTACGACATGGTCGCTTCGAGCACCTCGTTGCCGACGGTGAGCAGCAGGTCCCGGGGCGGCATGCAGCCGAACATCGACTCGTGCGTCCACTCCGGCGTCGACACCTCCTGCGTGAAGTCGAGCGGCGTCGGCCGGTCCACCCGGATGCCGCGCCGCCGCAGCAGGTCCGCGAAGTCGTCGAGCTGCTGGTCGGCCTCGGCCACCATGTCCGCCGGCATCGGGCCGTACGCCCCCAGCGGGAAGCCGTCGTCGGGGTAGTCCCGGCGCACCGCGTGCTCGGGCGCCTGCACCACCGTGCCCTCGGCCCGGCCGACGATCACATGCCGCAGCGGGTCCCAGCCGTTCCACGCGTTGACCCGCACGGGCCGCTCGGCGGCGCCAGTGGGGTCGTGAGCGGAGCTGTCCTGTGCGGGGGTCGTCCTCTGCTCGGTCACGTACAAACCCTTCGATGGGGGACGTGGAGTGCCGCAGGGGACAAACTGCGGGCAGCGAGCCGTCACCGTCAAGAGTCACTCCGTCACCCACCGTGCCGTTCGCGCCAGCGTGGCCTGAGCACGGCCCCGCCGCTGCCGCACACGAGGACAACGGCGCAGCGCAGCGGGGGAGCGCTCGGCCCTTCGGGGGACGCGCACCGCCGTCTTCCGGCCGAAACTCCGTGGCGCGGCGAGGTCCCGTGATCGGCGGGGTAGGGAGAGACCGTCGCCGAAGCCCCGTACATCCCCCGCGTCCCCGCCACGTCCCGCACGGAGGAATCCATGACACCGCGCCTGCCCCGCCGTTCCGTGATCCTGGGAGCCCTGCTGCTCACGGTGGTGGGCTGCGGCTCGGGTGACGGCGGCGCACCGGGCGAACGGGCCGACGGCGGCGGCAGGCTGACGGTGTGGCTGACGGTGGACGCCCGGGAGAGCTGGCCGGAGATGGTCGCCTCCGCGAACAGCCGGTTCGCGAAGGCGCACCCCGGTGTGGAGGTCGACGTCCAGTACCAGCAGTGGACGACGAAGAACCAGAAGCTCGACGCGGTCCTCGCCGGCCGGAACGTGCCCGACGTCGTCGAGATGGGGAACAGCGAGACCACCAACTACATCGTCAACGACGCCTTCGCCCCCCTCGACCCCAAGACCTTCTACCGGTCCGGGCAGTGGCTGCCCGCCCTCGCCGACGCCTGTCGCCACGACGGCCGGACGTACTGCGTGCCGTACTACGCGGGAGCCCGCGTCGGCGTCTACCGCACCGACTACTTCAAGAACACCGGCATCACCAGCGCCCCCCGCACCTATCCCGAGCTGATCTCCGCCCTCGACCGGCTCAAGGCCCGGTACGGAGCCGGGGACCGCGGCTTCTCCGCCCTCTACCTGCCCGGCCGCTACTGGTCCGCCGCCATGGGCTTCGTCAAGGACGCCGGCGGCGAGATGGCGGTCGAGAAGGACGGCCGCTGGCAGGGCGCCCTCTCCGCGCCGAAGTCCGTCGCCGGGCTCACCACCTGGAAGAAGCTCATGGACGACTACTACGTCGGCGACCGGGCGAAGGACAACGGCGACCAGCCGGCCGTCATCGGACAGGGCAAGGTCGGCGTCTTCTACGGCAACACCTGGGAGGCGGAGGCCGCGGCCGACGCCCGGTCCGGCGGCGACCCGCGCCTCAAGGGCAAGTTCGCCACCTTCGCCTTCCCCGGACCGTCCGGAGAGCTCCTCCCGCCGTTCCTCGGCGGATCCACCCTGGCCGTGCCCGCAAAGTCACGCAAGCAGGACCTCGCGGCCGACTGGATCCGGATCTTCACCGACCAGGAGTCCCAGCGGCAGCTCATCGCCGCCAACACCCTGCCCAACAACACGGTCCAGCTCGCCGACGTCGCCGCCGGAGGCATCAACGGACCCGCCGCGCAGGCCGCCGCCCGCGGCTGGGTCACGCCCCTCGCCCCGGGCTGGACCTCGGTGGAGAAATCCAACATCCTGCCGGAGATGCTGGAGCGCATCGCCACCGGCAAGGCCTCCGTCGAGGACGCCACCCGCGAGGCGGACCGCAGGATCGACGCGGTGATCAATGAGCGCTGAACCGGCCGGGCGCCGGCCGCGCCCCCTCCTGCCCTACCTGCTCCTCGCCCCGTCGCTCCTCGCCCTCCTGGTCGTCCTCGGCTATCCGCTGGTCGACATGGTGACCCTGTCGTTCCAGGACATGACCCGCAAGGAGCTGTTCAGCGGCGCGGCACCCCCGTGGGCGGGGCTCGGGCAGTTCCGGACGATCCTCGGCGACGGATTCTTCTGGACGGTCGTGGCCCGCACGGCCCTGTTCACGGGCGTCTGCGTGACCCTCACCATGGCCTCCGGACTCCTCGTCGCGCTCCTGATGCGCCGCACCTCGCCCTGGGTCCGGGCCGTCGTCGCCGGGGTGCTCGTCGCCGTCTGGGCCATGCCGGTGATGGTCGCGGCGGCCATCTTCCGCTGGCTCTTCGACGCCGACTACGGCCTCGTCAACTGGCTGCTCTCCACACTGCCCGGTGTCGACCTCGCCCGGCACAACTGGTTCACCGAACCCTGGCAGGGCTTCGCCGTCATCACCGCCGTCGTCGTCTGGGGCGCCCTGCCGTTCGCCGCGATCAGCCTCCACGCGGCGCTCGCCCAGATCCCGCCCGAACTGGAGGAGGCCGCGCTCATCGACGGCGCCCGGCCCTCGCAGGTCTTCCGGTACGTCACCTTCCCCGCCGTCAAACCCGTCTTCGTGATGGTCACCACCCTGATGGCGATCTGGGACTTCGGCGTCTTCAACCAGATCTGGCTGATGCGGGGAGGCCAGCCCGAGCGCGAGTACTACCTGCTCGGCGTGTACTCGTTCATCGAGTCCTTCGCCGTCAACCGCTACAGCACCGGAGCGGCGATCGCCCTGGTCACCGTGGTCCTGCTGCTCGCCGGGGCCGTGATGTACCTGCGCCAGATGCTGAGGCTGGGGGAGGCCGAATGAGCCCGGCGGGGAGGCGTACGAGCCAGGCCGCGGGAGGCGGAAACAGCTCAGCCGGCAGGGCGAGCCAGGCCGCGGGAGGCGGAAACAGCTCAGCCGGCAGGCGTACGCGCAGGACCCGGCGGCGAAGGCAGCGGCGCCGCCACGACGTCCTCGGTCTGCTCGTCGCCGCCGTCATCGGCTTCCCCGTCTACTGGATGGTCCTCACCGCGTTCCGGCCCGCGACCGAGATCCTCAGCCTCCCGCCCGAGTTCTGGCCGAGCAACCCCACCCTCGCCAACTTCTCCCGCGCCATGGGCACCGAGACCTTCTGGGCCAACGTCCGCTCCAGCGCCGTCATCGGCCTCGGCACCGTCCTCGTCTCCCTCCTCGTCGGCACCCTCGCCGCGTTCGCCCTCGCCCGCTTCCGCTTCGCCGGGCGCAAGGCCTTCGTCGTCGTGATCCTCACCGTCCAGATGATCCCGCTCGCCGCCCTCGTCATCCCGGTGTACCTGCTCCTCAACGACGCCGGGCTCACCGACAGCCTCGTCGGGGTGATCGTCGTCTACCTCGTCTTCACGCTGCCGTTCACCGTGTGGATGCTGCACGGCTTCATCGCGGCGATCCCCGTCGAGCTCGAAGAGGCGGCCATGGTCGACGGCTGCGGCCGGCTCGGCGCCTTCGTCCGCGTCGTCCTGCCCCTGCTCGCCCCCGGCCTCGTCGCCACCTCCGTCTTCGCGATGGTGCAGGCGTGGAACGAGTACGTCCTCGTCTACGTCCTGCTCTCCACTCCCGAGAAGCAGACCCTCAGCATCTGGCTGGTCTCCTTCCAGACCAGCTTCGGCACCGACTACGGCGGCCTGATGGCCGGAGCCACGCTCACCGCCCTGCCCGTCGTCGTGTTCTTCCTGGCCGTCCACCGCAAGATCGCCGCGGGGCTCGCCACCGGAGCGGTCAAGGGCTGAACGACGCCCGTCCCGCACCGGCACGACCCGTCGACGACCACCCTTCACCACACAGAGGAGAGCCCTGTGACGCACGACCGTCTCGACCTCGTCTCCAAGCTCTACCAGCCCTCCGGCTGGCCCCGGATCCTGGAGGCCGCGTCCGGCTCGCCCACCGGCGCCCCGCTCGTCGTGGACCTCGACCCCACGACCTTCTGCGACCTGGCCTGCCCCGAGTGCATCAGCGGAAAGCTCCTCAACCAGGGCCGCTTCACCCCGGAACGGCTCGCCGCCCTCGCCGAGGAGCTCGTCGCCCTCTCCGTACGGGCCGTGGTCCTCATCGGCGGCGGGGAACCCCTCGCCCATCGCGGCACACGCCACGTCTTACGCATCCTCGGCGAGGCAGGCCTGGCCGTCGGAGTCGTCACCAACGGCACGATGATCAGGCAGAACCTCGCCGAGCTCGCCCGGTACGCGTCCTGGGTCCGCGTCTCCGTCGACGCCGGCACCGCCGAGACGTACGGCAGGTTCCGCCCCGACCGCAAGGGCCGCAGCGTCTTCGACAAGGTCGTCGACAACATGCGGCTGCTCGCCGCCGAGAAGAAGGGAGCCCTCGGCTACTCCTTCCTCGTGATGTCCCGTCAGGAACCCGACGGCACCACCGTCACCAACCACCACGAAGTCCTGCGCGCCGCCGAACTCGCCCACGACATCGGCTGCGACTACTTCGAGACCAAGGCGATGTTCGACGACGACCACCACATCGTGCAGGTGCCCCGCGAGCTGCTCGACTCCGTCGACCGGCAGCTCGCCGAGGCCTCCCGCCTGGAGAGCGACCGCTTCCAGCTGGTCAACTCCTCCACCCTCACCGCACTGCGCCGCCACGTCGGACCCGTCCAGCCCAAGGAGTACGACCGCTGCCGCGTCGCCGAACTCCGCACCCTCATCACCCCCTCCGGGGTGTACGTGTGCGCCTACCACCGGGGCAACCCGCTCGCCCGCATCGGCGACGCCGTCACCGACGACCTCGCCACCATCTGGCAGAAGTCCGACCGGGGGATCGTCGACCCCAGCCGGGACTGCCGGTTCCACTGCGCGCGCCACCGCTCCAACCTCGAACTGGAGCGCATCGACGCCGGAACCGGCGAGCCCCCGCTGACAGAGGACTACGACCCCTTCCTCTGACCTCCCCCCGCCGCCACGGGCACCGGCTCCCGCCGGGCACCCGGCGCCGCCGACGTGGGGATCACCCTGGCCGCCGGATGGGAGACGCGCACGGCCCGCGCAAGACGCGCCGCGGTCTCCGCCACCTCCTCCGCCGGGCACACGCCGACCAGCGCACCGCCTCCGCCGGCCCCGCTGAGCTTCAGCGACAGACCGGCGGAGCGCAGCGCGACCTCCCGCAGCTCCTCCAGAAGCGGTGTCGACATCCGCTGGTGGTCCCGCATGGCCGCGTGGGCGTCGGCCATCGCCGCCCCGAGCGCCGCCAGGTCACGGCCGCGCAGCGCCTCCCACACCCGCCCCGAGGCCTCGTCGGCCGCGGACCGGTAGGCGGCGAGCGCCGGGTCCCCGGCCGCGAGCTGCGCCCGCACGTCCCGGATGTGGTGCCCGGTGTCCTTGCGGGTTCCGGAGTCCACGACGACCACCCGCCACTCGTCGGGGAACCCGAGCCGGTCACGTACGACGGGAAGCCCCCGCTCACGGCCTTCGAGGAGGAGCGCCCCTCCCTCCACGACCGCCACGTGGTCCATGCCGCCGCCGCGGAACACGGCGAACTCGAACTCGTACGCCCACCGCGTCAGCGTGGCGTCCGGGACGCGCGGCCCCCGTACCGAGGCGTCCGCGAACGCCCGGAACAGCGCCACGATCCGCGCCGTCGACGACGACAGACCGCTCGCCGCGGGCGCCTCGCTGCGCACCGTCACCGCCGGCGGGCGCGCGGCGAGGCCCGGCAGCCGCGCACGCACGAACGCCCACACCTCCTCGTCCCAGCCGCCCCCGCCCGCCGCTTCGGGACCGGGCCCCGCAGCGACCTCCACGGTCGTCATCAGGCCGAGCGCGAGGCTCACCGAGCGGCCCCCGCCCAGCCAGTCCAGGTCCTCGCCGGACAGACAGGCCCGGCACGGCACCACCGCGCGTATCGGATCGGTCGCCGGTATCGGATCGGTCGCCCGTATCGGATCTATGGCGTTCACCTTGCCTGGAACCTTCCCTCCGTGCGGAACCTCTCGAACAGGGACAGCACCACCGCCGTCGGCGGGTGCAGCGGCCGCGGCGGCGCGTCCAGCGGCAGGAACCGCGCCTCCCGCACCTCATCGGCGCCCGGGGCGAGCGTTCCCGACCAGCGCCGGGCGACGAAGCACAGCGCGAAGCAGTGCGTCACGTCCCCGTTCGGATACGTCAGGGTGTGCACCCCCGGATCGGAGAGCGACGCGAACGCCTCCAGGTCCTCCTTCGCCACCCGCAGCCCCGTCTCCTCCAGGAGCTCCCGCGCTGCGGCGTCCGCGAAGTCGCCGTCCTCCTCGCAGGACCCGGCCGGAAGCTCCCAGACACCCGTGTCCGCCCGCTGCTGGAAGAGACCGCGGCCCTCCCCGTCGAGGAGCAGCACCTGCGCCCCCGGCACCAGGAGCTTCCGGGGGCCGACCCGCTGCCGCAGCGACCAGATGTAGGAACCGGCATAACCCATCGCGTACCTGCCACCCTCGTCGCCGTCTCTCGCCCCCGCGGGGCCCGTCGGTGCGCAGCGTGTCACGCCCCGTGGGTCTCCTCCGCGAGCCAGCGCGGTGTGGCGTCCGGCGTGGCGAGCAGCCAGCGCACGTACCGCTCGACGCCCTCCTCGACGGGGATGCGGGCCTGCCAGCGCAGCAGGTCGCGGGAGCGCTCCGTGGAGGCGTACCCGCCGAGCGGGTCGCCCTCGGGACGCGGGGTGACGATCCGCCGCGCGCCGGGGAAGTACGGGGCGATCAGGTCGGCCACCTCACGGACCGACGTGGGCCGCCCGGTGCCGATGTTGACGGTCTGCTCGGCCATCTGTTCCTCGATCAGCGCGAGCGCGGTGGCCTCCGCGATGTCGTCCACGTGGACGAGGTCGCGGACCTGGTTCCCCCCGCCGTTGAGCCGCATCGGCCGGCCGAGACGCGCCTGGAGCGAGAGCCACGGCACCATCCACGAGTGGCTGCCCGGCTTGGGGATCTGCGGCTCGCCGTACACCGAGAAGTAGCGCACCACCGCGTACTCCGTCCCGCTCGACGCGCCCAGCATCAGCCGCGTCTGGTGCTCCGCCCACAGCTTGCCGTTGGCGTACACCGACATCGGGAAGAGCGGCTGGTCCTCGTGGAAGACCTGCGGCCCCTCGACGTCGGGAAGCCCGTCCCCGTACACCGAGGCGGAGGAGACGAGCACGAGCCGCCGCACCGGGAACCGGGCCGCCTGCTCCAGAACGACCTGCGTGCCCTCGACGTTGGCGCGGAACGCGATGTCCGGGCGCCGCGTGCAGGCGGCGACGTCCGCGTACGCCGCCGCGTGCACCACGAAGTCCGCTTCGCGGAGCAGCGCGCCGACGGCTGCGGCGTCGCGCACGTCACCGACGACGAGCCGGGCGCCGCTCCGTGCCGTCCCGAAGGTCTCGTGACCCGACTCCGGATAGGCGTCCATCCGGTCCAGGACGGTGACGACCGCACCCGCCTCCTGCAGCAGCGCGACCAGCCTGCTGCCGACGAGACCGCCGCCACCGGTCACGACGACCCGGGCGTCGCACAGCTTGTCCAGCCGGGAGCGGACGGTCTCCTCGGTGGTCGTGGCGGCGGCGGGTGCGGTCGACTGGGGTAACACGGGCATGGAAGCCTCTTTCCGCTGTCGGGGGAGAGGCACGCGGTTCACGGGCCCAGGCGTGCCGGGCCCCAGCATCCACGGGCCCTTCACCGGACTGCCAGAGGGCCATTTCGGCACTCTTGCGGGCCCCCCGCACCGCCCGTACTGTCCGGAACCGGCTGGCGGACACGGGTCTGGTACGGATGCCCGGCCCGGTCCGGGCCGAACCGGAGCGAGGAGGACGTATGGCGCGTCAACGGCTCAGCGCGGTGGTCATGACCCATCCCAGACGTCGCGAGGCAGCCGAGAAGCTGGCCCTGAGCGCGCCCTCCGGCCTTCTGCGGGTCGTCATGGACCCCGATCCCACCGGCACCCCGTCGGTGCTGCGCACCGCGCTCGCCGCCTGGTCGGCCATCGAGGACGGGGCCACACATCAACTGGTGATCCAGGACGACATGCTGTTGTCCGAATCCTTCTACGACCGCGTCCGGTCCGCGATCGAGGCCCAACCCGACGCGGCGCTCGCCCTGTTCGCCCTCTGGGACTCCAGGAACGGGGCCGCCGTGCGGATGGGCGCCCTGGCCGGCGCCCGCTGGGTCGGCGCCGTCAACGAGTACTTCCCCTGCGTGGCCATCGTGCTCCCGCGACGGCACGCGGAGGGCTTCGCGGCCTACGGCAGGCAGCGGCTCGGCGGCTGGCCCGACGACATCCTGATGCACCGCTACCTGCGCGACCAGGGCGTGCCCCGCTATGTCGCCGTCCCCAACCTCACCGAGCACGAGGACCGGGGCTCGATCTCCGGCAACGCCTTCCGCGGGCCGCGCCGCTCGGTCTGCTTCCTTCCGAAGGACCCGACGGCCCAGGAGGAGAACAGGACCCTCACCGGCCTGACCGTCCTGCCGTTCTTCAAGCACGGCGTCGCACAGTGCGCCGTCCGCGTCCCGGGCCCCGGGCCGGAGCGCTGGCTGCACCTGGACACGGAGCAGTACCTCGAAGGCGCCGGACTCCCCGAGTCGTTACGCCGACCGCCCGGCGCGGGGGGCCTCGCCGAGGCGGATGTGCGAGGGACCTGGCTGACGGCGGTGGCCATGGGCTTCGAGGCGGCCCGCACCGGGCTCGCCGGGGCAACCCGGGATACGGAGGCGTACGCGGAGGCCCTGGCGACGATCGGCCCGGGCGGCATCAGCAACGCCCACACCGAGGAGCACCTCGCCCGGCGCCGCGAGGCCCTCGCCGACGTGGCACGGCGGGCACTCGACGCCGGACACGAAGCCGCCGGACGACGCCCACGCCCACGGAGGCGCAGCGGCCTGGTGTGGCGCGGCGCGGACAATCCACTCGGCGAGCATCTCGCCCGTCGGCTGGCCGACCGGCATGAACAGGCGGACGCCGTCATCGACCTGACCCGCCTCGCGTCCGCCGCACCGGAGGTGACGGTCCACCCGCAAGGCGCCCCGCACCCGTACACGCTGAGCCTCGGCGAGGTCTACGGTCCCGGCTGCTCCCGCCGCACACCGATCGGCCGCATGGTGTGGGACGCGCTGCGCAGCCACCCCATCACGGTCGAGGGCTCCCCGGACGCCGAGGTGCACGCCGTGTACGTGCACGACCTCGCCGACGCGATCGCGGCGGTCCTGCGCACCCGCCCGGACGACCTGGCGTTCACGGTCGCGGCGGAACCGCACACGGCGGCCGAACTCGCCCGCGCGGTGCACGAGGCCGTGCGGCCCGTACCGATCCGGACAGCACAGGGAGAGGACCCCGGCCGGCATACCCCGCCCGACCACGCACGCCCCCCGGGATGGACACCCGTGACGAGCCGGGCACGCGGACTGCACGCCTTCGCCCAGTGGCTCGCCTACGAGGGAATCCTGCTCGACCCGAACCGGCCGTGAGCCGGAGGCCGCGGCCCTGACGAAGCCTCAGGCCCAGACGACCTTGACCACGGAGTGACCCGCGGAAGCCGCCTGACCGTAGAACGCCAGGAGGGACTCGTGATAGGCGAGGAACTCCTGGCGGAACAGCGCATCGTTCTCGCCATGGCCCCCGAACCCGGCTCCGGCGATCCTCCACGACTCGTCGAAGGAGACCGACGCGAGGAAGTCGGCGGCCTTGGACACGTCCGGCGGGTCCAGGATCATCATCGGCGGGTTGCCGAGGTCGGCGTCGGCGCTGTGCCCCACGGGACGGCCGCCGTAGATCGGCAGTGAGGACGTCTCGGAGTCCACCCCGGGGGCTCGGGCCGCACCATAGAAATCGTTCACCCGGCCCCAGGCCTTGTTGATCGCATCGGCGATGCCCGCCTCGCACTCCTCCGCGACGCGTTCCCACGCCTCGTACATGAACGCCGCGAGCCAGGTGTGGTCGTCCCGGATCTCGGATTCGGCGACGGCCCGAAAATGCAGGTAGATGCTCACCGGTGGTAGCCCCCTCTGTCCGTCCGGCCCCCTGTTCGGGCCGGACGGACACAATCTAGGCGGAGGCACTGACAACCTCAGTAGCGCAGCAGCCCCGCGTCGATCCGCTCCCAGGCGGCCCGCAGTTCGCCGAGGCGCGCCTGCTCGAACGGCGCCCGGTCCGCCTGTTCACGGGAGTCCTCGGACAGGTGGAAGAGCTGGTCGCGGCCGGACTTGCCCCGGTAGTACTTCCAGTCGCCGCGGCGCAGCGCCCGCTCGCCCCGCACCCGCCAGAAGAGGTCCCGCTCGGGCACATCGGCGCCGCGCAGCAGATGCCCGGCGAGGCTGGTGCCGTCGAGGGGGTACGCGGGGTGGGGGCGGGCGCCGGCCAGTTCGAGGAGCGTCGCGGTCCAGTCGGGCGTGAACACCGGCAGGTCGCTGACCTGGCCGCCGTCGATCCGGGCGGGCCAGCGCAGGATCGAGGGGACGCGGATGCCGCCCTCCTGGAGCGAGGCCTTGTTGCCGGCGAGCGGCCAGTTGTAGGAGAAGCGTTCGCCGCCGTTGTCGCTGGCGAAGAAGACGAGCGTGTCCTGCTCCTGGCCGGATCGCTCGAGCGCCGCCAGGACCTGCCCGATCGAGCGGTCGAGGTCCTCGACCATCTCCTTGTACTTCTCGACCGAGCCGCCGTCCTGGTGCCAGAGGGCGGAGCGGTCGCCGGCCTTGATCCGGCGGACGATCTCGGCGCTCTGCTCCTCGTCGCCGTCGGCTATCCACGGCCAGTGCGGGGTGGTGAAGTTGAGGTTGAGCAGCCACGGCTTCTCGTGGTCACGGCTGACGTACTCGCTCGCGCGCTCGGTGAGGATCCGGGTGTAGTAGCGCAGGTCCTTGTACTCGGCGTCGCCCTCGTAGAGGTCGTACTCGCCGCCGAGCCCGAGCTTGGAGTAGTACTCCAGGGCGCCGCCGAAATTGCCGAAGAACTCGTCCCAGCCGGACTTGGTGGGGGAGTAGTCCGGCAGGTAGCCGCAGTGCCACTTGCCGATGAGCGCGGTCGCGTAGCCGGAGTCCCGGAGCAGCGAGGCGAGCGTGGGGTGGGTGGGCTCCAGGCCGACCGACTTGTCGGCGATCGGCTCGGCCAGCCCGCCCTTCGTACGGCCCGGGTAGCGGCCGGTGTAGAGGCTGAAGCGGGTGGGGGAGCAGGTGGCGGAGCCGGCGTAGGCGTCGGTGAAGCGGACGCCCTGGCGGGCGAGGCGGTCGAGGTGCGGGGTGCGGATGTGCGGCGAGCCGTAGGAGGAGAGGTCGGCCCAGCCGAGGTCGTCGCCCAGGATGAAGAGGATGTTGGGCCGGCGGGAGTGGCGGCGCGGCTGCGCGGCCCGGAACGGACGCTCCTGCGCGTGGGGCTCGGGGGCCGCCTGCGCGGCGGGTGCGGCGGAGCCGAGGGCGGCCGCGGCGGCGGCACCGGCGGCGACCCCACCGAGGGCACGGCGGGACAGGGGCGTGGACATACGGGTCTCCAGAAGAGCGTGCGGACGTACGGGCATGCCTCCGGGACGGGCGGAGGAGCGTGGGACACGGCTGGGCGAGCGGGAATCCGGCCGTCAGGCGCAGCGACAGACAGCGCTCGCGACACGGACGAGGTCCACGTGCCGGCGCTGGACGAGGGTGACCGAGCGGTCACGCAAGGGCTGCATGGGGCAGGAGCTTGCCCCGGGAGAGAAGGGGCGTCAACGGCGTAGGGCCTGGTTGACGCGCGTAGTTCTCATGATCGAAATGCCTGCGCAATACCCGGCGTGGCGGCTCGGGATGTTGTGCTCCTGCTCTCGAATGTAGTACTTCTTATACATGAGCGAGCAGGTGCACAACAGGCTGGCCGTTGTCAGGGCAGAGCGGAAAGTGTCGCGCCAGGCACTGGCCGAGGCAGTGGGCGTCCACTACCAGACCATCGGCTACATCGAACGCGGCCAGTACAACCCCAGCCTCGACCTGGCCCTGAAAGTGGCCCGGTTCTTCGGGCTTCCGGTGGAGGCGCTGTTCTCCCTGGAGCCGTTCCAGCCGCTCACCGACGAGGTCTACGGGAGGAAGCAGTGATGACCGCGACGCGCTACGACCGACGGATGTACGCCGTGATGAACGACCGGCGGGCGGCCGCGGTCTATGCCACCGGGCCCCGGCGCCGACTCCTGGTCGGGGCGCACTTCGCCCTCACCGTCACGGGAGTGGGCGCCTGGATCGCCACGGTCTTCGCGCCCGGATACGGACCGGTCGTCGTGCTCGCCGTGGTGATGCTGCCCTGGATCCTGCTCACCGGCATGCTCAACGGCTCCACGCGCGGACTGCTCGAACTACGCGCCCGGATGCTCGACGAGCGCCAGCTGGTCGAACGCGACCGCGTGCGCGCCCTGGCCCACCGCATCACCCTGTGGCTGCTCGTGGCCGTGGCGTCCGGCACCGGCGTCTACGGCGCCCTGACGGACGCACCCCTGCGGGCGGCCGTGACCCCGCTGCTCGTCGGCGTGCTCGCCGTGCACTGGATGATGCCGCTGTGGGTGGCGGCCCTGCGGGTCCAGGACGAACTGGGCGACGACGTCGGCGACGCGTCCTGAAACCTGCCGTCGCCGCCCCGCAGGCAGCCCCCCGGGCTCAGGCCCCCTGAGCGGCGGCCTGCTTCGCGGCGGCGACGAAGGCACGGATCAGATCGTGGTCCTTGACGCCGGGGGCGGACTCGACGCCGCTGGAGACGTCGACGCCCCAGGGACGGGCGCGGTCGATCGCCTCGGCGACGTTGTGCGGTGCGAGCCCGCCGGCGAGCAGCCACGTGCCCTCGGGGCGGGCCGTCTCAAGGAGGGACAGATCCCACGGCTCGCCGGAACCGGCCCGGGGCGAGTCGAGGAGGAGGACCTCCTCGCCGTGGGCGCCGACACGGGTGTCGGGCCGGTCGCTCAGCGAAGTGGCCCGCCACAGCCGCGGAAAGATCGCGGCCGCAGCGGCGAAGTCCTCCTCGCGGTACGCGCTGCCGTGCAGCTGCAGAGCACCGAAGCCCAGCTCACCGGCCAAGCGGGCGGCGTCGGCGGCAGGCGTGTCGTTGACGACGAGAACGGACAGGACACCCGGCGGAACATGGGCGGCGAGCCGCGCCGCCCGGTCACGGTCGAGCCCACGCACACTGGTCCCGCTGATCACCAGGCCGACGGCGTCCGCCCCGGCCGCGGCCGCCACATCGATGTCGGCGGCCGTCCCGAGCCCGCACACCTTCACGAACACGTCTCTCTCCTCTGCTGACACCGACGCGGCACGCCGAGCCTACCGACCCTCGGACGGCCCGCCGACACAGCCCGCCGCGAAAGATCGAGATGCGCCCGGCGCATGTTGCATGCGGAATCTGCATGCGGTGTTGCCAGGTTGCTCTCATGACGGGTGTGGAGGAACTCCTCAGGCTCACCGTGTCCGCACTGATGTCACGGACGGGGGAGTGTCAGCAGGACCTGGCGGCGGGGATCGGAGAGTCCCAGGCGCAGGTGTCGCGCAAGCAGCGAGGCCAGCAGCACTGGTCGCTGGAGGACGTCGACCTGCTGGCCGCGCACTACCGCCTGCGGGCCCTGGACCTGCTCGCCGGGCCCACCCACGCGGTGGGAGTCCTGCACGGCGCGGTAGCGGGCCTGCAACCGTCCGGCGAGCCGACCACGGGTGCACGGCGCGGTAGCATGCCTGCAACCGTCGGGCGAGCCGACCACGGGCGTGCCTGTGCCGCAGACGATTGGGGAACGGGTCCCGCAGGCGCAGGCGCAGGCGGAGCCGGAGCCGGAGCGACAGCCGGAGCCGGAGTCGCATGCCGGTGATCGCGCCACGGACGGCCACGCCCATCGACCCGCGGCAGCAGGGGCTCTGTCGGCTCCCGCGCCGCATCCGTCGACTCACCTCGACCTGCCGCTAAATCAGTGATCAGAGGGCTCGTGCTCGGGCTCCCGTGCAGGGTCCGTCACGAAACGGCTCAACCGGTAGGTGGTCGGCAGCTCCAGGCGCCCGCACAGCGTCTCGATCCGGATCGTCGATGGGTCGACGCCCGCCTCCCGAAGACGACGCAACCGTGTACGCATTTCCGCCTGGTCCCGAGTCTCAACGACCACTTCTCACTGTCCCGCGTCCGGCGCGGTGCGAGCAGCAAGCCGCTGGTCCTCGTGGACCTGGGTATTCGCCGGAAGACTCGCGGCAGCGCTCTCCGCGCCCAGGCCCGTCAGGAGGCGCAGGCCGTCCTCGGTGGGGCTGTCGGGGGCCGCGGAGAGCACGATCAGTTCCATGCCCGACTCGTCGGGCAGCGCGAAGTTCTCCTGGTGCAGTTCCAACAGCCCCACCAGCGGGTGCCGGTACGCCTTGCGTCCGTGCGTACGAGCGCGTACGTCCGCACGGGCCCAGAGGCGGCGGAAGCGTTCGCTGCCCATCGCGAGTTCGCCGATGAGCGAGGCCAGGCGCGGGTCGTCGGGGTGTTTCCCGGCGGCCAGGCGCAGGTGGCCGACGACGTCGAGCGTGCAGGCGTCCCAGTCCCCGTAGAGACCGCGCTCGGTCTCCTCGAGGAAGATGTGCCGCGCGGTGTTCAGGCCGGGTATCGGACGGCCGTACAGAAGTCCGGCGAGGCGGTTCCCGGCGAGGACGTCCAGGCGGTGGTTCATGATCAGCGCGGGCGCGTCCGCGACCAGGTCCAGGAGGCGCAGCAGTTCGGGCCGGAGGCGCCCGCCCGGCGCCTTCGCGGGCCGGCGGCGCTGCCGCGCGAGCCGGTAGAGGTGCCCGCGTTCGGTCTCGTCCAGGCCGAGGACGCGGGCGAGCGCGTCGAGGACCTGCTCGGACGGCTGGGTCGCACGGCCCTGCTCCAGGCGTACGTAGTAGTCGACGCTGACTCCCGACAGATGCGCGACCTCTTCGCGCCGCAGCCCTGCGACCCGGCGACGGCTGTCGGTGGGAATGCCGACCGCCGCCGGATCGACCCGGGAGCGCCGCGTCCGCAGGAAACCCGCAAGATCGTCCATGCCCCCAGTATGGCTTCGGAGACGCCCGCGAAGGTGGCCCTGCGAGTACCAGGAAGTCCGGTCCTACGGAAGAGGCGCCCCTGAACAGCGGCCGGCCCGGCGACCAGGATCGAAGGCATCCGATCCGAAGGAGTCGCCATGAAGACGCTGATCGTCCACGCCCACCCGGAGCCGAAGTCGCTCAACAGCTCGCTCAAGGACCTTGCGGTGTCCACGCTGGAAGCCGCCGGGCACGACGTACGGGTGAGCGATCTGTACGCGATGAACTGGAAGGCCGTCGTCGATGCCGCCGACTACGGCCCCGCCGCGTCCAGCCCGCTGAAGGTGGCCCTGGACTCGGGCCGGGCCTTCGACACCGGGACGCTGACTCCGGACGTCCTGGCCGAGCAGGAGAAGCTGCTGTGGGCCGACACGATCATCTTCCAGTTCCCGCTGTGGTGGTACACGATGCCCGCGATCCTCAAGGGCTGGTTCGACCGGGTCTTCACGTACCGCTTCGCGTACGGCGTCGGCGAGCACAGCGACACCAAGTACGGCGAGCGCTTCGGCGAAGGCACCCTCGCGGGCCGCAGGGCCCTGCTCTCGGTGACCGCCGGCGGCCCGGAGAGCCATTACGCCGCCCGCGGGATCAACGGTCCCATCGACGACCTGCTGTTCCCGATCCACCACGGCATCCTCTACTACCCCGGCCTCGAGGTCCTGCCGCCGTTCGTGCAGTACGGCACCGACCGGATGACCGACGAGGAGTACGGCGACGTCGCCAAGGCCTGGGAGCAGCGCCTGCTCACCCTGGAGTCGACCGAGCCGATCGCCTTCCGGCGGCAGAACTTCGGCGACTACGAGATCCCCTCGTTGCACCTGAAGGAGGGCCTGGAGCCGACCGGCCGCACGGGCTTCGGGCTGCACGTCCGCGCCTGACCGCCGGAGAGCTTCGCCCACGGACACCGGAGCCACGCACGCCCGGTGCCACGCACACCGGAGCCACCCACACCGGTGCCACCCACACCCGAGCCACCCCCGCCGACCCTCGGCGGGGGTGGCTCCGCGCGCGCCGTGCGCGACGGCGCTTGACCCTCACGTGACGTCATGCCGCATGGTCGGGGGCGTGGAAGAACACCTGACCGTGGGGCGCGTGGCCGAGCTGGCCGACGTGAGCGTCCGCACGCTGCACCACTACGACGAGATCGGCCTCGTACAGCCGTCCGCGCGCACCTCGGCCGGATACCGGGCCTACTCGGCGGGCGACGTCGAGCGGCTGCGGGAGGTGCTCGGCTACAGGCGGCTCGGTTTCGGACTGCGCGAGATCGCGGATCTCGTCGACGACCCGACCACCGACGCGGTCGCGCACCTGTACCGGCTGCGCGGCCTGCTCGTCGACCAGCGCGACCGCGCCGCCGCCACGGTGACGGCCATCGACAGGGAACTGGAGGCACGGGCCTTGGGCATCAGGACGAACCCGGAGGAGCAACTGAAGGTGTTCGGGGCGCAGTTGTACGAGGTCATCGGCTCCGCGTACCCGGCGACGCGACGGACCGAGCCACGGATCGCCGCGAGGGTCTGGGAGGCCCTCGGGGACGCGCGGACGGTACTGAACGTGGGCGCCGGCACCGGCTCCTACGAACCCCCGGACCGTGACGTGACCGCGGTGGAGCCCTCGGCGGTCATGCGCGCGCAGCGTCCGGAGGGCGCGGCGCCGTGCGTGGCGGCGACGGCGGAGAGCCTGCCGTTCGAGGACCGGTCCTTCGACGCGGCGATGGCCTTCAGCACGGTTCATCACTGGCAGGACCCGATCGCCGGGCTGCGCGAGATGCGGCGGGTGGCCCGGCGCGTGGTGGTGTTCACGCACGACGCCAGTGAGACCGGCTGGCGGGACCGGTTCTGGCTCTCCCGCGACTATCTGCCGGAGGTCGCGGGGCTGGTCGCGGGCCGGCCCTCGGTGGACCGGCTGGCCGGCGCGATCGGGGCCCGTCTGGAGCCGGTGCTCATCCCGTGGGACTGCGCGGACGGCTTCTTCGAGGCGTACTGGCGACGGCCCGAGGCGTACCTGGAGGAGCATGTGCGCCGCGCGGTGTCCGTATGGACCAGAGTCGGGCCGCAGGCCGAGCAGCGGGCGGTGAACAGGCTCCGCGAGGACCTTGCCTCGGGCCGCTGGGCCGAGCGGAACCCCGAACTCGTCGCCCTCGACGCGGCCGAACTCGGCCTCCGTCTCCTCGTGGCCTGAACCGCCGCGCGCGAGAGCACCGCAGGGACCGACCGACCGGAAGCGGCGGCCGGCGGCGCCACGGCAGCGGCCCCTGGGAAGCAGCTCACCGGTCCAGGGCCTTGTCGAGTGTCATCGCGGCGGTGATGAGCGCGAGGTGGGTGAAGGCCTGGGGAAAGTTGCCCAGTTGCTCGCCCGTCGGGCCGATCTCCTCGGCGAAGAGCCCGACGTGGTTGGCGTACGTGAGCATCTTGTCGAAGGCGTAGCGGGCCTGGTCGAGGCGGCCGGCCCGGGCGAGCGCGTCCACGTACAGGAAGCTGCACAGGGAGAAGGTTCCCTCCGAGCCGCGCAGCCCGTCGGGGGAGGCTGCCGGGTCGTAACGGTAGACCAGGCTGTCGGAGACCAGCTCGCTGTCCATCGCGTCCAGCGTGGACAGCCAGCGCGGGTCGCGCGGCGCGATGAAGCCGGTGATCGGCATCAGCAGGAGTGAGGCGTCCAGTACCTCGCTGCCGTAATGCTGGACGAAGGCCTGCCGCTCGGTCGACCACCCTCGCTCCATGACCTGATGCAGTACGGCGTCCCGCGCGGCCGTCCAGCGCGGCAGGTCGGCGGGACGACTGAGTGCGACGGCCATCCGTACGGCACGGTCGAGGGCCACCCAGCACATCAGCCGGCTGTAGGTGAAGTCCTGGCGGCCGCCACGGGTCTCCCAGATTCCCTCGTCGGGCCGGTCCCAGTGCTCGCACAGCCAGTCCACCGTGGCAGCGAAGCGCAGCCAGCCGTCGTAGCCCGCGAGCTGGGCCAGGTCGTGCGCCTGCGCGAAGGCGAAGACGGCCTCGCCGTAGATGTCGAGCTGGAGCTGGTCGGCGGCGCCGTTGCCGGCCCGGACCGGGGCGGAGCCGCGCCAGCCCTCCAGATGGCCGAGCACCTCCTCGCTCAGGTGCGGGTCGCCGTCCACCCGGTACATGATCTGCAAGGGCTCACCACTGACGGTGCCACCGGCCTGGAGCCGGGCGCCGAGCCACCGGCGGAACGCGTCGGCCTCCTCGGTGAAACCCAGGTCGACCATGGCGCGCACCGACAGAGAGGCGTCCCGGACCCAGGTGTAGCGGTAGTCCCAGTTCCGCTCGCCGCCGACCTGCTCCGGCAGGCCCATGGTGGCGGCGGCGACCGGCGCGCCGGACGGGGCATAGGTGAGCAGCTTCAGCGTGACCGCCGAGCGATTGACCTGCTGCTGCCAGCGGCCCCGGTACGTGCAGCGGCTGATCCACTCGTGCCAGAAGGAGCGGACCCCGTCGAAGGCGGCCTGCAGGCTCGCCTGGTCCGCCGGGAGGGGCGACTCGGCTCCGGGACCGTCCACGGTGAGCACGGCGGCGGCGCGCTGACCGGCGGTCAGCTCCACCTCGGCACGGACGTCCGCACCGTCGCGCTCCGGCACGACGGGCCCGAGGACCTGGAGGTGCGCGGTGGCGGTGGCGCCGGAGAAACGCGCGGTGGCGCCGTCGACGACCAGTTCGTGCGCTTCCCGGCCGTAGTCGAACCGGGGCCGGCACTCCAGCGAGAAGCGGACCGTTCCGCGCACCACCCGAAGGACCCGGACCAGGGTGTGCCGGTCGGTCGGTACGGTCGGTTCGGCGGCCAGCGGCATGAAGTCGGCCACCTCGCCGACACCGTCAGGGGTGAGGAAACGGGTGAGCAGAACCGCGCTGTCGGCCAGGTACAACTGACGCACCGTCGTGCCCGGCGTGTTGACGGTGATCGAGAAGTGGCCGCCACGCTCGTGGTCGAGCAGTCTGCCGAAGATGCTCGGTGAGTCGAAACGGGGTGAACAGAACCAGTCCACCACGCCCTCGGCGGAGACCAGCGCGCACGTCTGCAGGTCTCCGATGAGCCCGTGATCGGCGATCGGGGGATAGCGGTGCATCGGCGGCATCCTCATGGGCTCGGACGGCGGGCGGTCTTCAGAACCACCCTCCGACGGGACGCCTCCCGAGACCACTGAGGCTGCGCCGAACGGGGCGCCCGGCAGACGTGGTCCTTGGAGAGCCCGCAGGAACAGCTCGCCGCGGTGAGGACCCGGCGCAACCCGAGCACCGGGCCGGACCCCCCACCCTGCGCACGCGCCGCAGACCGAGGCGGCCTCTGCCACGGTGACGACCGTAGGTCCTGCTGTCGCCAGCGAATCGGTGGGTGCCGGCCAGTAGCCCCGTGCGGACGCGGAAGAGGGGGCGTGGAGCCGGGCGGCCGTCACGTCCCGGTTCGGTATGCCTCCAGGTGGTCGGCCAGTTCTGTGGGGTGGCCGAGCATGGGGCAGTGGTCGCCGGGCAGCTCGTCGGGTGTCATGCCCAGGCGCTCCCGCACGATTCGGCGCATGTACTCGGCGGGGAAGAAGCGGTCGTCGCGGGACAGCAGGAACTTCGTGGGCACGTCTGGCCATGCGGCCAGCGGCCATGGCTTCACGAACGGGGTTGCCGACTGCGTACGCGTGTGCTTCTCGGCCTCGGCGGCCAGTTCCGGCGGGGTGTCGTGGTAGAACAGGGCGGTCTCGTCGCCGGGGTCCCTGCCGTCGCGTTCGTCTTGTTCGCGCCTGGCTCGTTCGTAACCGGTGTTGGCCCACCACTGGCCTGGGGCCTCACCCGGTGCCGGGATCTGCGCCTGCAGCATCACCAGCAGGTCCACCGGCGCGCGGTCGCACACCAGCGGGGCGGTGAACCCGCCGAAGGAGTGGGCCACCAGGATCAGGCCGGTGCGATCACCGATGGCGTCGACCACGGTGTCGGCGTACTCGGCCAGCCCGGCCGAGTCGTCGTCGCACGGCAGGTCCACCGCCACCACGTCCTGGCCCCGCCCGCGCAGCTCGGCCTCCAACAGGTGCCAGTACCACGGGCTGGACGCGGCACCGGGAATCAACACATACGTAGCCATCGTGAACGACCCCTCAGTTGTGGACGCCGTGCTGCCTCAACGCCGTCGCTCGGCCTGCCGAGTCACGGCGAGCGAAGGCGCACCGCCGGGGCGAGTTGTCCCCGGTACTCGAGCGGGCGTGATCGATGCGGTGACGAGGTGAGGGCGTCCATGATCATTGCGTGACGAACAACCTGGACACCCTCGCGACATCACTCTATGCGACGGCCTACGACCGGCGATCCGCTGAAAGAGCGTCCGGACATGGCGCCGCGGCGGCCGAGGGTGGGAATCGTGCCGCGGCTCACGGACGCTGGTACGGACGCAGGACCATGAGCGAGTCCTCCGAGGTCGCCACCATGGCGAAGGGGAACCGGTCGAGCTCAAGGCAGAGTGCGACGTCATCGGCGTGCACTCCCCGACGGACCCCCTGAGCCAACTCGGCGGCGGCGCGCGACTCGGCGGCGCGGCGGAGGAAGGGAGCGGCGTCCGTCCCGGCCTCGGAGACTCTCCCGGCGATGTACTGCGCGCAGGCCAGATCCTCGTCGGCCCGGCCGTCCTCGCCGGTGACGACGAAGGTGACGTGGTCACTCGCTCGCGTCCGGAGGAGCCGGGCCGTCGCCTCCGCGACCACGAAGCCGGCGCACAGCACCAGCTCCGCGTCCTTGACCGCGAGGGCACCGACCGTCCCTGCCGTGGTCTTCTGGACCACGGTCCGCCCCGTGAGGTCGACGGACCGCAGCATGCCCGGCGAGTTGACCATGTCGAACCCCGGCGCGGGCGGACCGTCCTTGAGCGCCGCCCAGTCCGGGTGGCGAGCCTTGAGCGCCAGAGCGTCGTCCAGCGACTCGGCGAGGACGATCTTCTCCGCCCCCTGGGCGAAGGCCCAGGCAGCCACGGTGTAGGCACGCATGACATCGACGACGACCGCCACGGAGGGCGTCTCGGTCAGATCAGCGATACCAAGGAAACGAGCGTCCATGCCGATCATGATCACGCATGCCCACCCCAGGGTCCCCGCCGAGTGACGGGCATCACGCCGGCGATCTCGGCGGGGACCGCGAGGGCGACTCGGCCGGTGGCCGTCGGGACGGCGAACGGGCTCCCTGCCTCAGGCATCGGGCACGGGCGTGGCCTGGTGGTAGTACATCCGCCACCCGGACTCGTCATCCAGCTTCCGCCAGATCGAGCTCCTCCGGGATCGCCTGCCGTCGAGCATCGTTTCGAACGTCAGGTGCACAATCCCCGGCGCCAATACGGTGCCGGTCATCTCGGAGGCCACGTACTGCGGGCCGTCGTCGGCTGCACCCTGCATGACGGGCAGCGCCGCGAGCATGGACGGGCGATCCCACCGTCGCCCCGAGGAACCCACCTCCACGAACTCCGGATCGAGGAGTTGCTCCGCCAATGCCCTGGATGATCGCCCGGCCGGAGTCAACAACCGAAGCTCTCGCTCGATGACCTCGGCCACGCTGCTTTCCCCGTCCACGCTCATGGGAGCATCCTGCCCCGGCTGACCTGGGCATTCGCAAGTGGTTTGAGGTTCGGCCGCGCCGGTACATGCCGCAGCCGTCCGTGCTCAGCAGCAGCGCGCCTTGCTCGAACACTGCGGCCGTCCTGGCCTCGAACTCCCGGTCCGACAGGGCCTCCTCGTCGTCCTCCGTGTCCCACAGCCATGCGCGATGCCGTGCTCCGCCTCGAAGGCCCGCACCGCCTCTGAGCCGGTCGGCGGCGCCGCCTCGGGGCGGGATGCGAAGACCTCGCGCAGGGGGGCGCCTGTTGCCGTGTTCAAGCAGGTCATCATGCAAGATGCCGAAGTGGCGACCTGAGCCGGTCCGGTCGGGACGTCACGGCCGACGGGTGTGGAGCGTGCACCCGCGAGACCGTCCGAGGGGGCATCACATGACGTGGCAGGGGACCATCGCGATCGAGCGCATGGACGGATCGGTGACAGAGCAGGCCGTGGAGGCGTTCAGGCTGATCTATGCCGAAGCGTTCGCCGAGCCCCCGTACAACGAGACCGAGGACGGCGTCGCCGCTGCCTTCCGCCGTTTCCCCTCCCAGGTCGCCAAGCCCGCCTTCCGTGCCGTGTTGGCCCGTACCGAGGACGGCGAGCCGGTGGGCATGGCGTACGGCCACCCGCTCGCCCCCGACACCGGGTGGTGGGACGAACTGGCCGAGCCTGTGGCCGAGGACATGCGACGGGAGGACGGACACCGCACCTTCGGGCTGATGGAACTCGCCGTGCGCGCAGCGTGGCGCGGGCACGGCGTCGCGGCGCGTCTCCACGAGGCGCTCCTCGACGGCATCGCGGCCGAGCGGGTGCTGTTGAACGTCCACCCGGGCGGCACGGCGGCTTCGGCCGCCTACCGGGCCTGGGGATACCGCAGGATCGGCGAGACGCGGCCCTGGGGGACGGGCGAGGACCGCTATGACGCGATGCTCCTCGACCTGCGCCGACAGGAGCCGATGAACGCGGTGGGCACCGCCGGCGGAGTCGACCGACGTCCGAACCGACCGTGATCGTTCTCGGCCGGCCCCCAGGGCCGGGATATTTTTGCAGACCGTGCATTTTTGCGTACCCTGCACCCATGGTGGGTGGGGTTCCCGTCGAGGGCGGGCTCAGAGAGCGCAAGAAACGTGCGACGCGTGCCGCTCTGGTCGAGGCGGCGGTACGTCTCGCGGTGGAGTGCGGTGTCGAGCACGTGACCGTCGACGCCATCAGCGCGGCGGCAGGGGTCTCCACGCGCACGTTCTTCAACTACTTCGAATCCCGCGACGAGGTCTTCGTCATGGTCGGCGCGGACGCCGGCGACCGAGTCCGCCGAGCCGTCCTCGCCGCCCCGCCCGCACTCTCCCCGCTGGAGGCGCTCCGTGAGGCCCTGGCGGCGGAGCTGAGCGAGATCGAACAGCAGCAGGAGCTGTGGCGTCTGCACGCCGAAGTCCTGCGCAAGGCACCCCAGCTCCTCGCACGCAGGATCGGCGCCCACATGGCCGACGAACTCGGCCTCGCCGAGGCGCTCGCGGAACGCATCGGAACGGGCTCGCCCCTCTTCGCCGAAGAGCGGCCGGCGTTCGCGTCGCCGGAGGACGAGGAGCGGCGCCGCGCCTTGGGCCTGTACCCACGCCTGCTGGCCGCCGTCGGCGGCTCGGCCGTCCGCGTCGCCTTCGAGCACTGGTGCGTCCGGCAGGGGGAGGCCCCCTTCGCGGACGTGTTCCGGGAGACGTTCGACCACCTCGCCGCAGGCCTCCCCATGCCGCCGCTTCCGACCGACGGACGCTGAGCTTCCGATCCCGTACCGGCTGGTCCCGTCCCGGCTGTTCCCGTACCGGCTGGTCCCGTCCCGGCCGCTCCAGTCCCGGGGGAGTCCGAGCCGCCTGATGCCGCCCCGGCCGATTCCGTTCGAAGCAGCCCAGCTCTCGTATCTCCCGCGCGCCAGGGCGGGCCACAGCGCCGGGCCCCAGGTGCGGTCCCCCTGAACCCCTGTGAACCACGAAACACTGAGAAGAGATGTTGTGAAATCACCAGCGGCGCCGGTCGACGCCTCCCCGGCCGCCATGTCCGACCGTCAGATACTCCAAGCCATGTCCGGCCTGATGGCGGGCATGTTCGTCTCCATCCTCGCGGGCACCGTGGTCGCCAACGCGCTGCCCCGGATCATCGCCGACCTGGGAGCGAGCCAGTCCTCGTACACCTGGGTCGTCACCGCCGAACTGCTCGCCATGACGGCGACGGTGCCGCTGTGGGGCAAGCTGTCCGACCTCTACAACCAGAAGCTGCTCCTCCAGATCTCCCTCGGTCTGTTCGTGGTCGGCTCGCTCCTTGCCGGCTTCTCGCACGACGTCTCGCTGCTGATCTTCAGCCGCGTCGCCCAGGGCATCGGCGCCGGCGGTCTGACCGCCCTCGCGCAGGTCGTGATGGCGGCGATCATCCCGCCGCGCAGGCTCGGCAAGTACGCCGGCATCTTCGGTGCCGTCTTCGCGGTCGGCACCGTCGCCGGGCCGCTCATCGGTGGTGTTCTGGTGGACACCTCCTGGCTGGGCTGGCGCTGGTGCTTCTTCGTCGGCGTCCCCTTCGCGCTGCTCGCCATCGTGCTGCTGCAGCTGACGTTGAAACTGCCCGTCAGGCGCCGAGAGGCGAAGATCGACTACTTGGGCGCCTTCCTGATCGTCGCCGGCGTCTGCGCGCTGCTCATCTGGGTGTCGCTTGCCGGGAACAGCTTCGACTGGGCCTCCTGGCAGACCGCGGCCCTGACCGGTGGAGGCCTGGTGCTGCTCGTCGCCGCGGTCTTCGTCGAGTCCCGGGTGCCCGAGCCGATCATCCCGCTCGGCATCTTCCGCAACCGCACCGTGGCGCTCGCCACCGTCGCCAGCCTCTTCGTCGGTCTCGCCATGTTCGGCGGCACCGTCTTCCTGTCGCAGTACTTCCAGATCTCCCTGGGCAAGTCCCCGACGGTCGCGGGCCTCATGAGCCTGCCGATGATCCTCGGCCTCCTGGTCTCCTCGACCGTGGCCGGACAGATCATCAGCAAGACCGGTCGCTGGAAGGCCTACCTGGTCGCCGGCGGCATCACGATGACCGCCGGCCTTGGCCTTCTGTCCACGATCGGCTCCGATACGAGCTTCGGCCTGACCAGCGTCTACATGGCCGTCATGGGCATCGGCGTCGGCATGCTGATGCAGAACCTGGTCCTGGCCGCGCAGAACGACGTGGCTGCCACCGAACTGGGCGCCGCCACCTCGGTCCTCTCCTTCTTCCGCAGCCTCGGCGGCACCATCGGCACCAGCGTGCTCGGCGCCATCCTGGCCAGCCGCGTCGCCACCGAGATGACCAAGGGGCTCGCGGACGCCGGTATTCCGACCGGAGGAGGCTCCGGCGGGGACGGCGCCGTGCCGGACATGGCGACTCTTCCCGCCCCGATCCGCGAGATCGTGGAGCACGCCTACGGCGTCGCCACGGGCGAGATCTTCCTCGTCGCGGCCCCCTTCGCGTTCCTCGCGCTCCTCGCCGTCCTCTTCATCAAGGAGAAGCCGCTGAAGACCACCAGCGGCATGCAGCGGCTCGCCGAGGAAGCCGACGGCGCAGGCCAGGAGGGTGGGAGCGGCCCGTCCCGAACTTCCGTCGACGCCGCGCCGGCGCAGCCTGTCGAAGCCGGCTGAGACACCCCGGCGACGCGTCGCCGGGACACACGACAACCTCGTACGGACACGGCTCCCCATTCTTTGCCGGGGGAGCCGTGTCCGTCTGCGGTTTCAGGGGGTGGTCAGGACCACGTGCAGCGCGCGGGGGCCGTGCACCCCCTCGACGCGGTCGAGCTCGATGTCGCTGGTGGCGGACGGACCGGAGATCCACGTCAGCGGGCGGGCCGGATCCAGGCGGTGCAGTGCCTGCGGTACGGAGGCAACGACCTGGTCGGCGGCGCGTACGACGCAGACGTGCAGGTCGGGGACCAGGGTGAGGGCACGGCGGCCCTGGCCCGGACCTCCGTCCAGGACGATCGTGCCGGTCTCTGCGATCGCCAGGGCGCAGCCGGTGACCACGGCGTCCGTGGCGTCCAGGTCGTACGGGGTGAGCTCGGCTTCGTCGTCGTGGCGCTGCTCCGCCGTCGTCGCGGACAGCCAGGCGGTGGGCAGCCCGGGCGGGACGGCGACGGTGCGGGCGCCGCGCCGGTCGAGCAGTGCTGCCACCAGGACGGGGAGTTCGTCCTCCGTGGCGCGGTGCACGATCGCCCGGTAGTCGGCGAGGTTCTTGTGCAGGAGGTCGAGGACGGTGCCGGGGTCGTCCGGGGTGTGGCAGGCGAGGTAGTCGCGTGCGGGTTCCGGGGCGAGGGGCGCGTCGGCGAGCGCCTGGCGGATGCGTCCCAGGATGCGTGCGCGGGAGTTCTGGCTCACGGGCGGCCTCCTGTGCGGTTCTTCTTCCACCAGTCGCGGAACGGTGCGTCGGGCATCTTTGGCAGGTCGCGGCTCTCCGTCCACGGGCCGATGCCGGGTCCGGGCAGTTTCTTCGGGTGCAGTGCGCGGGTCTTGGAGGCGAGGCGTTCGCCGGCCGCGAGGACGTCGGGGTGGTTGAGGACCCAGGTGGAGGCCTTGATGGCGGTCTTCTCCAGTCGGTGGCCTGGTCCTCCCTGCTCGGCGACT